>NZ_VOLS01000070.1 GCF_007954265.1 Colwellia sp. C1TZA3 | reverse complement strand
CGATAGCGTTTACAATGCAGCAGAGCTTGGAACAGATGGCACGGTTAGCGCAATAATCGGTGTAACGGGCTCAGACGTTGGCGATACACTAACGTATACCGTCGATGGTGTGAAAACAGTCGTCACATTAGATGCACACGATATTATAAGTGGCATAACAATCGACGTGGATCCAGAGGCAGTCGTAATAGCAACGCTTAGTGATCCTGCGGGCAATGCTTCAGGCGAAGCAAAGGCTACCGCATTTGAAGCAGATACGACGCCACCAACTATCACAGTAGCTGCGCCAGATTTAACAAGTGATACAACGCCAACTATTACAGGTACAACCGATGTAGCAGATGGCACCGAAATTACTTTAGTTGTCACTGATTCAGCGAATGCAACTCAGACATTTACAACAACGGCAAGTAGTGGAACATACTCAGCAGCGGTAGTCACGGACTTACCCGATGGCGCTTATTCAGTTGTTGCAACGGTGACAGATCCGGCCGGAAATCAAGCGAGTGCAATTGACAATAACAGTGACGCGGACAATATAATAGATGCCATACCTACTATTATTAGAGTTGGTGACCCAGCCGGTTTCGGTAACGAAGTCACTGTCGATGAGGGGGCAACTGCAGTCTTTACCGTGCAGATGTCTAAGGCTTCATTGAGCGAAAACACCTTTGACCTGAGTCTTACACATGGTACGGCTCTACTTGGTTTAGATTATGCAATTACGAAAACAGTGGATGGTGAAACTACAAATACGATGGTGTTTAGTAATGGAGTCACCTACAACAGCGCAACAGAAAAGGTTACAGTACCAGCAGGAGTGAGCAGTTTTACTGTGGCAATCCAAACCGTCGACGATAGTATTAGTGAGGCGGCAGCTGAAAATTTCACTCTTAACATCGGTGGCCAGGTAGGCACGGGTACTATTAATGATAACGATGGTTCACCAACCATCGGTCATATTGGCGATTCATCAGGATCTGTTAATAATGTAACAGTCCTTGAGGGTATATCTGCTGTATTCACAGTTAATCTATCGAATGTTACTACAAGGGTTATCGAATACAAACTAGCACTTACTGATGGTTCAGCGGAACTAGCAAGTGACTACACCAATACTATGATTTTCAGTAACGGTGTCACATATGACCCAGGTACTGGATTCATCAGTGTGCCCGTTGGTGTCACTGGCTTCACAGTAACAGTGCCAACGACTAATAATACAATCCATGAGCCAACAGAGGCTTTTAACCTCTCAATTGGTGACGTCGGTGGTAACAACACTGTTACAGGTACGGGTATTATCACTGACAACGATGCTGCACCGACTATTAGCCATGTTGGTGATGCCAATGGTAATATTAACAATGTGACAGTTAATGAGGGGGATGCTGCAGTCTTCACGGTTAATATGTCCAATGCTTCATCAATTGCAACGACATTTACACTAGCACTTATGAACGGTTCAGCGAATCTAGGTAGCGACTATAAAGATCATCTAGTTTTCAGTGATGGAGTTACTTACGACAGCGCTACAGGAAAAGTGAGTGTACCAGCAGATGTTACAAACTTTACAGTGACAGTGCCTACAGTGGACGGTAATGATGATTATGAAGCTACTGAGTCTTTCATCTTATCTATAGGCGGTGTGGCTGCGACAGGTAACATAACCGATAACGATACAGGGCAAGGAGAGCCACCGGTAAATAATATACCAAGTGGTCAGAATACACTTGAAGACACAGAGCTGGTGTTCAGCACCGATAACAATAACCCAATTACAGTGGTTGATGATGTTACAACGACAACGCTTAGTGTAGACAGTGGTACCTTAACAGCACAAGTATTTAATGGTGCCACTATTACAACAAATGCCAGCGGTAGTGTGACTATATCGGGCACGGTAGCAGCGATCAACGGCGCTCTTAATGGGTTAGTCTATGAAAGCGAGGTAGCTGATTACAATGGCTCAGTTATCCTGACAGTAACAAGTACAAATACAGAATCGGCAGTAACTGTCGGGCACGTAGCAATAAACATGATACCTGTAGTCGATATTAAAGATGATACAGTTTCATACACTCCAACAAGCACAGGATTTTGTGACAATATTCCTACTACTGGAAAATCCTTGACAACGGGCCATGATAATTTCACTGTCGGGTCCACAAGTACCGACACCGTCATCTACGGTTTGGGTGGTAACGACACCATCACCACTACCTCTAAGGGCAGCAGCAGCAACAGCATAGTCACGCTAGAGGGTAACGATACTATCACCACGACCACGGTCGACGGCGACAACGTTATCTGTGCCGGCGACGGCGACAACAAAATCACCACCACCATCACGGGTATTGGTGGCAACTTTGTCGGAATGGGCAGCGGCAATGACACCATGACTACCACCAATATCAACGGCGACAACACCATTATGGCAGGTGACGGTAACAACACTGTTACCACTACCACTACAGGTACTGGTAACACTAAGGTAACCAGTGGCGACGGTAACGACACTATCACCACCACCAACGTAGGTCTTGGTACAAGCACCGTACTCAGTGGTGCAGGTGATGACACTGTAACTACTGGCGCTGGTGCAGACACCGTTGTCAGTGGTGCGGGAAATGACACTGTTACCACGACGGGTGGTGCAGATATTGTCCTCAGTGGTTCGGGTAATGACACGGTTGCTACCGGAGAGGGAGCAGATATTATCCTCAGTGCTACAGGTGATGACATCATCGGTGCAGGTGCTGGCGATGACATCATTTTCAGTGGTAGCGGCAATGACAGAATCAACGCTGCTACAGGTGCAGACATCATCAACAGTGGTGCGGGAGATGACATCATTTGGCTTGGAAATGATAGTGACAAAGATACTGTGATTTTTGGTGCTAATGCGACGGCAAACGGTAGTGACGCGATCACAGACTTTACGTCAGGTACTGATAAGCTCAATCTCGATGCTATGACTGCACAGACTACGACAACAGCCGTGACAGGTGATTTAACCATAATTGCAGATAGTGTTTACTTTTATGCGATGCCAGAGGGTGCAGCAATCAGTCCAGCGACCGCTGCAGCAGCACTTACCATAGGAGCAACCTGGACTACTGGAAATACTGGCGATGTTTCTTTTTTTGTTGTTACAGATGCTAATGATTCTGCAATTTATCAGTATATAGAGTCTGGACTGCCAGGTATTACAGCAGATGAACTGACACTAATGGGCACAGTTGATACCGTAATTACGACTAGTGACTTAGTATTTGAGGCTAACGTTGCAGCTGTGGCTGGACTTGCGGCGGGACTTGAGGGCCTTACAACAGCAGAAGGATCTCCGTCAGTTTCATCATTAACGATTAATGTTTTAGCTAACGACAACTTTTCAAATGATGATAAGACCATTACGGCAGTCAATGGCAGTGCGATCACTGAGGGCGGAGCTGCTGTAGCCGTTGCTAACGGCAGTTTGGTACTACTGAACAATGAATTAGTCTTCACACCGACACTAGTAACTTACAACGGCTTGGTGTCTTTTACATACACAGTAAAATCGGGTGGAGTGGAGGAAACAGCCAACGTCAACGTGCAGGTTGGCCCAGTACAAGACAGTATACAGGCACCCGTGAATACAGCGCCAGACGTACAGTACACACTTTTAGCAACAGATACATTGGTATTTAACACCGCCAACGCTAACGCTATTACGGTAGCCGATGCAGACAGCTTGTTCTTAACTACAACGTTGAGTGTAGGTACCGGGGGAACACTAAATGTGGTAACGAGTGGCAGTGCATTCATTACGGCTAATGGTACAGGTACAGTAACAATTAAAGGAACGGCAACAGAAATCAACTTTGCACTCGATGGTTTGAGTTACATTAGGGCCGATGGTAACACTAGCTTGGTATCTATGACGGTCGAAACTACTGATGGCACATTAGTAGATAGCGATGCTATATCAATGGTTATACCCACAAATCTTGGGACAGAGACCGCGGATGCGATAACTGTTGCTGCGGGTGACAACAATGTTATCGTAGGCTTGGGTGGAGCCGATGCCATTACCATGGGAGCAGGTGACAACAATATTGTGCTTGGTGGCGACGGTGTAGATACCTTGACTATAGGTGCAGGTCTCAATACAGTCTATGGTGGTCTTGGTGATGACAATTTCGCCATTGGTGCAAACAATACAGCCTATGGTGAAAGTGGTAACGACACTATAACTGCTGCTGCTGGTAACTTTACTATATATGGTGGAGAAGGTGATGACAAAATAACGGCAGCCGCCGGTAACAGTATTCTTAGCGGTGGTGCAGGTAATGACACTATTCTTGTAGCTGCGGGTAATAGTGTAATAACTGGTGGCGATGGCGATGATACTATCACTGCAGGTGCTAGTGTGGCCTCTGCGACTCTGGCCGCGACTACCATTGATGCTGGTGAGGGTGACAACACCATCAATGCTGGTGCTGGAGTTATCGCTAAGGCTGGTGGCGGAGATGACACTATAAACATGACGGGTGCTAGTGGTACCGTAGATGCTGGTGCCGGTAACGACATTATTAGTGGTGCAGCAGGCAACTTCATAGTGGATGCTGGTGAGGGTAATAATAAAATCACTGTCGCTGCCGGTGTCAGTACGATAAGCAGTGGTTCAGGTAACGATCAAATTAGTACGGGTGCCGGAACATTCACTATTAATGCCGGAGATGGTAATAATGTCATCTCTACAGGTGCCACAGCCGCAGCCACCACCAGTACCATCACTACCGGTTCAGGTAGCGATAGTATTACTACAGGTGCAGGCGTTAATATAGTTAATGCCGGAGATGGCGATGACACCATTACCACAAGCACAGGCAATGACACCATCATCGGTGGCAGTGGCAATGATATTCTTATCGGTGGCACTGGCGCTGATACGTTTATCTGGCAAGATGGCGATGTTGGAGTTGATCACATTAAAGACTTTAGTGTCGCTGAAGGCGATAAGCTCGACCTAAGCGGTATTTTAGTTCTCACTACAGAGGATGTTCTAGATGATTTTTTAAACTTCTCGTCTGATGGTACTAACACAACAATTGATATCTTTGTCGAAGGGGATGCATCTGATGAGGGGGCGCCTAGCCAGACCATCATTCTTGATGGTGTTGATTTAGGTAGCGATGATATTGAGATTATTAATAACTTATTTAGTAGTGACAATGTAGGGACGTTAATTATTAGTGATATCTCTAAAATTGATACTGATACTAAGGTAATTGATATTCCAGATGCTGCTACATAGGCGTTAAGTTAGCATTATATTAAAGAGCAACCTGGGGGTTGTTCTTTTTTGTGCAAATAATTTACTTTTTTATACCAGGTATCTTTTATGCTTTCCCCACTTTTCTAAGAGAATTTTTGATGTCTTCTTCAGCACCACAAGAAAAACACTGGACTATTAATGCCGGGCAGCGAGTTAGCGAAGATCCGCTACTAGACTGTCTGGTATTGCTGAGTGAGCACTTTGGTAACCCTTGCTCTGCCGATGCCTTAGCTGCGGGGTTACCGCTAACAAGCAGCAACCTTTCTCCTGAATTATTACCACAAGCCGCCGCTCGCGCAGAATTAACCGCCAAGTTAAGTCGTAAAAGCTTAAATAATATTCCGGCCATGCTATTTCCTTGTATTTTGCTGCTTAAAGATCAAAAAGCCTGCATCTTGCAAGCACTCGACATTAAAGCCAATAAAGCTATCGTCACTCTGCCTGAAACCGGTGGTGAAACAGAAATGAGCATCGAGGAATTAGAGTCTGTTTATGTCGGTTATTTGTTTTTAATTAAGAAAAAATACCATGCTGACCATAATTTTGATGTTCACATTAGCGACACTAAAAAACATTGGTTATGGCAACATATCCGTGAGTCGGCTTCGATCTATCGTGATGTGATAATCGCTTCAGTTTTAGTGAATGTTTTTGCGTTGATTTCGCCATTATTAGTGATGAATGTTTACGATAAAGTAGTGCCTAATTTGGCTTTTGAAAGCATGTGGGTATTAGCGGTTGGTGCTTCAGTGGCCTATATATTTGATCTGATTTTAAAGCAGTTGCGTAGCTACTTAATCGACATGGCTGGTAAAAAAATTGATATTCAAGTCTCTTCCCGATTATTTTCGAAAGTTGTAGGTATTCCGTTGGAAAAACGTGCACCGAGTGTTGGAGGCATGGCCAAGCAGCTCGGTGAGTTTGACAATATACGCGAGTTTTTATCATCAGCAACCATCACCGCCTTAGTAGATTTACCTTTTTCCCTGTTATTTATCTTTATTATTTACTTAGTGGCCGGTGATTTAGCACTGCTTTCTGTTGTTGCGAGTGTATTAATTATTGGTTATGCATTAATGAAGCAGACAAAATTAAGTTTGGCTATCGAAGAGAGTAATAAATTTTCCGGCTTACGGCACGGACATCTCATTGAAAGTTTATCTGCGCTGGAGTCGATTAAAGCTAACGGGGCAGAAGGTATTGTACAAAATTATTGGCAACAGATGCTTGGCCACACCTCAAACTGGCAGTTAAAAACCAAAATGATCACTAATTCAGTGACTAATTTTGCCAGTTTTATCCTACAGATGACCAGTGTTGCGGTACTAGTGCTGGGGGTCTATCGGGTGTCTGATGGTCTAATTTCAATGGGCGGCATTATTGCCGCGGTTATGTTGTCGAGCCGTGCCGTTGGTCCGATGGCAAGAGTGGCGGCGTTAATGACCCGTTATAATCAAACCGTGAGCTCGTTGCGACAGCTTGATGGGATTATGGAGCAAGAAGATGAATTTGAAAATAAGGGACAATTAGCCAGTCGCCCGCAATTAGAAGGTCATATTGTGGTTGAAAGTATGGGCTTTAATTACCCAGATATTAATAAACCTGCTTTACATCCTTTATCGATAAAAATCAGACCAGGAGAAAAAATTGCTATTATTGGGCGTAATGGCTCAGGTAAAAGTACTTTGGCAAAATTGTTATTAGGCTTGTTTAAACCGACACTGGGCAGTATTCTCTACGACGGTTTACATCAGGGACAGATCCACCCCAGTGATCTGCGGCGTAATTTTGGTTATTTAGCCCAAGATATCGTGCTGTTTCATGGTTCAATTAAAGATAACATTCTGTTTGGTACGCGCCAGGTTACTGAATATCAAATGATGCGTGCCGCTCAGCTATCCGGTGTATCGATATTTACCGACCTTGGGTCTGAAGGCTTAGATTTACAGGTAGGTGAAGGAGGGAAATCTTTATCACGTGGGCAGCGCCAATCAGTGGCTTTAGCCAGGGCAATTTTAAATGATCCGAAGATTTTGTTGTTGGATGAACCAACGGCGAGCCTTGATGCGCGAGCCGAGCAACAATTTATGCATGCTATGGAGAAAACTGCTAAAGATCGCTCGCTGATATTAATTACCCATAAAATGCATCTGTTAAAGTTAGTTGACCGCATCATTGTCTTAGACAGTGGCCGTTTAGTTGCTGATGGAGACAAAGAAACAATCCTTGCGCAGCTTAAAAGTGGCGCATTGGCTGCAGGGGTAAAACAATGAAAATAACCAAAGAAGATCTAGAAATGGCGGATGATGCTTACGGCGCTATTTTAACCCAAGTACCCAGTATTCATCGTCTAACCATTTGGTCATTAGCGGCACTATTTGTCTGCTTTTTTGTCTGGGCCTATTTTGCCGAATTGGATCGTGTTACCCGAGGAGAAGGTAAAGTTATTCCATCAACTCAGGTACAAATTATTCAAAGTCTTGATGGCGGAATTTTACAAGAGTTATACGTTAAAGAGGGGATGTCAGTTAAAAAAGGTCAAATGCTGGCCCGCATTGATGACACCCGTTTTCGCTCTGATATGGCACAGCAAAATAAAGAAGTGGACGCGTTGCGTGCTGATATTATTCGCTTGCGAACTGAATTAACTAGTATTTTAGTGGCTGATGTACCTGACTGGAAATTACAAATTAAGATCAGTAAACAGCGGTTGAAATTCCCTGATGATTTAAATGAAAACTCTCCTCAATTGGTTTTATATCAACAAGATGAGTATAATGGACGACTTAACAACCTTCAGAATAAAGTGGCCATACAAGGACATCAAATAACACAGCGTGAACAAGAAATTAAGGGGCAGGACTCGAAAATATGGACATTGAAAATGAGTTGGAAGCTGATAAAGAAAGAGCTGACATTAACCCGCCCGCTGGCAGAAAAAAATATTGTGCCAGAAGTTGAGCTACTAAAATTAGAGCGTACGCTTAATGATACCCATGGTGAATTACAATCATTGCGTTTAATAAAACCTAAACAACAGTCAGCATTTGAAGAAGCGGTTTTAAAACGTCGTGAAGCTGTGCTCAACTACCGTGCAGACGCGCGTGCACAACTGAACGAGTTACAATCAAAATTTTCTCGTATTACAGAAGCACAAGTGGGTGTACAGGATAAAGTTAAAAAAGCATTAATCAGCTCCCCTGTAATTGGAACGATTAACACTGTCTATATCAATACCTTAGGTGGTGTAATCAAACCTGGGCAAGCGCTATTAGAAATCGTACCAACAGAAGATAAACTATTAATTGAAGCAAAAATATTACCCAAAGATATTGGTTTTATTCATATTGGCCTACCGGCTATGGTCAAAATAACCGCTTATGATTTTACTCGCTATGGCGGGCTTAGCGGTATTGTTGAGCATATTAGTGCAGATACCACACAAGACGAGGACGGTAATAGCTTTTACATCATAAGAATAAGGACAACAGACTCGAAGATACACAATAAAGAGAAAAAGGATATGTCTATCATTCCTGGGATGCTGACTTCGGTTGATGTCATCATGAGTAAAAGAAGCGTACTTGAATATATTTTAAACCCTATTTTACGCGCTAAAGATATGGCGCTTAGAGAAAATTAAATCAAATCAAATCAAATTACATATTAATATAAATATAAATGGAGTTGTAATGAAACGTTGTAAATTAAGGTTGGTACAAAAAAAAGTGATAGTTCTGCTATCTGCATCGATGTTTGTTCCTATGTTGGCCAACGCTCAGTCGTTAGAGCAAGCGATTGCTTATTCGTTAGATACTCACCCTGACATTAGAACTGCTTATGCACAGTTTAAAGTAGTAGAAACACAGGTGGAACAGGCTGAAGCGGGATATTTTCCCACCATCGATTTAACCGCAGGTATTGGTTATGAGTACACCGATAGCCCTAGTACGCGAAGTTCGACTGCTGATACTGAAACTTTAAATCGTAGGGAACTCGGCCTTAGTCTTAAACAAAATTTATTTAGCGGTTTTCATACCAGCAGTGAAGTTAGCCGAGCCAGCTCTTCCACCATAGCAGAGCAGTGGCGCCTATATAGTAAAGCTGAAGACGTAGCGCTAGAAGTGAGTCGAGTTTATGTTGATTTAATTAAAAATGAGCAATTGGTGGGGCTTTCTGAAAAAAATCTTGTCTCCCATCAAAAAATATATGAGCAAATTAAATTACGTACCGAGTCAGGCCTGGGCAGCAGTGCTGATTTATCACAGATCAATGGCCGTCTCGCAAGCGCACAGTCGAATTTAATTGCCGCCAAGAATAATTACTTGGATAGCAAGGCCATGTTTTATCGGGTTATTGCACAACGTCCGGATAATTTAGTTATTCCTTACCCTGATTCAGCATTATTTCCTGAAAATAAAAATGCAGGCTTAAAAAAAGCACTGAAAAACAACGCAGTTATTAAAGCTGCAGCCAATGATATTAGTGCCGCAAATTATCAATATACATCCGCTAAATCCACTTTTTATCCGAAAGTGTCATTTGTTATTGAAGCCAACTCTGATAATAATCTCGACGGTATTCAGAGCAGTGCATTTGATAGTAATGGCGAGTCGAATCAAGTGTTGGCCATGGTGCGTTTTTCATATAATATTTTTTCTGGTGGCAAAGATAAAGCGCATGCCAAAGAGTCTGCTTATAAGGTGAACCAAGCAAAAGATCTTAACGTCAGTGCACATCGTCAAGTCGAAGAGGGTTATATGCTTTCTTGGAATGCTTTTGAGCAACTTAATTTACAAAAAAAGTATATCAAAATGCATGTTATTGCTGCAAAAGAGACGCAATCGAATTATCAACAACAATTTCGTATTGGCCAGCGTAGCCTACTAGATTTACTTGATACTGAAAATGAATTGTATCAGTCGCGCATCGATTTTTTAGGTGTAGAGATGACCGAAATTACCGCACAATATCGTGTTTTACATGCCATGGGTCTATTACTTGATTCATTAAGAGTAACGCGTCCATCATCTTGGCAAGGTGAAAAATAATTCACAGAGGGAGTAACACAATGAATTATATAATGACTATTTTGCTCACCTTAGCTATTTCTGGTTGTTCAATACAGATCCAAGAGATGACACCTGAGCCAACAGTACAAAAAGCTGATTTAGCTGATATTGAAGCTGATGGCATCATTAATGCCCGCGATCAATGCCAAGATAGTTTTGTTGGTGCAAGCGTAGCTAATAATGGTTGTGGATCCGATCGCATAGAAGAACTAAAGCATAAGCTGCAGGTGAATTTTATCCCTAATTCTTATACTGTTGAATGGCGATTCTTATCTGAAATCAAGAAGCTAGCTGAGTTTATGAAGGATAACCCTAGGGCTAAGCTGACCATTGAGGGGCATACCAGTAAACGGGGCACAAAAGTGTTAAATCAAATATTATCGCAAAATAGAGCACAGGCCATCCAAAATATATTAGTGAATAAGTTTATGGTTGAGCAAGCTCGTATTACCGCGATAGGTTATGGCTTTGATAGACTTTTACTCGCAGGTGACGATGAATACATTCATGCACGTAACCGCCGTATTGTTGCCAAACTTTCTAGAGAAAAGTTACTTACAGATATGAAATGGACAATTTACAGTGTTGATCAAGCTGAAGAATAGGTATTCACCACGATGAATATTACTAGCAATAAAGTCTGGCTGTCCTTATTGAGCAGTGTATTACTGCTGATAAGCACGGGTTTACTTTATGCTAAATCATTAAGCCAGTTAAATGAGTCTAAAATTATTAATGCACTTTACAGTCACTACGGTGAGCGTGCAGCTAAAAGGGGGCAGGCTTGGTTTAATATACTGCAAGCCTCTTACCCCTTAAGCGCGGCTGAAAAAATAAAGAATGCTAATAATTTCTTTAACCAGTTGTATTTTATTGACGATATTAAACTTTGGGGTGAGAAAAACTACTGGGCTACACCCATCGAGTTTATTGGGGTTAATGGCGGTGATTGTGAAGATTTCGCCATTGCTAAGTATTTCACGCTACTTGAGTTGGGTATTGAAGATGAAAAGATGCGCATTATGATGGTAAAAGCACTGACACTTAATCAATATCATATGGTTGTTGCTTATTATGAAACGCCAAGTTCAGTGCCGCTGATCCTTGATAATATTGATAGCCAAATCAAACCGGCTTCACAGCGGTCAGACCTAGTGCCGATATACAGTTTTAATGGTCAACAACTTTGGCTTAATAAAGAAAAAGGCCAAGGTGTACTGGCCGGCAGTTCATCACGTCTTAAACAATGGACAAATTTAAATCAACGGCTGCGTGTTTCAA
The DNA here is from genome assembly GCF_007954265.1 of Colwellia sp. C1TZA3. Classification (GTDB taxonomy): domain Bacteria; phylum Pseudomonadota; class Gammaproteobacteria; order Enterobacterales; family Alteromonadaceae; genus Cognaticolwellia. Next base: position 6,065 of record NZ_VOLS01000070.1, on the reverse strand, counting down.
ATATGAAACAACCAAAGCTGAGAATGGAGTAAGTATTAAATGACCTTGTTTAACCAGATTAATTCATTGCTGCTGGTACTATTTTTACTGGTAATGTCGAGTTTATTTTATTTTCAATTTACCGAAACGACTGCATTTATGAGCAAGCAAATGCGCTCAGATCTTAATAATACCAGTACTTCATTAAGTTTGATGCTCAAGCCTCACCTTAAAACAGGCGATGTTGCTACAGCTGAAACCTTAATCAATGTTATTTTTGAAGGCGGTTTTTATCAAAAGGTTAGTCTGACCTGGCTTGTTGATCAAAAGCAACAGGTTTGGAAAAATCCCATTACCATAAAGGATGTGCCGCAGTGGTTCATTAATTTGGGGTTATTTAAAGGGCATAGTCAAGAAACGGTTATTACCTCCGGATGGTTACAGTTAGCAACGCTGAAAATACAATCAAACCCGGCTATTGCTTACCATGAGCTATGGCGGATCATGACTCATATGGTACAGGTTTTAGTGCTTATTTTTATTATTTCAACACTGGTATTTCGATTACGTTTAAAGGCCATACTCAAACCCTTAAATGCGGTTGCTTTACATGCGGATAATATTGCACAACGTAAGTTCAGTGAAAATTTAGCCTTACCTAAAACCGCGGAACTTAAAAAAGTAGTGTCAGCAGTTAATGCGATGTCAGGACAATTAAAATTAGTCTTTACGTCACTCGATGAGCAAGTTAATCACTTAAAAAATGAAAAGTTATTTGATGCTGTGTCGCAATTACCCAACAGAGCACATTTAACAGGGCAATTAAATAGCTGGTTACATGATCCAGGTATAGGTGCATTATTATTAGCTGAATTTGATTGGCTAGAGGAAATCCACCGTCAGTTTGGTTATCAGCTACGCGATCAAACCATAAAAATTATGGCGGATAAATTACAAGAAAGTCTGCCAGAAAGTTTTATTGCCCGTATATCAAATACTGAGTTTGCTTTTCTGGTAATGAATGCTGACAAGAAAGAAATAAGCCAGTATTTGCAGTTGTTAATACGTTTAATCAATCAAGAAATGTTGAAAGCGGGCTGCACTCCTAACAGCGATTTTTCCATTGGTATCAGTGAAAGAACAAGCAATGTAACGCGTGTTGAACTGTTATCGCAGGCAGATCATGCTTTACAGAAAGCGCGATTAGAAAACCAACGCAGCAAATGGTTTGCGGCGGATGTTGAGCAAGAGTTTACTCAAGAAGAGTGGTGCACTCGCTTGGAAAAAGCGATTGCTAACAACCAGTTTACCTTCCAATGGCAGCCGGTACATTTAATGGAAAATGATCAGGTTATGCAGCGTGAGATCTATTGCCGTTTACAAATTGATGGTGAAAATACCCGCGCGGCTGAATTTATGCCTTACGTTGAACGTTTAGCATTAGGCCACCAACTCGATAGATGTATATTAGAAGCGATGATTAAAAACAAGATTTTAAGCCTCAATAAAGAACCGGTGGCGATAAATCTAACCCGTGAAAGTATTGTTAATAACAAATTCCATACTTGGTTAACTACCTTTCTTAAACAGATTAACGATGCGCATTTGATTCATTTTGAAATATCTGAAACGGGAGCGACAAACTGTTTAGCTGATGCCATTAAACTGCGTGACATTATAACAAAAGGTGGTGCACAATTCGGTATAGATCATTGCGGAAAGCAGCTGGGCTCCTTAGAATATCTGCAGTTGTTAAAACCAGATTATGTGAAATTAGATCTTTCCTTATCGAGTTATCAAGATGAAGAAGGGCAACATAATCTACACAATATAGAGCTTTGCCGAGCATTAGTGAATATTGCACACGGTTTAGAAATTAAAGTTGTGATCACTGGTATCGAAGATGACCAACATTTGCAGAAGTTTAAAGTGCTGCAGGTCGAAGGTTATCAAGGGTATATCTCAGCGCCTGTTGAGATATAATACCAGTTCCATTAAGTTTGTGATCTTGTTGTGCGCAGGAAAAATAACTCAAGGTAAGGCGCTCGATTGAGCAATAGCTGGCTATTGGGATTGAGAGCAACACAGCCTTGAGCTATTTTAACTAGTACAAGTGAGCAATAACTTAATGGGATTGGTATAATACCAATTTGATTAATTACCTGCTCATTTTTCATGAGGAAAAATGGACAAATACAAGGCATAAAATTTAGTCAGTAGTTATTCTACTTATAAATTTTATAACGCAGTAGTTATTCATTTTAACCATTAAAAATGAGCAGGTAATTAATCAACTTGGTATAACCCCGAAGTTACTTGAAGATAAAGGCATCAGTACTTTCAGCCGTAAGGTTTTTTATGCTTGGTTATCAATTAAGCGCCAAGGCATAAAGTGAAAATAATGTATTTGTAAATCAAGATATTATAAGGCTAAGGAGTGTTGTTTCTTATCTTGCTTTGTCGCGAGTTTATTGAAACCCCGTTTTTCGTCATACTACTTAAAACGGGCGTACTATGCTTTTTATGTTGTGCCTTGATCTACTAGCTGATTGAGCCTTTAACCTTTAAGTCGTTTTGTTATAAGTATCTTTAACCGCTGCTAAGATGCACCGCTCAGCGTAATAGCTGGCTAAATTTAGTGAAAAATTAGCGCTGGGGATATGGCGTAGTATTCGGTAACAGCAAAGTCCAGCTGACTTTGTATATATAAGGTGAGTCGGTAATGAAAGCCTTAGAAATTCAACGTATAGCTAGGATCACTTCTAAGTAAAAACATCACAGAGAAGCTTGCAACTGCTTCTCTGTGAATTAATGCCAGCTAAAGTTAAGCCTTATCTTTGCTAAAATCCCAATATTTTTTAGTTTTATTTATTTTTAAAGCTTAGACCTTTGTGTCTGCTTTGGGTAAAAGTAAGTTTAAGCCAATAGCGACTAATGCGCACAAGCTAATACCTTGAATGCTAAAGCCGCCTAAATTTAAGGCCATACCGCCGATACCAAAAACCAAGACCACAGCAAAAATAATGAAGTTTCTTGGTTGGTCAAAATCAACTTTTGCTTTTACTAAACTCCCTAAGCCAACACTAGCAATTAAACCGAATAACAGCATCATAATACCGCCCATAACAACACCGGGTATGGTGTGTAATAAGGCACCTAATTTACCAACAAAAGCCATTATAATCGCTGTGCAAGCAGCCCAAGTCATAATTCTAGGATTAAAAGCTTTAGTTAGCATTACCGCTCCCGTAACTTCTGAATAAGTGGTATTGGGCGGGCCACCTAACATTGACGCGGCAGTAGTAGCAATACCGTCACCTAAGAGTGTCCGGTGCAAGCCAGGCTTTTTGATGTAGTCTTTACCGGTTGCTGAACTTATCGCTAAAATGTCACCAATGTGTTCAATGGCAGGAGCTATAGCAATTGGCAGCATATATATAATGGCCTGCCAATTAAACTCAGGCGCGGTAAATTTAGGTACGGCAAACCAAGCCGCATTTTGTACTGGGGCAAAGTCGATAATGCCGTGATAAAGCGATAAAACATAACCGACAACGATGCCTGATAAAATCGGCATTAAGCGCATAAAACCTTTACTAAATGCCGAAACTAAAAGGGTTGTTAATAGGGCTGGTAATGAAATACCTAACGCCAGTGATGGTTCAATCAATTGACTTGAGCCATCACCTGTACGACCCAAAGCCATATGAACGGCAACGGGAGCAAGTGATAAACCAATTACCATTATAATTGGGCCGGTAACAATGGGTGGTAAATACTTGCTAATAAAGCCGACACCGCGGACCTTAATTAGGCCACTAAAACCAACATAAACAACGCCAACAACGGCTAGTGCGCCCATCGTTGCCGGTATACCCCAGGTTTGTGTGCTGTACATAACAGGGGCAATAAACACAAATGACGAAGCTAAAAATACCGGTACTTGGCGTTTTGTCACCAGTTGGAATAACAAAGTGCCGATACCGGCTGTACACAAGGCTACGTTTGGGTCTAAGCCAGTGAGTAATGGCATTAATACTAAAGCGCCAAAGGCGACAAAGAGCATTTGAGTACCGGTGAGTACTTCTTTAAAGAGTGACTGATTGTGATGATCTAGCTGATGATCTACGTTATGGTTTTTTTTCATGCTTTACTCAATAAAACTGCCAGCAAGCTGGCAGTAAAGTGACTTTTTAAATACTATGCTCAATGTTTATTATCGCGACAAACCTAAACCGAAACACCCTTAAGATACCGTAACCAACACTTTGAAGCAGCAACTACTTAGTGCCAAAAATTTTATCACCAGCATCACCCAAACCGGGCAATATATAACCAGCGTTATCTAGGCAGTCATCGACAGCCGCAGTATAAAGCTCAACATCAGGGTGTGCTTTTTCTAACGCGGCTATACCTTCTGGCGCAGCCACTAAAACTAGGGCTTTGATATGATTTGAACCACGCTCTTTTAACAAGTCGATTGTGGCTATCATAGAGCCGCCTGTAGCGAGCATGGGATCAATCACTAGGGCGAGTCGTTCTTCAATTTGTCCGGCTAATTTCTCAAAATAAAATACTGGTTCAAGTGTTTCTTCATTACGATACATGCCAACCACAGAGATACGGGCGCTAGGAATAAGCTCTAAAACGCCATCCATCATGCCTAAACCCGCACGTAAAATGGGCACAACAGTGATTTTTTTACCTTTAATTTGTTCTACTTCAATTTCACCATTCCAACTATTAATGGTTTTAGTTTCAAGTTCAAGGTGCTTAGTTGCTTCATAGGTTAATAGACAGCCAACTTCGGAGGCAAGTTCGCGAAAACGCTTGGTACTTATGTCGGCTTCTCGCATTAAGCCAAGCTTGTGTTTAATTAGGGGATGATTTACTTCAATTACGCTCATTTTTTGCTCCAAAACTGGCTGGGAAATTATTTTTTATATTATACCCAAATCACTTGTAAATGCTCGTTTGGCTGGCAATTTAAAATAATATAAGTCCACTTTGTTAGTTATGTACCCACGATTAGAAGTAACCCGCTATCAAAGGTTATGACGAGACCTTGGACTATGATACCAGTGCTTCGATGGGTTATTGCTCTTTAAGGTTGATTGATCAATTGATAGGGAGTTTATTTGTACTTTTCACTTTAACCCCTGCGCTTAAGTTAGTGTAGTTTCGCCGCGGCAGATTATTGATAAACAAAATATTGTTGTGCGGTTTTATCTTTACACAACAATCAAGTATGCTTAAATTATCGGCGTTAATTAAAGTAGTAATTAAAGTAGTAATTAAATTCATGGTCACTCAATCATTATTATGGCAATTGGAGCAGCAGTCATCAAATTTTGCTGAACTTTGTAATGCCCTTTATGAAGGAGAGTTAATCACCTTAGCGCGCAATGAATGCTTAGCGCTAGCAAATTTACAAGACAGAATTAACAGCTTAACTCATTATATTAAATGTATGGCATTGGCGTTATTAAAGGCACAAACCCCGCTGAAATTAGATATTAAAAATGCCAGTTGGTCAGCTAAACAAGTAACGACTATCCCTACAATAAGCCAATTATTGGCCTATGATGATAATGTTTTGCTTGGTACAAAAGTTAACGGTTAGTGCATGGTTTAGTAATACCTACCGCGTTAAATAACCATATTGTGCTCGATTGTATCGACCGAATTGATTTAGAAAAACAGCGATTTTGTACCAACGCTTATGGCTGGTTTTACTTAGCAGATAGCAAAACGGTAAACGTCATAGCTAATAGGTTAAAAAATGAAGGACAAAATAGTATTAATAGTGCTATTGAGGGTCTTTTTAAGAGTGTAATACCAGTTCCATTAAGTTTGTGATCTTGTTGTGCGCAGGAAAAATAATTCAAGGTAAGGCGCTCGATTGAGCAATAGCTGGCTATTGGGATTGAGATCAACACAGCATTGAGCTATTTTAACGAGTACAAGTGAGCAATAACTTAATGGGATTGGTATTATACCAGTTCCATTAAGTTTGTGATCTTGTTGTGCGCAGGAAAAATAATTCAAGGTAAGGCGCTCGATTGAGCAATAGCTGGCTATTGGGA
>NZ_VOLS01000006.1 GCF_007954265.1 Colwellia sp. C1TZA3 | reverse complement strand
TTAAAATGAATAACTACAGCGTTATAAAATTTATAAGGTGAATAACTACTGACTAAATTTTATGCCTTGTATTTATCCATTTTTCCTCATGAAAAAGGTGATCACTTAATTAATCAAATTGGTATAATAGGTAATGAAACTTTTAAGTGATGCCTATAAATTACCTGAGCGACCGTTTTGGTAAAGTGGATCATTTATTAGGAGAGACTCATGTCCAAATTAGGTCAGCTAAGGGGGGCATTAGTTAGCATTTACAACACAACCAAAAGTTATCAGAATGTCCTCTGCCTTTAGTGTAATTGGATTTTCATCTTCACGCCTACTTATAAAAATCTTGTTCATTCATTATCTATTGTGCGAGTTAAAATACTGCAAGGCCACTTATTATCGGTAATACAGCACCTTGCTGGATTAAATTTCAAAATAAACTGGAACCCACACACTTCACTTGAATAAATATAACCTTAACTACAATTTGTATACACCGACAGTAACTACCCATAAAGCTAGTGTGTATATAGTTTCAAGTACTTTAAAACTCAGACAGGTATTAAAATTTCAAAAACAAAGAAAAATTCCCACACACATAATGAATTTGTACAAGTCACCTTAGAAAACTTATGCGAGATGTAGGTATCTTTCTTAGATATCGTAGTGATAAAATTCTAAGGTTGCCCCAAATTCTCGATGTAAGTGGCGCTAGCCAAATTTATTATCAATTCTATTGCGCTTGTGTCAATTGGATGTTCTGGTACAATCTGTTCCAATTACAGTCAACTTTAAGTGATGTGGAGCCACATGGTTATAAAAGCGCACAGCCCAGCAGGATTTGCCGAGCAGTATATTGTAGAATCTATTTGGAATGGTGGATTTCCACCGGGTACTATTTTACCCGCTGAACGTGAATTATCAGAACTTATCGGCGTCACAAGAACGACATTAAGAGAAGTGTTACAACGTTTAGCACGCGATGGTTGGTTAACTATTAAACATGGTAAGCCAACCAAAGTTAATAACTTTTGGGAAACATCTAGCCTTAACATTCTTGAAACGTTAGCGCAGCTTGATCAAGAAGGTATTCCTGATTTAGTGGATAATTTAATGTCGGCGCGTACCAATATTAGTGCGATATATGTTCGTGGCGCAATTAAAAATAATCCAGAAAAAACCATTGAATTATTGTCAGCCATTGAAGATGTTGAAGATACTGGCGAAGCGTTTGCAGAGTTTGATTACAAGCTTAATAAAGACTTGGTTGTTGCCTCAGGAAACTCTATTTATTTATTGATTCTAAATGGCTTTAGAGGTTTGTATTCGCGCTTAGGTAGTTTGTATTATTCTCATCCGCGCGGCCGTGAAATATCACGAACCTATTATAAAAAGCTGATTGAACTAGCTAAAGCAGGCCAATGTGACGAAGCGGTATTTGCAGTTAGAAAATACGGTATTGAGTCAGGTAAACTTTGGATTGAACTAAAAGACGAAGTGTTAAAAGAGCTTGCTGAATAACTAATAATCAAGAAGCAACTGCTAAAAAATAATAACACTAAGTTAACGCTATTATATAAAGTCAACGAGGCAACTAGAGAGTTGCCTTTTTTTTTGCCAATTCATCTGGCTTTGGGCATTGTGCAATGATTTCGTCAACCCCGTGTTTATTTTCTTGTAGCAGTTTTACATCAAATTTCCACAGGTAATATAAGTGCTTTAACACTTCATCTTTAGAGTCGGCAAGTGATACTTTTTGATGCGGTATATAGCGTAAAGTTAATGAGCGATCGCCACTGACATCAGCATTAATAATTTGGATGTTGGCTTCTAGGTTACTTAAATTGTATTGGTCAGATAACATCGTGCGAATTTTTTGATAGCCACCTTGATTATGAATAGCACCCACTTCAATGTAGTTTTTATCACTGTCATCATGTAAATGAAAGAGTTTAAAATCTCGCATTAATTTTGGTGATAAAAATTGGCTTATAAAGCTTTCATCTTTAAAGTTTTCCATAGCAAAGTGTACGGTATCGAGCCAATTACTCCCCGCTATGTCAGGAAACCAAAGTTTGTCCTCTTCGCTTGGGTTTTCACATATCCGTCTGATGTCTATAAACATATTAAAACCCAAGGCGTAGGGGTTTATACCTGAATAATAACGGCTGTTATAGTCAACTTGTGCGACAACATTAGTATGGCTATGTAAAAATTCCAACATAAATTTATCAGTGACTAAGCCTTCATCGTAGAGATGATTTAGAATGGTATAGTGCCAAAAACAAGCCCAGCCTTCGTTCATCACTTGTGTTTGTTTTTGTGGATAAAAGTATTGTGAAATTTTTCGGACAATACGAACTAATTCTCGTTGCCAAGGCTTTAATAGTGGGGCATTTTTCTCGATAAAATAGAGAATATTCTCCTGCGGCTCTGTTGGAAATGTTGCCTTGGGTTTTGTGCCTTCTTTTTCATTATCGGCACCGACTCGCCAAAGCATATTAACTTGTGATTGTAAATAAGACTCACGTTCTTTTTGACGTTTTATTTCGGCTTCCATTGATATTTTTTGTGGTCGTTTATAACGGTCAACACCATGATTCATTAGGGCGTGACAGGCATCAAGACAAGCTTCAACCTCATCAATACCCTGTTTATTTTCACAATCAGCAATATATTTCTTGGCAAAGAGTAAGTAGTCAATAATCGAACTTGCGTCTGTCCATGATTTAAATAAATAGTTACCTTTGAAAAATGAGTTATGCCCATAACAAGCATGCGCCATAACAAGGGCTTGCACCGCCATAGAATTTTCTTCCATTAAATACGCAATACAGGGGTCCGAGTTAATAACAATTTCATAAGCTAAGCCCATTTGTCCGCGCTTATAGGTTTGCTCGGTTTGAATAAACTTCTTACCAAAGGTCCAATGATTATAGCCAATAGGCATGCCAACGCCTGCGTAGGCATCCATCATTTGTTCGGCGGTGATCACTTCAATTTGGTTAGTGTAGGTATCCAAACGGTAATGTTGTGCAACACGCTCAATTTCACTTTGGTATTGTTCAAGCTTAGCAAATGTCCAATCACTGCTATCGTCAAGTCGTTCACGTTTAGTCATAAAAGCTCCAATGTATTAAATTGTTAGGCTGCTTGTACTTTTTTTCTCTTGAATAAGGCTCTAAAAACAGGATAAATATCTGCCACTGTTTTAATATGCTCAATTGAAAAAGTATTGTCGGTATCAGCAATTTGGGCATATTGTTGCCATAGGCTTTGATGAGCACGCTGGGTTATTTCGATATAACTAAAGTATCGGGTTTTTGGCAGTATACTGTCGTGCATTAATTGCTGGCAGTGCGGAGAGTCATCGGCCCAATTATCACCGTCAGATGCTTGAGCGCCATAAATATTCCATTCTTTTTCGTTATAACGCTGCGTCATTATCTCAATCATTAGCTCTAAAGCACTAGATGCGATAGTACCGCCAGTTTCTTGCGAATAAAAAAACTCATGTTCGTCAACTTCTTTTGCTTGGGTATGGTGGCGAATATAAATCACGTCGATGGTTTCATAAGTACGCGTTAAAAATAGGTATAAAAGAATGTAAAAACGTTTAGCAATATCTTTAGTGGCTTGATCCATTGAACCTGAGACATCCATTATACAAAACATCACCGCTTTTGATGTTGGCACTGCTTGTTTAGCGTAATGTCGATAACGCAAATCAAAGGAGTCAATAAAAGGCACTTTACTGATTTTATCTTTAAGACTGCCAATGGCGGTAATAAGCTTATTTTTAGCTAGAGTGTTTTCGTGTCGGTCTTGTGCTAGCAAGGTTAACTCTGCTTCAAGTATCTTAAGTTTGCGTCGCTTATCCGCGGTCATGGCAATTCTGCGCGCTATTGAGCCCTGCAATGATTTTACAATATCGATATTGGAAGCTGCGCCCTCAGCGCAATAACCTGAACGCACAGTTTTATAATTAGTTATTTTGTCTAACTGATTTTTCTCCAAGTTAGGTAACTCTAAATCTTCAAAAAGTAACTGTAGATATTCATCTTTGGAAATAGTAAAGACAAAGTCATCATCGCCTTCGCCAGAATCACTAGCATTACCTTGGCCGCCTTGTCCTTGCTGTTGTGGTGGCCGCACAATGTGGTCGCCAGTAGTAAACTGGTCGTTACCTGGGTGTATACGGTCTTTAATACCACCACTACCTTGATGAAAAACTGGTTCGTTTAAGTCTTTCTTAGTAATGGTAATATTTTCACCACTGGTGATATCGGTAACGCCACGTTTATTGACTGCCTCAGAAACAGCTTGTTTAATTTGGCTTTTATAACGTCTAATAAAGCGCTGTCGGTTGACCGTACTTTTGTTTTTACTATTTAATCGCCTATCGATAAAGTTTGTCATATATGCTCCTAACTTAGTCATTGTGGAGGCACTAAGTACAAGCTAAGAAGATTTTCTTACGCGTAAATACCATTCAGAAAGTAATCTGACTTGTTTTTTGGTATAGCCCTTAGTCATCATGCGCTCAACGAAGTCATCATGTTTTTGTTGATCATCGTTGGAAGTTTTATTGTTAAATGAAATAACAGGTAATAAGTCTTCGGTATTTGAAAACATTTTTTTCTCAATAACTACGCGCAATTTTTCGTAGCTGGTCCATAAAGGATTTTTACCATTGTTGTTGGCTTTAGCACGTAGCACAAAGTTGACAATTTCATTTCTGAAATCTTTTGGATTACTGATACCCGCGGGTTTTTCTATTTTTTCCAATTCATTATTGAGCGCTTCTCGGTCAAATAGTTGCCCCGTTTCAGCATCACGGTATTCTTGGTCTTGAATCCAAAAATCAGCGTAAGTCACATAACGATCAAAAATATTTTGGCCATATTCAGAATAAGACTCCAAATAAGCAGTCTGAATTTCTTTGCCGATAAACTCAATATACTGTGGTGATAAGTAACCTTTGATAAAGGCTAGATAGCGCTCACTAATCTCTTTAGGCAGTTGTTCTCGTTCTATTTGCTGTTCAAGTACGTAAAATAAATGCACCGGATTTGCTGCCACTTCTAAATGATCAAAGTTGAAAACACGGGATAATATTTTAAAAGCAAAGCGCGTTGAAAGCCCTGACATACCTTCGTCAATACCTGCATAGTCTCGATACTCTTGATATGACTTTGCTTTTGGATCGGTATCTTTTAAGCTTTCACCGTCGTACACACGCATTTTAGAATAGATACTTGAATTTTCAGGATCTTTTAGGCGTGACAGTACCGAGAATTGTGCTAAGGTTTCTAAGGTGTCTGGTGCGCATTGGGCATTATTTAATTCACTGTTTTCTAGAAGTTTTTGATAAATTTTCACTTCTTCAGAAACCCGCATGCAGTAAGGCACTTTAACAATATAAACTCGGTCTAAAAAGGCCTCATTATTTTTATTATTTCTAAAGGTTGTCCATTCAGACTCATTGGAATGAGCCAGTAAAATGCCATTAAATGGCAGGGCAGAAAGGCCTTCTGTTGGATTGTAGTTACCTTCCTGTGTTGCCGTTAAAAGTGGATGTAGCACCTTAATGGGTGCCTTAAACATTTCAACAAACTCCATTAATCCTTGGTTGGCACGACATAAAGCGCCTGAGTAGCTATAAGCATCAGGATCGTTTTGGGCAAAATGCTCTAATTGGCGAATATCTACCTTACCGACCAGAGCAGAAATATCTTGGTTGTTGTCATCTCCTGGCTCGGTTTTAGCCACAGCAATTTGGTCAAGAATAGAAGGATAAATTTTTATTACTTCAAACTTTGCTATATCGCCTTTGAACTCATGCAAACGTTTTGCAATCCAAGGCGACATGATGGTACCGAGGTAACGTTCAGGAATATTATATTCTTGTTGCAATATTTTGCCGTCGGCATTGGCATCAAATAAACAAAAAGGGTGATCATTTACTGGACTGCGTTTGCCGTTTGCACTCAGCACATAAATCGGCTCTTGTTGTATTAACGCTTTTAACTTTTCAGCCAATGACGACTTACCGCCACCAACAGGGCCAAGTAAATAGAGAATTTGTTTCTGCTCCTCTAAGCCTTGTGAGGCGTGAGTTAAATAAGCCACAATTTGTTCTATGGCTTCCTCCATACCATAAAAATCTTTAAAAGCGGGATAACGGGCAATAACCCGATTGGAGAAAATTCGGCTTAAACAAGGCTCATTTGAGGTATCTATCATGTCTGGTTTGCCAATAGCTTTTAACAGCCGCTGCGCTGCACTAGCATAGGCCATAGGGTCATGACGACATAGACTAAGGAAGTCTTGAATTGAATAGCACTCTTCTTGTGCTTCGTCGTAGCGTGATTGGAAATGTTGAAATATACTCATAATCGCCTCCAGAAGATAAATCGTTCAGATTGGGCTGATAATTCGACTATTTGAGCTTCGACTATTTGAACAATGTTACTTATCAAACCCGATATAATTATTAGATTATTTTTCTACCATGACTATTTTACTTAATATAAGCATAAGTCTAGGTGCTAATTATGAAAGCGGTTAAATATTAGCGAAAAGAATTGTAACCACATGATGTTAATGAGCAGGCTATGTGGTTGAATAGATAACAAGGTATGTTAGTTAAATTTGTAGCAAATAAAAAGGCCAGCAATTAATGCTGACCTTTTAAGTTGAAATTAATCTACTTTAGCGATTACGCGAAGTTTGCTGAGGCAAAATCCCAGTTCGCTAACGCCCAGAAAGCTTCCATGTAGCTAGGACGAAGATTACGGTAATCAATGTAGTAAGCATGTTCCCATAAATCTACTGTGATAAGCGGTGTAACACCTTCATCAGTCAGTGGCGTCGCAGCGTTTGATGTATTAACAATAGCAAGGCTGCCATCGGCATTTTTAACTAACCATGTCCAACTTGAACCAAAGTTATTAATAGCACTGGCAGTGAATTTTTCTTTAAACTCTGCAAATGAACCAAAGTTTGCATCAATAGCGGTTGCTAACGCGCCTGTTGGCTCGCCGCCGCCGTTAGGGCTTAAGCTATTCCAGTAAAACGTATGGTTCCAAATTTGTGCCGCATTATTGAAAACACCAGCTGTTGATGATTTAACGATGTCTTCTAAAGATTTTCCTTCAAAATCAGTACCTTCAATAAGACCGTTTAACTTTACAACATAAGTATTGTGGTGCTTACCATAGTGAAACTCTAAGGTTTCTTGTGAAATATGTGGTGCTAGTGCATCCATGGCATATGGTAGTGCTGGTAATTCGATAGTCATTATATTCTCCAGATAGTGATTATAAAAAATTATTCTTATGCTAATTTAAAGAGGTAGTTTGTTTTTCTAAAACCTAGTAAACTACTCAAGTATTAAAGCTTACATAGTTTACTCAAGTATATAGGTATTACCATAGGTTTTATCAAGGCTATTATGTTTTAATATATAAGTTTTTTGCTTTAGTATTTATTGTTCTGTTTATTTTCATCAGTTTTACTTTAAGTACTGAGCACAATAAGTATTAATTTTTGAGGTTATTATGGATACAATCGAACGCATTAAAGAACAAATCAGTGAAAACAGCATCCTTCTTTACATGAAGGGCTCACCAAAATTACCAAATTGTGGGTTCTCTTCACAGGCTTCTCAAGCATTGATGGGCTGTGGTGAAAAGTTCGCCTATGTTGATATCTTACTAAACCCTGATATCCGTGCTGAATTGCCAAAATATGCTGATTGGCCAACATTTCCACAACTATGGGTTGATGGCGAACTTGTTGGCGGTTGTGACATCATTATGGAAATGTATCAGCAAGGTGAATTACAAACCTTGATCACTGAATCTGCCGCTAAGCATAGTGCAGTAGAAAGTTCAGAGTAACGAGCTAATTATTACTTAATACCGCCACATTCAAGTGGCGTTAAGATTAAATAATTCGTATGGTAATGCTTTACAATTTTACCAAGAACACGGTGAAGTATGTTCTGGAGGTAAAAAAAGACGATAAAAGCACGGTGGCGGCAACAGAAGGTGCTGCTGCATAATTTATAGCTAATGCTGATAAATTTTACGCTTAAGTTAATTTACCCGTTAAAAAGCCGCTTCTAGCGGCTTTTTTTGTGACTGAAATTTAAAAATGATTGAAAAATAGTGCTTCACAACTAAGCTCATATCAAGAAAACTATATGATTAGTCCGGTTAGATTAAAAAATCACTATTTATTACAAAAACTGGCTAAACAATAAACCCATCAAGGATTGCTGATGTTTTATCCAACATTCATTTATGAAAGTCTGCCGTACGCTTATTTTTTAGTTTGTGCTTATTTAATGGCTTTTTACGACACTTGGCCGGTGTTTGTATCTGTAGGTTTATTCTATGTTGCCGGCTGTGCAACTTTGGTTACTCGCTCAGGATATCGTCGCCTTGATCGTTATAAAGCGACTGAAAAACAGCCAAATAACAAAAACACTTTACCTGAATGGCTGTACGAATACCTGCCTTATAGTTACTTTGGCCTTGCTACGCTCATGCTACTAAAAACTAGTTTACCTGCCTTACAGTTTTTAGCTTTTCTTTTAATGATGGTCGCATTGAAAAATTTGCTTTTCAGAGTCAGTAATCGCCGAAAAGCAAAGTCGTTATTTTAAGTGCAGTAAGCTAATTGTCGCAAATGTGTAATACAGCAATAAATCTACAATTATTCTTCAGCTGAATTTACTTGTATAGCCTCTTCAGGTTGAATTAATGGCCAGCCACCTAGCTGTTGCCATTTATTAACAATATAACAAAATAACTCAGCTGTTTTTTCTGTGTCATATAACGCCGAATGCGCTTCACTGTTATTAAAATCAATTTGCGCTGTCGCACAGGCTTTTGCTAACACCGTTTGCCCTAATGCTAGCCCTGATAACGTCGTGGTATCAAAACTAACAAAAGGATGAAAAGGTGAGCGCTTAATTGAACAACGTTGAGTAACTGCATTCACGAAAGCTAAATCAAAGGCCGCGTTGTGCGCGACGATAATCGCGCGTTGGCAACCTGCAGCTTTCATTTTTTTTCGCACGAATTTGAATATTTCAGTAATTGCCTTCTTTTCGTCTACTGCGCCACGTAACGGGTTAGTGGGATCGATACCGGTAAATTCTAATGCTGCGGGCTCTAGGTTAGCGCCTTCAAAAGGGTCAACATTAAAATGTATGGTCTCATCTAAACTGAATTGGCCGCTAGTTTCACCTAAGGTAAGTGTTGTTGCGGCAATTTCCAGTAAGGCATCGGTTTGTGAATTAAAACCGGCGGTTTCAACATCAATAACGACGGGGAAGTAGCCTCGAAAGCGTTGAGAAAATAGTGATTTTTCAGCATTAGTGTTAGTCGCTGTTTTATTATCAGACATAAAGGCAATGGGTACTGGTTAGCAAAAATATTACTTGAGATTATCGCAGAAATAACCCGTTAAGACACCACCCAAAACTAAAAGCGCCTAATTTTTTTTTGGCTATATTTTAATTAACTGTTAAAGTTATTGATGATTTTGTCGATAGTAAAGATGTCGCTATAAAATTTATCTTAATTGGCAAGAAATTATTTTTATGAAAAAAATTATTACGCTCGTTACATTATCATTATGTATTGCCCAAACTAATGCGGGGGTTAGGCAATATCGTGCAGATATTGCAAAATCTACTTGGCAGTTAACCGATAATTCTCGCTTGCAATGCACCTTATCACATCAAATTCCGCGCTATGGCGAAGCCAAATTTTATAGTTCAGCCAACCGAAAAATGAATATGGAATTTGAACTGGAAATGATGCGCTTACCTGACCGTTACTCTTTAGCTGAGGTGCGTTCTGAAGCGCCTAATTGGCGACCTGGAATTGCTGGTAGAACGTTAGCGAATATGACGTTACATAAGCAATTCTCACCCGGTCTACCGAAAAAAATTGCCTGGAATATGCTTAATGAGCTTGATCAGGGCATGAGCCCAACATTTTATTATAACGATTGGTATAGCGACAACGATAAAATTACGGTCGGCTTATCTACAGCACGTTTTCAGCAAGCCTATCAAGCCTTTGTCAGTTGTGTGAGCAATTTACTCGATTTTAACTTTGATGATATCTCCTATACTGTGCTTAATTATCAGTTTGGCTCTGATAAATTAACCAAAGCATCACAAAAGCGGATGAATATGATTGTTGAGTATTTAGCACTCGATTCTAAATTAGACCTAGTGCTAATTGATGGCTATTCAGATAGTTACGGCGGTAGAAATACTAACATGAAAATGTCACAACGCCGGGCAAGTAAAGTTAGAGAGCTTATTGTCAGCAGCGGCATTGACGCGAGTCGCATTGAGGCGAATGGTTACGGCGAAAAACGCCATGTAGCGTCTAATGAAACCATAATCGGTCGTGGCAAAAACCGTCGCGTTGTTATCCGTATGGAACAGCCATAGTCTTTATATCAGCCAATTAAAAAATAAATAGCGCTTGAAGAGGCCTGTAGATTCACTGTAATCTACAGGCCTTTTTAACTTTGGATGTGATTTATGAAATTTTTAGTTCGCCTTGTTGCCACTACGTTTTGTGTTGTACAGCTTGCGTGGGTTCAATTAGCCTCGGCGCAAGCAGCTGATGCATTAACTTATGCAAATTATAACCAAGTAAAAATTAGCCACCTTTATTTAGACTTGAATGTTGATTTTGAGCAAAAGTCATTAAAGGGCTTTGCTGAACTAAGCCTCAACTGGCTGAACGATGACGCGGCTAATATTTATTTAGATACCCGCGATTTAGACATTCATCGTGTTATGGCAAAAAATGCCAATAATCAGTGGGTAAAATTAAATTACCAGTTGGCTAAGCGCGACGATGTGATGGGCTCAAAGCTAACTATTAACACACCTTTTCAAACGCCAATGATTAGAGTTTATTATAACTCATTGCCGCAAGCCTCTGGCTTACAGTGGCTATCTCCTGAGCAAACCGCCGGTAAAGACAAACCGTTTATGTTTAGTCAAAGCCAAGCCATTCATGCTCGTTCATGGATACCAATACAAGATACCCCCAGCGTGCGCATGACTTACAATGCTCGCATCACCACTCCAGATGATTTGTTAGCGGTCATGAGTGCTAACAATAAACCTGACGCTTTGCGTGATGGCGATTATTCGTTTGCTATGCCGCAAGCTATTCCGGCTTATTTAATTGCTATTGCTGTGGGTGATTTACAGTTTAAAGCCATGAGCAAGCAAACCGGTATCTATGCCGAACAATACATTCTAGATCGCGCCGTTGCTGAGTTTGATGATACACAGCTGATGATTGATGAAACTGAAAAGCTTTTTGGTGCCTATCGTTGGGGTCGATATGACTTATTAGTATTACCGCCAAGTTTCCCTTTTGGTGGTATGGAAAACCCAAGATTGTCATTTATTACCCCGACAGTGATTGCAGGTGATAAAAGTTTAGTCAACTTAATTGCTCACGAACTAGCACATTCTTGGTCAGGCAACTTAGTGACTAATGAAAGCTGGCGCGATTTATGGTTAAACGAAGGTTTTACCAGTTATGTTGAAAACCGTATTATGGAAGCGGTATTTGGCGCCGATAGAGCTTTGATGGAACGCGCATTAGATGCGCAAAATTTAAGTTATGAAATGGCGGAGTTACCGCCAGGCGACACACAATTGTATATCGACCTTAAAGGCCGTGATCCCGATGATGCTTTTTCTGGTGTACCTTACACTAAAGGGCAGTTATTCTTACTGTATTTAGAAGAAAAATTTGGACGTGAAAAATTTGATACTTTCATCATGCAATATTTTGATGATCACGCTTTTCAAAGTTTAGGTACCAAAAGTTTTGTTATTTATCTAAAAGCTAATTTAACTGATAAATACCCTAATATCGTCAGTGATGTCGAACTTAATGAATGGATTTATGAACAAGGTTTACCGAGTTACGCCCCTAAGCCACGCTCAAATGCTTTTATTAAAATTGATGATACTATTTCAAAATGGACCAGTGATCAGCTTGAGTTGGTGCAAATACCGACACAAAATTGGACCTTACATGAATGGTTACATTTTATTAATAATCTGCCTTTGAGCATTTCTAACCAGCGTATGACAAGTTTAGATAAAGCCTTTAACTTAACCAAGAGTACCAACGCTGAAGTTGCTCATGCTTGGTATTTGTTAGCATTGCGCTCTGGTTATGACGTGGTGTATCCAGCTATGGCTAGCTACTTAGAATCAATAGGTCGACGCAAGTTAATTGTGCCTTTGTATGAAGAGCTAGCAAAATCAACCAAAGGTAAGCAATGGGCACAAGCGGTTTATAAAAAGGCACGTCCAGGTTACCACCCACTAGCACAAGGTACTGTTGACGCTATTTTGTTAAATTAATATCAACTTAAGTCCAGTTGTTGCGATCAATGACTGAATTGATGATCGAGTTAGCTAATTAATATTTAAAAGTTAACATAATAAAAAGCAAAAAAAACATCGCTATTTGCGATGTTTTTTTATGTCTAGCAATGTGCTTTGAACTTTTTATACAAATAATTATGGCTCTACTGTGCGTTTATCAACAATGATATCAACCTGGCGTAGCTTATTTTGCTGTGAAATAACCACACGTATTTGCTGTAAATCTTTTTGGTAGTTTAAGGTTAAGCGGCCACGTTTACGTTCGCGTTGAATCGGCTCACCATAATTTTTATTATAAAATGCTATCACGGCATCTTCAGTTACTGAGGTGAAGTAATTGATCACCACAGGTGTTTTATCATTAAATTTGGCAAACACGCGCGCGCCTTCAATGACTGGAATATCAATTTTTTCCATAGTACTTTTTTCTGACTTAATACTTGCGGCGTTAATGCTAAAACTTAACATTAGCAGCAATAAAGTACAGGATAAAAATGAAGTCTTGGGTATACAGCCCAGTGATTGCATTGCCAGTTCCTTTTAAATTTCAATGTAATATTAATAATAAACTTTAAGCCAGTTCACCAACGCTATGATCATTTATATTAATTAAAATCACCAATAATAGGCTTGTTTATTTAATAATTAAAACGACAAACTATTAGATAAACACCATAATGTAGATCATTTAATTAATGAAACGGGTAGGGTATTAAGTGTGCCCGTTGATTTTTTTACTGTCAAATTTTAGTGAAAATGTATGTTAAATCAATTGAACAGCATGTAAACGCGCGTTTAAACAAGCATCAAAATATGCATAATGTTTGCACTCATCGTTTAAAAGTTAGTAACTTATTGATTGTTATTTGATTTATTATGAACGGTCAACAAATTCATCACGATAATGGTCAACCCACAGTGCTGTAGCGCCGCAAATAGCCACGGGCATCACCACTAAGTTTATTATTGGGATCATCGAGAATACGGCAGTTGTTATACCAAAACTATAACTTAACCCTTGGCGTTGCTTCAAGGCTTGACACATGCGGTTAAAACTAACTTTGTGGTTATCAAACGGATAATCTTTATATTGAACTGCCATCATCCAAGCAAGAAATAAAAACCATAGTACTTGGCCGATAACCGGCAATAGCCAATAAAGTAAAAAGAAGCCCAATGCGCGTGGAAAATAGTAGCCCAGTTTGGTTAACTCGCGACTTAGTGTCCTAGGAATGTCTTTAACAACGTCGAAAGCCCCGGCATCATTTAACGGCTGATTGGTCAATAACGCTTCAACTTTCTCTGATAACAAACCATTAAAGGGGGCGGCTAACCAATTGGCAACAGAGCTGAAAATAAATGAAAAAACAATCAACACAAACAACACAGCTAATGGCCAAATAAAATTACTGAGCCAAGAAAACGATTCACCCAGCCAATCGTCTAAGGTCAACATGTAGCCTTTTAACTGTAAGAACATATAATAAAAAGCATAACTGAAAAGGATCAAATTAACTGTTAATGGAATAAAGACAAAACGTCGAATGCCAGGCGTGCGGATCAACTCAAAGCCTTTAATAAAATATCCGGCACCGCCGTTGGCCAAAGGGGGGTTATTACTATTGTTCATTGTTGTTTTATTAACCTAACTAATTGATATTAATGGCTCGATTATAGGATCCTTAGCATGATATGAACAGTATTGTGATGTTACAAAGTACATCAATCTCTGATACAGTAACGCCAGTTACTGATGTTTAATTTTAATTTTATTGGCTGGCAAAAATTTAGCTTTAATTTGTTTTTACTTTAGCCAATATAATACTGTGATTAGGTTTTTCGATTTAATGCGACTCAAGCATATAAAGTTGGCAGGTTTTAAATCCTTTGTCGATCCCACCAAAGTTCACTTTGAACAACAAATGACCGCCATTGTTGGACCAAATGGCTGTGGTAAGTCAAATATTATTGACGCTGTGCGTTGGGTATTAGGCGAAAGCTCTGCGAAAAACTTGCGTGGTGAAGCCATGACTGATGTTATTTTTAATGGTGCAGCCAGTCGAAAACCTATTGGCCAAGCCAGTGTTGAGTTATTTTTTGATAATACTCAGGGCCGTATTCAAGGCAATATGGCGGATAGAAGTGAAGTTTCGGTACGTCGTGTGGTTAACCGCGAGAGTATCAATACTTACTTTTTAAATGGCACAAAATGTCGGCGTCGAGACATTACTGATATTTTTCTTGGTACCGGTTTAGGGCCGCGTAGTTATGCCATTATCGAACAAGGCACTATTTCTCGTTTAATTGAGTCAAAACCACAAGAGTTACGGGTGTTTCTTGAAGAAGCGGCGGGCATATCAAAGTATAAAGAACGCCGTAAAGAAACCGAAACGAGAATACGCCACACCAGAGAAAACTTAGCGCGACTCAGTGATATTCGTCTTGAGCTTGATGTACAAATTGATAAATTGCATCAACAAGCAGAAGCGGCTAAACGCTTTCGTACCTTAAAACAACAAGAACGCAAATATAAAGCAGAGCTAGCAGTTTTACGCTGGCAAAAATTTGATCAGCAACGCCAACAACATCAGACGCGAATTCTAGCGCTTGAAAGTAAAGTTGAAAGCCAGAATGCTGAGCTAAGTCAAAATGATTTAGTCATGATTGAATTAAAAGCTACCATGCAGGCATGCAATGATAATAATCAAACACTGCATCAGCAAAAGCTTAATGTAACGCAAAATATTGCTCGCGCCGAACAGCAAGTTAAATACTTAAAAGCACAATCAGAAAAAAGCCAAACCGACAACGAACTAACTCAACAGCAATTACTCAATGCACAACAGTTAATTTTAACCGAGCAAGAGCAGTTGAAATTGTGTAATAGACAATTAAATGAACAACAACCGCAACTGCAAGCGACAGAGGCAGCGTTGGAAAATTGTCAAACGGTGTTGGCACAACAGCAAGTAGAGCAGAAAGAATTACACAGCCAATGGCAGCAACAACAGCAAAAGCGCGATGCGAATCAACAGAAAAAATTGACCATGCACGCTACCATTACCCAACAGCAAACCATTATCGAACAAGTTAGCCAGCAAACCATTAAGTTGCGTCAGCAAATGGCTTTATTACCGCAACAAGACCCTGCTGCTAAGCAGGAATTAGTGCAGCAAAAAACGCTGGTAATAAGCGCTATTGAGCAGTTGCAAAAGCAACAGAGTCAATTAACCGATAAAGCGGCAAACCTGCAGCAAGCATCTCAAGAATTAAATCAAGCGTTGGCGGTAGCGACTGGCCAGCACACCGTTAAAAGCCAAATGATTGAAGCATTACAGATAAAACTTGCTGATACATCGCCTTGGAGTGAAAAACAAGCCACATGGTTTAGCCAGCAAAGCATTATTGAAGTTGTGTCGTTACAGAGTCAACTTGACGTGGCTTATGGTTGGGAGCTGGCGGTCGAAGTGGTGTTATCACATTGGTTAGCTGGCCATGTTATTGAAACTTTGCCTAAGGCTGATACAGATGGCAACTTAACGGCGGATAACCTATGTTTTGTTTATCGAAATACAATACAAAGCATCACTCAAAACACGGCTCAAAAATTTGTTCAAAGTGATGCCCAAAGCGATGTTCAAAGTACCGATGAAAATAGCAAACATAGCATCGAGCTAAGTATAATTAAAGTTGACACTTTAGCGAGTAAAGTTAGTGGTGTTAGCGCGCTAAATAGCTATTTCAACGCTATTTTTCTGGCTGAAAATTATCGCGAAGCCCAGCAAAAATTATCGAGTTTAGCGAGTCATCAAAGTATTATTTGCCCAGACGGCACTTGGCTGCATCATCACATGCTAACCAAAGGCAAGCTTGAACAAGGGCACGACTATATTAGTTTGCAACGCGAGCTTACCACTGAGCAAACTTTGATTCAGGATTTATTGAGCGGACAACAAAATATTGAGCAGCAGCAAAGTCAAACCAGTGAACAGCTAGCGCGATTAGCAAGTGAAAAAAGTGCCATAAGCCCAAATATTAATTTAAAACAAGCTAAGCTTAATGAGCTTAATAACGTAATCTCATTGAAAGCTCAGGCGAGTGCACAGCAACAAAGTCAGCAGCAGAAACTCACTGAGCAAATAGATGACTTGCTAGACAGTGAGCATATCGCCAAAGAAAAGTTAGCTGATTTTCAAGTGCAATTAGCACAAGTATCTGATGACAACGGCCCTAGTGTAGATAATTTCTCTGCACAACAAGCACTATTGCAAGAGTCAATTGAGCAAATTCAAGCGCGCGGCCAAGTATTGCATCAACAACGACATCAATCGAGCTTAGTGGTTGAACAACTTAAAAGTCAGCGTATGCAAGGTGAACAACGTATTCGCTCTAATCAAGACAACGTTAATTTACTGACCCAAAGGCTGAGCAGTAATAGCCAAGTTTTTACCGATAACAGTCAGCCAATACAAGAGTTTGAGCAGCAATTACCCGAATGGCTTGACAACCTAGTTGCTATTAATGACAAACTGCAATTTAATCAGCAAAGCTTAAATGACAGCCAAACACGTTTAGCGACCTTAGAATTACAGCAAAAAAGCAGCCAAAATAAAATCAGTGCGCTTAATCAGCAATTAGCACGCTTACAATTAGATAGCGAAGGCTTTAAATTAAGAGCTGAAAGTGCCTTGGAGATTTTAGCTGAGTTACAACAAAATATTGATAGTGTTGTTGAAGCCATGCCCAAAAATGCGAAAGAATCGCTTTGGCAAGCGCAGTTAATTAAATTGGCTAAAGACATACAATTATTAGGGGCTATAAATTTAGCAGCGATTGAAGAGTACGAAAGTCAGTTTAAGCGCAAAAGTTACCTTGACCAACAAGATCAAGACCTTAATAATGCCATTAGCACTTTAGAAGCGGCAATGGCAAAAATAGATAAAGAAAGCCGTCATAAGTTTAAACTGACCTTTGATCAGGTTAATAAAGACCTACAGGTGCTATTTCCTAAGGTGTTTGGTGGTGGTCAAGCGTACTTAACGCTAACCGGTGAAGACCTACTCGAAACAGGGGTTACCATTATGGCCAGACCGCCAGGTAAAAAAAATAGCACGATTCATCTATTATCTGGTGGAGAAAAAGCGCTGACCGCATTATCATTAGTGTTCGCGATTTTTAGATTGAACCCGGCACCATTTTGTTTACTTGATGAAGTGGATGCACCTTTAGATGATGCAAATGTTAGTCGTTTTTGTAATCTAGTGCGAGAAATGTCGCAAACAGTGCAATTTATATATATAAGTCATAATAAAATAGCAATGGAGATGGCGTCACATTTAACCGGAGTTACTATGTTTGAACCAGGTGTTTCACGTATGGTAGCGGTTGATATTGACGAAGCAATCGCCATGGCAGAAGTATAAGAATAGGCTAGGTAATGGAAGATAATTTCAGAAACACATTAATTATTATCAGTGCTATCGTGATAATAGCCATTTTTATTCATGGTTATTGGACCATTAGAAAACAAAAAAATCCGTATAAATTAAAAACCAAAGTAGAGCCAGTGACACCTCAGTCACGGGGCTTTGATGGTTCAGGTTTTGATCAGGACGGCGTAAGCAAGCCAAAAGTGGTCAGTGCTAGCGAGCAAGACGATGAGCTTGCAGTTAAGTCTCATCGTGTTGACGGTAGTGCCGATTTTTATAGCGAAGCACCTATGCCAACTGATGTCCCTGCTGCTGCCTTTGACGAACAAAACCAAGATCAAAAAGTAAATTTTGGTGCTTTGCATAATGATACTGAAGCTGTGCCAGAGCACTTAAAACAACAAGCGTTGTCAGATACGCCTGACTATCAAGAAGACGGCTTTGAAGAGTTGGCTGACAATCAGTCAGCCGCCAATAAAACGGCCACCGATGAAGCTAATAGAAAAAAAGCCCTGCAAACTAAGCCGGTTTATCAACAACCTGTAACACAGGCAAAGCCAGACACCTTAGTCAATAAAACCGCTATGCTTAATAAAGATGTGCACAAACCTAAGGTTAAAGGTAAGCAACTAGAAACTAACTTAAGTGATGAAGCGGCAAAAAATATGCCTAATCAGCCAGCAACACCGGCAAGTGAAAAATCTGCGGCTATTAATATTGAGCCACAAGTTATTGTGCTCTCGGTTGTTATGCCAAAAGGAGAAGTCATGTCAGGCGCTGCTTTATTACCAACATTGCTGACTCTAGGGATGAAATACGGCGAAATGAATATATTTCACCGCCATCAAGACAACGCGGGGAATGGAAAAGTAACCTTTAGCCTAGCTAATATGATGAATCCAGGCACCTTTAATCTTGATGACATTGAAAACTTTAGCACCCAAGGTATTACCCTTTTTATGACTCTACCTAATCCTGTTGATGCTTTTTCAGTGTTTGAGCAAATGTTAAATGCGGCTAAACAACTGGCGGTAGAGTTTCGTGCACAATTACTTGATCACAAGCGAAGCGTGATGACCAAACAAACTGAACAGCATTATATTAGCCTTATTCGCGAGTTTGAACGCAAGAGTCGCATCGGCTCAAAGTAAAAACTTTCTTCCTCGATAAATTTCATTGTCAATAATGTAGGTAGGAACAATAGCCGGACATTATTGACAGTAAAACACTCACTTTCAAAGTAAATAAAACTTATGTCTGAACAAACGGTTATTAAACGCATGGCTGAAATATGTCAGTTGCTCAACCACTACGATCATCAATATTACGTGCTTGATGAGCCCAGTGTACCTGACGTTGAATATGACCGATTAATGCAGGAATTAATCGCGTTAGAAACCGCGCATCCAGAACTAAAAACCCTTGATTCACCTAGCCAGAAGGTAGGTGGCGCGGCACTTAAATCCTTTAGTCAAGTGACACATCAATTACCGATGTTGTCGTTAGACAATGTTTTTTCAGCTGATGAGTGGCAAGCTTTTGCTAAACGACTTCTTGATAGGTTAAATCGAGGTGGTGTAAAGTCAACGCTTGATTTTGCCATTTGTGCCGAGCCCAAATTGGACGGTTTAGCGGTAAGTTTACGTTATGAAAACGGTGTTTTTGTTCAAGCCGCTACTCGTGGTGATGGCACCGTGGGTGAAAACATTACCGAAAACGTGCGCACTATAAAATCTATTCCATTACGTTTACAAGGGACAAGTTTTCCTGATATTTTAGAAGTTCGTGGCGAAGTGTTTATGCCAAAAGCGAGCTTTGACGCTTTAAATAAACAGGCGATAAAAAAAGGTGAAAAAGGCTTTGCTAATCCACGCAATGCCGCCGCGGGCAGCTTACGACAGTTGGACTCTAAAATTACCGCCAAACGCAACTTGGGCTTTTATGCTTATGGTATTGGTTTTGTTGGCGCTTTAGCAAACATAGCCAACAATGGCGACAATGTTGAGGAAAGCAAAAGCATTGACGAAAGCTGGTTGGCAAATTCTCATTATCAGCGTTTATGCCAAATAAAAGCACTAGGGCTGCCGATGTGTCCTGAAGTAAAACTACTGGACAACGCCACACAGGTAGAAGCCTTCTATCAAGATATTTTACAACAACGCGCGAGCTTAAGTTATGAAATTGACGGTACCGTGTTTAAAGTCGATGACATTGCCCTACAGCAACAACTCGGCTTTGTTGCTCGTGCACCACGTTGGGCGACCGCTTATAAATTTCCGGCTCAAGAAGAGCTAACCACATTGGAATCGGTTGACTTTCAAGTAGGTCGAACCGGTGCAATAACGCCAGTTGCCCGTCTTAAACCGATATTTGTTGGTGGTGTTACCGTCAGTAATGCCACGTTACATAATCAAGACGAGATTGACCGTTTAAGCATTCAGATAAACGACACCGTTATTATTCGCCGAGCAGGTGATGTTATTCCCCAAATCGTCAGTGTGGTACTTGAGCGTCGCCCTGAAAATGCCCAAGTTATTGCTTTTCCAACCGTGTGCCCGGTATGTCAATCGGCGGTTTTAAAGGCAGAAGGAGAGGCGGTATTACGTTGTACGGGCGGTTTATACTGTCAGGCACAACGCAAAGAAGCCATTAAGCACTTTGCTTCGCGCAAGGCGCTTGATGTTGACGGTTTAGGCGATAAATTAGTTGAGCAGTTAGTGGATGAAGGCTTGATAAAAACCCCGGCAGATCTATTTAAATTAACTGAGCTTGATGTCAGTACCATGGCACGTATGGGGCAAAAGTCAGCCACTAATTTAATTAAAGGTCTTGAGGTTGCCAGAAAGACGACCTTAGCAAAATTTGTTTACGCTTTGGGTATTCGGGAAGTAGGTGAAACTACCGCGGCAAACTTAGCGCAATATTTTCTTAACTTTAGCGCCATTAAATCAGCGAGCGAAGCACAATTACAGCAAGTGCCTGATGTTGGTGTGATAGTAGCGAAAAATATTATTAACTTTTTTGCTCAAGATCATAATGTTGAAGTCGTTGAAGAGCTTGAAAATATGATGTCTTGGCCAGATATTGAAGCTAAAAATGATGATGAATTACCATTAAAAGATCAAACCTTTGTACTAACCGGCACCTTAAGCAAAATGGACCGCAATGAAGCCAAAGCGGCATTACAAGCCTTAGGTGCAAAAGTGTCGGGCAGTGTCTCAGCCAAAACCCATTATTTAGTTGCCGGCGAAAAGTCAGGCTCTAAATTAGTCAAAGCAACAGCGTTAGGGGTTAGCGTCTTAACCGAAGATGAGATGATAGCGCTACTCAACAAATAAACAGTTAAATAGCTAAGCGCACAAAGGCATAAATAAACAATACTATGGGTAAGGGCAGCAGTATGGCAAATAGTATTGTTTCGCACCACTCAATGGTTCGATAGAATTTAAACCAAGCTCTATTTTCCTCTCGCGTTGAGGGCAGCACCTGAAAGAAAAACATAAACGCTGAAACCACTAAGCTTTCAATCGCAACAAATAAAATAAGTATTGCTAACCAAACCAATACACTAGGGGTGTTGAGCTGAATTTGTGACTGCAAAGCAATATAAAGCACAAAAAAGAATAGGCTCCAGGCTAAAAGTTGCCATTTAAAACGGGCAAAGGTAATAGCAATATAATTAAAGAGTTCTGGGGTGATTGAAAATAGCATGTAGTGAAAAGTAACTCCTGCTCGTTGTTGTTAAATTAATTAAGATAAAGGCTTGAGAAAACCCAAGGGTGTTAATTATTATGGTCGCTGTTGCTATTAGGCAAAACGCTAATGCGGGCTCAGTATATCGATTAACGTGATGAAATGTCAGTGATAGTATGCCAATGAGAGAAAATTTAACTGGTCTGGCTTAGCTGATGTAAACTTTATGCCGCATACTAACTATCGACTTAAGTGTTGCAAAAAAGTGATAGATTTGTGCTAAAAGTGCGGCAAAAAATGATGTAATATTAAACTGAGTGTGCCATGAACGAAAGTAAGCGAATGAACAAAAAAATATATTGGGCTGTGATTATCATGATCACCACTCTAGCTAATTCAGCGATAGCGACACCATTAACAGAGCATCTAGCGGTTATACAAGAAAAAAAACCACTAGTTCAAAGCCTTGAGCAAGTTGCTATTACTACCGAGCTTGCTCATATAAATAATGATAAAAGTACTAATATCAGTACTCATGCAGAAGTAAGCCCTAAACTAGCAGCTAAACCGCAAAAAGCGACGCCATTAGCTAGAGTGCTAGCGCAGTCGGAAAATAAATTGTCAGCAGAGACCTTTAACAAAGATAAAACCTTAAGTTTAGAGATTAGTGAACTTAGAGATAACAGTGGTTTAGTTTATTTAGGCGGTAAAATTTCTCTCGCTGACCTTAGCCTTTACTTAAAACAACTAAAAAGTGCATTAGGTGAAGAGCAATATGCTATTTATCGCCAGTATCAAGCGGCGCGTGATCAGCAAACTTTTCATATTACCTTGGTTAATCCGTATGAATATCAAACTATTAATAAAACACAATTAAAATTACCAAAGCAATTTCGTGTTGTTTTACATGGTTTAGGCCGCGTTGAGAATGATGAGAAGAAGAGCTACTTTGTCGTTGCATCCTCTGCTGATGGACAATTTATTCGTCAAAATTTATTGTTAAAAAATAAAGACTTTCATGTCACCTTAGGTTTTTATCCCGACGACATTTATGGGGTGAGTAAAGGCCAAGACACGCTAATTAAGCAATAAAGTCACTAGTTTAGTTATTAGTTTAATCACGGGTTTAGTCTCTAGGCTAGAGCCATTTATAAAAAGTTAGCTTTAGCTAACAAACCATAGATATTTATATTTTCATTCCTTAGAATAAGCGACTGAAGTATTTATGTTAAAGTAAATTTTTTAAGCTGTATTTTTAGGAAATTAGATGAAATTAACTTTGGCGATATGCCTAGCAATAATCACCTTAACCGGTTGTACAAAGTCTTCAACGGGTCGTTCGCAGTTAATGATGATGTCAGAAAGTGAGCTTAATAAAATGGGTAGCGCATCATTTGAAGAAATGAAAACCAAAGAAAAAATTAGTCAGTCGCCCGAAATCAATCGTTATGTGCAATGTGTTGCTAATGCGATCACCAAGAATGTGCCACAATCTGCTCATAACGGCGCTTGGGAAGTGGTGGTATTTGATTCGGAACAAGTGAATGCTTTTGCACTGCCAGGTGGTAAAATAGGTGTTTATACCGGCATATTAAAAGTGACAGAAAACCAAGACCAATTAGGCGCCATTATCGGTCATGAAGTTGGGCATGTAATCGAACATCATTCTAACGAACGCTTATCGTCCAATCAGGTTAGCCAAATGGGCCTGTCAATTGTTAGCGTGGTACTTGAAAGCCAAAATATTGAAAGTAGAAATACCGTCATGGCAGGTTTAGGGCTAGGTGTGCAGTACGGGGTATTGATGCCATATGGTCGTAGCCACGAAAGCGAAGCAGATATTGTTGGTCAAGACTTAATGGCAAAATCAGGCTTTGACCCAAAAGCGAGTATCAAGCTGTGGCAAAATATGGCGAAATTATCAAAAGCTGCGCCACCTGAGTTTATGTCAACCCATCCGTCAAACGCCACGCGTATTAAACAGTTAACTGCGCATTTGCCTAAATCAACACCAATTTTTAAACAAGCAATAGCGCCTAAATGTCTGCAACCAGCAATTTAATTTAATCTGGTAAGATTATTTTTTTGAGCTTGAAACTAAAACTTAAAATAGGGCCGCTACGCTAATGTCTGTTCATGTTAAATGACGATATTAGCGCAGCGGTTTTTTTGGCTTAAGCAAAGCGCTTATTTTTTTGTGATACGCCAAAAAGCGAAACTAGCCACGAGAAATAAAATCATCGGGTAGTAGGCATTTGCCACCACGTCTAAAGGGGATATTTTTAAGGTAGCGCCCAGCAACAAGGCTTGTGCGCCATAGGGCAATAAACCTTGGTTTATACAAGCGTAAATATCTAATAAACTCGCTGAATGGGCTGGGCTGAGCTCACCGTCAGTGGCTAAGTCTTTTGCCGTTTCACCAGTCACAATAATAGAAACAGTATTATTTGCAGTAAAAAAGTTACAACAAAAAGCTAAAGCGCCAATACCAATACCAGCAGCACGCTTTTGATTGTTTGGGCTAATCTTACGCGTTAAACCTTCAATACTGGCGGTTAAAGCACTTAAGCCCCCTTGGCGTTTAATTAATTCACTTAGACCACCAATAAATAATGACAAAATAAAGATATCTTGCATACTGGCAAAACCTTTATTGATATCACTTACCCAACTAGCCAGTTGATAACCGTTGTTGAGCATACCAATGGCCGCAGCCAAGATAATACCAATAATCAAGACCATAAAAACATTCACACCTGACAGTGCTAATGCCAAAATAACGATATAAGGTATAAAACCAATAACATCTAGGTCTTGGCTTACCTCGTGATTTAAGGCAACGCCATTGGCGGCTAAAATAGCTAAACAAATTAAGGCGGCAGGTACGGCAAACTTAAAATTAACTCGAAACTTATCTTTCATGTGCGCGCCTTGGCTGCGGGTTGACGCTATTGTGGTATCAGAAATTATTGATAAATTATCACCAAAAATAGCCCCAGATATAATGCAGCCAGCAATAAGGCTAGCATCGATATCAGCAGACTCAACAAAGCCTAAGGCAATTGGCGCTATAGCCGCAATGGTACCCATTGAGGTTCCCATGGCGGTAGCAAGAAATGCCGCCACCAAGAAAAGCCCCGGTAGTAAGAAATAATCAGGAAAAAACGATAGCCCGAGCTGCACACTAGCATCAACACTACCCGTTGCTTTAGCCACCGTCGCGAAAGCGCCAGCCAAAAGATAGATAATACACATAGTAATGATATTTTGATGGCCAGCTCCGGCTATAAACTGGCTGATTTGC
This sequence comes from Colwellia sp. C1TZA3, assembly GCF_007954265.1. Taxonomy (GTDB): domain Bacteria; phylum Pseudomonadota; class Gammaproteobacteria; order Enterobacterales; family Alteromonadaceae; genus Cognaticolwellia. Next base: position 82,909 of record NZ_VOLS01000006.1, on the reverse strand, counting down.
TCATTTACTGTCTCTCTACCCATATAAATAGCTAATAATATCGCAGGAATAATGGCAATACTGGCGGGTAATTGGTAAAAGGCAAAGTCAACGCCTTGCAGTGTTAAAACGATACCCGTGCCCAGAAATATTGCGAGAAAAGCACCAAAAGGTAAGAGGCTTTTTAAACTTGGTTTCGGGTTACTTTTTGGCAATGATGCTGGCGTAGGTTTAGGTGAAATATTATGGCTCATGAATAGGGTCTTTTTAGTTATTATTTTATTCAAAGTAAACAATAACTGTATTTTGTGGAATGTCTATGTTGGATTGTATTATATGGTGTTAATGTCATTTGTCAATCTAGACGTCTAGAAGTTCATTTTATTTTTCAACCCTTACTACTATCAACTGCTGCTAGTAGCATAAAAAGACTACTTGTGGCGCTAATGTTATTGAACTTATGTTTAATACCAATCTTGCTAATTATCTGATCATTTTACTGGTTACACAAAGTTTAATAAAAGCTGGCTAACAATAAAAAACTATATAAAAAAGAGTTAGAACTATGAACATGAGCTGAATTACTTAATAGTTTCATAAGCTAAATAATCTCTACAGGTTTTTGCCAGTAGAGATTATTCAATATAGGTCAAGCCTTGATATTATTTTTTCGCTTGTTAAAACCAGTCACACACCAGCTAATTCTTTATTTTGGCAATTCAGATGTTAGTACCCAGTAGTAATTTAACTCTTTCATTTTATTAGAAAAGTCATCAAACTGTAAAGGCTTAGTAATATAGCCACTAGCACCCAAACGATAACACTCTTTTATTTCTGGTGCAGTTTTTGAAGTGCTGATCATTACAACAGGAATACCACACAGGTCATCATCGGCTTTAATTATTTTTAGCGTCGCAATGCCGCCTTGTCTGGGCATTCTAATATCCAAAAAAATAATATCTGGACGGGTAAACTTAAGCTTGTCTTCATAAGGTGTTTCGTTTCTTAGATAAGCAATTGCCTGCTCACCGTCCATGACATGTGCTATGGTATTTTTAATATTAAAATCGTTGAAAGCATCCATCATTAGCTCTGCATGATCGATATTGTCTTCCACCATTAATGCCGAAATCGGTTTAAGATTTTCCACCGTCTTCTCCTTGTTAGTTTGTCTGCTTTAAAGCTAAGTTAGCCTATAGTTGATATGCGCAATATTAGGTTTTTTATTATTCTTTTCTTACTTCTTTAGGAATTTAAGGGTAAATTTACTGCCTACGCCTAACGCTGAATGTGCTTCGATACTACCATCATGATGTGCAATGATGCGCTTCACAATACTTAAGCCTAAGCCAGAGCCTGAAAATTTCTTACCATTAGCCAGTCGATTAAACGGTGAAAATATTTTTTTGGCGTGTACCGGATCAAATCCAATACCATTGTCCTGCAGAATAATATCAACATAATTGCCATTATCTTGCATCGTTATGTCGATAATTGGCCGGTCATTATTGAATTTTATGCTATTCGCGATAAGGTTTTGGAACAGCAGTTGTAACAAGGCTGTATTGCCTGAGATGGTAGCAAGCTCGTTTGGCATATTAGCTTCAAAGTCAATTTGTAGGGTGCTTTTTAGGGAAGCCACGACCTTGTCAACCACCAACTTCAAATTAACCGTTTCAAAGACTTGGTTTACATAGCCAACAGACAAGTAACTCTGCAAATCAGAAACTAAATTTTGTACTTCTGAGGTGCTTTTTTCTAGATAATCAAACCACTGTAATTCATTTGCGGTACAAGGGGTTCTTTCCATCAAATCTGACTTTAACGCTCCGGATACACCTTTGATACGGTTAATATGACCATTGAAGTCATGCGATAAACTGTCGCAGAATACTTGCATGTCTTGATTGTATCCAGCAATTTCTTGTTGGTGCCTAAAACGTTCAATAGCATACCGACATGTTTTGTAAAGCAATAGTGGTGTTAGTTCATCTTTAGATAAATAGTCCTGCACACCTTTATGGAGCAAGTTTTGGGCGATCTCAATACTGTGTAGTGAGGTTAATGTCACCATAGGTAATGGGTGGGTTTGCGAACTTAACCATTCTACTGTTTGCTCTATTGCTGAGTCAGGAAGCTGTAAGTCACACAAGCAGATATCAAAGTGCTGAGAAAAAAGCATTGATTTTCCAGCGGCTAAAGTGTCAGCTCGAACAACTTGAGCGTGTATTTCAGTAATAGACGCAAACGCATCTTCAATAATCTCAAAATGATCAGGGTTATCTTCTATTACTATCACTTTCATATTAAGTGTTATCCCTTGTTAATAATCTAAATATATTTTGCATGTAATTTGTATATAATTAATACATATTATATTTACAATATATATACAAATTACATGTAAAATATATACAATTAAAGTGATTTATATATAAAATAAGCTTAGACATTATCAACTTAGATTGATAATGTCTATGGATATTACAACGAGTAGTTTATGTGAAATAGACCTTGAACGATCAAGAGTATTACTCGTAGTAGATCAGAATATATTTTTTTGTATCTAGCCAAAACGCTTTTTAACTTTGAAAAATAGGCTTTAATAGCCTCTGATTTTACAAAAAGTTTTAAATAACCTTACTAAAGGTTTTAAATAACCTTACTAAAGGTTTTAAAGCACATAGACATACAGGGATAAGATCAAAAATGAAAATACTTATTGTTGACGATGACGAAATTGATATGGCGATTGTTAAAAGAGCGCTAACTTCGTCTTTGCAAAATAATTATCAAGTGAAATATGCCGACTCTGTTGTCAACGGCCTTGCGATGATGGATGCAGAATCCTTCGACATTATTTTGCTCGATTATCATATGCCTGAAGTTAATGGCATTGAAATGATTATCGAAATACGCTCTCGCCCTAATTTAGGCAATACTGCTATTATTGTTATCAGTGCCGCGCAAGGCTCTTCAATTGCGCTTAATTGCATTGAGGCGGGTGCGCAAGACTTTATCCCCAAAAGTGAGGTTTCATATATTAAACTCCATCAAGCGATTATCCATTCGACCAAACGCTTTGAGATGGAGCAAAGAATGCACCAAAGCTACTTGGCTGTAAAAAATATGGCGGAAAAAGACCAGTTAACTAGCTTGCACAACCGTTACTATTTTGATGAAACGCTTAAGTTTATGATTGCCAATAGCCAACGACTGAAGGTCTCAGTTGGCATGCTGGCGCTGGATTTAGACAATTTTAAGTACGTTAATGATACCTTGGGTCATGATGCAGGAGACCGACTATTAGTTGAATGGGTTGCTCGAGTCCAAAAATATCTACGAGAAAACGATGGTTTTGCACGACTCGGAGGTGATGAATTTGCTATTACTTTGGCGAATATACATTCGGTTGAAGAAGTTAACATGATTGGTAATCGCATCCTAAAATCAGTACAAGAACCTTTCTATATTGACGGTCAACGTATCAACTGCACGGTGAGCATTGGCGCTGCATTGTATCCTAATGATGCAGATAGCCGCCATAAATTGGTAAAATGTGCTGATATCGCGATGTACCGAGCAAAGCAAAACGGTAAAAATTCATTACGCTTTTATCAATCACATTATCAGGACGAGTTTAACCGTCGCTTCTTAATCCAAGGTGAAATTAGCGACATTCTTAGAGAATCATCGTTCCGGTTATTCTATCAACCGGTTTTTTGTGCTCATAGCGAAAAAATACAAGGTGTCGAAGCGCTGATTAGGTGGCCGGATACGCCAAAATTTTATGCACCCGATGAGTTCATTCCTATTGCTGAGGAAACCCGTTTGATTCATGACTTAGGGCAGTGGGTTATCACTGTTGCCCTAACTGACTTGGCCTCATGGCAGAGGCGTTTTGATCGCAACTTTACTATGGCAATTAATATTTCAGCACTGCAATTACAGGACGCACAGTTAACGCAAAAAATTAAAAACAAAACCGAAGAACATGGTGTTTTGCCTCATACCATTACCTTAGAAATTACTGAAACAGCATTATTGGAAGATGATGAGGTAACGCGAAAAACACTGCATTCGCTCTCGTCACTAGGCTTTAAAATAGCCTTGGATGATTTTGGTATGGGTTTTTCCTCCATTGCCCATTTAAACAACTTCCCGATTGACATTGTTAAATTGGACAAATCACTGCAAAAAAATGCCACCGATGCTGATAATAAAAAATGTTTATTAGAAGCAGTAACCCATATGTTGAAATTACTGGATTTTACCGTTGTTGCTGAGGGGGTTGAAACAGACCGCCAGTTGGCTTTATGCCATAAGTTGAAAATTGATAAAATACAAGGTTACTTACTTGGCAGGCCCATGCCAGCCGACTTGTTAGAGGCAAAGTTACTTGAACAAAGTTAATCAGCACAGTGGCGCTTTATTATCTAGACCAATATTTTACATACAAGTCAATGCTAAACTCGGTGGGCTAAAAAGATGAAATCAGCTGCAATACCCGATAATGAATCGGCTCGTTTAACCGCTCTGAATGAGTATAATATCTTAGACACGCTTGCAGAGCAGGCTTATGATCAATTAACTGATCTAGCGTCTAGTGTTTGTGGCACACCCATTGCGTTAATCTCTTTAATTGATGAGAAACGACAATGGTTTAAGTCTCATCATGGGCTCGACGCGCAAGAAACCCCGCGTGATATTGCTTTTTGTGCGCATGCACTTCACCACGATGATGTGTTTGAAATACAAGACAGCCGTCAAGATGAGCGCTTTCATGATAACCCTTTAGTGACCGGCCCCACTCAAATGATTTTTTATGCTGGAGCCCCTTTAATAACACCTAGTGGTCTACGACTAGGAACTTTATGTGTTATTGACCATAAACCGTCACACTTAAGCACACTGCAAAAAAAGCAGTTGGTCATTATTGCCAAGCAAGTGGTAACACAATTGGAACTGAGGAAAGCTGGGCGAATTCAACATGATCTCTTGGCGCAGTCACGGTCATTAGAACAATCGCTGTTATTAACTAAAAGCTTGGAAGCAAAAAACAAAGAGTTAGAGCAGTTTGTTTATACCGTATCTCATGACTTGAAATCGCCTTTGGTCACCATCAACGGTTTTACCAGCATGTTAGCCAAAGAGCTATCAACTCATACCACAGAAAAACAGAAACATCGTTTTCAAAGAATACTTGAAAATATGACCCACATGGGTGATCTGTTAACTAATTTGTTAGAACTTTCAAGAGTCATGAAAGCTGAAATCAGTAAAGAGCCTATTGACCTAACAAGGCTTATTGAGCAAAGTTGGCAAAGATTGATGACAGGGCACAGAGAGATGAAAGTTGACTTGGTTTTAGCCAAGCCGCTGCATTGCATCTGGGCTAATCAGACTTTGTTGTCTCAATGCGTTGATAATCTGTTGAGCAATGCCATTCGGTATCGAAGTGCTGAGCACAATTTAAAATTAAACGTTCACACCGAAGAATCCGATGCATGGGTCTCTTTGTTTATCAATGACAATGGTATCGGCATAGCAAGAAGTGATCAAAAACGGGTATTTCAAGTATTTGAGCAAATTAATGACGGTCAAGGCACCGGTATTGGCTTGAGTCTTATCAAGGCCGCCATGGAAAAACACAATGGTTTGGTAAACTTGGTTTCTGAATTAGGTCAGGGTAGTTGCTTTGAACTGCGCTTTCCTAAAGCATAAAATACTCTCACTCTCACTCTCACTATTAACAACAACAACAACAACAACAATTAATGATCGACTAGATAAGCCATAAAAGGAATGCAGATGAACGAATGGTTGCAACAATTCGCTAACCCCAATTTTATGCCTCATGGACACTGTTACCTGTGGCGCCCCGACATATTATGGACCCATGTAACATCAGATATAACCATTGGTGTCGCGTATTATCTCATCACCCTCATTATTGGTATATTGCTGTATAAGCGCAAAGAAAGCGTGCCGCACAAAGATATATTTGCGCTATTTATGGCGTTTATTTTCTTTTGTGGTACTACGCATTTTGTGGCGATCTATGTCACCTGGTATCCCGCTTATGAATACCAAGGCTGGATAAAAGCATTGACCGCTTTTACCTCTATTTTAACCGCGATTGTTTTGGCGCCTAAGTTACCTCAGCTTATCCGATTACCAGGTGTGGAAGTCAAGTACCATAGTGCTATTGCCGAGCTTGAGGCTATAAAACAAAAAAATAAGCAAATGAACACGGTTTATTCAGCCACACTTGACCGAGAAGAGCGGATACTTGAGCTGAAAAAAGAGGTGAACGCATTGATGAGCGAACTTAAGCGAGCACAAAGCTATGATGTCTAGCGAAAACAAAAAACTTATTTTAAAGCCTTGTACGCTAAATTTTTATTGTCAGGGGCCTTAATGAATACTAAGAATGCTGTACTGACTACCTTGCTATTGTTTTTTATCACACTAGAAGTGTTGATTGCCTTAGATTATCAGTCAAAACAAAAAGAGCTAAATCAAAAGCGTGTTGCGATTTACACACAGATCAGCGAACTGAAAAATCAGATTGGCTACGTCGGTTTAATCGATAACTTTAAAAACGCTATCTTACGAACTGAAGATACTCGCTATGGGGATAAAGCCTCAGAAAATTTACGTGTAGCCACTATTCAATTGTATAATATTGAGTTGCAAGGTGGGATAATCCTTGGTGAGCTGAAAATGCCGGCTACTAGGGATATGCTAACAGCTTATAGAGAACGTTTAATCTTGCTGCCTAGTTTGCTTAATAAAAATACCAACGTTCGTGAGCTTGGCAATTATCTGCGTTACGACGATGAACCCTCTCATTTAGAAATAGAAATGATATATCAGAAAATTTCTACTTTATTTGCAACTCAACTGTCAGATTTACTCGATCGAAGCCTTAAGTTGGGTTTACTTGTGCTGATTGCGTTGTTGCTCACCTTAGTGGCTATCGTCCGTTTTTTCTTTAAAAAGCAACAAGAGGCACTCGAGCTAAGCAACGCATTAAATGTCAACATGGAAAGTCACGAAATTGATATGGCGCGTTCACAAACTATTTTATTGAGCGTAATGCAAGATGTGGAAAAAGAAAAACGTCAGGCCACCGCACTTAACGAGCAGCTAATCAATAAGAACACACAGATGGAGCAGTTCATTTATACCGTGTCTCACGACCTAAAATCACCACTGGTAACCATCGGAGCATTCACCCAAAAATTGCAAGCAGAACTTACGGATACTTTGACAGAAAAACAAACGCACAGGTTGAATCGTATTATTCAAAATGTCGACAACATGGAGTTACTGTTAGCTGATTTACTCGACTTGTCTCGCATTGTACAACAAACCATCACTAGCGCTAATGTTAATGTTAAAAGTGCGGTGGATCAGCAATGCGCGGCCTTAGAAGAAGCCATTAGTGAAGCGAATGCCACCGTTAATATGGCTGAAAATCTACACACGGTCGATGCTAATGAGCGCTTGCTGTCTGAAGGGATATTGAACTTGCTAAGTAACGCACTAGGTTATCGAGAGCTTTCTCGGCCTTTAATTATAGAGATATTTACCACTCAAACCTCGTTATCTACCACTATTCATGTCAAGGACAATGGCATAGGTATCGATCCTAAATATCATAAAATAATTTTTGGCCTATTTGAACGCCTGTCTGCCACAAAAGGCACTGGGGTTGGTTTGAAAATTGTTGAAACCATCATGCAGAAGCACAAGGGAAAGGCGTTAGTTGACTCTAAACTGGGCGAAGGATGTTGTTTTTCTCTTGAGTTTCCCAACGTTGCTCAAAACATAAATACAAATATAATAGCTAGCTGAAAATGTGTCACGAGTTTTGGATCATTAAGCACCAATGAAGGGTTAAATCATAATTTAAATGCCGATTTTGCAGTGATCGGCATAAAATTTACTTAAGCAACTTAAGGGATAGCTCCTAAGTATATATTTTTATTGCTTATTTTATAATAGGCACAGTGTTGTTATCGTGACGTACCTTAATTTTTACTCGATAAAACTTCTAACTCTTAAGATAAAATATATTAATGAGCAGAGCCTTTACCCGATTTTTTAAAGGCTCGCAGTATTTATTTAATGTACTATTATCTTAAATTATGGTGCGTCTTTTTCGACAAATGTCGATCAAGCCTTTAGTTGAACCATCCATATTTAACGGCTCATCAATATTAGCAAGCTTACTAAATACATCATTACCAAGAGCTTTACCTAACTCTACACCCCATTGATCAAATGAGTTTATTTGCCAGATAACGCCTTGAACAAACACTTTATGCTCATACAGGGCAATTAAGCTACCTAAAGCCTTAGGCGTTAACTTAGGCATTAATAGCGTGTTACTGGGTTTATTGCCTTTCATGACTTTATGAGATGATAGTTGATTTATTTCATCGGTACTGCATTTTGCTTTGGTCATTGCGGCAATCACTTGTTCTTCAGTCTGACCATCCATTAACGCTTGGCTTTGCCCCAAACAGTTAGCAATTAACATATCATGATGACTTGATATATCAACATGAGGGTTAAGGGGGAGAATAAAGTCGACCGGTATCGGGGTCTTACTTTGATGAATTAACTGATGAAAAGAATGTTGTCCATTGGTGCCTTCACTACCCCAAATAATAGGCCCAGTATCGTAGTTGGTCTCTTTATTATCTAAATTGACTGATTTACCATTACTTTCCATATCCAGCTGTTGTATATACGCGGGAAGACCACGTAAATAATGGTAGTAGGGTAGCAATACTTGTGACTGTGCCCCGTGAAAATTTCGATACCAAATGCCTAACAGTGCCATAATTACCGGCATGTTCTCTTCAAATGGTGCTTGTCTAAAATGTTCATCCATTTCAAAAGCGCCATGTAAAAACGCTAAGTAATTATCATAGCCAATACCGATAGCAAGCGGTAAGCCAATGGCTGACCAAATAGAGTAACGTCCACCAACCCAATCCCACATGGGGAAAATATTTTTTTCACTAATACCAAAACTTTTAGCCGCTTCAACATTAGCGGATACACAAGCAAAGTTATGTTGAATATCACTGAATGTAGCTTGTCTTAAAAACCATTCTTTCGCCGTTTCAGTATTTCTGAGGGTTTCTTGGGTAGTTAATGTTTTTGATGAGGTGATAACCAAGGTTGTTTCTGGGTCTAAACCTGACAAAACATCATGAATATGACAACCATCAACATTAGCGACATAATGCACATTCAAGTGTTTTTGACGATACGGTTTTAAAGCCTCAGACATGATTTTAGGCCCTAAAAATGAGCCGCCAATGCCGATAGCGACAATATCTTTAAAAGCCTTGCCGCTATAACCTTTAGTAACACCTGATGACACATCATTGACAAAGCTTTTTATTTTTTCTAAGGTGCTTTTAACCAGAGGCATAATATTTTCGCCATCAACATACACGGGTTGATCAGAAAAGTTACGCAAGGCGGTATGTAATACGGGACGGTTTTCAGTGGTATTTATCGGCGCACCAGAAAACATTTTTTCTATTTTTTCATCAACACCGCATTGCTTCGCCAAATCAACCAGTAATTTTTTTGTTTCTGGTACGATATGATTTTTCGAGTAATCTAAGGTTAATCCTGATGCGGTTATGGTAAATTTATCAAAACGCTCAGGGTCAATACGAAATAAAGATTTTAAGTGTATTATTTTACTGTCTAAATAATGAATTTGTAAGTTTTGCCATGCCAGTGAACTCGTTAACATGTTTAATTAGCCTTTATAATAAAATTTAAATTTGTTTCAAAAATGGAATCGTTATCAAAAAATGACTTTTGAAGAACGATAACAGTGCTATCTATTCAATGTTAGTGCTAGTGGCTTTAACCGCCAAAAGCCCTAAGCTAATTTACTGAGCACTGCTTGATGAGTCGGTGGTTGGCAACCGATTTTCGATACGTTAATAGCCGCCGCTAAAGCGCCAAATTTTAAGGCATAAGCTAAATCTTCCTGCTTAGCTGCTGGTGTTAGCGCATTGTCACGCAGTAATTGCGCTAGCAGCGCTGAAAAGAAAGTATCTCCAGCACCCACCGTATCGCCCATAGGCACTGCGCTAAATACCTCCTGCCTAATATTAACCTTTTCGGTAATAAAGTGAGCGCCGTTTTCACCCAAGGTTAGTACCACCATGCTATTTTTCATATACTCAAGCATAGTGCAAGATAAAGTTAAATTTATTTAAGCAAGTTATTTATCATATTCGTGGTGTATATGCTTAGGGAATATTGATTCATGTAAGGTTTTTATTTTAAATTAATAAATACAGCTTAAGCGTGAGTTTGACATTATGCCTTGCATTACAATATTCACTTTAGGGCGTATTATTTAAAGCTCAATTTTACGTGAAAAAATGAATTGAAAAATCTATGTGTAATCATCTATTTTAAATTGAGGATATTAATTTTAGCGAGTTATGTTGAAATAAAGTGTACTTTTCCCACTATTTTAAAGCTTTAGCGCCTGATTATTTTAATTTCGCCGTGCTAAACTTCAGTATAATTTATTGTATAAAAGGAAGAGTAATGCATTTTGTTATTGTGGGTTGTGGTGCTGTGGGTGGATATTTTGGTGGCCGCTTAGCACAGTATGGCGAGAATGTTACTTTTGTTGCGCGTGGCCAGCAATTTCAGAGCATGCAAAGCTCTGGCTTAACCATTAAAAGTATTGAAGGTGATGTACAGCTTGACAAGGTTAATGTGGTTAATGCACAAAATTTAACTGCAGAGACTTTGACAACGCCTGCTGACGTTATTTTTCTCTGTGTAAAGTCGTATCAGTTACCTGCGGTAATTGCCCAAATAAAACCTTTAATTTTAAAGCATACGCGTGTAATACCGTTATTAAACGGTGTTAATGCCGTAGATGTTATGCAAAAGCACGGCATTGCTTTGGAAAATATTATTGGTGGTTTAGCCAAAATTATCGCTGAGAAAACCGCCGATGGCGTGATAAATCATACTGGCGCGAAGCCTCATATCACCATAGGTGCTTTTACTGACTTTACTGATGAAGTATTAGCGGACTCAAGAGTTGAACAAGTTGATGAAGTAAAAGCGGCTCGAGCTAAGGTGCAAGCAACAGAATTGCTTAGTGAAATAGCAAAATGTTTTAAATTAGCTGGTGTTAGCATTGGGGTAACCAGTGATATTAAGTTAGCCTTATGGCGAAAATTTATTCTTGTTGCTGCCTGGGGCGCATTGGCTGGGGCGAGAAAAATGAACTTGGGCGAAATTCGTGCACAAAGTCACATAACATTTTTATTGGAACGCATTGTTAATGAATATGCTGATATTGCGCGCAAAGCAGGGGTAAACCTTGGTGATAAGCATATAAAGGAGACATTGAGCTTTTTATCACGCTTACCTGATAGTAGCGAAACATCAATGCAACGAGATCTGGCTGCTGGGCAGCATTCAGAGTTTGATGTTTTAATCGCTTATCCGATGACCTTAGTGACAGAACTTAATCTCTCAGTCCCAGTGTTAACCCAGTGTTATGAGAAGATAATGGCAAGTTCGCCATAGTGAAGAGAGCTTGCTAGCGATGAGTCGCCTAGCAGCATTAAAGTTAACAATTTATAATAAATAGTAAATTCACCGGCGCTAGCACTACAGAGAAGGTTAAAATTATGCTATTGTATCGGCGAATTTTTATCGTATCAATTAAGTGAAGATTAAATAATGTCTGAGAATAAACTTGAAACAATCGAACAACGCGTAAGTTATGGTGTAGGTCGTCAACTAGGTGACCAACTACGTAACAATCCTTTTAAAGATTTTGACGTATCTGCTGTGCAAGCTGGTTTAGCTGATGCCATTGCTAATACTGCAAGCCAAGTATCTGACGAAGCACTTAATGAAGCATTTGGTGTTGTATCTCAAAAGATGCAAGAGCTAGAGCAAGCAGAAGCTAAAGAAAAGTCAGCTGAAGGCGAAGCTTTCTTAGCAGAAAATGCAAAACGTGAAGAAGTAACAACAACTGAATCAGGTTTACAATACGAAGTAGTTGCTACAGGTGAAGGCGAAAAGCCAACAGCTGCTAGCACAGTTCGTGTGCATTACCACGGTACATTCATCAATGGTGATATCTTTGATAGCTCTGTTGATCGTGGCCAACCTGCTGAATTTCCAGTCGGCGGCGTTATCGCTGGTTGGACTGAAGCGTTACAATCAATGACTGAAGGTTCAAAATGGCGTTTATATGTGCCTTACGGTTTAGCTTACGGTGAGCGTGGCTCTCAAGGTGCAATTCCTCCTTACGCAACCTTGGTATTCGACGTTGAGTTATTAGCGATTATTAGCTAAGTAAACTATTTTTTAAAAGCCCTCAAATGAGGGTTTTTTTATAAGTATAATTTATATAAAGTAAATCAAGTTTGAGTTATATATCACTAATGCATAAATTAGCTATCGAACAATTTTTCCAGCGTTACCTAAGGGCGTTTTATCAGCAAAATATGTCAGCTATGCGACAATGCTATCAGCTGCCTTGTACTTTGCATACGCCCGATAAAGCGGTATTAATTGCTAGTGATAAAGTATTTGAACAAGAATTTTTAGATATATTTACCGTACTAAGTCATGCAGAGATAAAACATTTTTTTGCCTTAAAAGCCAGTTTTAGTCAGTTGAGTGAAGATCTTATACTTGTTTGTGTTGATTGGCAGTTTATTGGTCCTCAAGCCGAAGTTTTTACCGATTTTTCAGCATTCTATCATCTGGCTTTTAGCGCAGGGCAATGGCGAATTTTTAATGTCGTGTCACAAGAACTTAGTCAATCAGTTGATTTAAATAGCGCTTTTGTTGTGGCTTACAATACAGCAGAGAACACCCCCTTATAACATTACTAAGTAGGAATACGTTGTCATGAAAGTGAAAGTAGCCATTTTAGGCTGTAGTGGGCGCATGGGCCGAAATTTAATACAAGCGGCTATCGAGCATAAATCAGTTGAACTTGTCGGTGGTAGTGTTCGTGCTGGCTCATCATTTGAAAATTTTGATTTAGGTGAAATTGCTGGTATTGGTGCGATTGGTCAAAAAACCACGACAGACTATAAAGCATTGTTGGCAGCTGATGTGTTAATCGATTTCACCTCAATTGACGCTACGCTTGAGCATCTTGACTGGTGTCAGCAACATAACAAAGCCTTGGTTATTGGCACCACCGGCTTTTCTGAACAGCAAGTAGCAACGATTAAAGCTGCAGGTAACAACATACCGGTTATTTTAGCACCTAATACGAGTGTTGGTGTGAATTTATTGTTTAAGTTACTTGAAGTGACTGCCAAAGCGATTGGCGAGCATACAGATATAGAAATTTTTGAAGCACATCATAGATTTAAGAAAGACGCACCATCAGGCACTGCAGTAAAAATGGGCCAAGTCATCGCTGATACCTTAGGCCGAGATCTTAATAAAGTGGCGGTGTATGGCCGAGAAGGTATTACCGCAGAGCGTAGCCGAGAAACCATAGGTTTTGCTACCGTAAGGGCGGGCGATATTGTTGGTGAACATACCGCTTACTTTGCTGATATTGGTGAGCGTATTGAGCTGACTCATAAAGCAAGTTCAAGAATGACTTTTGCTTTAGGCGCAATGCGGGCGGCGTTTTGGTTAAGCGAAGCTCACGCGGGATTTTATGACATGCAAGATGTTTTGGGTTTTAAAGATAACTAAAACCCTAAAGTAATTTAGCCAAATATTAGCGGTATAATTTGTGCTATTTGCGGGTTAATTTTATAGAAAAGTATTGTTTTTGGCGTCTTTACATCAATAACGTCAAAAACAGAGAGTTTTTACAATTATTACTAGACGAAAGACCCTTACAAGCGTAATATAAGTGGATTTTGTCAAAAATTTACTGTTCATGATGAACTGGCTTGGATTTTTGACATTTTTTGTGCGTATCGCTTTTTATCATTAATGGTTAAATTCTTAGTTATTTTACCATTAATTTTCTTTCTTCTTAACGGAGGTTACATTGACTAAATCTGCCATTTTAGTGCTTGAAGACGGCACTGTATTTAAGGGCACCGCTATCGGTGCAGAAGGGGCTGCTGTTGGTGAAGTAGTATTCAATACTTCAATGACAGGCTACCAAGAAATTCTGACAGATCCCTCGTATGCAGAGCAAATTGTTACCCTTACATATCCACATATAGGTAACACAGGTACCAATAGCGAAGATGAAGAATCGGACACTATTTGGGCAAAAGGTTTAGTAATTCGTGACTTACCGCTGTTAGCGAGTAATTTTCGCAGTGAACAAAGTTTAGGCGACTACCTAAAAGCAAAAAATATTTTAGGCATTGCCGATATAGATACCCGTAAACTAACCCGTATTCTCCGTGAGAAAGGTGCACAAAACGGTTGCATAATCGCCGGTGACTTAATTGATGACAGCGCAGAAATAAAGGCGCTAGCACAAGCACAAAGCTTTCCTGGCCTTAAAGGTATGGACTTAGCAAAAGTTGTTTCTACCACAGCAGCTTACGAGTGGCATGAAGGGAGTTGGGAATTAGGCAAAGGTCATACTTCTTTTAAAGATAGCCCTGAAAAACTGCCATTTCATGTCGTTGCCTACGATTTCGGTGCTAAACGTAATATTTTACGTATGTTAGTAGACCGCGGTTGTAAACTTACCGTAGTACCAGCACAAACTTCTGCTGAAGCAGTATTAGCCATGAAGCCTGATGGTATTTTCTTATCAAATGGCCCCGGTGACCCAGAGCCTTGTGATTATGCTATTACAGCAATTAAAAAATTTTTAACAACAGATATTCCAGTATTTGGTATCTGTTTAGGCCATCAATTACTGGCGTTAGCCAGTGATGCTAAAACGGTAAAAATGAAGTTTGGTCATCATGGTGCTAATCACCCCGTGAAAGACTTTGCACGAAATATTGTTATGATCACGGCGCAAAACCATGGTTTTGCGGTTGATGAAAATAGCTTACCTGAAAACTTAAAGGTAACGCACACTTCATTATTTGATGGTTCAATTCAAGGTATTCATCGCACAGATAAAGCGGCATTTAGTTTTCAAGGTCATCCTGAAGCTAGCCCTGGCCCTGCCGATGCTGCACCCTTGTTCGATCATTTTATCGACTTAATCGTTGCTGCTAAAAAAGCGTAGACCCTAGACAAGAGAAGAGAGAATATAAAATGGCAAAACGTACTGATTTAAAAAGTATCTTGATCTTAGGCGCTGGCCCAATTGTTATTGGTCAAGCATGTGAATTTGATTATTCAGGTGCACAAGCCTGTAAAGCACTGCGTGAAGAAGGTTATCGGGTTATTTTAGTTAACTCGAACCCCGCAACAATTATGACTGACCCTGAGATGGCTGATGCTACTTATATCGAACCTATTCATTGGGAAGTTGTACGAAAAATCATTGAAAAAGAACGTCCTTGTGCGGTTTTACCGACTATGGGCGGTCAAACGGCTTTAAACTGTGCTTTAGAACTTGAAGCAAAAGGCGTGTTAAAAGAATTCAATGTTGAAATGATTGGCGCAACCGCTGATGCCATTGATAAAGCAGAAGATCGCAGTCGTTTTGACAAAGCCATGAAAGCGATTGGCTTAGACACGCCAAATGCTGAAATTGTACATACGATTGAAGAAGCGCACGCTGCAAGTAAAATCTTAGGTTTTCCTTGTATTATTCGTCCTTCGTTTACTATGGGTGGCACCGGTGGCGGTATCGCTTATAACCGCGAAGAATTTCACGAAATTTGTACCCGTGGTTTAGATCTTTCTCCCACCTCAGAATTATTGATTGATGAATCACTCATCGGTTGGAAAGAATATGAAATGGAAGTGGTTCGCGATAAAAATGATAACTGTATTATTATTTGTGCGATCGAAAACATAGACCCTATGGGTATTCATACGGGTGACTCTATCACGGTTGCTCCAGCGCAAACCTTGACTGACAAAGAATACCAAATTATGCGTAATGCCTCGATTGCGGTATTACGTGAAATTGGTGTTGAAACCGGCGGCTCAAACGTCCAATTTGGTATTTGTCCTGAGACTGGCCGTATGGTGATTATCGAGATGAACCCACGGGTTTCTCGCTCGTCAGCATTAGCCTCAAAAGCAACTGGTTTCCCGATTGCTAAAATAGCGGCAAAATTAGCCGTAGGTTATACCTTAGATGAGTTAACCAACGACATTACTGGCGGCGCAACACCAGCATCTTTTGAGCCCACCATAGATTACGTTGTGACTAAAATCCCACGTTTTAACTTTGAAAAGTTTGCGGGCTGTGAAGACAGATTAACCACCCAAATGAAGTCAGTGGGTGAAGTTATGGCGATTGGCCGTAATCAACAAGAATCATTACAAAAAGCGTTGCGCGGTCTAGAAGTTGGCGTTAACGGTTTTGACTCTATGGTTGATGTGACTCAACCCGGTGCCAAAACTAAAATTATGCACGAGCTGCAAGAAGCTGGCTCGGACCGTATTTGGTATATTGCTGACGCGTTCCGTTTAGGCTTAACTGTTGACGATGTTTACCGCTTAACCATGATTGACCGTTGGTTCTTAATTCAAATTGAAGATATTGTTTTAGAAGAAGCGAAAGTAGCGGAAGGCGGCTTAAAAATATTAACCCCTGAGTATTTACGTAAATTAAAACGTAAAGGTTTTGCTGATTCTCGTCTTGCCGATTTAATTGGTATTGCTGAAGCTGAAGTGCGCAAAAAGCGTCATAAAGCGAATATTTTCCCTGTCTACAAACGTGTTGATACCTGTGCGGCTGAATTTAGTTCAGATACCGCTTATATGTACTCCACTTATGATGAAGAGTGTGAAGCCAACCCAACAGACAATGAAAAAATTATGATCTTAGGCGGCGGTCCAAACCGTATTGGCCAAGGTATTGAGTTTGATTACTGTTGTGTTCATGCGGCATTAGCCTTACGCGAAGACGGTTATGAAACCATCATGGTTAATTGTAACCCTGAAACGGTTTCAACCGATTATGATACCTCTGACCGGTTATATTTTGAGTCAATCACTTTTGAAGATGTGCTTGAAATTGTCCGTATTGAAAAGCCAAAAGGCGTTATTGTGCAATACGGTGGTCAAACACCATTGAAATTAGCCCGTGCTTTAGAAGCGGCTGGCGTACCTATTATTGGTACATCGCCTGATGCTATTGATAGAGCGGAAGACAGAGAACGTTTCCAACAAGCAGTTGACCGTTTAGGTTTATTACAACCAGACAATGCTACGGTGACTTCCATCGACGAAGCCATGGCAAAAGCTGAAGCTATTGGCTTTCCATTAGTGGTTCGTCCCTCTTATGTTTTGGGTGGTCGCGCAATGGAAATTGTTTATGACTTAGATGATTTACGTCGTTATATGACTGAAGCGGTTAATGTCTCGAATGACTCACCTGTGCTGCTTGATCATTTCCTTGATGATGCGATTGAAGTAGATATTGATGTGGTTTGTGATGGCACCGATGTAGTAGTGGGCGGCATTATGCAGCATATAGAGCAAGCCGGTGTGCATTCAGGTGACTCAGCTTGTTCATTACCTGCCTATAGCTTAAACCAAGAAGTACAAGATGTGATGCGCAAGCAAGTCACCGACTTAGCCTTTGAATTAGGCGTTATTGGCCTAATGAACACGCAAATGGCGGTTAAAGACGGTAAAGTTTATATCATTGAGGTTAACCCTCGTGCTGCGCGTACTATTCCGTTTGTATCAAAAGCAACGGCTGTGCCTTTAGCTAAAATAGGCGCACGTGTGATGGCGGGTAAATCACTGAAAGAGCAGGGCATTACGAAAGAAATTATTCCACCGTATTTCTCCGTTAAAGAAGTGGTTATTCCGTTTAACAAATTTCATGGTAGTGACCCATTAGTGGGACCAGAAATGCGTTCAACGGGTGAAGTGATGGGTGTGGGTGAAACATTTGAAGAAGCTTATGCAAAAGCTAATTTAGGTGCTGGCGTATCAGTACCCAAAGATGGTCGTGCATTAATCTCTGTGCGTAATAGTGATAAAAAACGTGTGGTTGAACTCGCAAAACAAATGGTAGCTTTAGGTTATGAAGTTGACGCCACACACGGTACTGCTGTTATGTTGGGTGAAGCTAATATTCCTTGTCGCTTAGTGAATAAAGTACATGAAGGTCGTCCACATATTCTTGATAGAATTAAAAATGGCGAGTACAGCTACATTATTAATACCACAGAAGGGCGTAAGGCGATTGAAGATTCTAAAGTATTACGTGGTGGTGCTTTACGTTACAAAGTCGCATATACTACAACCCTGAACGCTGCATTTGCCGCTTGCCAATCGCATGCTGCCGATGATCGCAATACCGTAACTTCAATACAAGAGTTACATAAACGTTGTAAATAAACAGCTTAAAAAATGAATTTGCTTGCTGTGTAAAAGCGCGGCGGTAGCGCAAATTCATTTTTAAACTTTATTTAAACGACTTATTTTCTAAAGGTGGTTAACCTACTCATCGTAGTTAGGGTAAACCGCCTTTCTTGTTAGAAAAAGAAGAGAGAAATGACAAAATACCCAATGACACTTCTTGGTGCTGAGCAGCTAAAAGAAGAATTAAGAATTTTAAAAACAGAAAGACGTCCACGTATAGTCAAAGATATTGCCACCGCTCGTGAGCATGGTGATTTAAAAGAAAATGCTGAGTACCATGCCGCGAAAGAAGAGCAAGGTTTTTGTGAAGGTCGTATTCAAGATATTGAAGGCAGACTATGTAACGCGCAAGTGATTGACGTGACAAAAATACCCAACACTGGCAAAGTTATTTTTGGCACAACAGTGAAATTACTTAATCTTGATACTGACGTTGAAGTGACCTACAAAATTGTTGGTGACGATGAAGCAGACTTTAAAACTGGGCGTATTTCATTAAATTCCCCTATTGCTCGTGGTCTAAT
This sequence comes from Colwellia sp. C1TZA3, assembly GCF_007954265.1. Lineage (GTDB taxonomy): Bacteria > Pseudomonadota > Gammaproteobacteria > Enterobacterales > Alteromonadaceae > Cognaticolwellia. Next base: position 63,917 of record NZ_VOLS01000006.1, on the reverse strand, counting down.
TGGTAAAGTAGTGGATAGTGAAATTGAAATTACCACACCGGGCGGCGTAGTTGAATATGAAATTATTTCGGTAGATCACCTTTAGTATCTACTGTTATTTAACCTTATTTGACGTGGATTAAGCTATGTTAAATTTAAAATAAACCCACTTATGATTTGAATTTAAGTTAGATAAGTGGGTTTAATGTGATTAAAACCAGTGACGTTAATTCATTATATGTTACTGGTTTTTTTGTGCCAGACAAACCTTGTTGTGATCACAACTGATTGCTTTAACATTATTATAGCCAATGCGTTGCAATTGCTCTGCAGCCAATGTGGCGCGACCTCCAGAAGCGCAATGGAGGTAAATCTCCATACCCGCGTCAGTACAATATTCAGCAATGTTCATTTCTAATAGACCACGTGGAATGGTTATTGAATTTGTTACAGGCGAGGCAGCAGTCTCTGCCGGCTCTCGAACATCAATAAATGTGGCATTTTTGTGGGTAAATGCTTGTGCGGCGCTAACACAATCAACAGAATTTTTAGCTTGTGCAACTAATTCAGCTACCGATAAAATCATTTCAAAACCTTTTATAAATTTATGTGACGACTACATTCTATGCCAAGCACAAACCTTTGTATATTAGTTTTTTCTAATGTTTGATTTTGCTATCAGTTTAAGTAGGAGCCGATTAGGAATTTAGTGATAAGTTTGGCTTTAATAAAATATAATGGTCAAGACATTATCACGAGTACATTTGTACTAAATATAAAAAAAGGGCCGAAGCCCTTTTTTATATGACCAAAGTATGTAAATTAATTACATTTTTGGTATACGAATTTTCTTTTCTTCTGATTGGCGAAAGATAACTAAGGTTTTTCCGATCACTTGTACTTTAGTTGAATTTGTTTCACGACAAATGGCTTCAACAATAAGTGCTTTCGTTTCACGGTCTTCCGTAGGGATTTTAATCTTAATTAATTCATGGTGGCTTAATGCGTAGTCGATTTCTGCAACTACCGCTTCGGTAAGGCCGTTATTACCTAGTAATACAACGGGTTTAAGGCTATGTGCCAGACCTTTTAAATACTGAATTTGTTTTTTATTTAAGTTCATTAACAATTTTCGTTACAAGTTAGCTTGAATTTTTGCTATTTTACCTCCATCTAGTTTGTAATACTAATTTTGTTTACAAACTGTCAGCTTTTTACCGTATTTTTATGGTTTATTTTTGGTTAATATAGTTATGTCGTTATTTTAGTGGCAAATAAAATAAACTAGTACTCCAAAATACAAGTAAGCGTTAAACAGCAAAAATATATAAGTGGATTGAATGAGTAAGAATAAAGTCAGTGTCAGTAGTGCCCGATGGCTAAAAGAGCACTTTGATGATGAATATGTAAAAAAAGCACAAAGACTGGGCTTGCGCTCACGTGCTATTTTTAAAATTGAAGAGATAAATAATAAAGATAAATTGATCAAGCCTGGTATGAAGGTGGTCGATTTAGGTGCGGCCCCTGGCGGTTGGTCTGAATACGCCACGAAGGTGGTTGGTGATAATGGGCAAGTTGTTGCATGTGATATTTTAGCGATGGCCCCTATTGCCGGTGTTGATTTTCTGCAAGGTGACTTTCGCGAAGAAGCCGTACTGAATGCTTTATTAACTCGCATTAATGGTAAGAATATCGACGTTGTTATGTCTGATATGGCAGCAAACTTTACCGGTAATGATACTGCAGACGCGGCCCGAAGCATGTATTTAGTGGAATTAGCACTTGATATGTGTAATCAAGTTTTAAAGAAAGATGGCGCTTTTGTAGTGAAAGTGTTTCAAGGAGAGGGTTTTGAGCAATTTATTAAAGATGCTCGAGCCGCATTTAAAACCGTCAGAACTCGCAAGCCTGAATCATCACGTGCCCGTTCACGTGAAGTTTATCTTGTGGCGACGGGCTTTAAATTGTAGTAAATTATAGTATATTGGGTGGAATTATTTCATCGCACCATTTTGAACATTAGCAAGAGGTCATTAAGTTGAGCGATATGGCAAAAAATCTTATTTTATGGTTAGTTATTGCGGTTGTATTGATGTCTGTTTTCCAAAGCTTTACCCCTGGAAGCGGCAAAGAACAACAAGTGGATTACACACAATTTGTCCAAGACGTACGCAAAGGGCAAGTTAGAGAAGTTAGCGTCGATAGAAACGGCGTTATTAATGGTATTAAACGTAGCGGTGAAAATTTCGTTACTGTTATTCCTGGTGGCTATGATCGTGATTTAATCAACGATTTAGTCAAACAAGGTGTTGATGCCTCGGGTGAACTACCGGAAGAAACTAGTTTTTTAACCACTATTTTCGTTTCTTGGTTTCCCATGATATTGCTAATTGGTGTCTGGATTTTCTTCATGCGTCAAATGCAAGGTGGTGGCGGTAAGGGCGCGATGAGTTTCGGTAAATCGAAAGCGCGTTTGTTAGGCGAAGACCAAGTTAAAACTACCTTTGCTGATGTTGCCGGTTGTGACGAAGCAAAAGAAGAAGTTTCTGAACTAGTAGATTACCTAAAAGAGCCATCACGCTTTCAGAAACTAGGTGGGCGTATTCCATCGGGTGTTTTATTGGTTGGACAGCCGGGTACAGGTAAAACCTTGCTAGCGAAAGCTATTGCGGGTGAAGCGAAAGTACCTTTCTTCACCATTTCTGGTTCAGATTTTGTTGAAATGTTTGTCGGTGTTGGTGCCTCTCGTGTACGTGACATGTTCGAACAAGCGAAAAAGTCAGCGCCTTGTATTATCTTTATCGATGAAATTGATGCTGTAGGTCGCCAACGTGGCGCAGGCATGGGTGGCGGTAATGATGAACGTGAGCAAACACTAAACCAAATGTTGGTTGAAATGGATGGCTTTGAAGGTAATGAAGGCGTCATTGTTATTGCCGCCACTAACCGTCCTGACGTATTAGATCCAGCGTTGTTACGTCCTGGCCGTTTTGACCGTCAGGTTACTGTTGGCTTACCCGATATTCGTGGTCGTGAACAAATCCTTAAAGTGCATATGCGTAAAGTGCCATTAGGTGACGATGTTAAAGCATCAGTTATTGCTCGTGGTACCCCTGGCTTTTCAGGTGCAGATTTAGCTAACTTAGTTAATGAAGCCGCTTTATTTGCTGCGCGTTCAGAACGCCGTGTTGTTGGCATGGCTGAGTTTGAGAAAGCAAAAGATAAAATTTTGATGGGCTCTGAGCGTCGCTCTATGGTGATGAGTGAGTCAGAGAAGGAAATGACGGCATACCACGAAGCAGGACACGCTATTGTAGGTCGTTTAGTACCTGATCATGACCCAGTCTATAAAGTCAGTATTATGCCGCGTGGTCGTGCGTTAGGTGTCACTATGTACTTACCTGAACAAGACCGTTTTAGTCACAGTAAGCAGCATTTAGAAAGTAATATTTCATCTTTATATGGTGGTCGTATTGCCGAAGAACTTATTTACGGTTTTGATAACGTATCAACGGGTGCTTCAAATGATATTGAACGTGCAACACAACTTGCCCGTAAAATGGTTACGCAGTGGGGCTTTTCTCAAAAAATGGGTCCTATGCTATTTGCTGAAGAAGAAGGTGAAGTATTCTTAGGTAGATCATCGTCTAAGTCATTGAACATGTCGGATGAAACTGCACGTGCTATCGATGATGAAATTAAAGACTTTATTAATCGTAACTATGATCGTGCGGCAACTATCTTGAAAGAAAATGAAGATATTTTACATGCGATGAAAGATGCTTTAATGGAATATGAAACCATTGATGCATTGCAGGTTGATGATTTAATGAATCGTACTAAAGTTCGCCCACCAGCTGACTTTGAAGCTAAGGACTCTGATGATAAATCAGATAATAGCGCTGGTTCTAGCAAAATATCAATGGAAAAAGATAGAAGTAAAAAACCATCAAATAAGCCTAAAAGCCCAGATGATGCTTCAGATGTTCCTGCTAAATAATTAGCAAAACAATGTTAAGAGCCCCAATAGTTTAAATCATTTGATTTATTAATTATTGGGGCTTTGTATTATGTGAAATTTGATTAGTTAGTCGAATTACTATTTTTTAACTAAAAATTAATAAAGAGAATACGGTGTTAAATCATCTTAATTATTCAAACGCATTAGTAGATTTATCAACACCACAGGTCATGGGTATTCTTAATGTTACGCCGGATTCTTTTTCAGATGGCGGCAAGTATACGCAATTCGATTATGCGCTTGAGCAAGCGGAGCGGATGATTACTGATGGCGCGAGCATTATTGATATTGGCGGCGAGTCAACGCGACCTGGCGCTGAAGCTGTTAGTGAAGAGGATGAACTCGCCCGGGTTATTCCGGTATTAAAAGCGATTAAACAACGATTTAAGATTGTAGTTTCTATTGATACTAGTAAAGCTTCAGTGATGAGCGCTGCGATAGATGCGGGTGCAGACATGATTAATGACGTGCGAGCATTACAAAATGAGGGCTGTTTAGCCGCGGTTGCCAACAGTAACATTCCGCTTTGTTTAATGCATATGCAAGGCCTACCTAGCACCATGCAAAATAGCCCAAGCTACGACAACGTTATTAATGACATTATGGTGTTTTTTCAACAACGCATTGATGTTTGTATTAATGCTGGTATCACACGAGAACGGTTAATAGTAGATCCAGGTTTTGGTTTTGGTAAAACCCTAGAGCAAAATTTATACTTATTGGCAAATTTATCAAAATTTAGCCAATTAGGTTTACCTTTACTTGCCGGTTTATCGCGTAAGTCTATGATTGGTGATTTATTAAATCGCAAGGTTGAGCAACGTCTTGCAGGCAGCTTAAGTGCTGCAATCCTGGCGGTTCAGCAAGGCGCTGATATTATTCGCGTGCACGATGTTCAAGCAACTGTGGACGCATTAAAAGTACTAAAAGCGGTAACTGAGCACCATTAAGCAGTTACGTTAAACAGTGATATATTAAAAAAAGTTAGTGCTAACGTGATTAGTACAAGGGAGAAAGTAATGTCAGAAAGAAGATATTTTGGTACTGATGGAATTCGTGGCTTAGTCGGTCAATACCCAATTACCCCAGAATTTGTGATGAAATTGGGTTACGCCGCAGGCCGTGTTTTAGCGGCACAAGGTACTAAAAAAGTCTTAATTGGTAAGGATACTCGTATTTCAGGCTACATGTTGGAGTCGGCATTAGAAGCGGGCCTTTCTGCCGCAGGTATTGATGTAGGTCTATTAGGGCCAATGCCAACGCCAGGTATTGCTTATTTAACTAAAACTTTTCGTGCTGAAGCTGGCATTGTAATTAGTGCTTCACATAATCCATTTTACGATAATGGTATTAAGTTTTTTTGTCAAAACGGGGAAAAGCTACCCGATGCGGTTGAATTAGCTATTGAAGACGAATTAGATCAAGACATGGGCTGTGTTGAATCAGCGCATTTAGGCAAAGTTACGCGTATTGCTGATGCTGCAGGTCGTTATATCGAATTCTGTAAAAGTAACTTTCCAAGTCAATATTCATTAAAAGGTATGAAAATCGTTGTCGACTGCGCGCATGGTGCGACATACCATATTGCCCCCAGTGTTTTTCGAGAGTTAGGCGCTGAAGTGATTGAAATAGGTACCTCACCTAATGGCACTAACATTAATCATGAATGTGGGGCAACATCGATGGCAGCCATCAGTGCCGCGGTTATTGATCATCAAGCTGATCTAGGCATCGCATTGGATGGTGATGGTGATCGCCTAATGATGGTTGATCACACCGGTTATGTGCTAGATGGCGATGAAAGTGTTTATGTTATCGCTTGTAACGACTTAAAAAATGGCAATATTGATGGTGGTGTTGTTGGCACATTGATGAGTAATATGGGCTTAGAACTTGCGCTTGCTGATTTGGATGTACCATTTGCCCGCAGTAAGGTCGGTGATCGCTATGTTATGGAAATGCTTAAGCTCAAAGGCTGGAAATTAGGCGCAGAGAACTCGGGACATGTGATTAACTTAAATCATACCTCAACGGGTGATGGCATTATTGCGGCATTGAATGTATTAACTGCGGTCTGTAACACCGGTAAAACATTATTTGAATTACGCCAAGGTATGAAAAAATTACCACAAATTTTAGTCAACGTCAGATTTTCAGGTAACACCGACCCTTTAATTAATCATGATGTTGTTGCAGCAGTTAATAAAGTTAATGAAATACTCACCGGTCGTGGTCGCGTATTATTAAGAAAATCAGGTACTGAACCCTTGATTCGTGTGATGGTTGAAGGGCCTGAACATCATGAAGTTACTGACTTAGCACATGAGATTGCCAACGCTGTAAAACAAGCTTTTTAGTCAATAATGTCAGTTGATTTTAATGGTCGAGTGAATAATGAGCAATTAAACATGATATTGCTTGAATTGCTTGTATCTTGCCGGCAGGTTAGTTAATATCTCGCCGCTTTGATTTAGGAATGAAAAATGAATAGACGTGCAATAGTTGCGGCAAACTGGAAAATGAATGGCAGTTTGGCATTAGTCAACTCAATGGCTTTAGAATTAAGTAATGTGACGTTAAATGAGAATGTTGAAGTTGTTGTTTGTCCTAGCTTTCCATACTTAGCGGCATTTAGTTTGGCAAGCTTGAATGCAAACTTAGCAACTACGTTTAGTTTAGGCGCACAAAACTTAAATGAACATGCTAAAGGTGCATTTACCGGCGAAATATCAACGTCAATGTTACAAGAAGTTGGTGTTAATTATGTTATTGTTGGGCATTCTGAACGTCGTAGTATTTATAAAGAATCAAGTTCATTAGTTGCAGAGAAAGTTCAAGCAGCATTAGCTGCTGGCCTTAAACCTATTTTATGTATAGGTGAAAGTGAAGAAGAACGTGTAGCTGAGCAAACTGAAATCGTTTTAGCGAGGCAATTACAGCCGGTTATTGATGAGATTGGTATTGAAAAATTTATAGATGTTGTTATTGCGTACGAGCCAGTTTGGGCAATAGGTACTGGAAAAACAGCATCGCCAGAGATGGCACAAACAACCCATCAATTTATACGCGAATTTATCGCAAAAATCGATGAAAACGTCGCAGTTAAAGTGCCATTGTTGTATGGTGGCAGTGTCAATGCGACAAACTGTGAAGAATTATTTGCACAAGCTGATATCGATGGTGGATTAATCGGCGGTGCTAGTTTAAAAGCCGAAGAATTTAAAATAATTTGTTTGGCAGCAAAGGGAAAATAAAATGTTGTATCAAGTGTTAATTGTAGTGTATTTGATCGTTGCGTTATGTTTAATTGGCTTAGTGCTAATGCAACAAGGTAAAGGCGCAGATATGGGCGCATCATTTGGCGCTGGTTCTTCAGCCACTATTTTTGGTTCAAGCGGTTCTGGTAACTTCTTAACTAAAGCGACAACTTACTTAGCGATAGCATTTTTTGCTATCAGCTTAGTACTAGGTAACTTAACAGCTAACCGCGTTAATGCAACTGACGAGTGGGATAACATTAACGCTCCTGCTGGACAAACTGCTCCAGCAACAGATGCTATACCTACAGAAAGTGTTGAGCCTAAAGTTGAAAATGCTGATGTACCTGAAAGTGATGTTGCTGTAAAAAAGACTAGCGACGTACCAAAATAGTTTTAAAATATTTGCAGATATGGCGGAATTGGTAGACGCGCTACCTTGAGGGGGTAGTGCCTTAGGGCATGAGAGTTCGAGTCTCTCTATCTGCACCACACATATAAAAAAGGCTTACAGCAATGTAGGCCTTTTTTATTTTTGTTATATCAACTTAATGACTATCTTTGTCTATTTAAAGCAGTAACCGGATTATTCAGTATGATATTAAAAAGACAGTTGTTCAGTGTTTCGTGGCTAATACCAAGTTGATTAATTACCTGCTTATTTTTAATGGTTAAAATAAAAAACTATGGCGTTATAAAATTAATAAGGAGAATAATTACTGACCAAATTTTATGTCTTGTATTTCTTCATTTTTCCTCATGAAAAAGTAGAGCGCTTAATTAATCAAATTAGTACGACTTAATTGTTAGCTGAAAGGCTGATGGTACGGCTTATTTTTTTTGGTGAGTACTTAGGGGTTTTATAGATTTTTTGCCTTTAAATAGCTATAAGCTATCTTTATTTTTATTTTTCAACCTATTTGATGGTGTTAAGGAATTAATAAGTACGTACCTTATGAAAAGTAAGGTGATTCTTTCATAGACTTGTCGTAATTATTAACTTACCCATGTAGTTCTAAAAAGGTAGGTGAAAATAAAATAGACTGGGTTTAGCGCCATGCTAAAATTTTTTTGGTGTTTTATCTGTGTCCAGTTCATGTCTATAGGGGTTATCGGGCCATGTAGTAAAAAATGGCTGAGCAGTTTTTATAAAAAATCAGAGTGATCCAATGGCATATGGCAGTGCTACTCGTACTGTAGGAGGGACTCACTTTAGAAAAAAGCTAATGAAAGTGCTAGTTATGTTTTAGACTACTATGTTTCAGATTACTATGTTTTAGACTACGATGGCTTACAAACACATATCGCAAATAAGCTGTATGGTTTAATAAAGTAAGTTAAACAGGGATAAGTAAAACCTCGATGCTCTGCCTTTAAATATTAGCGAAATAGAAGTAGGTGTTTTATTTTTATCAGGCACTAAAATAGTTAATATTAAGTAAGACATCTAATACCAATCCCATGAAGTTATTGCTCACTTGTACTAGTTAAAATAGCTCAAGGCTGTGTTGCTCTCAATCCCAATAGCCAGCTATTGCTCAATCGAGCGCCTTACCTTGAGTTATTTTTCCTGCGCACAACAAGATCACAAACTTAATAGAACTGGTATAAGCTCATTATCGAGCTCATTTAGGTTGATTAAAAGGTATTTTTAATAAGGTAAACAAGTTTGCATTTTTTTTATTGGCGGGGAAAGTTTTAAGGCCTATAGCTAAATTTTCATCACTTTTTTGCGCATGCGACTTATAACTAGCAAATATTCTATCCCACCAACTAACACTAAAACCGTAATTGCTATTGGTTTCTTCTACTACTTGGCTATGATGAATACGATGTAATTCTTGCGTAATAAGTATGGTTCGTAATGGCATCTCTAACCAACGTGGCAATCGAATATTAGCATGGTTGAATAGCGAAAAACCATTGAGTGCTATTTCAAAAATAATCACCGCAAGGGCAGGTACACCAAGTAAAATAACTGCCAAGCCTTTAAGTAATATACTTAACACTATTTCAATGGGATGAAAGCGCAAACCCGTACTGGCATCGATATGACTGTCGGCATGATGAACTTTATGAACACGCCATAGTATCGGCACCAAATGAAAAAGTCGATGTTGCCAATAAATCATTAAATCTAATAATAATAAACTCAAAGCAATACTCAGCCAATTTGGCAAGTTAATGATATTGAATAGGCCAATACCTTGTGCTGAGCTATACAAAGCAATACCGGTAACGCCAATAGGCACTAATAGCCGAGCAACGACTGACGATAAAATTAATAGAGAAAAGTTACCGAACCAACGAACACGTTTAGTGAGTCTGCTTTTACGCGCAGGAAAGTAGCTTTCTAGCACTAACATAGTGAGTAAAATGGCAAAGAAAATACTTAATCGTAAACTGGTATCTGACATTTATTCCCCCTCGGTTAACGTATATTTATCATTATGGTTCACCGTCTTAGTTTGCTTTGTTAAGGCGTGTTCTTTCAAGGTATGATAGCCACCATAAATCCGTGTAACAATTGTTATTGCCGCTAATAAAGCAAAGCCATAGGCAAGTTCAGCAAAATATTGTGGCCATAAACAAAAGGCGACAAAGATAAGAATGGTCTCGGTGCCTTCGGTTAAACCATTTAAATAATAAAAACTTTTGTAAGCAAATTGTGGTTTATCCAAGTTGAGTTTTTCTGCCGGAATAGCGAAGGCTAAAAAACTCGCTCCAGTACCAATAAACACCGCTAACAATACCGCGGCGGCTAAAGCATTTTGTTCAGGGGTAGCTAATGCGAAGCCTAATGGTATTGCGGCATAGAATAAAAAGTCGAGGCAAATATCTAAAAAACCTCCAGCGCTGGTACTGTTATTTTGTTGTCTTGCCAGTGCGCCATCTAAACCATCAAACAGCCGGTTTAGTACAATGGCTGCTAAAGCTAAATTCCATAAGTTTAAGGCCAAAAAGGGCACGGCTAACAAACCCACTATAAAACCGGCTACGGTTAGTTGATCTGCGGTTACTTGGCGTTTATCTAATAAACTGACCACAGGCTGTAACAAGGGTTCTATTAAAGGCGTAATATATTTATCTAGCATAAGTCTGTTTCTTAAATGTCTTGTTGTGGTGTTTTCAGGTGAAACACTTTGCCATTAGCCGCTATGGCGTCTGACTCATCATGTGTCACCATAATAACAGGTAATTGGTGTTGTCTAATTTGTTCAAATACTAACTGTCGTGTCTCTTGGCGTAACTGACTATCTAATTTACTAAATGGCTCATCCAATAATATGGCTTTAGGTTGACTCAATAATACCCGTAACAACGCCACACGTGCTTGCTGTCCGCCAGATAAACTTTCAGGTTGACGATTTTCTAAGCCGGCTAAACCAACGTCAGCTAATGCCTGACTAATTTTTATCGCGCGTGCTTTGTTATCGCTTTTAGGCATTGCAAAAGCAATATTACCAGCAACAGATAAATGCGAAAATAACAACGCGTCTTGAAACAATAATCCGATATTACGCTGATAACTGGCGACTTTGGTAATATTAGCGCCATTGAGGTAAAGCTGACCATCGGCTTTAAATCCTTTGGGTAACATACCGGTTAGCCAACTTAATAAGGTTGATTTACCACTGCCTGAAGGCCCCATTATGGTCAGCACTTCACCACCTTTTATCGTTTCGTTAAGTGATAGTAACGGTGTTTGTTGGCGCATTATGGTTAAGTTTTCTATCTGTAAACTATTTATCTCAAAAGAATGGCTCATCGGTTAACCTTAGTGATATAACTTGCTGTTTTGTTATTGCGTTTTGCTTGAGCCTTTTGTCTTTTTTTTCGCATTGACATCAGCCAAATTAGTGAAAAAGCGATGGCGGGTAATAGCATTTGTATTAGCGCATAAACCGCACTTGTGCGGCGACTAGCACCGTTGGCTAAGCTTACCGCCTCGGTGGTCACGGTATTAAGCCGACCACCACTGACTAATAATGTTGGTAAATACTGGCTAAAACTAATGGCAAGTCCTAATGCGCTCGCCATCATTATAGGCATTAATAACTGCGGTAAACTCACCTGTAAAAATATTTTAATCGGCGATGCACCTAAGCCTGCTGCCACTTGTGCATAACGCGGGTCAAGCAGGCGATAACTGGTGGCTAAAGATAAAAATACATAAGGTAAAACAAACAGTAAATGCGTTAAGGCAACATTTATAAAGGTTGCTTTGCTATGAACCGCTTCTTGGAGCCAGACTAAGCCAAATAAAAAAGCAATGCTGGGGATCATCAACGGCAAGTAAATAATCACACTACTAAAGCGTGAGAGCTGCGCCCCGTTCTGTTTTTCAAACTCTAAGGTCAGCAAGGTTAAAATGAGTGCAATGCTAGTCGCGACCAAACCAATAGAAAGTGAGTTTATTATCGGTGTTTGTATTTGTAGTAAAGCCGATTGCCAATGCGTTATTACCCATTGTCCAGGCAGTGCTAACGGAAACTGCCAGTAGCCGGCAAATGACCAAAACACCATACCAAGCAAGGCCAAGGTAATAAAACAGCTTAACAACAGGGTAAAGATATTGATGATTTTAGTCCAGAAAGTATCACCGTATGTGCGCTGACCGTTGCTTAAGCTTTTACTGATTATCGCTTGGGTTGTTTTTTCTAATAGCCACCACGTTAATAGCACCGAAAGTGTAATGAACAACTGTAATATCGCTCCAGCGGATGCTTTTATTCGCAAGCTTAAATCGACATCATGAAACCAGTTCATAATGGCCACAGCTAATGTTGGTGGTGTATTTGGCCCCAATATTAATGGCATCTCTACACTGGCACTGGCGTAGGCGAGTATGGCTAACATGGGTAAACGCATGAACGGATAAATGTTAGGTAGCACGGCCTTGAAGAACGCAGTTATCGGATAATAGCCTAAGCTAAGCGCAACACGATATTGCGCCCGTAACTTGAGATTAAGATCGGGTTGGGCAATAGCGCTCAAAGTCATTAATAATAAAAAAGGCAGCTCTTTTAGCGTTAAACCCATAATAATGCTAATACCGTAAGGGTCATGGGGCAGTAACCAATCTGTTGGGCTCTGCCAACCGGTTAACCACGGAGACAGTAGGCGCGCAATCATACCTGAAGGTGTGATCAAAAAGGCAATAGCTATCGCAGCCGCGGCATGGGGTATCACTAAAATAGGCCCTAAAAAACCTTGAATACGGGCTAACCACGGGCTATCAAAATAATTGGCTAACAGTAAAATTGTCATAATAAAAGCCAATAGACCACTGATAATACTGCTGAAAAAACTCAAACCGATCATCTGAGCTATGCCGGGTGTTTGTATTAGTTGTTGAAAGCCTTGTAAGCCAAATTGAGTTCTGTCTAAAGCTGGTAACCAACCAAATGCGGGTAAAAACACACCTAATAAACCGCCCAGCACAGGTAAAATTAATATCGCTACTAATAACTTAGGACTGAATTTTACCACGGCACTAAAAAGTGTGTCGAGCCGTTTGGTGCCATTCTTTAAAGGGGGGGTATTTAAGAAATTACTGGTCAGGTTATGGCTCATTGGTTATTGCGCTCCATAACGTCTTAACCATTCATCGGTTAATAACCTTGACCAACTGGGATGGGGCTCACTTAATGCGGTGATTTTACTGCTAACAGGTAATGCGCTTGGGTGCTGCTGTTCAGTACTAAACAATAATTGCTCTTGCTGACTTAATTGCGTCACATCGAGAACAGTACTATCGCCCCAGATTTTAGCTTGTTGTTTTTTAGCTTGTGCCTCAACACTGAGCATAAAATTGGCTACCACTTTTGCGGCATCACTATTGGCTGCATTATAGGGAATAGCGATAAAATGAATATTACTTAAGCTACCATCTTGCATGACGAAGCTGCGGGTATTTTTGGGTAAGTTATAGCGCTCAACCGCTGCCGGTACTTGCGCAGCTGAGAAGGTAAAGCCTAAGTTTATCTCGCCGTCACCAACAAGTCTTTGTAATGCAGTGCCACTGGCAACAAAATATCGCCCTTGATGCCATAAATGTGGATGTAGTTTATCTAAGAAGGCCCATAAAACTGGTAGTAATGTTACTTGGCTTTGCGGCGTTACCGCTTGATATAAGCTTGACTTTACCTGTGCTGGCTGATGTTGATTAAGTGTGATTAAGGCATATTTTAAAAAACTTAAGGATAAAAAATCAGGCGGCTTTGGGTAAGTAAAACGTCCGGGATTTTGCTTAGCCCAAATTAATAATTGGTTAATATTTTTTGGCGCATGGCGAATACTATTTTGGTATGCGTTTTTTGGATCTTTTGGGATTTTTGACTTATTAACAACAATTGAAGGCGTGTAATAAAAGGTCAGCGAAGCTTGTCCCCAAGGCGCTTCCATACCTTGCGTTGGCAAGCCAAAATCACGGGTCATTGCCTCATTTTCACTAGGGTTAGTTAGCCAAAAATTAGGTAATTGTGAGACCCAACCTTGCGCTAAGAGCTGATACTTTGCCATTGATGCAAAATTTTCTCCGTTGATCCAGACTAAATCAACTTGCCCTTGCTGATGATTATCTGCTGACTTTTCCGCTAAAACACGACTAACGGCTTCACTAGTGTCGGTCAGTTTTACATGCTGTAAGTGAATGTTATATTTTTGTTTAACTCGTTTAGCAAGCCATTGAATATAGCTATTAATTTGTGGGTCGCCACCCCAAGCATGAAAATAAACTGCGGGCTTTTTTCCTAAGGTTTCTCCCGTACTCCATTTTGTTTTTATCGGTAAATCGTTTGATATTAATGCGCTGTCCACTTTAGCTATTTTTGAGCTTGTTTTAGTATTTGTTCGAGATGATTCTTCAGGGGCTGCTGCAAAGGCCGTGTTTGCATAACTTAATGAGCTTGTAGTAAATAGTATGGCAAACCAAGCTAAAAACCTTAACCTAGGTAGAAGAATAGCGGGCACAATTGCCTTAACTTTTGAGGTTTTTGGTACTTGTGTCATAAAACCATTGAGTTGTTGATATGATAATAATATGACGGTTTGATGTGAAAAATGAGTGGCCAAAAGAGTCGGAAAACGAGCCCTTTTACCATTGAAAAAACTCTTCGATTTACCTAACGGCATTGAGTGCCCAATCATAGTTTAAGAAACTTGTCGCCATATCTTCCGACTGTAAACCTGCTTGTTGGGCTGGCGTTAAATTTAAGACTTTGTGATATAACAATATGAAAGTGGGTAAAGAATTGCTACCACGAAAACCTAAGGTAAAGTCGTCGCCATACCATTTAAAAATAGCGGAAAGTTCCATGCTTTGCTCAGCAAAACGATTACGACTTTTATCGGTTAAAAAACGCACGGTTTGTTCAGCCAGTTGTTGCTCTAACTTATCAGCACTGTAAGCTTCTTCACGCAAAGCAGGGCAGCCAATACTGGCACAATTTACCGCAAAGTGAATACGCGGGTCGCGATATTTATTATCGCCACGAATTAACTCATGCTCAATATTGTCTAAGCTGCGTGTCTCACCTAACAAAGGAATAAATTGTTTACTCCACGGTGAACTAAAGAAGCTACCCAGGTCTTTAATCGACTCCAGATCAGGATAAACTGTTAAAATAAGTGCTACCGTCCAAGCATTGTAGGCATTGATTAAAAATGCTAATTGTTTATGGGCAGGCCATTGCGCAAATGCTTGCTTATCAATAGTACCCAAGGTGGTTAAATAGGCACTTAATTTTAGCTGATCTTTTTTCATACCGGCATAATCTACTTGGCTTGAATGGCCATTATTGATCGGCGTAACATGTTGGCTTAATAACGCTTGCCACGGTTGATGTAATGCCTCTTGCGCCACACTAGTAGCGCTATAAGCGGCAGTTAAAAAAAGCCATACCGCTAGTTGCCAGTATTGAGGACTTACTTTTGAGACGACTTTTTTTAATCTAGGCATGGGTATTAACCTCTTCTCCAAGTGTGAAATTTTTCTAACCAGTTTAAAACCGCTGTTGGTGCATGATTACGTTTCCATTCGCCTGCTGCATATTTATTGCCTTCAGCCCATGTTGGATAACTATGAATAGTGCCTAAAATTTTGTTTAGTCCTAAGCCATGCTTCATCGCCAAGACAAATTCGGCAATTAAATCACCGGCATGCTCAGCAACAATGGTGACACCGAGTATTTTATCTTTGCCTTTTGGCGTAATAACTTTAATAAAACCGTTCGCTGCACCGTCAGTGATTGCGCGGTCTAACTCGGCAAAATCATATCGAGTAATTTCATAGTCGATTTCTTGTTCAATGGCTTCTTGTTCATTAATACCGACACGTGCCACTTCTGGATCAATAAATGTTGTCCATGGAATAACGCGGTAATCGACTTTAAACTTTTTAAAGGTACCAAACAATGCATTAACCGCAGCATACCAACCTTGATGTGCCGCAACATGGGTAAATTGATAAGGACCAACAATATCGCCGGCAGCAAAAATATTAGGGTATAAAGTTTCTAAATACTCATTAGTTTGAATAGTACGGTTAGTTTCTATGCCCAATGTTTCAAGGCCGTAACCTTCCAAGCGAGCAGCGCGGCCAACCGCACATAATAACTGATCGTATTCAATGGCAATTTCTTCGTGCTCTGTACCTTGATCATGCTTAAGGTGCTTAACAATGATGAATTTTCTACCATCACGTTGTTCACAACGCAAAGCTTGGTGTGAAGTTAAAATATTAACGCCACTTTTTTGTAATGACTGGCGAGCAAATTCAGCAACATCGAGATCTTCTCTGATCATAATGCGCTCAGCCATTTCAATTTGTATGACTTGCGAGCCTAAGCGAGCGAAACTCTGTGCAAGCTCACAGCCAATAGGACCACCGCCCAGCACTATTAATTTTTTTGGTGCGCTATCGAGCTTGGCAAACTCTGCCCATAAGGTGTCGCTGGTAACATAACCACTGGTTTCAATACCTGGTAGCGGCGGTACAAATGGACGAGCGCCAGTGGCAATAACAATGCTACGTGCCGTTAGTGTTTGCGTGCTGCCATCGTTGAGCTTAACTTCTACGGTCCACGGATTAGTTAATTTCCCGTAACCTTTAATTACTTCAACACCTAGATTTGTGTAACGTTCAACACTATCGTGTGGGGCAATATCAGCAATGACTTGATGAACACGTGCCATCACTTTCTTAAAAGAAAATTGCGCTGTTGAGTTATCTAAGCCGTAGTGTTCACCGTGTTCTATTTGCGCTACTATTTTTGCACTTTTAATCATAGCTTTGCTTGGTACACAACCATAGTTTAAACAGTCGCCGCCCATTTCACCGGCTTCAATTAAGCTCACTTTTGCTTTTACAGCTGCCGCAATATAGCTGGTAACTAAACCACCAGCGCCGGCACCGATAACAATTAAGTTACGGTCAAAGCTTTTAGGTTTTTGCCATTTTTTATAGACTTGACGTTGTTTGATTTTGTTAATGATAGCGTTAGCCATAAGGGGTAAAAGCCCTAGTAAGACAAAAGATAAAATAAGCTTAGGTGATAATATACCTGACAAGCTGTCTATTTCAGCTAATTGCGTACCTGCGTTAACATAAACCATGGTGCCCAAAAACATGCCTATTTGGCTGACCCAATAAAACGTCCAGGCTTTAATACTGGTAACCGCCATTAATAAATTAACTAAAAAGAAAGGAAAAACAGGCACTAAACGTAAGGTAAATAAATAAAATGCCCCTTCTTTTTTCACGCCGGCATCAATGGCTTTTAAGCGTTCAGGAAATTTAGCTTTAATGGTATCACGCAGTAGGTAGCGTGATACCAAGAAGGCTAAGAGTGCACCAAGGCTAGAAGCAAATGAGGCAATAATAAAGCCTTCAGTTAAGCCAAATAAAGCGCCTGAGGCCAAGGTTAAAATGGCAGCGCCAGGTAATGATAGCGCAGTAACTAAAACGTAAAGGGTAAAAAAGCCACCAATAATCAATAATGGTGATTGTTCGCGCCACTGGCCAAATTGCACCATTGAGCTTTTTAATCCCTCTAAAGTGAGTAATCTATTGAGATCAAAATGAAAAAATAATGCCACCAGTGTAACGGCGATTACTAATAATAGTACCTTTTTAAACATAAAAATTGTCCTTAAAAACTGTGCTGTATGGTGAATTTGGCATTAATAGGTAATTCAGGAAAAACCAAGGTTGAACCAAAATATCCACCTTCAAATACCGGACGCCAATTCTTTTGATTGGTGACATTATTGATATCAAAACGTAATTTGGTATGCTCGCCAATTCGGTAACTGGTGTTAAGGCCTAAGGTGTATTGATCGCGTATGTTTACGGTTGCTAAAAAATCTAGTGGGTAACTTGAGGTATATAAGGCGGCAAAGCCTGCTTGCCAAGATTCTGTAATATAAAGACCACCATTAATACTTAACGATTGCTCTGGTATACCTTGTACACGCCTAGTAGAACGAGGAAAGGCGGTGAAGCTTGGTGCACCTACGCTAGTACCTTGAATAATATCGGCTCGAGAATTATCAAAGGCATCAGCAATTTGTGACGAACTTTGACTACTAGCAGAGTTGTCATAACGGGCGTCAAGATAACTGTAACCTATGTTAAACCAATAGGGTGCAGCATCATAAAACACTTGTAGTTCGACCCCTTTGGTTTTTATACCTGTGTTACTGCCATCGCGATTACGTAAGCTACGGCGTTGATTAAATAATGCTCCGTCGATATACCAAGCGCTGTTGTCGGGTATATACTTAATGCCCACTTCATTTAAGGTATTTTCAGTGGCAAAGTTCTGTGCATTAATTAAGTTATCAGCGCCTAATGAATTACCACCGGCCATACTATTTGAGGTTGCTTCGTTATAACTCGTTGCAGCATAAACAGTTAAATCAGTATTAAGCTTGTAATTAACGCTAGCTTGGCCTGAATGTAAGGTTTTATTAATGCTATCTTCTGCCGCGTCTTGACCTGCAGGTGCAATGGGATCTCCCGCTTGTACATCATAAAAATCAATACGGTAGCCAAAGTTTGTTCTCAAACGCTCGCTCCATTGACTATCTTGCTGAATGGCAAAACCGGTTTGCCAGCTGGTAGAGTCGGTAGTATCTGATAACAAATAGTCGCCAACCTTGTCATTATTGACATCATACTGGCCACCGGGTGAGACAAACACACCGGGGCGTAGCTCTACAAGTCTAGCTTGTTGTTCGGCCGTTAGGGGGATGCGGCGGCTTTGTACTGGGCCGGTTAAATCAATAGGGTCGTCAGCTTCAGTGGTAAATTGGCTATAACCGCGCACTTTATTATAACGGACATCAAAGGCAACAATCGTTTGTTGTTGGTTGTTCCAATCATAACTTAGCTCAAGTCGGTTTTGCGCGGTATCGGCAGCATCTATGATTTCCACAAAGCTATTTTGAGCAATTTCATCACGGGTTAAATGTTGATAATATGTGCTGTTTTTTAACTGTGTTTGGCTGTTTAGCTCACGGGTGTAGATGCTGTGTAATAAAAAAGTCTTAGCTTCGTTTTCATTGTCAGGGTCGGTTAATACCCTACTGCGGCTAATTTGTACTTGTCCGGTTGGGGAAATTAATGCCCCAGCGCCAGGTATAAGGCTACCGTTAGGTTGTACACCTTGGCCGGTAATATATAAACCGCTGTCGATTAATGCCTGCGTTGGCCTATTAATACCAGCATTGTCGGTAAACTCAACTTGATATAATTCAACGTTAATATCCCAGGTGCTTTGGCTATCAGGTAATAAACGAAAGGCGGCGTAAAAGCTGTCACTTTTAAAGCTTGAGTAATCATAAAAACTGCCATTATCAATATGCTCAGCGCTGATTCTAAAACCACTCTCACCCTCAACAATTGGCGCACTAATATCAAGTTGCGCACTGTATTGATCCCATCGACCTGCGCTAAGTTTCACTGTTGCAGCACTTTTTTCAGTCGATGCGCGTTTAGATTGTAAATTAACAAAACCACCGTTACGTTGGCTACTACCAAATAACACCGGTGGCGGACCTTTTATTACGTCAAGCTGATCGACAGAATTAAAAGAAAGTGGCACACCAAAGCCGTTATTACCGGCTTGGCGGCGCAGGCCATCTTGAAAAAGCTCGCCTAATTGACCACGTAAAGTAGGTAAGCTTGGTGCACCAAAACCACTGGCTGAGTAACTATTAGGCGTTACCGCCAGAATGTCTTGTAAGTCAGTTATATTTAATTGCTCCATCATGGCACTAGTAATAGGCGTTATAGAGCGTGCAATGTCAGCTAAGCCTACATCATCGCCAAATGGCCCATTGATTTTGGTGTTTTTGGGTGAAAAGCCATGATTGATAATACGCTGACCTGCTACTTCAATAACTTCAACATCAGTTCCCTTAGCTACTTCAGCACTGGCTATTTGAGCGTGAAAAATAAAGTGCATACTAAGGGCGATTAAACTGTATTTCATTTGCGTGTACCTAATTGTTTGTTGTTAATATTTTTGTTATTAATCATGGTTGATTACGAACTTATTAAAATGCTATGTCAGTTTAGACCGAGATTAAAAGTAATAAATTTCAGGCTGTTAATTTACCTTGGTTTTTAATCCTAGTCATTAGTCAAAACAGTGTTGTAAAATTTTTATGGCTTTATTAAAAATACATGCGCCATGAAGCAAAGTTGATGAATTAATGAAGGGAGTAGCGCTTTTGAAAATATTATACCAATTTGATTAAATAAGTGATCTACTTTTTTATTTTAACCGTTAAAAATGAGCAGGTAATTAATCAACTTGGTATAAGTGGGTTTTGACTCAGTAAAGACTTAAAAAATGGATTAATCATGAGGTTTGTTAGCTG
Source organism: Colwellia sp. C1TZA3 (assembly GCF_007954265.1). Classification (GTDB taxonomy): domain Bacteria; phylum Pseudomonadota; class Gammaproteobacteria; order Enterobacterales; family Alteromonadaceae; genus Cognaticolwellia. The sequence continues at coordinate 43,769 of NZ_VOLS01000006.1, read as the reverse complement.
GCTTGAGCTTGCTTGTTGTTACAGCAGGGAACGATATGCTTTTTTCTTGTTGTCTACGTATGGGGTAAGTGATGATTTAGCAATATTTTGAATATTTTGAATATTTTTGTTAATAAAGTCTACGGTAGACTTATTCATTTTCTTCAACATATTCTTTTGAGCTTAATAAATATATAGCCAAACCATCATAAGTAGCAAAATTATGTTTATTGAAGGGGCTTGGCTATAGTCCTAGATGTTGTAGTTAATTTGAGAACAAAGTGATTAAAATAACTTTGTTCTCAGTCATCAGCGAATAACTAGCCTTTAGTGACCACTTTTTTTACGCTTGTGGCGATTTTTGCAACAACACGACGATTTAACTTATGGGCAGCAATGGTATTGTCTGCTGATAATAATTGAGTTTGACCGTAGCCTTTAGCTGTTAGTCGACTAGCGTCAATATTAAATTTATTAACAAGGATGCTCTCTACTGACACTGCACGTTTTTTCGACAGCATTAAGTTATAGTCAGCAGTACCTGTAATTGAACTATGTCCTTCAATCTCAACTGATGTATTGGTATATTCTTTCATGAAATCAGCTAGTCGTTGAATATCATCGACTAATGCAGGCTTAACAATCGAGCTGTTATTAGCAAAGGCAATATTAAGCTTAATTTCAACGGCATGTTCTGAATATAAAGTACAACCCATAGAGTCTACTTTCACGGTCACAGGTGTGTCAGCACAGCGATCCATATTATCGCTAACACCATCGTTGTCACTATCTAAAACTTTTGCTGCAACAGGTTGTACTGCTACTACTGTAGGTTTGATGCTTACTGGTGCTTGCTTAACATCGCCAAAGGTATATTTAAGGCCTAACTTTACACCTTGATCGATAAAGCCATAATCAACATCTTTATAAATAGCGGCTTCAGTATAAAAAGATAAACGGTCGTTAACCTCAAAGTTATAACCAGCACCAATATTTACTGCATTGTAGCTTTTCACGTTACTAAAGCGTTTTACGCCAGCAAACATATATAAATCGCTATCTTCTAGTTTGTAAATAGCGTCAACGCCTCCACGAATGCCGTAATCTTTATCACCGCCGTTGTTTACGTCATAGCGAGTTCTTGCAATTTCAACACGCACATTCCAGTAGTCATTAATAATTTTTTGCAAATCGACACCGATAGATTTACCGGCCTCAATTTGGTCCCAATCCATTCTTGTACCTTTGTGAGTGCTCGACTTTATGTAGTCGCCAAAGACGCCAAGCTCCCATGTTTTATCAATAGTTTCAGCAGCTAGTGGTGAGCTGATAAGTGCTGCGAGTAGAGAAATTTTAAATGCTTTCATTGGTAATTCCTTGTTTAGGTCTAAATAATCTTAATAAATTCTGTTCTGCATAACGAAGATGATTAAAGAAAGTCATAAATTAATTTCTCAGCTAAGTTTCTAATGCGTATTTTGACAATTATTTTCATAAAACGCTACATATTACCTCGTTTTTTTTGATTAAGATCAATGGAGAATCTTAATATATTTCAGTTGTAAGTAATTAATTCTACTGAGAACTAGCTCAGAACTAGCGAGAGTTAATTGGTTACTGATAATTAACAATAAAAATAGGCTGACTTTTGATGTTATACCAGTTCCATTAAGTTTGTGATCTTGTTGTGCGCAGGAAAAATAACTCAAGGTAAGGCGCTCAATTGAGCAATAGCTGGCTATTGGGATTGAGAGCAACACAGCCTTGAGCTATTTTAACTAGTACAAGTGAGCAATAACTTAATGGGATTGGTATTACAGGCGGCTGTTAGCTAGATTAGGCTACAGTTGACAGCAGTGAACTGAGTTGAACTGAAGTTAAAGAGCGGCTTGTTTTGCCCCTTTTTAACTTGCCATTATTTCTGAGTTTGTAACCAATTTTGTTGCAAAATTATTTTTTTACCCACTGCCCAGCTGTATTTTGAATTAAATGGCCGGTCTGAGTTTTACTTAAGGCTTTTTCAGCGGCTAGCGCGGTGACTTGCGCCATGGTGATGTTATTTTTACGCGCTAGGTTAAGGTAAATACTTTTACGCTTTTCGTTAACACTCGCCACTAAACTTCGCGCTTCGGCGTTGTCTACCACAAGGCCTAAGTAACCGTTTTGCATTTCGCCAATCAAGCCTTGTTGCTTGGCGTTGTCTAGTGAAATAGCCCATGCGGAAAATGTCATGGTTATGGCTAGCAGCGCACAAGTTAATTTTTTAACTATGTTGGTCATGTTATTTAATTTTTTACTGGCTAATTTATTAGACTTTTCATTAGATTTTTTATTAGATAAGTTATTCATAATTACTCCTTAAAATACATCGCTATCGTCACTAAATATGTCATCAAGTTGTTTGTCGACTTTTACCCTGATTTCATGATCAATTTTTAAATTTAAATTAATCGTGATCGGCTCTTTGGCGCTAACTTCTATTTTATGTGTACAGCCACTGATTATAAAAATAGCTAACACTGTGGTTAGTATTTTATTCATACTTACTCCTTATTTTTTTGTAAACCTTTGATAATACGTTCTTCAAATTGTTTGGTAACTGACATTGATTCAAGCAAGCCTAATAAGTCATAGCTTAAGTTCAAGTTCAGGTTCACATCGTTGTCGATGTCCGGATTTCGGCCTTTGATCACCGTTTTTAATAACATATAGCCGTTATCTGCCATTGAAATATCAGAAGACAACTGATGATAGTGCAAGTTCTGCAGTGCATCAAACGCTAACTTTAACTGGCTGTTATTCGCTTTTAGCTCAGCTACTGCAGGATTATTCATCACCTGAATAAGGCCATTAGTTACATTATGCAGTTCGCCGTTTCCTAGAATATATTTTTCGCCATCATAACTAATAGGCAACTGGCCTGATATGTTGCCGGTCACTACAATACCCTGCTTTTTGTCTAACGCCAACAATTGCTCTAAGTCTATATGGGTAAGCTGAATGTCAACTGAATGACCTGACTCTAGTGGCCACTGAACTTTTGGAATGGCAAAGCTACCACCCAAAATATCACCTTTGAGTTTTGTTGCCGAAATTGTAAAGTCTTTTTGATAACTAATATTGGTGTTAAGGGATAATTTTGATATCGGTGTTGGGGTATCTATTAATGCAATCGTTAGGTTTTCTTTTCCGTGTTCAGATACATTTTGTAGCGTGGTTAGCTTACCGGCTAAAAATTGAAAATTTTGTTGCCAATTAAGCTCTTGTAACCAAATTTTTTCTACTTCACCGCTGACTGATGTCATTGCTATTGATATGGCTAGTGGTGTTTTTTCAAAATCTGTTAAATCAGTTACCTGAGCTTTTACGCTGTAGCTCAGTGTGCCTTCCACTAAGGCTACTTTTGTTGGTAATTGTAGGTTTAGAGAGAGCAGGTCAGTTAACGGTAACGCTTCAGCCGTTAATGCAAGGTTAGGTTTAGCTAACGTCCCTGATATTGCTAAGTTTCCTAGCGGTACATTATCGGCAGTGGCGACAGCATTTATTGCAATGTTATTTAAATTACTGGTAATAGTCGTGCTTAGTGCTAATTTTTTGACTGCAACCATTTTACCCACACGCAATTTCTCAGCCTGACTTTGCACTTTTACATGTAAGTTAATGGTGCGCTTACCTTGTACTTGCGCCTTATTTTTAAGTTGTACAGGGTTTTGATCTTGCATAGCGGTTTGTTGTTGAATCGGGTGGTGTATTTCTACACTGCCTTGTACTTTTGTGGCTAACTGTTTAATCGAGAATAGCTTATTATCTGCTGTTTTTTGCTTTGCCGACATGGCGATGTTGTTGCTAGTAAACGATGAGTTTTCAGCAAAGTTTATTATGGTTTGTACATGGCTTTGGCTAATAGAACCTTGCAGTTTTACTATAACCGGTGCATGAGTAAAATTATTAATGCTTGAAAGTAACAGTGGGCTATCAAGTTTAAAATTTAGTTGTGCCAGTAATGGACTTTCTTTTGCTGGGGCTTTTGTTATTGGATTATTGTTGTGACTTGGATCAAGGTTGAGATAATGCTTTAAATTAAAGGTCAGCTCATTTAAGTTCAGTTGATGCACTTGCTGAGCATTTTCTGCTTTTACTGCTATGCCTGATAAGGACAGCTGTTGACTGTTTAGGTTAAAAGCTAATTTGCCCTTTGGCTGGAAGGTTAATTGCTCAACTGGGTTATCTTTTAGTAGCGTGATAAGCAAAGGTGATAGCGTGTGGTTTTTCAAGTAATCAATCAGGTGTTGGTGACTATATTGCAGCTGTAAGCTATTATTTTGTTGAAATTCAATCTCCAGTTCAGCATGGCTATTAAGCGCTTTAGGTTTTTTGTTTAAGCTTTCCTTACTTAAATTAACCGTGTTTAAGTTAACTGTGCTGTGCAAGTTAAGCGTGCCGGACAGTGCAAAGGGGCCACTCGTTTTAACACCTTGTGCAGCAAGTGAAAAATATTTTAATTGGCTATCTAAGGTCAATTGACCTGCTTGATAGTTTAATAAGCTATAAAATTCGCCGTTAGTTTTAAGCGTGTCTAAAATGTCTATTACTGTTGGCGTTAACGGTAGTTTATGTGCGAATAAAAACTTTTTTAACGGTGTTAAATGAGCAGATACTTTTAAGGTCAAGGGTGCTTTTTTATGCTGGTTAGTCGATAAATTAACTGATAATAAAACTGTGTGTTGAAGGTCTTTTAATGAAAACTCTACGGTATTTTCTATAACTGAAAGCTGGCCTACATAACGTGCTTTTTTTGCGCCATTATTGCTATTTATTGTGCCGCTATCTTCCTGTGGAAAAGGCGAATAACTTAACGCTGCCACCTTAATATTAAAAGGTAAGTTAAGTTGTTCAAGTTGCGTTAAATAAGTGTTTAGTTGTGCTGTTAGCGGTGCAGGGGTATTTTTTTTCGCGCTACTTTTGAAGAGGGTAAGTAAGTCTGCTGTGCCTTGGACTGTTACTGATGCCATATCGATGCGCTTAATTTTTTGCTCAGCAGCTGATGCAAAGGTTATGGCCATATCTTTAATATTGATATCTAGTTGTGGTGTTTGCAGGCATAAGCGACTTATTGCCAGTGCTAAATCTGTTGTGAAGTGAAAGTCTAAGCAGGTAATTTTTGCGTCATATAACGCCAACTTATCGTTACTAAAATTTTTTACAATAGCAACGCGGGCAATATAGACCAAAAAGAGGGTAGTTATAATGGTGCTTATTACGATGGCAAGCGCAATTAAGCTTTTTTTTGGGCGTATCATTTGTGCGTATTTATTCCTTCGTCCATGGATTTTTTGGCTTTGTTTAATCCGTTTTGTACAGCCACTTTATGGCCGTTGAGCTATAGGATCAATCAAAATCATGGATTTATATACTTAGCTAAATAATAGCTACAAAAAAATTATGATTTTCTCACTCATGAGTATATTTTAATTAAGTTATAGAAGCGTTATGATATTGGCATTTTTACGTAACGATTATAAAGAGAGAAGCATGTCTGCTGTCCCATTAGAACGTATTACCATAGAACCCAACTTACCCGCCACAGCCTGTGTTATCTGGTTACATGGTTTAGGAGACTCTGGCGCAGGATTTTCGCCTATTGTTCCTGAACTAGGTTTGCCAAAAAACCACGCGGTACGGTTTGTTTTTCCACATGCGCCAGAGCAAGCTGTAACCATTAATCAGGGCTATGTTATGCGCTCATGGTATGACATAAAAAGTATGGATTTACATAACCGTGCCGATATGACTGGTGTGCTTGAGTCTGAAGTCAAAGTTCGAGCATTAATTGCTGAGCAAGTTGCCGGTGGCATTTCTGCAAGCAATATTATTTTAGCAGGCTTTAGTCAAGGTGGCGTGATGAGCATGTTTACCGGTTTGCGTTACCCTGAAAAACTTGCAGGCATTATGGCGTTATCATGTTATTTACCTAATGCTGATGGATTACCTGAGCAATTAAGTGCGGCAAATAGCGATACAGAAATTTTGCAACAACACGGCGACAATGACGATGTTGTGCCTTTAAGTGCCGGTAAAATGGCTAACACCTTACTTAATGCGAAAAACTATCCGGTAAAGTGGCAAACTTATCCAATGGCGCACAGTGTTCATCCAACACAAATCCGTGACATTGCCACCTGGTTAGTGGCACGTTTAAACCTAGCGTAAAGCTAAGTCATTGCAGGGGAGATAAAATGCCAGAAGTTAAGGTTAAACTTGTTTTTGAGAAAGAAAACAAAAATAGTATCCGTTTTAAAGAAGTCGCTGAGCCAGGCAAGGCTGAAGCTATGGGTAGTATCTATCTACAAAAGTGGCTTGTGGGTGATGCTAAGTCAATTGAGATCTCAGTCAAAGTTCCAGACTAGTGGGTTTGAGCTAATTTATTTTCAATTAGCTCTTATACCAGTTCCATTAAGTTTGTGATCTTGTTGTGCGCAGGAAAAATAACTCAAGGTAAGGCGATCGATTGAGCAATAGCTGGCTATTGGGATTGAGAGCAACACAGCCTTGAGCTATTTTAACCAGTACAAGTGAGCAATAACTTAATGTAATTGGTATTACTTGGTTAACGCTATTTTCATTTGAAATAGACACTGCTTAATGATGAAATATAATACCAATTTCATTAATTAGGTGGTCTACTTTATACGCAGGAAAAACGACCCAATATAAGATGTTTATTTTAATAACTCGTTGTGCTAATGATTAAATAAATAACGCCGTAGCGGGTTGTTTTAACCAGGTGAAATGATCAGATAATTAGTGAGATTGGTATAACACCGCGCTAGTTGTTAATTAGCGCCGTGTGTTTTTTTAACTGCAATGCTTTAACAGTAAGGCTTTAACAGTAATGTTTTAACAGTACCGTTCTTAGCACATAAATGAATTAACCCAGCTTTTTAAAGACTAATAAGCGGTTGTTGGCTGGCATAGCATGATCATTTTCTAGCGATAAATCGACATTTTCTGCTAAGGCTATTATTGCCTCAACATCGCGAATAGCACTTTGGTTATCACGCTCTTTTAACCAGATATCAAAACCCGCATTACTTTCACTGCTGTATTGGCCTTGATAATTAAATGGCCCATAAATACACAATTTACCTTGTGGATTTAAATGTTGTGATACACCACTAAAAAATGCTGCTACTAATGGCCAGCTAACAATGTGTAAGGTATTTGCTGTATAAATTGCGTCAATTTTTTCAATTGGCCAAGGATGGTTTAGATCAAGTTCGATAGGGTGAAGTAAGTTACCGACAGGGTATTCTTTTAACCATTGGCTAATGCCTTGATGATTGGCCAATATATCGCTGGTCTGCCAACTTAACCACGGCATGTTGGGCGCAAAATATACCGCATGTTGGCCAGAGCCTGAACCAACCTCTAACACGGTTTTACTTGTTTTAAAGCTATCGACTAACGCAGCTAAAATCGCTAATTTATTATTTTCACAGGCTTGGGAGAAGGGTTTGTTCATGGTTGTTTACTCAATTTTTCACTCAGTTCTTTACTCATATGATTACTTGTGTGGCTAACGGTTTTCATCGGTTAACTTATAAGGTAATAGTGCTTGGCACTGCGCTTGATAATTGCGCATTTGTTGCTGTTCTTGCAAACAAAAGGCTTTAATAGCAGGCTTGAATCCTGCATGTTTTATCCAATGATATGAAGTGGTTAGCTTAGGTTCAAAGCCTCGCGCTATTTTATGTTCGCCTTGGGTGCCCGGGTGAAATAAGCTCAGTTTATTGTCAATACAAAACTCGATGCCTTGGTAGTAACACAATTCAAAATGTAAATTGTTATAGCGCTTCGTACAACCCCAATAGCGACCATATAAATGCTTGTCGTCAAAAAAGAACCAAGCACAGGCGATGTCTTCACCGTTGCAGTTAGCGATGATCAGCAAGATATGCTCAGGTAACTTTTCTATTATTGACTTAAAAAATTCAAACGACAAATGCGGTGTATGTCCGCGTTTTAAATAAGTTAGCTGATAAGTTAAATAGAAAAATGCTAATTCCTTTTCACTAATATCTTTGCCAATAATGCGCCTAACGTCGATGTTTTGTTGGGTAATTGAAAGACGCTCTTTGCGGGTGTTTTTTCTTTTTCTGGCGCTAAAACGTGAGAGAAAATCATCAAAGTCACGATAGTTATAGTTAAGCCAATGAAACTGTACGGTGTTGCGTTGATAAACATCATTAAGTGTTTGCTGCGCTGGCGAGCAATATAATAAGTGCCAGCTATTTAAGTTTTTATGGTGGCAATGGTGCGTTAATACCTCAAACACATCAGCAAAGCCAACATTGTTGGATAACAGCTTATTACTAGTGACTGGCGTAAAAGGCGTGGTAGCAACTAGTTTAGGATAGTAGGGCACATTATTTTTCTCATAGGCTTCGGCCCATGCCCAATCAAAAACATATTCTCCCCACGAATGAGATTTAATGTACATGGGCAGAATAGCGTTAATTTCATTGTTATCGTTATCACGCAGTTGTAAATGATGAGGCTGCCAGCCTTGATCACCCGTGACCGAGCCGCTGGTTTCTAAACACTGGAGAAATTGATAATTTGAAAACACCGATGGCTCACGATTTAGCCGCTGCCAGTCTTGTTCAGCTATAGCTGAAATATTATTTACGATTTCAATTTTCAATGATTATTCTGTTACTTAAGTTACTAATATTCGTAGCTTAACAGATGGTTAATTTAATAGGTATATAAGTAATTGTTATCAGTAACTACCAAGAAATAATTACCCGTAACAACAAATTCATATCTTTAGATTTAATTCATTGGGTATAATGTCGAAAACGTAATTAAGGTAATGAAAACGATGAGCATTGAAAAAACACTGAAGTCATTTTTAAATCAAGTTAAAGAAACACAAATAATTTGGGCGTTACAAGATAAAAGCAGTGAAGATTGGGTGGTACTTGATTCCATTAACTTTGAAGAGACTGACGTTATGCCACTTTGGTCAACACAAGCATTGGCTAAAAGTCACTGTGTTGAAGAGTGGGCTAACTACATACCTGCAGCTATTACGTTGGCTGATTGGATGGAGTTTTGGATCGAAGACTTGCTAGAAGATGGGGTTATTATTGGTATTAACTGGCAAGAAGACGATGATTGTGTTGAATTAGAACTGCCTGAATTTACTCAAGCATTAGCGGCAGTTGAAACGTTATAATATTTCAAAGCAAATATTTACGATTTTAGCGTTATAGCCATATTATCGCAATAGTGAGTGCAACACCCTAAAAGAACAATATTGTTATATTTTTAAGGTGTTGTACTCATAGCTCCACTTTATAAATACTCACTTACTATTTTCGCTAGTCATTTATTTTTTACTTCACTATTCTCCTAAAACTAACTTTTTCGACGCAATAAAAAAATTATATTTTTATTTAAGGAATTGATTAATTACACGCCTTAAGTGTCATTTATTGTGCATGAGTAAAATCAGTTTAAAATAAAAATACAATTTTTTTACATTTAATATCATATTGTTACATCAATTATCTAAGAGTTTAGACGGCTATTTAAAATAGTTATTAAAGCCTTTGCGGTATGTTGAACCGCTAAACTTCATTTATATTGCAAAAAAATTATTAACTATATTTTAACTGTACCACCACTAAAAATAATGAAATAGCTTTACAAGTTATCGGGTCAAATTATGCAGTTACCTTTGATGTCGAACTAAAGTTGTAGAACCCAATTAATTATTTTGGCAATAAATGGGTAAAATAAAATAAAGTTAAACGTTACGCTTAAAAAAATAGGAATAAAGCATGGTTAAAGCAATATTGGAAAAAAGTTATGGCATATTAAATTCAACAAAAAAATTGGATTTTCTCGCGCCATTATTATTGCGTTTGTATTTGGTGCCTATTTTTTGGATGGCGGGTACCACTAAAATAGACGGTTTTGATAATATTGTGCAATGGTTTGGTAATGACGATTGGGGCTTAGGTTTACCTTTTCCTTATATTATGGCCATTTTAGCCGTAGGTGCTGAAGTTATTGGTGCCATTGCCTTGTTACTTGGCTTAGGCGTACGTTTAATGGCTGTGCCTTTGATGTTTACTATGTTCATAGCGATGACGTCTGTGCACGGACAATATGGCTGGCAAGCTATTGCAGATGCCAATGCGCCATTTGCGAATGAGCGAGTAGAGGCAAGTGTTGAGAAAAAAGAAATGATTGTTTCTATTTTACAAAAACATGGTAACTACGAGTGGCTGACTAGTAGTGGCAATATTACTATTTTAAATAACGGTATGGAGTTCGCAGCGACTTATTTTATTATGCTATTGGCGTTATTTTTTATCGGTGGGGGACGCTATGTCAGCCTTGATTACTGGTTTAAGCACAAGTTTTTACCGACAACTTAGATCACTATAAAGCAGGTTAGCGCACTAATATGGGAACATATTTAATCGATAGCCAGTGTTGATGCATTACTATACCCGTTCCACTTCAAGATGCCGTTTCAGCGTTAAGCTAGGAAATCAGATCAAGGCGCGATACGAAGATAATGGTTATTCTCGGTAACTGCTCCTGCGTTACCCTAATGTCCTACATCGACGTGCATGGAAGTACTAATGCCGTGGAGCCATGGATGGCTAAGAACGGCCATGTAGGAACCTTATCAAGTAGTGCACAGGTTTTTTGTTCCAGACAAAACCTAAGTACATACATCCATGTATGCAACGCTGGACTGGTTTTCTAGCTTAGCTCCCTATAGGCAAGCCGATAAAGGGTCATCTGTGGCGTTATGGATTTCGACAATATTCCCACATGGATGTGGGTTATTAGAGCAACGCAGGAGCAGTTGCCAAGAATAACTATTCTCTTCAATCCATGCCTGGTACCTAACCCTTTCTCGACTTGCACAAACCTGCACCTTGAAGTGGAGCGGGTATAATACCAATCCCATTAAGTTATTGCTCACTTGTACTAGTTAAAATAGCTCAATGCTGTGTTGCTCTCACTCCCAATAGCCAGCTATTGCTCAATCGAGCGCCTTACCTTGAGTTATTTTTCCTGCGCACAACAAGATCATAAACTTAATGGAACTGGTATAACAGTTGCCCGATATAGGTTCAATGTAGGTTGACTCCATTGCCTCAGGTTTTAAGAGGCAGCTGTCGGTAAAATAACTTTAGCTATTAGTTAAAAAAAACAGCTTCGTTTGCTTGCCTGTTGGGCTTTTGTGCATTAAGTTAGGAGTGCGTTTTAAGGCTAACGGATTGAAATCAAACCTACAAAATACCTGCAAAAAAATTAGCTAACATATTTATTTTAAAGCTAATTTTTTAAGTAGGAAGCTTTATATTCTAACAACAGTGTTGTGCAACAGAACATTTAATTAATAATGGAGTTCATGGTATTGTCAGCTCTTCAGATATGCCTTCTTATTTTTATTACAATTTAACTACAAAGTAAGTATTGCCACCGATCTCAAATAAGACTACGTTCATCTGTAACTAAAGTTGTTAACAACCTTCATAAACTTATTCCTATATAGAGTTAGCATATATAGTTAGATAAGTAACCGCGGTGATAAAATGTTATGGAAATAAATTAATTCACATGTTCAAGTTCCTCACTAAGCGCATCGTCGTCACTTTTATTATCACCACTTTATCTGGTTGCGCATCATTTCAATTTGCTGATATTTTTCAAGGCTATCAGAGCCAAATGAAACCCGTAAAAGCAGTGCAACGCCAAGGTGAATTTGTTAAAGCGCAAAACTTACTGGGTGAACGTGCTCAAAGCCATAATAGTTATGTCTTAAATTTACTTGAAAGAGGGCGCTTACAATTTTTAGCCAGCGATTGGCAAGCGAGTCAAAAAAGCTTTGCTCAAGCTTATATTGAGATTGAAGAACAGCGTAATAAGGCAAAAATTCAGCTCAGTAAAGGTCTTGAAAATTTAACGGCAGTGGTCAGTAACGACAACGCAACGTCTTACCAAGTACCTTATTATGAACAAGGTATGCTGCATAGTTATCAGGCGCTAAACTATTTATTTCAAGATGATTTAGCCGGTGCGTTAGTTGAAGTTCGTCGCGCGAATTTAGTGCAAGAGAATGCGCTTAAAGCTTATAAAAACGAAATTTATCAAGCACACAATAAGCTTCAAAACTCAGGTATGAGCACCAATAGCCTCCATAGTAGTTATCCGAGTATGCTCAGTGCGATTGGCAAGGTGAAAAACGGCTTTCAAAATGCTTTTACTTTTTATCTTTCTGGCATCTTGTATGAAGCCAGTGGCGAGCTAAATGACGCTTACATAGATTATAAGCGTGCGATAGAGATATACCCAGAGAACCCTTATTTGCAGCAAGATATTTTACGCTTGGCCACTAAGTTGGGTATGCAAGACGATTTAGTTAGCTTTCAACAACGTTTTGGAAAATATCAAGCACGAGAGTCAAAAGGGCAAGGGCAAGTGGTTGTGCTAGTGGAGCTTGATATTGTTAACAGTAAGCAAGATATTAGCTTAAACCTGCCGGTAGGTCGTAGTAATAGTGGCTTAAAGTTTTTCAGTTTTTCCTTACCGGTTTATGATGGGGCTTTAGCGCAGCACAGAAAAATTAGTTTTAAAAACGCGGGTCACAGTTATTGGTCGCATGAAATTGTTCGTATTCAGTCGTTAGCCGCGAAAGACTTACAAGATCAACTGCCTGAATTACTGACCCGACAAGTACTTCGTGTTGTTGCAAAAGAGCAAATGCGACAAAAATTGAGTCGAGAAGTGGGCGATGTCGGTAATATTTTAGCGAGTATTTATAATATTGCCTCAGAAAAAGCGGATACTCGAAGTTGGTCCACCTTGCCTGATCAAATTGATATTGTTCGGATGGATTTACCCGCAGGTAAGCAAGTATTAAAAGTGCAGCTAAATGGTCAACAAAAAATTATTGAAGTTGACGTGCAGCCAAATAGAATCACCTTAATCAATTTTTCCGCTATCGGTAGCTATACGGGTTATCAAGCGATTAATTTATAAATAACTGATGTATCTAGGAGGGAATATGTTAAATAGCAAGAATATAGCCAGCAGCGGTCAAAAAACCACTGGCTGTTTAGCGGTGATATTATTCAGCGCATTAGTGACTACAGGCTGTGCGAATAATAAGCCGCCTGTGACCTCGGGTATAGGCACCAGTACCATGACTCAAGGTGATGACTTTAGTAAACACCTTAAAGTACAAAACGCTGATTTAGCAAAAAAACTAGTGATTAGCGAGGTTAAATCGCGTAAAAGTAATGGCTTATTACAAGTGAATTTAACATTGAGCAGCCGTGATGAAAAATCACAAAAATTACAATATCATTTCAACTGGTTTGACGAAGCAGGTTTTGTTATTGAAGCCGGAAAAACACCCTGGATACCATTGGAATTACAGGGTAAGCAATCCACTACTTTACTCGGATTAGCGCCAAATATTAATGTTAGTACCTTTAATGTTTATGTTCGTGCAATTCCTGAAAAAGCATATAAATATTAATCATTAAGGAATAGCAATATGAATAAATTAACATTGGTAACCACACTTGGCTTAACCCTATTATTCGCCGCAGGTTGTGCTAATAAATCAGTGGTTCGCTATGGTGATGCCACCGCGGTAGAAACTACCGATATTAACTTTGGTTCAACCGATTTACAAAAGGTTGCCGCTCAAATGACTGACTCGTTATTATTGTCACCGGTCGTGGGCACATTAACGCAAAATACCCGCCCAGTTATGTTTGTTGAACGCTTAAAAAATAAAACCAGTGAGCATATTGATACCGAGTCAATCACCGATTCTATTTCTACCAAGCTTTTACGCTCAGGCAAGTTCCGTTTTGTTGATATGGGTCGAGTAGACGCGGCGCGTGAGCAATTAAACTTTCAACATGATGGCGGCATGGTTGACCCAAACACGGCTTCACAGTTTGGCCGCCAAATTGGCGCGCAATATATGCTATACGGTAACTTATCGAGTATCGTTAAAAGTAACCAAGATAAGACTGACGTTTACTATAAATTTACCTTACGTTTAATGGACCTTGAAAGTGGCTTAGTTGAATGGGCTGATGAAAGCGAAATTCGTAAAACGAAAGTGAAAGAATCAGTGGGTTGGTAAGAGCTAAAGTTAGACAGTTCAGCGATAGAGAGATAGCGGCTCAAAAATAAATAGTGTGGTAAAAAAATAGCACCGCCATAGACGCTATCTTTATCATGCTGTTTGCTAGTAAAAGGAGAGTAAAATGAAAACAATCACACTAGTGTTAATTTTCTGGTGGGCACTGATCCCCTGCGCTAATGCTGATTATGAGCGCAATAAAGCCGTGCCAGTTGAAAAAGTTTTATTTGGTCAAGTATTATCGGTACGTAATATTACCGAACAGGAGCTGATCCAAGACAAAAATCAAGGCTGGAAAACCTTTGGTGGTGCACTAGTTGGAGGTGCGATAGGCAATCAATTTGGTAGCGGCAGTGGCCGCGGTATAGCAACAATATTAGGCGCTATTATTGGTGGCTCAATCAGCCATGATAGAAACCCTAAATATCAAGAAAAAACCTTACTTTTAGTTGAGCTAATGATCAAAGTTAATAACGCTGAGGTATACATGGTGATACAAGACCTAGACCACCGCATGCTATTTCAAGTAAAAGATGCGGTTCGCATGATTTATCTCGCCAATGGCACAGTACGTATTGATAAACAAATGTAAGCTTGCTAGTTGAAAAATTAAAGCTGGAAAGTTAAAAGCAATAAATAATTTATAGTGAACTGCACTTCAAATCCAAAGATCATTTTGAGCCGTAAGCTCACTACCAGCATCACCAGTATTAACGATACCCTTAGGTTCGACAATCATAATTTTACACTCGCTGCTAGCGGAGGGTTTATGCTCGATACCTTTTGGAATGACAAACATTTCCCCGGTTTCTAGCGAAACTATACCATCACGAAATTCAATTTTAAGGCAGCCTTCAATAACAATAAATACTTCGTCAGTTTGAGGATGACTATGCCAAACAAATTCACTTGCCACTTTCACCAATTTAAACTGATAGTCATTCATTTCAGCAATAACTCGAGGCGACCAATGCTCAGTAAATTTAGTGAATTTATTTTTGAAATTAATAGGTTCAAATTTCATGCTGACTCCGTTGTTATTTGTGCAGCTAACCGTTTGTTTATTTTTATTGTTTTGATATGCATAAAATAAACATCTGAATATATTATTGTGGAGGGACGAGATTATGTAGGCTAAAGGAAAGATAAATACTAACTTTAAAGATTAACTTTAAATCGTATTGTCACTGCATAAGTATTGTCTATTTTAGCGTTAAAAAACTTTAATGACAGTAACGGCTATAAGCCAATCATTATACTTTAACCTCAACTTTACTATAAGCGACAAAAGAAGCCCCATCACTAATTGATTTTTCTTGTTTAACTGTTTTTGATAAAATTCAACGTTGATATTAAGTGCGACAAACATTATTAGCAGGTCGCACTTAAGTTTTTCAGTTAATCTTGTTGAGTTTCCTTATCATCCTGCTTTTTTTTAGCCGGATCGTACTTAGCAAACCATCCCATTATATTATCGGTTTTAGCTATTAAACGGCTAGGGCGTGAAGCAATATAATGTGGTGAACTTGGCACACGGATAAGCGCCGTATCTACATTTAGCATTTTCAGCGCAGTATAGAATTGTTCTGCTTCCCATGGTGGCGTGCGATAATCTTCTTCTCCTACCATCATTAAGGTTGGCGTTTTGACCTTATTAACATAACTAATAGGCGAAAACTTTAAGTAAGCCTCTGGGTTAGACCAAGGGTCTTCACGTATCCAGTGACGTCTTACATAGGGCGCTATGTCACCTGTTAATGCCATTGTCATCCAGTTTATTACCGGTTTTATAGAGGCAGCAGCAGCAAAGCGTTCAGTTTTGGTGACAATCCAAGCAGTTAATATTCCACCACCAGAGCCACCGGTAACAAATAAACGTTTTTCGTCAACATATTTGCGAGCAACCATTTCATCCACCACACTCATTAAATCATGATAATCATTACCTGGATAAGCTCGGTCGATTTCTAGCGCAAAGTCTTCACCATAGCCTGTTGAACCTCGTGGGTTAGCCCAAACGGTTACATAACCTTCAGCAGCGTAACGTTGCATCTCACTTGCAAAATAAGGACCGTACATTGTGTATGGACCACCATGTATCTCAAGGATCATAGGGAAACTGCCATCAGCTTTAAAATTAGGTGGGAAAGCCACCCATGCTTCAATTTCTTTGCCATCATGACTGGATTTAACTTTAACCTCTTCAACTCTTGCCATGTCGAGATAAGGTAGCAAGTCATCGTTCAACTTGGTCAATATTTGTTGTTTTTTAGCTTGGTAATCGGTCACTCCAACTTCGGCAGGTCGGTCAGAAAACCCTGCCATATAGGCGATTTTGGCTTTTGAATGATGACTAATAGAGAAGCTGCCACTTGCATAGGGTCTACCGATTGAACCCCCACCTATTCCCGTCATTATTTTTTTCACTTTACCTTTTAGATCAACACGGTATAAGCTGATAAGCCCATGATCTTCAGACGAAAAAAGAAGTGATTCACTGTTAGATTCCCATTTGATTTGGCCTATACTGCCTTTAAAGTCAGCCGCTATTTCTTGTTGATTAGTGCCGTCACCATTCATTATGTATAAATCACTCTGTTGATAGGACAACACCTTGTCATCATAACCAATATAGGCAATTATTTTTCCATTGGGTGAAACAGTAGCGCCACTATCTGGACCATCGCGACTGGTTAATGCTGTCATAGACAAACTACTTAATTCAATGGCATATATTTCGCTTTCAATGAAATCCATATCGCGATCTTCTGCGCTATTGCCAGTAACTAAAACGGTATCATTATCTAACCAAGTCGATGTATTCATATCTGCATCGCCATGGGTTAACTGACGTGGTGTTCCGCCTTCGACGGGTAGCGTAAACACCTGACTAGTCCCTTCAGGTAAATAGCCTGCACCATCAAATCGAAAGGTGAGATCGTCATATACTTTTACTGCATCATTCCACTCTGCGCCTTCGGGCTTGTCAACAGGTATTACAAAGCTAGGTTTCTTACCTTTTACAAACATATTAAAGGCAATATGTTTGCCATCAGGAGACCAAGAGGCACGAGAAGGTGCGCTGACAAATTGGGCCAATCCAATACTTCGATCTGATTTGAAATAAAACAGTCTTAATTCAGGCTTGTCTTGAGTAGCCGTAACAAAAAGCAGACTTTTTCCATCAGGAGACCAGCGAGGTGAGTGAGAAGAAGCCTCGCCATCAATAAGCGGTAAATGTATACCATCATCAATATTGATCAGCCATATTTGACTTTTATCTTTGTCGTTCATTCGGTCCATAGAATGACGCACATAAGCAATCTTTTTACCATTAGGCGAAATCTGAGGATCGGTTGCATATTCCATATCAAAGACTCGCATTGCCGTAAAACGTTTAGACGGAATATCGTTTTCAGTAGCGAAAATGTCAGTTATCACAAACAGTGAGAATAAAAAAATTAATACTATATGGCGGTATTGCATTTTGAATGTCCTAGTTATTATCATGTTAATACGTATTTTTACCTTACCTAAAATCTAGCAAAATAGATAGGATCTAGGTAACCGCTAAGCACTAGCGATGAAATAAAATAATGTTAGCCTTAAAGACAGGATAGGCAGTTTCATTAGAAATAAATTCAATGACTAATTTGTAAAAGTGACCAAAAAATTCTCGATTAAGATTAAAATCCGATCTAACTATCACCCTTTAACTTTGGGTATCAGAGCATGATAATAACTTTGTAGGCATCTACTTGTTTGTCTGTTAATTTTTATTGGTGTCAATATTATTGAGGTTGTAGGTAAAGCGTATAGTTTTAGCTTAGAAAACATCTACCTCAAAGCCGATGTGGAATAGGGCTCATTACAGCTTATTCAGGATAAGTAGCTATTTTTTTCAATATATCTTTAACACGCTTGCAATGATGTTTAGTTTTATTCAGCTGGCGTTGGTACATCATTTTGGCTGACTTTTTGTGCTTCAGTAATCTCTTTTGACCATTGGTGTTCAGCCGCTTCGGCTGTTATACCTTGCTGCTTGCCGCCACTTGGCGCAGTAAATGACAGTCTAGTGAGTAGAGGGAAATGATCTGAATCAATCGAAGGTAAGCGTTGAATATCGCGTAAGGTAAAATGCGAACTGTGAAATAAATGATCTAATGGCCAACGAGCAAAGGGGTAATCTACATAAAAGGTGTTAAGCGCGCCACGACCGACTCGTGGATCTAATAAGCCACTAATTTTACGAAGCAATCGAGTGGTAGTAGACCAAGCAACGTCATTAAGATCTCCGGTTACTATTACCGGTTGATCACTTTGTGCAACGCTTCGAGCCACTATCACTAATTCAGCATCTCGTTGAGCTGATTCAGGGTTTTCTGTTGGACTTGGCGGTGCTGGATGAAGAAAATGTACACGAACTTTATCACCAGTACGTAGGGTTAATGACACATGTATAGACGGAACATCTTGCTCAACCAAATAGCATATTTCTTGCTCGCCTAATGGCAGTTTAGAATAAACGTGCATACCATAAAGGTTGTTGAGCGGGCATTTAACGCTGTAAGGCAACTCTGTTTCTATCACTTTTAGTTGCTCTTCCCACCATTGATCTGATTCTAGCGTTACTAGCACATCAGGCCTATGCTGTTTTACTAGGTCGATTAATGCATTGGCGTTACGATTTGGTGTGAATACATTCGATGTAAGAATACTCAGCTATTTATCAGCTGAATATTCGTTGGATGTTTTGACCTCTTTGCGCCATAACAAGGTAAAAGGTAATATCCACCATAATATCCACCATAATTGCCAGATAAAACATACAGCTGTAGCAAAAATTAATATCTGAGACATGCCCATTTGACCATCTAACCAAAACAGATGGGCAGTTAATAAAACAGCAGCAAATATCATAAATTGCAAACAAGGAAAGTCTATGCCTCTGATAAACCAATGCGGATGTCGCCATAATGGCAGCAGGGTAAACAGTAGAATAATACCAATTTGATTAATTAAGTGATCTACTTTTTCATGAGGAAAAATGGATAAATACAAGGCATAAAATTTAGTCAGTAGTTATTCACCTTATAAATTTTATAACGCTGTAGTTATTCATTTTAACCATTAAAAATGAGCAGGTAATTAATTAACTTGGTATAAGTAGTGTGCAAAGAGTCAGTATTGGTAACATATTAGGTTTAATCTTAAATAGTTAGTTTTTACATTATATCAATTAGGTTAAATTATTGCTTATTTAGTCAGCATGAGAAATTGTTATTACATAGGTTTTTCCGTGGCAGACTAAAGCTAAGTACCTGTAGAAATTAGCTGTAAGATTGTTTTCAGATCATGGCTATTACCTTTAATCAATAAAGCTTTTAATTAATGCTTTACCTAAAAATAGTGTTAATTCCAGCTAAATTCTACATTTTGAGTTAGCAGTTACAATTTTGTTGAATAACTGAAAGTTAACCATGACCTGGTTTAATGGATACGACTACCTCAGTTAAGACATAATAGCCTTAACTGGAGAACTGAATTTACTTGACCAGGTCACCACTTCTTTTGAGTAATACCAGTTCCATTAAGTTTGTGATCTTGTTGTGCGCAGGAAAAATAATTCAAGGTAAGGCGCTCGATTGAGCAATAGCTGGCTATTGGGAGTGAGAGCAACACAGCCTTGAGCTATTTTAACTAGTACAAGTGAGCAATAACTTAATGGGATTGGTATATTTAGCCAAACACGACGGCCTATTGGTGGTAGTCAAGCTAATATTTGATAGTTTTTTACGAAAAAAGTGTAATTAATAAAAACTTAAATACGTTTTAAGCCGTATAATAATCATATTCCTATTAAATAATAAGTTTTTATGTTTTCAATATTCAAGTCAAACCCATTAAAAAAATTAAATAAACGCTATGAAGAAAAACTTGAAGAAGCCATGCATCTACAACGAAAAGGTGACATCAAAGGCTATTCAATGATTACTGAGGAAGCTGAAAAAATAGCTGTTGAAATAAAAGCATTAGAAAGTGCCACAAAAGCCTAATCTAGCGGTGACATACTTACCGCTGAAAATGACAGGCATTTTTTCGATATGTGTTACAAAAGTCATAGCCATGGTATTAATTTGGTGAGTTCGTTGGTGCAGAAGAAGCAAACCGAAATTGATATTTATATTTATTGTTTCAACTTACATATAACTTCTGGGCTAACTACAACATATAGATATTTATTAACATCATTATGTTTTTAAAACCTTCTAGTTAACACTTTTTTGCAGTGAAGCTTTACGCAGATCTGACAATTTTTGGCTGCCGGTTAAAAACATAGTCCAGCGTAACTGTTCTTTAAAGATAGAAATTTTTTCAATAACGGCTTCGGTGGATATTAAAGCAGGTGCTAAAAAAGGTTGGGCTAAAGCGGTCATCTTCGCTCCTAATCGAATACAGAGCGCGATATCTAGACCGTTACGAACTCCACCTGAGCCAATAAAATTTAAGTTTGGGCATGCGGCATGTACTACAGGCAATATTTCAACAGTGTTCATACCCCAGTCAAGAAAAGGACCCGCTATTTCTTGTTCCCGTTCAGAGCCGTTTCGATCTAATTCAATGCTTGCCCAGTTAGTTCCGCCACGTCCAGCAATTTCAATCCATTTAATGCCAGCATCCATTAATTTTTTAACACTATTAGGACCTATACCTGCTCCGACTTCTTTAACGATAACAGGTACGTCAAGTTTTTCAGCACAGCGTTGGATCGCTTCTAATACATTATTCCAGTCTCTGTCGCCATCTGGCTGTATTAATTCCTGAAGGGGATTAAGATGGATAACCAGCGCATTAGCTGCTACCGATTCCACCGCACGCTCAGCTAAACCAAAACCATGTTGTTGAAGCTGAGTGGCACCTAAATTACCCAGTACAATAGCTGAAGGCGCCCATCGTCTGACATTTTGTGGTAAACCACTTTCTAAAGCTGCCCTCTGAGAGCCTAGTGACATGGGTATGTTACAAGATTGGGCAGCTTCTGCGAGGTGTTGGTTAATAATCTCACCATTATCGCAACCACCTGTCATTGCACCGATCATAAATGGTGCTGCTACGTGCCTTTCTAAAAAATAGCTGTTGAACTCGACATCTTGAAGTGACATTTGGGGCATTGGATTAGGCTCAAATCGTATACGATCAAACCCCGCCCCTTGACTAGACTGATGTGTAGACTGCAATGCAAGCGTAATATGATCTGCTTTGCGGGTACGAATATCTGTCATGGTAGCTTTCCTCTAATGTAATATTTTCTATCAGCGTAATCGACTAGTAGCATGTGGGGTAAGGTGAGTGCTGCCAGGCCTATAAAGGTAACCTTTATTAAGGTAATGGAGGAAGGTTGTTGATAAAAATAAAAAATAAATCCGGCTGCTAGCCAAGACATCAGGGTATATATTACCGCCTCAATTGCACTGCGGCGCCGCTCAGTTACCTCTAAACTATGCCACAGACGCAGCATATGGCCTTTGCTGTGCCAGAGGCAAAAGTATAAAGAGAAGCTGATTAATGGTGGTAGTATAAAAACTAACCCTAATAGTATTAGTAGGTTAATAAAATATTTGCGATATTTAACCTGCCAATAAGCGAAGCAACAGTAACCTATTAGGCAAAATAACCACGGAAAGAATAGGCTAGTGATGCAGTTCATCAATAGGCTAGCATTATCTGTACCAACTAGAATGGTAAAAATAGGCTCAACCAATGTTGGTTGAAGGCTGGGAATAGCAATACAAACTAAACCACCATGAGCTGCCCAAGGCAGTATATCGTTGCCTATATCAACAATATCACTAGCACCAAAGTGTATTGCTGATATTAATAAAAATACGCTTAGACTAGTCAGCGGGAATAACCACCAAAGCAGGGTAACTAAAGCAGCCAATACAATGTAAGCAAAGTGAAAAATAAACCATGAATGAATGCTCGATGACCAGCCAATACGACGCGCAACAGCACCATCTAGCCCGCCATGAGGTACGCCAAATAATAAAACAGCGCAAATAGCGATTATATCCCAGTTTGTCATTGGCGAAACATCTGTTGTACAAATGGCACTTTCGGCATTGCTAATATGACTTTAGCCCAATCAATTAATGTAGCAGAACCGAGCATAAAACGCGCAAAACCATCCGCATCTAAAGCTTCTGCTGTGCGCATCATAATAGTAACGCCGAGCTCAGGCTGTGCCATTAAGACACCATTAAATATTTTATCCATATGATTCAAAAAAGGGGAAATAGGCATTGGAACTGAAAAATCACCACTATTGATACCCTCAGCAAGTTTAGTGATCTGTGCCTGAATATTGGCAAAAGCATAACCGGATGAAAGCCTGACAGCGCCACTTGCGGCACCAATAGCGCCAGAATTTATAGTTAATGGGTTTAATGATTGCATAGGAATAACGCCTATTTCCTCACCTAACGTTTCCTCAATTTCAATCTTTTGATCTTTAAGCCATTGGTAAATGGCTTGGCGATACCACTCTTTTTCTTCCAATTTGCTAGATATCATCGTTGACTCAACTAACAAGCGTCGGTCTGAAAAAGGCAGTACATAGATAAAGTGCAACCCACGAGATTGGTCGACACGAAAATCCATTAAGGTTGCAATATGAGGATCACTGATTGGGGTTTTGGTGCGAATTTCACAGCCTAAAAAATGCTGCTTTAAGCTGTCTTTAGAAACCTTTGGTGGTCGACTGTCATAAACTTTATCAGCTTTGTATTGCTGACCGCGAGCGCTAAATGAGCCACCGATTCCCTCAGCACAAATATCTTCTGCCGCGGCACGAATTAAATTAACGCCTTCAGCTAAATCGCTCTCACACTGCTTTATATACTTAGCGGAACTCAGGCTAATATAATGGAACTGATCACTACTGTGTAGCACTTCAGTGTGGTGATCGACAACGCGCCATTGTTGCCAACTGCCTTTAATCGCGGCTTTAAATTGTGTTTTTTGGGCGCAACTAGCCCACAAGGCCCAGTTACAATCTCGCTCGATGGGTGTTTTAGGCTCGACAACAACTGCAGAGACATTATTCAACTTAGCAGCAAGAGTTATGCCTGCACTGCCGCCGCCAATAATGGCGATATCAAGTTTGGTTATTTTATTCAAATTATTATGAAGACGCGACACCTGACAACCCCTTTAAATGTCGATGTAATTGCTTGTTATGAGCCGGTACTTTTATTGGTCTTAAATCTACAATACTACGTAGACTTAATAGCGCTTTCTTTGGTGCTGCCACATAAACTCTGCCATGCCACCAACACAAATTGCGATGCCTTAGTAATACGCCAATTTGTCGATAAACGCGTAAAGCGACAATAATAGAAAAACGTGAGCGAAAAGGCAGTAGTTGGATGCCAAGTAGGGCGCTTTTATAGTAATCTTCGGCAAGGTCGAGCATACGCTTAATAGCTAAAGCGACAGGCTCATGACAAGTAGTATTCATATGAGTAATCTCAGAAGCCGTTAAGTTTACCCAACTTGCTGGTAGGTAACGGCGTCCCATGTGAGCGTCTTCTAAAACGTCTCGGGCAATATTAGTTAACTGCATAGCAATACCAAGGTCTATAGCAAAACTCTCTGCACGCTGTTCTTTACAGTTTAGCACTCGGCACATCATAATCCCTACGGTTCCAGCGACGGCATAACAGTAACGTAGTAATTCTGTCTCATTCTCAAAAGCGGCTGGCGTTTGGTCATTTAACATACCGTCGAGTAATTCTCTCGCCGCTGCAAGTGGAATATTGTGCTGCGTGGCAAGTGCTAAAAAATCTTCTACTTCAGAATCCACTGGTGGCTTATGGCCATTCAGGCAAGCGCGAATATCCTCCAGTAATGCTTGACGGTTTGGATGATTTCCGTCGGCTAAGTCGTCAACAAAACGACAGAACTTATAAAGTTGCGCAGCACTGGTCGCCAGCTTGGAACCAAGAAATAGGCTAGCCCAATAAAATGACTTTCCATGACGAGCCAGTAATTCTTTTGGTGATATATTATCTGACTGCAAATTATCCATCATTTATCCGCCCGATCCTACTTCAACACCTGTTAATAACTCTTCAACGACTTTAGCCGAACTTACAACACCTGGAAGACCCGCACCCGGGTGAGTACCTGCACCGACAAAGTAAAGATTAGAAATAGCGCTATCACGGTTATGAAAGCGGAACCAAGCTGATTGGGTAAGTCTTGGTTCAATAGAAAAACCAGCCCCATGCATAGAACGATAATCCTTAGCAAAATCCTCTGGGGTCATCCAAAACACCTCCTCTATTACCGATGATAGCTCTGGTAATATAGTCTGCTCTAGTGCAGTAACAATACGATCACGTAATACTTCTGCTTGAGTACTCCAATCAACATTACCTTGTAGATTAGGTACAGGGCACAACACATAAAAAGATTCACAGCCTTCTGGCGCAAAACTTTTATCTGTGGCTGTGGGGCGATGGACATATAAACTGAAATCCTCACTCATTTTTTTATCATCAAAAATTTCGGAGAGTAACTCTTTAAAACGAGGCCCCATCCAAATACTGTGATGAGCCACATCTGGATATAATTTTTTAGTACCGAAATACAATACGTAAAGTCCCATACTGTATTGTTTTTTAATTTTGGGTAGGCTAAATTTACTTTTAGGTAATAAATGTCGGTAGCAAGTCTCAGGATCTCCAGCAAAAACCACTAGGTCACAATTAATGGTTTGTTTATTACTTAGTCGAACTCCAGTAGCCACCTTATTAGTAACAAGGATTTCATCTACATCAGCGTTAAGTACAATATTGATCCCCTGGCGTGCCATAAGGGCACCTAATTCATCAACCAATTTCCCGGTGCCACCCATACAAAAAAATACTCCCCAGCGGCGCTCTAGATAATGAATCAAGGTATAAATAGCGGTAGTTTTAAATGGATTTCCACCGACTAATAAAGGATGTATTGAAAATGCTTGGCGGATCAAAGGATGCTTTAAATGACTATTGACCATTTGTGAAACGGTTTTATAACATTTTAATATCAGCAGAGCTGGGATCTGTTTAACCATATCCCAAACTCGGGTAAAAGGTCGATGAACCAGTTTTTTGAAAGCTACGTCATAAACTTTTTTAGACTTATCTAAAAGTTTTAAATAGCCATCTGCATCTTTGGCACTAAAGCGTCTTATCTCAGTTAAGGTGTCCTCAATACTAGCGCAATAGTCAAACTGGCTCCCATCAGCAAAATGGAAACGATAGAAGGGATCCAAAGGTACGAACTCTAAGTGGTCGTCAATTTTCTCATCAAAGAGTTGAAATAACTCATCAAATAAAAAGGGCGCTGTTATAACTGTTGGACCTGCATCATGGCGATACCCACCACGCTCGAATACCTGAGCCCTGCCACCTAGACTGTTGAGGCGCTCAAACAATGTTACTTGATACCCTAGCGCTCTTAGCCTTAAAGCTGTGGCTATGCCAGCAAACCCTGCACCAATGACTACTGCTGTCTTATTCGTTATTTCTATTTTTGAATTCAACCAGACCACCCTTGATATTTAAGCACTGTTTTTAATTTAACCGAGTTAACCAATCCATAAGCAACTGGCTGAAGTTGGATGGGTAAACGATTAACAAGCTGCTCTGCTTTTGCTAGCCAGTAATCAACAGATTTGTTAGCACTGAGTATCACGTCACTCGATGCGATACGGCGTTGCCAATGAGTTAACAACGAATTATCACTAGACATATACCAAATGTTAAAATCATCTCGCCCTAAACCTTCTCGAACGAATAAGCTGATAACTAAATTAGGCTTTCGTCCGTCAAGATCACTTGATCGGTGGCTCGATGGCACAATATCATCGATGTCATTGCGACCTTGATAAGCAAGACCACAAAAACCTACTAGTGTTTCTAGCGACCTTAAACTGTCTAGGTTATCACTTAGGCCTGCAGCTAAAGCCGCGCCTTTAATTGGAGCAATTAGCAGTGGTGCTGTTTTGCTTTTAGCAATGCGTTGCCATTCTGCTAACTCAGCACATTGGCGCTGAGTGATGTCAGATATTTGACCACTACATGTCTCCTGCATAGACCGCGCAAGCAATCCAACCAATGGGCCGCCATAACCACTATTTCTTGAGGCTAATTCAAAAGCTTTAGCAACCATCCAATCACCTAAGCACAAAGCCATGTCAGAGCCAAAATGCTTATGGATACTCTCCTGCCCACGCCGGTGTGTACTAGAGTCACTAATATCGTCGTGTATTAATGATGCGTTATGTAACAGTTCGCACGCTGCTGCCCAATGTAAATTGTCGTATACGTTTAAACCTAAAGCTGAACCACTTGATAGTGCCAGCTGGGCCCGAAATGATTTGCCTGGATTTTTAAAATGGTATACGGCGGCCTCAGTTAGGCTACTATTTGAATTTGGCATCTCAGCCTTATAAAAGGCGTCCAAAGTTTTTAATGTTAGAACATTATTTGTGTTTATTGGGAACATTATTAGTACCCTTAAAATACGTAACCTATGAAGGATTACTTTATTATTTTAAATTTTTAAAAAGGAGGAGTCAGAAAATCTGACTCTCCCTGTATTTTAGTCTTTCTAACTTACTTTCGTGGATGCTTCTTGTTTTGAGTCTGTGTCAGCAACTGCCGCTGCCCAGATAACAACACCAAAGGCTATTTTGTTCCAGAAGTCAGCAACATTATAAATAATATTCATAGTGCCGGCGTCTGCGCCATTAGTGAAATAACCCACAAAATAACCCAGTGGATAAATAGCCCAACCGACAGTGACCAGAAGCGTCATTGTTTTATAAGCTTTTTGTACATGAGGATTGGCTAATCCAGCATTAATTCGGCTTGCTTCGCCTTTAAATATTTCCCATATTATGAAGCCCCAAGCTGCCATTGATGGCCAAAATGCTAATTGTGCATCCATCATGCCTGTTTCGCCAGCATAGCCAAAGCCAAGCATAGCGATAGAACCAAGTAATAAACGCCAGAAAACACCAGCGGGTACTTTAGCTACTGCAGATAGAATTAAATAAAATTCTACCATCAGTAGTGGCACGGTCAACAACCAGTCAATGTATCGAAATGCTGTTGGTGACTCACCGGTAGCGACCCAAACATCACGCATGTAAAAATAGTGGACTGCCGCAATTAGCGTAACAAGCCCTGACACTGTCAGGGATGTTTTCCATTTACCTGCAACGCGGTCACGCTCAACAAAGAAAAATGCTGTGGCAGCAACAAGTGCCATAGATATTAGCCAAAAGGACATACCGACTGCATCGCCGGAAGTTAAGTTGTTTGTCATTTAAAACCCCTACATATAAAGTGTTATCATTATCTGTAGTGCAAGATGCCTAATAGAAAATTGACATAAGACACTTCTATTTCAGTTATATCAGCTTTTATCTTTCTTATAAAAACTGAATATCCCACCTGTAATTTCATTACTCTAAAATCGAATAAATCATTTTATTTCAGAGTTCTAAACTTATAGGTTAACTTATAGGTTAACTTACATACGAAAAAAGTCTAAAAAAAACTCAGTTAATTGAGTGGTTATTTTTAATTTGGTATATCAATGCAATGTTGTAATAGCAATTTTATGAATTAGGTGGTCTACTTTATATGCAGGGAAAGCGACCAAATATAAGACATTTATTTAATAACTAGTTGTTATAATTATTAAATAAATAACGCAATAGTTGGTTTTTTTAACCAGCAGGAATAAGCAGATAATTAGTAAGATTGGTATAACATCGAAAAATTGAGATAATGACTTATACCAGTTCCATTAAGTTTGTGATCTTGTTGTGCGCAGGAAAAATAACTCAAGGTAAGGCGCTCGATTGAGCAATAGCTGGCTATTGGGATTGAGAGCAACACAGCCTTGAGCTATTTTAACTAGTACAAGTGAGCAATAACTTAATGGGATTGGTATAATACCAAGTTGATTAATCAAATTGGTATTACTTGATACATGGTAAAAAAAGAAAAACTAGTGATTTTATAAGCTGTGAAGAAAATATAGTGGCTGGTTAATGTTTAATACCTCTTATCTTAAAAAGCTTATTTGATAATACTGTGGATGCAGATAGTCAATGCTACCTCGGTAAATACTGCTAGTTGGCCTAGCCATAGCGATTTTACTATGAATACAGTGGAATTTAATTACTTCATCTGAGTAAATTGAATTTAACATAAATTGATGTGAGTTAAGAAATAGCTCAGCAATAAGCTGAACTATTCTATAAATGTCTAATTTTTGATGAAATTAAAGTAGAACTCTTATTTTTCTACAAAAGCTCTTTCAACAACGTAGTCGCCTTGCACACCTTTTTTGCGACTCTCATTGAAGCCTTTTTCATCGAGCATAGCACAGGTGTCTTTTAGCATCGAAGGGCTACCACATAACATCACGCGGTCAAATTCAGGATCAAGTTCAGGTATGTCAATATCAAGACAGAGCTTGCCTGTTTTGATTAAATCAGTAATGCGCCCTTGATTTTTATAGGCCTCACGCGTAACACTCGGATAGTAGATTAACTGTTCACTAATCATGTCACCAAGATATTCATGTTGAGGAAGATCTGTTGATATTATTTCGTGATAAGCTAATTCATTGACATATCTCACACCATGAAACAATATTACTTTGTCAAAGCGCTGATAAGTTTCTGGGTCTTTGATAATACTTAAAAACGGAGCCAAACCTGTTCCAGTGCCGATTAAGAGGAGGTTTCGACCATCTCGTAAATCATCTATAACCAATGTTCCGGTTGGTTTACTGCCGATAATGACTTCATCACCAATAGCTAAATGTTGTAATTTGGAAGTAAAAGCACCCCCTTCAACTTTAATACTGAAAAACTCTAAATAATCTTCATGGTTTGCACTAGCAAGACTATAGGCCCGCAGGATGGGTCTAGTACCTTCTTGCGCTAAGCCAATAATGATATATTCTCCGTTTCTAAAGCGAAGGCCTTGGCTACGGGTAGTTTTAAAAGAAAAAAGACTATCATTCCAATGGACTACATCGATGACTTTTTCGGGATTAAATTTTTTTTGCATGGTTTATCCTGTAAGGAATTTTGACTAAATAAAAAATAAGCTATATTGATTACTTTTATTAATCAGGCATAAAACAGAGGATTTACAACAGTATTATCTGTACTCAGTCACCTAAAAACTTACAATTGAGCATGATTTTCTGAGATAACCATGCTGGTTGTTGCCAAAATAGCAGGCGAAATTAGTATTATATAGGAGCATAAAACCTGTACGTTTTATAAGAAAAAATTATTAATAGGGAAATACGCCGAGGGTAATAAATCGCCGAGCGTACTAAAGAAAATTTTTTAGTTTGAGTAATTAACATCTTATACGATATTTAAACCGTTGCAGATCATTCATCACGCTAACTTCGTTACAGTAAGCTTATTAACTATAATGCTTAGCTAAGTGTAATATTTTTTTCACCATGGCACGCAAGCCATTACCGCGCATCGAACTTAAATGGCTGAATAAATCAATGTCAGTAAAGAACGCTTCAATATTAAATGCAGTGACTTCCTGAGGTGATTTTTTATTAAAGGCACTGAGAACGATAGCCGCTAATCCTTTAACAATTTGGGCTTCACTGTCGACAGCTATCAATAGCAGGTTATTTATTTCATCGTATTCGCATATTAGCCATACTTGACTTTGACAGCCAATGATAAGATTTTCGTCTGTTCTACATGATGCTGGTACGGGAGGGAGTTCCTTACCAAGGTCGATGATATAACGGTAACGGTCTTCCCAGTCATCAAAAAAACAGAGGGTATCTTTGATGTCGCCAGAGTTAATTTTACTACCAAAAGGACTTTCTACTAAGCCAGTAACTGACAGTTTGCTCATCAAAATAGTCCCAGCTCTAATTGTGCTTCTTCCGTCATCATTTCTCGACTCCATGGCGGGTCAAGCACAAGATCCACTTCGACCGACTCGACATTAGGTACTAGGCCAACTTTGTATTTGACATCATTGACCAATACCGGTCCCATACCACAAGCCGGTGCTGTTAACGTCATGGAAATTACAACGGTATTGTCAGTTATTTTGCAGTCATAGATCAAACCTAAATCAACAATATTGACTGGCATTTCTGGGTCGTAGACAGCAGACATCGCTACCCAGACATTACTTTCCATCACGGCTTTATCATCTGAAGTACCTTTTGGCTGCTCAAACTCTATAACAATGGGCTCAAAGCCAAGCGCGTCGGCATCAGTACCATCAACGCGTGCCATATTACCGTTAAGTAGCACGGTATATGCTCCACCTAATGATTGGGTTAAGGTGACAAAGCTGTCTTTTTTAATAGTGATAGGAGTTCCATCAGGCACTAATTGTGCGGGACACTCTCTATTAACTGAAATTATCTTACTTTTCATAGTATTCTCTGTTTTTTTTACTACTTTTCAATGTGGTTGAGGGCGTTATTAAACTGAAAAGCTTTCACCGCAACCGCATTCAGCTGAGCTATTTGGATTGATAAACTTGATGACTTGGTTCAAGCCTTCAGTAACACAATCAATTTCAGTGCCATTGACATAAGGTAAGGCTTCTTGAGTGACATAAAGCGTTAACTTGTCATCCTTGATCATAACTAAGTCTTCACTGACGTCAGTATCGTCAATAAAATCTAGTACATATTTAAAACCATTACAGCCACTTTTTTTCACTGAAAAACACAGACCCATGGCCTGCTTATTTTGTATGTTTTTAGACAGGTAAATACGAGCATTTTCACTCACAGATACACTGGGATTATTTGGTTCAAAAGTCATTACAGTCATAATAAAATTACCCTTGTTGTCGTCATTTTCATTATCATGCTTGAGTTATAAGAAGCTTTTAACTTTAGTTAACGCGGCAAATAATATTGCCACTTCTTCTTCCGTATTGTAAAGAGAAAACGAGGCGCGTACCGTGCCTGCAATGCCAAGCTCGTTCATTAATGGCATCGTGCAATGATGACCTGTGCGTACAGCAACGCCTTGTTGATTAAGTAAGGTTCCGACATCGCTTGGATGCGCATCACCTAGCAGAAAAGACACAATAGCGGTCTTATTTTTTGCTGTGCCATAGAGCTCAATATCGTCCATACCCTCTGCCAGCACTAAACAATGATCTAGTAACCGTTGTTCATGTCGCATCGCACCGACTCGGTCAATGCTATTAAAGTAATCTATTGCTGCGCCAAGTCCGACAGCGCCAGCAATATTTGGCGTACCTGCTTCAAACTTATAAGGTAGTTCATTCCATGTTGCCTGTTGGAATGACACTGTTTTGATCATCTCACCACCGGTTTGAAAGGGGGGCAGTTGTTCTAAGCGCTGTTCTTTGCCGTATAAAACGCCAATGCCCGTAGGACCAAATAATTTATGACCAGAGAAAACGTAAAAATCGCAATCGAGCTGCTGTACATCAACAGTAGAATGCGCAATGGCTTGTGCACCATCGATCACGGTAATTGCACCCACTTGCTTGGCAAGCTGCACAATCTCTTTAACCGGATTAATCGTGCCAAGGGTATTGGAGACATGCGTCATGGCAACAATAGCGGTATTTTTATTGAGCAATTTTTTATAAGCTGAAAAGTTCAACTCGCCTTGCTTATTTATCGGCGCAACCACTAGTTTCGCACCACTTCGCTGTGCCGCCATTTGCCAAGGCACAATGTTGGCATGGTGCTCCATGGCCGAAATAAGTATTTCATCGCCAGGTTTTAAAATACTTTGTGCCAAGCCGCTAGCAATTATGTTAATGGCTTCAGTCGTCCCTTTGGTCCAAATTATTTCATGACTTTTTTTGGCATTAATAAGACCTTGTACCTTAGTACGTGCATGCTCAAATAACTCAGTAGCATTATCACTTAAACTATGGGCACCTCGATGGACATTCGCATTGCTATTGCCATAAAATTGACTGATGGCATCAATGACAACCTGTGGTTTTTGAGTCGTGGCAGCATTATCCAAATAGACTAAGGGTCGACCTTTAATGCTTTGATTTAATATTGGAAAATCTTGCCTTATTTTGGCAATATCGAAGGTACTGCCAATGCTATTTTTTGGTGCAACGGCTGATAAAGAAGACATGGTTATTTCTCTCCCTCGTACTGCAATGATGAAAATAAGCTTGATAAACGTTGTGTAACAAACTCTTGAACACTTTTTTCCGTTAGCTGACCAACTATTTCGGCAATAAAAGCCATGCTCAATAGCCGTTTAGCTTCGACTTTTGAAATACCTCTAGATTGCAGGTAAAACAAGGCCTCACTATCAATTTGACCCACGGTAGCACCATGTGAACATCTGACATCATCAGCATAAATTTCAAGTTCTGGTTTAGTGTTAATAGTGGCAAGATCTGAGAGTAATAAATTTTTATTACTGAGCTCGGCCAAGGTTTTTTGGGCGTCTGGATGAATATGAATACGGCCATTAAATACGGCATTGGCTTCGTTATCGACTAAACCTCGAAAAACTTCATTGCTGGTGCAGTTAGGCACAATATGTTCCAGGCAAGTATGGTTATCAATAGTTTGCTGGTCACGGGCGTAGAAACTGGCTCTAATATCGGTTTTCGCATGCTCACCTTGTAAAGACACGGTAAGATCATTGCGTTTTAGTTTAGCGCCTAAGCTAATTTGATGTTGCTGATAAATGCTATCGCGACCTTGCTGCACACGGTGACTGCATATACTGGTCACACTTTCATCAAGTTGTATCCGGCTATGCGTGATCTTTGCCTGGTCATTAACAAAACATTCAATCACTGTATTAACCATACCCGTATGCTTAAGTGGGGCGTCTTCATGCTCAATTATTGTCGCATTACTGCCGGTTTCAGCAACAACTAATACCCGCATCATGTGGGTTTTTGGCTGCTCACCTAGCGTAAGATTGACGATATAAAAAGGTTTTTCAACATGACAATCCATAGGAATGTGAATAAGCAAACCGTCTTCAAATTGTTCGCTATTTAAGCTAGAGAAGTAGTCATGGTAGTAGTTATGACTGGTATCTAGGTGAGCAACAATGAGCTCTTGCTGAGCGGCACTGGCCTCAGAAAATAAAACACTATAAGGATTGTTATTATGTTGAGATAATTCACTGACAAATACGCCATTAACAAAAACTAACCGATACGCATCAAGAGAACTTATCAAGGATTGTGCAAGTAATTGATTAATATCATTGACACTTTTTGCCTCAAGATCCTTGATACTCTCAGTATCGATAGGCTCACTGGCTAAGAGTTTTTCAAGTTTAAGATATTTCCAATCTTCCGTTTTCTTGGTCGGTAATTGTAGGCTGGTCAAACGTTCGCTAGCCGCATCACGAATAGTTTGTAACCACGCGTTTTTATCAGGCTGTTGCTTCGCAGTGAAGTCAGTTGTTATTGCGTTTAAATTATTCATGGTTAAGCCTTAAGTGAGTTAGCAGGCTGCTCAGTTCCACTTTCTAACCAACTGTAGCCTTTTTCCTCTAATTCTAACGCCAGTTCACTGCCGCCAGATTTAACGATCTGTCCGTCAACCAAGACATGGACAAAGTCAGGTTGTACGTAATCTAGTAATCGTTGGTAGTGAGTGATTAAGACAAACGAACGATCGGGACTACGTAAGGCATTAATACCATCAGCCACTACTTTTAGCGCATCGATATCTAGGCCGGAGTCGGTCTCGTCAAGTAGACATAACGTCGGCTCTAGCATTAACATTTGCAGAATATCGTTACGTTTTTTTTCACCACCTGAAAAGCCTTCATTGACACCACGCTTAAGAAAATCGGTATCTAGATCAACAAGCTTACATTTTTCACGCGCCAGTTTCATAAACTCAACAGCACTGAGTAGCGGCTTATTTTGATGAGTGTGGAGACACTCGAGTGATGTTTTTAAAAACTCAAGGTTACTGACCCCAGGGATTTCAACTGGGTATTGAAAGGCAAGAAAAACACCTTCGCGGGCCCGCTCTTCAGGTGCAAGGGTTAATAAGTCTTTACCTTCAAACAGTACAGTTCCATCGGTTGTGTGATAATTATCACGACCAGCGAGTACATTAGATAAGGTACTTTTACCGCTACCATTGGGGCCCATAATGGCGTGTACTTCACCAGGTTTAACCTCAATATTTAATCCTTTAAGAATTTCTTTATCATCGACTGTGGCTCTTAAATTTGCAATTTTTAGCATCTTTTAACCTTAATATATTTTTATAAAACTTTTATCAGCCGAGTAATTCAGCTGATATTTGTATGATGAACTTTTGATTTTGCGTAGGGTGTTATCCAACAGATCCTTCTAGGCTGACCTCTAACAGTTTTCCGGCTTCAACGGCAAATTCCATTGGCAATTCTTTAAAAACTGATTTACAAAAACCATTAACAATCATTGAGACCGCTTTTTCAGGGTCTATACCGCGTTGTTGGCAAAGAAATAACTGATCTTCACTGACTTTTGAGGTCGTTGCTTCATGTTCAACAATCGCACTAGGGTTTTTACTGACAATATAAGGGAAGGTATGTGCAGCGCATTGATCACCAATTAAAAGCGAGTCGCATTGGGTAAAATTACGTGCGCCTTCTGCTTTGGGTGACATGTTGACTAATCCACGATAGGTATTCGAGCCTTTGCCTGCTGAAATGCCTTTTGAAATAATGGTACTGCGGGTATTGCGACCCAGATGAATCATTTTGGTCCCAGTATCAGCCTGTTGTGCATTTCGTGCTAGGGCAACTGAATAGAATTCACCGACACTATTATCACCCAGTAAGATCACGCTTGGGTATTTCCAAGTAATTGCTGAGCCTGTTTCTACCTGAGTCCATGATATTTTCGCATCGGTGTGACAGACACCGCGTTTAGTGACAAAATTATAGATACCACCTTTACCGTTTACATCACCGGGATACCAGTTTTGCACCGTTGAATATTTGATTTGCGCGCCTTTTAAAGCAACTAATTCCACCACGGCTCCATGCAGTTGATTTTCGTCTCGTGATGGTGCTGTACAGCCTTCAAGATAGCTGACATAACTGCCTTCATCAGCAATAATCAAGGTGCGTTCAAATTGACCGGTATTCATTTCATTAATTCGGAAATAGGTCGATAACTCCATCGGACATTTAACACCTTTAGGAATATAAACAAACGAACCGTCACTAAATACCGCGCAGTTTAGCGCTGAATAAAAGTTATCATTGATGGGAACAACAGAGCCTAGGTATTTTTTAATCAGTTCTGGATGTTCGATGACCGCTTCTGAAAGCGAGCAGAAAATAACACCAGATTCAGCCAACTTTTCTTTAAAGGTAGTGATGATAGAAACACTGTCAAAGACCATGTCCACGGCGACACCAGCGAGTGTTGCTTGTTCATGCAGTGGAATACCTAACTTTTCATAGGTGCGCAGTAACTCAGGATCGACCTCGTCTAAACTTTTAGGGGCATCTTCTTGACTTTTAGGACTTGAGTAGTAAGCAATGGAGTTAAAGTCAATTTCGGGGTACTTGACATGCGCCCAATCCGGACGTTCCATTTTTAGCCACTGTTGGTAGGCATCTAAGCGCCATTGCAACATAAATTCAGGTTCATTTTTTTTGGCAGATATTTTCCTAATAACATTTTCATCCAATCCAGGATCAAAAGTCTGCATTTCAATATCTGTTATAAAACCAGCGTCGTAGCCAGAATTAATATGCTCATCAATAACATTGCTTTCGCTCATAATGATCAACTCTCTTTATATAGGTTTGCAAAGTAAATAGTGTAGCGTCACAGGCCAAATCTTAAACATATACATTTGGTAAAGCTCTCTTTAGGGTCCATCACCACTATTAGCTAGGGTCATATCGCCACTGTTAGGCTCTCAATTGTGTTGTTTGGACATTCACATCACAATGAATACTAATTTAGTAATGTTTATAAGTTTACATGACACGCATAACCTATACAATACTAAATTAGTATTTATTATTGAGCGCTTTAATTATTACTTAATCGTTTATTGGTTGGTAAAGGTTTGATAGATATTTGGTAGAGAGTGCAAAAATAAAGGGGTTCATTGAATTTACTGAGTGGCCTAAAGGAAAAAATAATACCATTGGGGTATACTATATATTATAATTATTGGCCAAATGAGGCTGGTATGTTTTTTGAGAGAGTGCTTTATGATAAGAATTAGCCGCATGGCCGATTATGCGTTATTGGTAGTATTCAAAATGTGTGATCGCGACGAGCTAATCACGCTAGAGCGTTTGTGTGAGTTAACCACTTTAACGCTACCGACTGTACGTAAGTTGATGCGATCACTTACCCATAGCAATTTAGTATTATCGGTTAGAGGACCTCGAGGTGGTTATAAACTGAGTCGTCAATCCGCTCAAATATCTATCGCAGACGTAATTGAAGCGATTGATGGGCCTATCGCCTTAACGGAGTGTGTTAAGTCAGATGGTGGTGATTGTGAATTAGCAGACACCTGTGGGTTAAAAGGAAATTGGAATATCGTTAACCGCTTGATTTCTAATGCGCTGCATAACGTAACACTCGATGCCATGGGGCAAGAACCCATGGATGTTAAACAGCTAAAATCAACTCTGATCACAATATCTGATTAAGGCCAATTATTATTCACAATCAGTAATCAGTAATCAGTAATCAAAAATCAGTAGCAATAATAGATTATTTAAACCAGTCGCCAAGCCGATCATCATCTTTTTGGCTGTCTGCCTATTATTTAGATAACCTTAGCCTAGGCTGTTGTATCACCGTAAAGTGCATCAATTGCAATGCTAGGTATAAATGTAATTGAAAAATAATAAAAATTAATGCTTCAGACCTATTTGTTGTATTACGTCATGCCTTAGACTCAAACATAATGCATTCTTGTCGCGCGCGGCTAATGTTTAGAGCAATAAATTAGGAGATAATGCCATTAAGGTTAAAGTATCAAATCAATTTAGGTTAATCTCATTGATATTAACCGATAAAGGAAGCGTTTGTGTTAGCTAACTCAATAGTTGTGCTCGATTTTGAAACCACGGGTTTATCGCCAGACCAAGGTGAACGTGCCATTGAAATAGGCGCCGTTAAACTTGAAAATGGTATCGTTACCGACAGGTTTCAAGCTTTGATGAACCCAGGTCGACGCATTAATAGTTTTATTGAAAATTATACCGGTATCAGTAATAGAATGTTGGCTGTTGCATCGCCTTGTGCAAAAGTGATGACTGATTTTGCGAGCTTTATCGGCGAGAGCAATTTACTAGCGCATAACGCCTCTTTTGATGCTCGTTTTCTCGAGGCTGAATTTGCTCGTTTAGGCCGTCAGGTTTTAGGCGAGTTTACTTGCTCGTTATTAGTATCACGCCGTATTTATCAAGATGCGCCAAATCATAAATTGGGTACGTTAATTAATTATAAAAATATTGCCGCTGATGGCAGTTTTCACCGAGCGTTATTTGATGCAGAAATGACCGCTGAACTCTGGTTGATTATGTTAAACGATCTTAGCGAACGCTACGGATTAGAAGATATTCCCTTTAGTTTGATCAAGCGATTAGCTAAAACGCCCAAAGCGCAAATCAACAAGTTACTGACTAATTACGCCAATAAAATAACCAAAGCCGTTCAGGCTTAATATCCTTATACCAATCCCATTAAGTTATTACTCACTTGTACTAGTTAAAATAGCTCAAGGCTGTGTTGCTCTCACTCCCAATAGCCAGCTATTGCTCAATCGAGCGCCTTACCTTGAATTATTTTTCCTGCGCACAACAAGATCACAAACTTAATGGAACTGGTATTAGTCATATTAGCCGCTAAAGGACTTAATTTAATATTGATTGATTGACCAAAATCATGGTTTCAATCTCTATCTCTATCACAGAGCTTGACAGCTGTTGCTCATGCTAGAAAATATTAAAAATTAACCCGGTTAACTCAAACACTAAAGCATAAATTATGCTTATTCAGTATCAAGCCATGCTCAGGTATACTATTTATATACTGAGATCATCATTAAATTATACAGAAAAATTAGGAGGTTACTTTGCCTGAAAAGACAACAAAAGTGGTAAAAGGTTTTGCTTTAGTACTAAGCGATGATGATAAGTTAATTCCCTCACAAAGAATAATAGGCATTGAAAAAACGCTACCGGCACTCAAACCTGGGCAAGTATTAGTTAAAATGCTGGCGACACCGGTTAATCCCTCTGACTTAATGTACTTATTGGGTAAATACGGCTTAACCGCCGAAGATGGTGCATTTGTTGGCTTTGAAGGTTGTGGCATTGTAGAAGCAGCTAATGCTGGACTTTACGGTAAGTGGTTAACGGGCAAGCGCGTCGCTTTATCAGCACAACCGGGTATTGACGGCGTGTGGGCTGAATATGCTATTACAAAAGCAAATTTATGTTTGCCAGTTCGAAAAGCATTAAGTGATGAGCAAGCGGCAACGATTATAGTTAACCCTTGTACTTCTGTTTGCCTAGTAGAGCGAGCCATAGCATTGGGCAGTAAAGCCATTGTTATTAATGCTGGGGCAAGCCAAGTGGGTAAGGGCGCTATACGTTATGCAAAGCTTAAAGGTATTAAAACCATAGCGACAGTGCGCAGTGCGGCAAATGTTGCGGTTTTGCAAGCGTTAGGGGCCGATTGCGTGTTATTAACATCAGATGAGAGTTTTGATCAATCATTAAAGCATTGGGCGAAAAAACTCAAGGCAACAGTGTTGTTAGATGCCGTTGCGGCCGATGACACACCTAGAGCTTTAAATGCCATGCCTAATAGTTCTACGGCTTTGGTTTATGGTCGACTAACCGAAACTCAAGATGCGCTTGGCGGCTTGTTTAGCGTAGCTGATGTGATCTTTCGTGATATTCGAATAGAGGGTTTTTGGTTGGCAAAATACATTGGTGATGCTTCACCCTTACAAGTATTAGCCTTGAGTTCAAAAGTACAAAAATTATTTGCTCAAGGGATTTTTAAGACCGATATTTATGCCCGAGTTGGTTTTGAGGATTTTGCCCAAGCATTAGATCATTACGCGCAACATAAAAGTGATGGCAAGGTGATATTAGTGCCTAATATTACTTAAAATAATACCTTAGCCAACGTATTGAAAAGCGCCAACATGTTTAGTTTTTTTAGTTACTGGTAATATCAGCGTAGTTAGCTTGCAAAGATAGTATAATATTTTCTGCTGCTAACTCTATCTCTAAACCACGCTTACCCCCACTAATAAAAATAGTGTTTAACACTTCTGCGCTATGGTCCAGCACGGTTATTAAAGGCTTTTTTTGCCCTAATGGACTAACACCACCAAGGATATAGCCGGTAGATTTTTGTACTTTATGGGCATCAGCCATTTTAATTTTTTTAGCGTTAAGGGTTTTTGCCAGCTTCTTTAAGCTCAGTTGCTTAACCACTGGAATAATAGCAACTGCTAAATAAGCATTATCAACATCAACCACGAGCGTTTTAAAAACCACTTCAGCGCTAACCTTGAGTTTATCAACCGCTTCAAGACCAAATGATCTGCAACTAGCATCATGCTGATAGTGATGTAGTTTATAAGCCAGTGTTAATTTATTTAGTTGCTTAACTGCGGGGGTCATAATTATTTAGTCCACCTTTAAGGTTTTAAATCTAATCTAAGTAAACCAAACCATCATTTTATGAGGACAAAAATGGCTTACTCAACCACTAGGTTGTTGGTTATCTTCTGCGCCAATGAGCTGATCACTTTTCGCATTTGCTCAACAGCGTGCTCATAGCCATTTTCTTTGAGCGCTACAGCTAGGGTAAAGTTATACTCTTTTTCTGGGTTTTGCACGCCTTGCCCTTGCAGCCAATAAGTGCCTGCAAGTAAGGCTTGTGATTGATGAGTAGCATGAAATGCCGTGATGTTAATTACAACAACTGTATCTGCTGTTACTTGGTTTTTTGCTGATGTGACAATATAATTAAAACGACTATTAAAATAATTTAAATCTTGCGCTAAGGCTTGCGTAATACTGCTCTGTAGTGGCTCTGCCCACATATTAAAGTGCGAGTAGTACAACTGGTGACTGGAAAGCTGCAGAACCAAACTGGGTTGTCTTAAATAATCAGGTAACTCTAACAAGGTAATACCAACGTGCTGACTATCTTGATAATTGATGTTGTCAGTGTTAACTGCGCTGGTTGTCGTTGGACTATTAAGTAAATAATATTGTGTTTTGTTAGCGGGAGCCGAGCTACAAGCCCCAAGCAGTATAGTTGACACCATAGCGATCATTAAAGCCTGTTTCATTGTTGTGCTCCATTAAGTTTTGTCGGTACTGGCTCAGTTACCTCGCCGTTATTAAAGAGTAAACTGTTAGGTTTATGCTTGAGCTGATTGAGCAAAGGCTTTAATTCGTTCATGGTGGCGGTTAGCGTATGTAACGTGCTGCGCAGTTCTTCATAGCCTTGAGAGCCAGATGACAAGTCTTTGGTTAAGGTATTAATACCTTGTAAGGCTTTACTGAGTTCACTACTAATTTTTTGCTGCTCAACTTTACTTAATAAGCTATCAAGGCTATGACTTACCCCTTGTAACTCTTGCGCGGTTTGAGTCATTTCTAACATCAGTTTATTGGCATTTTCACTCATATTATTGAGTGGGATATTATTTAAGTTATCCATAAATTGTTCCGCTTTTGCGGTGATTTGTGAAAAGTCATCACTACTAGTTGGAATAATAAGGAAGTCATCATATTTTGCTATTTCGCTGATCGGCTGGTCTTTATTGTGTTGTAAATCAACGTATAGGCTGCCAGTTAAAATATTTCCTGTGCGCAGAACGGCTTTTAAACCGTGCTCAATCCAGTAAATATTTTGTTTTATCATAAGCTCTTTACCTTCATCATTATCGGGCAGGCCTATTCGACCGGGCTGTAAGCTGATCAGTACGGGGATCTTAAAGTCTGCTTTGGTAAATTTGTTTTCACTTCGGGTTAATGCCATGTTGACTGATTGCACTTTACCTATTTGTATTCCTCGATACTCAACCGGCGCACCAACAGATAGGCCTCTAATAGAGTCGCTGACCAGTACGACAAATTCGATTGATCGGCGGTATCTCTCGTCGTCAGCAGCTTCATAACTCTCGTAGATGTCAAAATATGAGCGCTCACCAATTTTTTCACCAATGCCCATGCCTTTAGGAATACCGAAGGTAGCACCGTTGGTTAACATGGTTTCAAAATTGCCAGTTTTAACTGATATGCCATCGGCATTTAAATCAAGTTGCAGACCACTTACATCCCAAAACTTAGTATTACTGGTAATAAGTTGATGATAAGGCGCTTTAATAAAGGCATTGTAATAAACAACACGTTCTTCAAAATTAAAATAGATGTCTTCAAACTGGCCAACGGTTAAGCCTTTATAAATAATAGGATCGCCTTTTTTATAAGCAAACTGGTCGTTGCTATTAAGGGTTATATGCAAACCTGGAGTGCCTGAAGGCGTCAAGGGTGGCGAGTTTAAGGCATCAAAAACATAGCGTTCTTGATGGCTTTTTCCAGGTGATATTTCAATATACACCCCCGATATTAACGTGCTGAGACCTGATACGCCGGTATGCGATATTTGTGGTGAAACTACCCAAAATGTGCTGTCAGCCAATAAAAATTGTTCTGCTGATTTTTTTATTTTTGCAGTAACAATTACGCCATTACCGTTTTGATTAAGCTCAATGGAACTTACTTCTCCAATATCAACATTGCGAGATTTTATTTTGGTTTTTTCAGCTTCCATACCTTCAGCGGTAAGGAAATGGATGGTGACTTCTGTGCCTTCATTACTCCATTGATAATAAATCATCCAGCAGCCAATAAAGATTGCGATGGCAGGAATAAACCAGATAGTTGATACGGTTTTAACTGGCTTTATTGTCGCGTTTGGCATTTTAGTATCATTCATAATTTTTTATATTTTTCCAAATCAATTGCGGTTCAAAACTCATTGCGGCTAGCATAGTGACAATAACTAAACCGGAAAACGCTAAGGTAGCCGCTCCAGGGGTTATGCTCATGGCCGGGCCAAGTTGAATTAAGCTAGCCAGAATAATAACGACGAAAACATCTATCATTGACCAACGGCCAACAAATTCAGCCATACGATACCATTTTACTCTTTCTAAGCTTAATCTATCACTTTGTTTTTGAACACTATAATTTAACCAAGCCAGCACTAATATTTTAGCGACGGGTATAACAACACTGGCAAAAAAAATAATGGCAGCGATAGGGTAAGAGCCTAAGTTCCACAGTAAAATAACCCCGCCAATAATGGTGCTGGGATTATCTTGGCCCCAAAAGTGAGTAGTCATAATCGGGAGTGTATTTGCCGGTATGTACAACACCACCGCGGTGAGCAGTAGCGCCCAAGTTTTTTGCACACTCAGTGCCTGTTTTGTTGGGTCTTCTTGGGCTACTTTAGCGTGACTTTGATGTATTTCGATATTATGCGCTTTTTCAACTTTAGTTAATAATTGGTATAGCTCGCGCTTATCGATATGTAAAACCACGAGTGTCATTGATAATGTGAATAAAATAAAAGCATAAAAAGACAAGCCTAATTCAATATCAGCCATAGATATAATTTTGATTAAACTAACCAGAGTGCCGATGAGGAATATTTCCACCATACTCC
This sequence comes from Colwellia sp. C1TZA3, assembly GCF_007954265.1. Classification (GTDB taxonomy): domain Bacteria; phylum Pseudomonadota; class Gammaproteobacteria; order Enterobacterales; family Alteromonadaceae; genus Cognaticolwellia. The sequence goes on along the minus strand of NZ_VOLS01000006.1, from coordinate 782 downwards.
AAGGCAATAACCTAAAAACCATGGCCAATACTCGACGGCCATACTTAGGGTGTAAACCTTTATTCAGCGGGATAAGCAAGTAAATAAGCGACAACAAAACAACAGTTGGAATAGCAAATATAGTGAGAAACTCGATCAGTGCTAAAATTTGATAATTATTATTGATTAAAACAATAAAGCTTGTGATAGCATCAAAATGGTTTTCTAAGCCATTGGTACTAAAAGACAAGAATGTAAAAGGTAATGAGGCTAATAAAAATATTAATGCGGCAACAGCAAAAGCAACAATTCTTTCATTAGCATTACGATGAATCGCATTCAACGTATAGCCACAACGAGGGCATTGTGCTTTTTGACCTTCTTTTAATACCGGTAATTTGACAGCCAGCGCACACTCATAGCACTGAATTTCAACAGGATATATTTCGTTATTTTGCAAATCTTTTGGCATTGTCAATGCCATCCTCAAGGTCAATTTTTTACAATAGCTTAAATTAGCATATATTATAGTAATCTAACTAAATAATTTTGATGAATATTATTGATATTCAGCTAATAATTTCCTGTCTTTAATCTGCTATTTTGGCTAGCTCGGTTTTATGACTAAAAATTAACAAGGCTTGTACTTATAGATAATTTTATATCCATCGATATATAATACCAGTTCCATTAAGTTTGTGATCTTGTTGTGCGCAGGAAAAATAACTCAAGGTAAGGCGCTCGATTGAGCAATAGCTGGCTATTGGGAGTGAGAGCAACACAGCCTTGAGCTATTTTAACTA
>NZ_VOLS01000069.1 GCF_007954265.1 Colwellia sp. C1TZA3 | reverse complement strand
TTGGAAGAGAATAAGTCTGATAATGTAGGCATAGCGCTTGTATTTGGTTTATTTGTTTTTTGTGGTGATTAACATATTACCAGATATCAAGCGCTTACTCGTTAAACTTGTGGGGATTCCTCAGACTAAAGTCCGACCTACAAAAAATCCACTAAAACCACAGCACCATTCATAGTCCCTTTCTAGGTTCAATGTAGGTTCGACTTCAGGCCATCAAGTTAAATGAAATTTAACCATCTTTAAGATGAATACCAACCTACAGTGATAATTAAGCTTTGAACTGACTTACTCATTCAAATACATCGGCGAGCCTTATTTTAGTATGCCGCGTTTTAATCAGTAATTTCGGTTGTTAATCGCTAGAAATACCCGTTCTAACTTTTAACTATGACTTTTTCTTAATGCTGGCGTACGCTCAAGACACTAAATAAACATTACGCCTTAACCCTGAGGACCATATTATGACCATTAAGTATTTTATAAGGTTATCTAGCCTACTGTTACTTTTATCACCCTTGGCAAATGCAGAGTTTGAACGCAAAATTGCCATTGATGAAAGTAACACCAGTACGCATAGCACAAAAGTTAATGGCAAAAAATTTGATTACACCGCCACTACCGGTACTCAGCCGGTTTGGGACGAAGAGGGTAACCCTACTGCTAGCCTTTTTTATACCTATTATCAACGCTCAAAAGTAAAAAACAAAGCGGCTCGGCCATTGCTAATATCATTTAATGGCGGCCCGGGTTCAGCGTCAGTTTGGATGCATGTGGCTTATACCGGCCCTAGAGTACTTAATGTCGACAGCGAAGGTTTTCCATTACAGCCATACGGCGTAAAAACTAATGACTTCTCCATTTTAGATAATGCTGATATTGTATTTGTTAACCCAGTCAATACTGGATATTCACGGGTTTTACCAAATAAAGCAGGTGAAATGCCATCAAAAGAACAACAAAAGAAAATGTTCTTTGGCGTCAATGCTGACGTTAAATACTTGGCTGAGTGGATTAACACCTTTGTTACCCGCCATAACCGCTGGCAGTCACCCAAATATCTTATTGGCGAAAGTTATGGCACTACCCGTGTATCAGGCTTAGCTTTAGAGCTACAATCTAGCCAGTGGATGTACCTTAATGGTGTTATTTTGGTGTCACCTACTGATATAGGTATTAAACGTGATGGTCCCGTAAAAGCAGCCAACCGTTTACCTTATTTTGCCGCAACCGCTTGGTACCACAAAGCGCTAGCTGACGACTTACAAAATAAAGATCTATTAGATATTTTACCTGAAATTGAAAAATTCACCCTTGAGCAATACTTGCCCGCTCTCGCCAAAGGTGGCTTTATTGCTGAAGATGAAAAACAGCGCATCGCCGAACAAGTCGCTCGATATTCTGGTTTATCGGTACAAGAAGTCTTGCGTAATAACTTAGATATTGAAACTTCTTACTTTTGGAAGGAAATACTACGTAACCGCGAGCAAACAGTGGGTCGTTTAGATTCTCGCTATTTAGGTATCGATGAGAAAGTTACCGGTAGTAGCCCTGATTACAACGCTGAATTAACCTCTTGGCTACACAGTTTTACGCCCGCAATAAATTATTATTTACGTGAAGAGCTCAATTACAAAACTGACCTTAAGTATAATATGTTCGGTAATGTGCACCCTTGGGATAGAAGCAACAATAAAACTGGTGAAAACTTACGTTTAGCCATGGCGCAAAACCCATATTTAAATGTGATGATCCAGTCAGGTTACTATGACGGTGCTACCAACTATTTTGATGCTAAATATACCTTATCGCAACTTGACCCCAGCGGTAAAATGCAAGACAGATTATCGTTTAAGGGTTACAAAAGTGGCCATATGATGTATTTGCGCTCTCAAGATTTAAAAGCATCTAATCAAGACATTCGTGAGTTTATCCAAGCCACCTTACCGAATAAAACCACACCAGCAAAATATCCCAGTAAACGCTAATTTAACCAGTATTTTACTACGTTAATCAATGTTGTCAGTACCTAGACGCTGACAACATTATTCCTACTCTGCCTATCAAATTGCCCACTCATTGTTTCCTCACTGTAAAAATAAAAACATATATCACAAGGAGAAAAGCAGGAGGACTACAGAAGGTAAAGCACAGCAAAATAAAACTTAAAATTTCCTGTAACTTATTGTGACTTACTGACAGCTGACAGCTAAAAACTTGTCTTTAAACTTGCCTTAATCCCTACTCATTCCCTTCTCATTCTTTCCTCCCTGTAAAAAAACAAAAATATCTCACAGTGAGATAAGCCAGAGGACTACAGAAGGTAAAGCACAGCACAGCAAAATAAAACTTAAAACTTCCTGTAACTTATTGTGACTTACTGACAGCTAAAAACTTGTCTTTAAACTTGCCTTAACCCCTACTCATTCCCTTCTCATTCTTTCCTCCCTGTAAAAAAACAGAAAATAATTAACAAGGCGAGAGGCAAGAGGTAAAAAGGCCACCAATCAGCAGCCTTCAGTAATCCTACGTTAGTTTAAATTTCGTAATCAATCACTTGGTAGCCTAGAGCCTGAAGCTGAGGTTTTAAGGTCTTGGCGTCACCAACCACTACCATTAACATCTCGCTTAAATCTAAATGCTTTTTCGCTAAAGCGTTAATTTCTGCTTTGCTGATATTAGCTACAATTTCATTGCGCTCTTTGACAAAACCAGCCGTTAAATCATGTTCTAGAATTTGCGCTAAAAAGCCCAGTTTACGACTCGGCGTTTCATATTTTAAAGCATCTTTTTGGTTGATGGCGTTGCGCATAAAGGCTAACTCTTCATCGCTAATACCTTGCTCCGCATAGTGGGTGATTTCTTTAACAAACTCAACAATTGACTTGTCAGTTACATCAGCACGCACTTCTGCACTCGCGGTGTAGGTGCCAGAGAATTTATCACCATAAAAATACGAACGCGCACCATAGGTATAGCCTTTATCTTCACGTAAATTTAAATTAATACGGCTATTAAATGCTCCACCTAAGGCAAAGTTCATTAAGTAGGCTCGATAGTATTCACCGGTAATATCTTCAGTAAGTGAACGTTTACCGATGCGAATAGCAGACTGCGCGGCATCATCTTTATTGACTAAATAAATAACGCCTCGCTTAGCATTTGAGTCTGGTAAGGTTAGCATTAGCTCTTTGCCTGCGCCTGTCAATGCTTTGAAGATGCTCAAAGACTGCAAAATATCGCGCTGGTTTAAATCTGACACCAATATTATTTCACTGCCTTTTGGCTGAACTTGCTGTTGATAAAGCGCTTTAATGTCGGCTAATTCGATATTAGCCAGTGAAGCTTCTGAACCCGAACTAGAGGTTGCCGCAATATTGTCGGCATGCAGTAACTGGCGATAAGCATTTGACGCTAAATATCCAGCATCTTTTTTGCCATTAATAGCTCCCTGAATAGCGTTACTTTTATTACGCTCGAATTCACTTGGCAAAAACGCTGGCGCAGTTAATTTTTCATAAACTAAGGCAAGCGTGGCGTCTATATGCTTAGTTAGTGCGTTTATATTGATGGCTAAATAGTCATTGCTCACTGAAATACTGACAGAAGCACCCAATTTTTGTAGGGCTTTGCTCATTTCTTCAGCGCTACGTTTAGTGGTCGACTCATTTAGCATTGCTGCTAAAAGCGCTGCTGTACCAGCCTTTTCTTTACTTTCATAATAGTGCCCCGCAGGCATTTTAATCAGCATTGAGGTGGTTGGTGTTTCGCTACTTTGTGTTGCCAGTATTTTAATACCATTAACAAAAGTTTCGCGCCACATTTTGGGTACTTCAACCGCTTTGTTGGCGCCAGCAACCGGCATCAGGCTACGGTCAAAATTATCTTGTGCTTTACGCACTTGTAGGTCGGCATCTGAGGTAATCGCGAGTGCAGGAATAACCCGTGCTGGTGGTGTGAAATTATCTTCTGCGGCAACTAATTCCTTTTGGCCTTTCGGTACTATGCTCATGATCACGCCATGTTTATTTTTAATATATTTTTGATAAACTCGCATCACATCGGCTTTGGTAACCTTGGCATAACGAGCAATGTCTTGCTCAATATAATTTGGCTTGCCTTTAAAGGTTTCATTCGCAGCCAATTGGCTGACTTTACCCGCTACACTTTGCAAACCAAAAACAAAGCTGGCTTCCATTTCGGCTTTTGCTTTGATTAAGTCGTCATCTTCAACACCACGACTTTCAAATTCAAGTAAGCTAGCACGAATCACTTTTTCCATATCTGCCAAGGTTTTACCTGACGCTGGATGCGGAAGTGCCAACAAGTTAAAAGTACAGGCGAGCTCGGCACAAGGATGACTGACCGAGGCCTGCACAGCCAACTGATTTTTAACTAAGTTTTTATAAAGTAATGAGGTTTTACCCCCACCTAAAATACTCGAGAGTAAATCTAGTGCGGCTTCGTCTTTATGCCTAACACTAACCGTTGGATAGGACATATACACTAAAGGTAAATGCACATTGTCTTCCATGGAAATATAGCGGTCAGCCTCAAGGGTAAAGCTGGATTTTTCAGGCATTTTTACCGCTGGGCCACGAGGAATAGTGCCAAAATATTTACTCACCATGGCCAAAGTGTCATCAACGTTGAGATCACCACCTATGGTTAATGTCGCATTGTTAGGACCATACCAGCGCAAGAAAAAAGCTTTTAAGTCATTAACATTAACGCGATTTAAGTCGTCAATATAACCAATGGTTTGCCATGAATAAGGATGACCTACAGGATACATAGCTTCCGCGACGCGTTCTCGCAAGAGTCCATAAGGACGATTTTCATAACTTTGACCACGTTCATTTTTTACTGTTTCACGTTGTATTTCAAATTTTTCTTGTGTCACAGCATCAACTAAAAAACCCATACGGTCAGCTTCAAGCCACAACATTTTTTCTAGTTGGTTCGCGGGTACAGTTTGAAAGTAATTCGTGCGATCACTGTTGGTAGTACCATTCATAGTGCCGCCAGATTCAGTGACTATTTTAAAGTGCTCGTCGTCAGCAACATTTTCTGAGCCTTGAAACATCATATGTTCAAAAAAATGCGCAAAACCTGACTTACCAATTTCTTCTCGGCCAGAGCCAACATGATAAGTCATATCAACATGAACCAAAGGGTCTGAGCTATCTTGATGTAAAATTAAGGTTAAACCGTTGTCTAAAACATATTTCTGATAAGGGATCACCGTTTTTTTGGCTGCTTTACGCACTTGCTCAACAAAAGTGATGCCATCAACAATGACATCAGGTGCTTGAGTTTGCACCTTATCGGTATTTTCACACGCGACTAAACAAGTCAGTAGCAGCGGTAACGTCCATTTCTTCAAAATATTTTCCTCGATTCAATCATGCTATAAATTTAGTAGGGCGAGTATAATTTTATCGCCATTGTGCATAAGTACAATAGCTAAGTGATATTATTCCACTGTTGACCTTAAGCTTAATGTAAAGTTCACCTGTGCCTATATCTGTGCTGGCTCGTCTAATACCAATCCCATTAAGTTATTGATCACTTGTACTAGTTAAAATAGCTCAAGGCTGTGTTGCTCTCAATCCCAATAGCGAGCTATTGCTCAATCGAGCGCCTTACCTTGAGTTATTTTTCCTGCGCACAACAAGATCACAAACTTAATGTAATTGGTATAAGATAACTTAGCCGTATAAGCTTAATACAAAAAATGCCACAGGCACCGTTGAGTTCGTTCAATACAGGCCTTGCAGCTTGAATGAGTGAATAGTAAATAATAGAAAAATTGTTTAAAAAAAAGGCCTCTGGGTAGAGGCCTAAATAACAACACACCATGAAGGGATCAGTCGGTGTTATTTAATAAGAACGTGCAGCGGCGATATTAATTTCAAAAAACGATATTACTCGTACTAAACATAATTCATTCGAAAGCTTAAAGTACGAGAGCAACACCCTTTTTTATCACTAGTGCGCTTGTTCCCAGTTATCGCCAATACCGGCTTCGGCAATTAATGGCACACTCATGGTGATGGCATTATTCATGATTTCAACCAAAGTTGCGGTGGTTTTCTCAACAATATCTTGGTGAATTTCAAAAATTAATTCATCGTGTACTTGCATGGTCATTTTGATTCTAGAGTCGTTTTGCGCTTGTATCCAAGCGTCAACCGCCAGCATAGCTTTTTTGATAATATCAGCCGCAGTACCTTGCATCGGTGCGTTAATAGCCGCACGTTCAGCGGCTTTTTTGCGCATAGCATTTTTTGCTTTAATATCGGGTAAATAAAGTCGACGACCAAATAATGTTTCAACATAACCGGTCTCACTTGCTTGTTGGCGGGTATCTTCCATGTACTTAGAAACATTAGGGTAACGCTCAAAGTATTTATCCATGTAGGCTTGTGCAGTATGGCGAGGCACATTCAACTGTTTTGCTAAGCCAAATGCCGACATACCATAAATTAAGCCAAAGTTAACCGCTTTCGCGCTGCGACGTTGGTCTATGGTGACTTCATCAAGCGGCACAGCAAATATCTCTGCTGCCGTTGCTTTATGCACATCTTTGCCTTCAGAAAACGCTTTAACTAAACCTGGGTCGTCTGATAAGTGCGCCATAATACGTAATTCAATTTGAGAATAATCTATCGCGACAATTTTATGCTCAGGCGGAGCAATAAAAGCTAAACGTATTTTACGGCCTTCTTCACTACGAATAGGAATGTTTTGCAGGTTTGGATCGGTTGACGATAAACGCCCTGTTGCCGTAACCGCTTGGTGATAAGAGGTATGAACACGATTAGTTGTTGCCCCCACTAGTAACGGTAACTTATCGGTATAAGTTGACTTTAACTTACTTAAGCCACGATTTTCTAAAATGACTTTCGGTAATGGGTAATCTAATGCTAACTCTTGTAACACTTCTTCTGCAGTTGAAGGCGCGCCTTTAGGGGTTTTCTTAATAACCGGTATTTTTAGCTCTTCAAACAAAATCACCTGTAATTGCTTAGGCGAGCTTAAGTTAAAACTTTTACCTGCGAGGTTATGGGCTTCAATTTCCAATTCAGCTAAACGTGTCCCAATTGACTGGCTTTGTTGTGCCAACATATCACAATCAATTAATACTCCGTGCTGCTCCATGCGAGCAAGTACTGGTAATAGCGGCATTTCAATATCAGTAAAAACCGATAGCTGCGCACTCACTTTTGCTAGTTGTGGATAAATAGCTTGATGTAAGCGCATGGTAATATCAGCATCTTCAGCGGCATAATGGCCAGCCTTTTCAATTTCAATTTGATTAAAAGTTAGCTGTTTTGCGCCCTTACCGGCGATATCTTCAAAATGTACAGTTTTATAAGCTAAATATTTTTCTGCTAGCGCGTCCATGTTGTGACGCGTGGCGACACTGTTCAAACAATAAGACTCAAGCATGGTGTCAAAAGCAATGCCTTGCATCGCAATATTATAATGCGAGAGTACATTGGCATCGTATTTTAAATTTTGCCCCACTTTAAAGCAGGTTTCACTCTCCAATAATGGCTTAAGTTGCTCAAGCACCCAGTCGAGTTCTAGCTGCTCTGGTGCGTCAATGTAATCATGCGTTAGTGGCACATAAGCCGCTTTACCGGCTTCAATACAAAATGATAAGCCTACCAGTTTAGCTTTCATATAATTAACGCTGGTGGTTTCAGTATCAAAAGCAAACAACTCAGCAGCGCTTAACTTTTCCAGCCAAACATTAAAACTGGCTTTATCAAGAATAATGTCATATTCAGTGTCAACGTCAGCAGGCAAGTCGGCAACGGCTTCGCTACTCTGTGCCGCTGCAGTATCGGCTTTGCTATCGCCAGCATCTAAATCGATTAATAAGCGTTTTAATTCAAACTTTTGGTAAAGCGCTCGTAATGTTTCGGTATCTGGTGCACTTGGTTGCAGTTCAGTAACACTTTGCTCAAGATCAACATCGAGCTTAATAGTGGCAAGTTCATAAGAAAGTGGCAAGTGTGTTAAAGCGGTACGTAAGTTCTCACCTACTTTGCCTTTAACGTCATCGGCATGTGCCATGACTTCTTTTAAGCTTGGATGGGCGGTTAACCATTTTACTGCGGTTTTAGGACCACACTTTTCTACGCCAGGAATGTTATCAACTTTATCGCCCATGAGCGCAAGGTAGTCGATGATCTGATCAGGGCGAACGCCAAATTTTTCAATAACGCCCGCTTCATCCATTTCTACATTGGTCATGGTGTTAATTAAACGCACATGTGGGTTAACTAACTGAGCCATATCTTTATCACCGGTTGAGATCACCGTTTCAATGCCTAAGGCAGTTGCTTGGTGCGATAACGTGCCAATGACATCATCAGCCTCTACGCCATCAATAACTAACAGTGGTAAACCCATGGCAACAATAATTTCATGTATTGGCGCAATTTGCGTGCGTAAATCATCCGGCATGGGTGGACGATTAGCTTTATATTCGGCATACATATCATTTCGAAAGGTTTTCCCTTTGGCATCAAATATCGCGACAATATTACCGTTCGGATAGTCTTTTTTCAGACTTCTGAGCATATTCAAAACGCCAGTAATAGCACCCGTAGGTTGACCATCTAAAGTGGACAAAGCTTGCAAATATGGCACGTGATATGCGCGAAATAAATAAGAGGAACCATCGACTAAAATAAGCGGTGATTGGTCAGAAGTTGGCATGATAATTTTATAACTGGGAGAAAGATTGGCTAAGCATGCCATAATCGGCAAATTGTCTCTAGCTATTCATTATATTTAGGCGCATCAATTAGCAATAATTGTGGATAAGTATGTTGAAAACCACAATGAAAAACCTTAAATCTTTGGTGGACTTTTCGGCAACTGTTGCTTAACTACTTGTATTAAATAAAAAAAGGCAAGTCAGAAATCCTTTTCACATATTTATTATTATTTTTTTATTATGTGGATAAATAAATGCTCTAGCTTAAATTTAGCTGTTCAATTAACGAACAATAAAAATAAGTAAGCTAAGAGGTTACCAGAAAACAACGTCATTACCAGACAATTGTTAAACTATTTTTAGCGTTTTATGACCCCTAGAAATAACAAAAAAACATAAGCTATATTGGGCAAGGGCTAGCTTAATTATATAAATTTAATTTTGGTAAAATTTAAATTTTCTTTGTCTTCATTAACTCAAAATATAACAAAATAGCGCATCAATTTTTGCGACTAACCGCCAGACTATTATTACAAAAAATAATTGAGCTTAGGGTGACATCAAAGCAAGATAAAAAACCTACTTTATCGACATTGGCTAATCATTAATTAAGTGCCGGTCCTTGCAACTGAAAACCTTTTTTAATTAAGTAATAACTTGGTGCCAGCAGTAAAAAATAGTGAACCAGAGCATAAACCCGTGTTAAGCAGAATATAGCTAAGTTAATTGCCGTTTCTCTGGTCGCCAATGTTGTGCCTAGTAATACCAGTTCCATTAAGTTTGTGATCTTGTTGTGCGCAGGAAAAATAACTCAAGGTAAGGCGCTCGATTGAGCAATAGCTGGCTATTGGGAGTGAGAGCAACACAGCCTTGAGCTATTTTAACGAGTACAAGTGAGCAATAACTTAATGGGATTGGTATAATATAGGACCAATAGATGAAGGTAGGTGTTAGGCTGAATAACCAATCACCAATGTTGAGGTCGTATTTTATTAACATGATTGTAGCTATGAGGTCTTAGCGGTCTTTACAGTACCTTGTTCTTAGCCAATCACTAGCCAATATTTATAAAAAAAGCAGATAGATCAAATTACTACTTAAAGAGTAGACATAAAAAAACGCTGTATCGTATCATCAACACAACGTTTAAATTAACTTATTCAACAAGCTTTACTCAATCATAGTTTGCAGAGTAGCCGTCATCTAAAGAGCGACTTTCTCTACCATTAACTCATAGTAACAAACTCTTCTGCTGAGGTTGGGTGAATAGCCACAGTGTTATCAAAATCAGCCTTGGTCGCGCCCATTTTCATGGCAACGGCAAAGCCTTGTAATAGTTCATCGCTACCAAAACCTATGCTATGAATACCGACTATTTTCTCTTCTTTACCCACACAAATTAATTTCATTCGAGTTGGGTCACGATAATCTTCAGTAACCGCTTGATATAAAGCAGTAAACTGAGAGCTATAGATCTTAACTTCTGCTTCACCGTACTCTTCTAGCGCTTCTTTTTCTGATAAACCAACCGTACCAATAACCGGATGGCTAAATACCACGGTTGCTATATTAGAATAATCTAAATACGAATCTGGCTTATTATTAAATAAACGTTCAGATAAGCGGCGTCCAGCAGCTACAGCAACTGGCGTTAACTGGGCTCGGCCAGTATTATCACCCACGGCATAAATGCCATCGACATCAGTATTTTGATATTTATCTGTTGGAATAAAACCACGCTCATCAAGCTCAATACCTGCTGAAGCGATATTAATATTATCGGTTGCTGGCTCACGGCCAATGGCCCAAATTAAAGTATCTACTGGACCCACACTGTTGCCATTTTCTAAATGAATGGTTAATTTGCCATCGTGATGTTTTTCAACATGCGTTGGCACGCTCATGGTATGTAATGTTGGACCATGTTTGGCCATTTGCTCTACTAAAGTGTCGCTTAGCATGTCATCAAAATTACGTAAGGGCTTTTCTTTGCGCACTAATAAGTGAGATTCACTGCCTAGTGCATGCAATACGCCGGCAAGCTCAACGGCAATGTAACCCGCACCCACCACAGCAACTTTTTTAGGTTGTTCGGTTAAAGCAAAAAAACCATCTGAATCAATACCATGCTCAGCCCCTTCGATATCAGGACGACTTGGGCGTCCACCTGTTGCAATGGTAATATGGTCAGCGGTATATAAAACACCATCAACGTCTAAAGTGTTTTTATCAACAAACTTAGCAAAACCCTTGATTACGGTAACGTCATTACTGGCAAAACCACGCGCATAAGCCGCATGAATGCGTTCGATATAAGCTTCTCTATTTTTGACTAACGTTGACCAATCAAAGCTTTGCAATGACGCTTTAAAACCATAGTCGTTCGCATAATGTAATGAGTCGGCAATTTGACCGGCATACCACATGACTTTTTTCGGTACACAACCGACATTCACACAGGTGCCACCAATATGCTTAGCTTCAATAATGGCTGCTTTTTTACCTAAACGTGCAGCCCGGTTTGCCGAGGCAATACCGCCACTACCGGCACCAATCGAGATGTAGTCAAAATGTTGTGTCATATTATTATTCCTGTGTGATTATATCTAATTATATTGCACTTAAAGAATCAAAATTCAAGCGCGTTAGCCAATATCGTTCATTATTGCCTCTTTATGAAAGCAAATGACATAATATTTGGTGATTAAATTTCAAATTTGCTGATCTAGCGTTAAATAGTGAAAGCTAAACCTTGATTATCGACTGTTCTGCCATTACATCTACAGCATCATCTAGTAAACATGTGAATTTTATGACCAATCCATTATTACAAAAGACATCACTACCGCAATTCTCCAAAATTAAGCCAGAACATATTAAACCTGCGGTTGAACAAGCCATCAGCGATTGCAAAACAGTGATTGGAGATATATTAGCAAACAATACCCAATTCACTTGGGATAATTTAATTGCCCCTATTGATGAAGTAAATGATGTTTTAGGTAAATTATGGTCACCGGTTTCGCATATGAATTCAGTAGTCAACAACGATGAACTGCGCGATGCTTACGAATCATGCTTACCACTATTATCTGCATACGGTACTTTTGTTGGCCAGCACGCTGAATTATTTGCTGCTTACCAGCAATTAAATGACAGTGAGGCGTTTAAAGCACTTAACGCTGCACAACAAAAAGTCATCAGCAACGCTTTAAAAGACTTCAAACTCTCAGGTATTGCACTGAACGAGCAAGACAAAAAACGCTATGGTGAAATTTCTACGCGCTTATCAGAACTTAGCTCAACTTTTGGTAATAATATTCTCGACGCCACGCAAGCCTTTAACGTTAATATTACTGATGAAACAGAGCTTGCAGGCTTACCTGAAAGTGCCAAAGAAGCCGCACAAGCTTTAGCACAAGCACAAGAGAAAACCGGTTGGTTATTTACCTTAGATATTCCAAGCTATTTACCCCTAATGATCTATGCTGACAATCAAGCGCTACGCGAAAAAATGTATCGCGCCTATGTTACCCGCGCTTCTGAAATAGGGCCAAACGGCAGCGAATATGATAATAGCCCTATTATGGCTGAAATACTGGCTTTGCGTCATGAAATTTCCAACTTACTCGGTTTTAACAGCTTTGCTGATAAATCATTAGCAACAAAAATGGCTAATAACAGCCATGAAGTATTAGGATTTTTAGAAGACCTAGCGGTTAAGTCAAAAAGCCAAGGCGAACAAGACTTAGTCGAAGTAACCACCTTTGCGAAACAAAACTTTGCTCAAAGTGACTTACAAGCATGGGATTTACCTTATTACAGTGAAAAACTAAAACAAGAGCGTTACGCTATTTCTGACGAAGCACTACGGCCTTACTTCCCTGAAAGCAAAGTCGTTGCTGGCTTATTTAAGGTGGTGCAGCGCTTGTTCGGTTTAAATATTAGCGAACGTAAAGGCGTAGATACTTGGCATAAAGATGTCAAATTTTTTGATGTCTTTGACAGTAAACAGCAACGTCGAGGCAGCTTTTATTTAGACTTGTACGCGCGTTCAAAAAAACGTGGCGGTGCTTGGATGGACGATTGTGTTGGTCGTCGTGAATTAGCTAATGGCGATATTCAATACCCAGTTGCTTACCTGACCTGCAATTTTAATGGCCCAGTTGGCGACAAACCTGCCTTATTCACCCATGACGAAGTGGTAACCTTATTCCACGAATTTGGCCACGGTATTCATCACATGCTAACGCAAATCAATGCGGCAGGTGTTTCGGGTATTGACGGTGTGCCATGGGACGCGGTTGAGCTACCCAGCCAATTTTTAGAAAACTGGTGCTGGCAACCAGAAGCACTAGCCTTTATTTCAGGTCACTACCAAACTGATGAAGCTTTACCACAAGACATGCTCGACAAAATGTTAGCGGCCAAGAACTTTCAATCAGCTATGCAAATGATCCGTCAACTTGAGTTCAGCTTATTTGACTTTAAAATGCATGCCGAATATTGCCCAGAAACAGGAGATCAAATTCAGCAAGTGTTAAATAAAGTGCGCCAAGATTACGCGGTTATTAAAGCGCCTGAGTTCAATCGCTTTCAACACAGCTTTGGTCACATTTTTGCTGGTGGTTATGCCGCGGGTTATTACAGCTATAAGTGGGCCGAAGTATTATCAAGCGATGCTTTTTCTCGCTTTGAAGACGAAGGTATTTTCAACCAAAGCGTGGGTCATGACTTTTTAACCAATATACTAGAAATGGGCGGTTCAAAAGAGCCAAGTGAACTCTTTAAAGCCTTCCGTGGCCGAGCGCCTGAAATAGCAGCCCTACTACGTCACAGTGGCATTACAGGTTAATCACAATGGCATTAGAAAAATTCGATGATATTTATCAACGCGCCGCTGCCCGCAAAGGCGGTGCGGCTTCACTCAATATATTGCTAGGCCCAGGTAAGCAAGATCATTTGTTACCCGCAATAACTGATGACCGGTTTTTATCTGCATTCAGTAAAAAAGTTTTTCAGTCAGGTTTTGTTTGGCGAGTTGTTGAAAAAAAATGGCCAAATTTCGAAGAAAGCTTTTTCAATTTTAATATCGAAAAAGTTTTAATGATGCCAGAAGAAATGATGGAACGAAAAGCTAGCGACCCTAAAATCATCCGTAACTTTAATAAAGTGAAAACCATTAAAGCTAACGCACATATGATTTTTGACCAGCAACAACAAGGTCATAGTTTTGCTGAATTTATTGCAAAATGGCCCAGTAACGACATTATTGGTTTATGGGCTTATTTAAAAAAGCAGGGTCAACGCCTAGGGGGTAATACTGGAGCTTATTCTTTGCGCGCGTTAGGTAAGGACACTTTTATTATTAGCCGTGATGTTGAAGCTTATTTTCGTGCTCATGACATTATTACTGGTGGTGTTCAAACAAAATCTAGCTTAAACGCCATGCAAACAAGCTTTAATGACTGGCAACAGCAGTGTGACCTGTCATTGGGCCAACTTAGTCGCCTTATTGCTTACGCCACCGGTGATAACTATATGCATTTAGAAGGTGTTATCGATGCTAGATAACATTGCTGTTGCTTATGTAGACTCTGTCGATGTCGACAAAGCAAAAAAAATTGCCAAAAAATGGCAACTTGATTATATCGGTGATATTGCCGCAGTAAAAAATTATCCTAAGCTACTTTTTGCTCTACAAGTTAACATGCAACGCTTAGAGCTGAGTAAACTTGACGAGCCAAAACTTGGCGCTATTTGCGTTGACTTTGTTGATGGCGCCACAGCCCACCGGCGTAAGTTTGGTGGCGGCCGAGGTCAAGATATTGCTAAAGCGGTGGGCTTAAAACATGGTTTTACCCCCAAAGTGCTTGATGCCACCGCCGGTTTAGGTGGTGATGCCTTTGTTTTAGCAACCTTAGGTTGTTACGTCACTATGATGGAACGTATGCCCATTGTAGCCGCCTTGCTCGAAGATGGCTTAGCACGCGCTAAACTCAGTAGTGAAATTAATGATATTACCGAGCGCATGAGCTTAATTAACTCGTCATTAATTGCTGATATCCCGTTAACCCAGCAACCTGATGTTATTTACCTTGATCCTATGTATCCACACCGTGAAAAATCAGCCGCGGTAAAAAAAGAAATGCGCGTATTTCAGTCGCTAGTTGGTGAAGACCTTGATGCTGACAACTTGCTAGCACCCGCCGTTGCATTAGCCAAATATCGCGTTGTCGTTAAACGCCCAAGTTATGCGCCACCACTGGCGGGTAAAACACCATCAACCAGTATTAAGATGAAAAAAAACCGCTTTGATGTTTATGTAAATCAAGCGATTCCAAAAAATAATTAACGTAATTGTGCCAACACTTAATTGGGAATAAATTGATTAAAAATTTAAATTTATAGTTTTTTCAAGTATTCACCTGCGTAATGTCTGGCATTATTCTACACTCAAAGCAGATCTATTTAGCTAGAAATAAATGACAATTTTTATGTCAATAGAGCAAGAGCAAGAGCAATTAATAAGGCTTCGCATAAGTTCATTCATATTGTCGATAAGAACTGATGGCACAGTAAATACTGCGCCTATGCTGCACACAACAAAAATTATTCGTGTACTCTGGTAAAATTCTGGTACTTCATTAACCACAACGACAATGGAAATATTATGATCACATTAAATGCAACTATGCCTGATGGGCAACTACAAGAATTAAAAGATGGTGAGATGGTCACCCACAAAACTTCAGCGCTTTTCGCTAACAAAAAAGTGGTGATGTTTGCCGTACCCGGCGCATTTACCCCCACCTGTTCGGTAACGCATTTACCTGGCTATGTTGTTTCAGCCGATGAGTTAACAGCAAAAGGTGTAGACGCTATTATTTGCGTCGCGATTAATGACGCCTTCGTCATGTCAGCTTGGGGAAAAGCACAAAATGCTGAAAACCTAATGATGTTGGCTGATGGCGATGGCAGCTACACCAAAGCACTAGGTCTTGAAATGGACACAGCAGCTTTTGGTGGCTTACGCTCGCAACGCTACTCTATGGTTATCGACAATGGTGTAGTAACAAACTTAAACGTTGAAAAGCCTAGAGAGTTTGAAGTCAGTAATGCTGAAACTATTCTTAAACAGCTGTAAAAGCGATTTAATCTGCGGTTAAAGCAACAAGGGAGCCAAGTGCTTCCTTTTTTATTAACAGTGATTTTTACACATTAGACTAAGAAAAATCACCCTCAAATTAAATGACCTAAACGCCGATAAATGACCCAGAGAATATTAGAGAGCGATAAACACACTTTTATAGTATCGCGCTGCTTCATCATCTCACGTATAATGCTGGCTTTTAAAGCATAAATTAGGTTATTTCGTTGATATTTTCAGATGTAGTTATTATTGGTGCTGGCGCTGCAGGCTTAATGGCAGCAGCAACCGCTGGCTATCGAGGCCGTAGTGTAACTGTGGTTGACATGGGTAAAAAACCGGGCAGAAAAATATTAATTTCTGGTGGCGGTCGCTGTAATTTTACTAATGAAAATGCCAGCCCAGAAAATTACTTATGCCAAAATCCTCATTTCGCAAAATCAGCACTTAGCCGTTATAGCGCACAAGACTTTATTGAGCTTGTTGACCGCCATGGCCTTAATTATCATCATAAGACTATAGGGCAGTTATTTTGTGATAATAGCGCCAAAGATATCGTTGATATATTGATGACCGAATGTGAGTGGGCCGGTGTCGATGTAGTTATGCGTAGTGAGGTGGTCTCAGTTAACAAAAATGAAACTGGATATGAAGTCATTACCGCCGATGAAAGCTACCAATGTGAATCATTAATTATCGCTTCGGGTGGCTTAACCATGCCAAAATTAGGTGCTAGCCCAATTGGCTATAAAGTTGCCGAACAGTTTGGCTTAAAGGTATTGCCGACAATCGCTGCATTAGTGCCCTTTACCTTGCATGATCACGACAAGCAAAAATTTGATGGTTTATCAGGCATCAGTATCGCCACTGAAGTGTCCAGTGAAGATGGCACAAAATTTAAAGAAAATATTTTATTCACTCACCGTGGTTTATCTGGCCCCGCCATCTTGCAAATTTCGTCATTCTGGCGCTCAGGGCAAGCGGTAACCATTAACTTGTTGCCAGAGTCACCCATCGATAAGTTGATCAACGAATGGCGTGAAAGCAGTGGACAAAAATCACTAAAAAATATGCTCTCAACCGTGCTACCCAAGCGCTTTATTGAAGCTTTACTAAAACAAAAAGATATTTCTGATAAAGCCATTAACCAAATCAGTAACGACGAAGTTACTTACTTAAGCCAATACCTACATCACTGGCAAATAAAACCCAACGGCACTGAAGGCTATCGCACGGCTGAGGTAACATTAGGCGGCGTAGACACTGACGAGATTTCGTCAAAAACTTTTGAAGCAAAAAAAGCCAAAGGTTTATTTTTTATTGGTGAAGCTATAGATGTAACCGGCTGGTTAGGCGGCTATAATTTTCAGTTTGCCTGGAGCAGCGGCGTGGCTTGTGGGCAAGCGGTTTAATGCCTTTAATCGATACCTTTTCCACGACACCTGTCGAACCGTAACTAATATATCTCTTTCATACTGACTTCCAAATCCCATATGCATATATTCTATTTGCTCACCATCGGGGATTCGTAATTGTCCTGTATACCAATGCGCAAAAACTCGGTCTTTGAATCCAGCCTTTAGACTCGTGAGGTATAACATCTCATGGGTTATTTCCCAATCACCTAAATACCCCCTCCATAAGATCGATTATGCCAAGCCATAATTGTAAACAACTTATGGGTCTTTGTAGCTTATTAAAATATCCACCGATGAAGTAAATTGCGGTTATCTTCGGGCTTACCGCTCATATTAGTAAAACTCTTGAATTTGAGCCAAGTTAAAACCGTTATTATAAAATAACATCAAGTCACTCACTGTTTAAGTTTGACGTTATGCGCTATTTAGCCAAGCTTGAGTAAGATCGATTATGCCACCCATGATAACTTCAAGTCATAATTATAAGTAACCTACGGGTCTTTATAGCTCTTAAAATATCCACTCATGAAGTAAATTGCGGTTATCTTCGGGCTTACCGCTCATATTGGT
>NZ_VOLS01000068.1 GCF_007954265.1 Colwellia sp. C1TZA3 | reverse complement strand
CGCAGGAAAAATAACTCAAGGTAAGGCGCTCGATTGAGCAATAGCTGGCTATTGGGATTGAGAGCAACACAGCCTTGAGCTATTTTAACTAGTACAAGTGAGCAATAACTTAATGGGATTGGTATAAGTCAGTAAATAAACAATACCACCCCAAGTATAGCTACCAAGGTTGGCGATGTCATAATAAGCTGTGCGCCACCAAACACCCTTAATGCAATAAGGGCAAGATCACCGAGCCTGCAAATAGCCAGTTACACCGTACGATCTTTAGAAGCTTTTGTTAATTTTGCTTAACAAGGTTTAGCTTATTGCCTGCTCCCTAAGCGGCAAATAAAAGCAGAACTTGCATTAGGAGAGTTGATCAATTTAATGCCAGGAAACCCAATTATTAGAACACTTTATACCAATTTTATGACACTGTGTTTTTTTATTTTAACCATTAAAAATGAGCAGATAATTAATCAACTTGGTATTATTGGCATCATTGGGTATTATTGAAAGGGATGTTTAAGCAGCCTTCAAGTGCAATAATTAGCCGTGCACAATACGCGCTAAATAATCAATAATTTGCTAATATTAAGCGTTATCTGAAATGGCCAGCAAAATAGCCAGTAAATTAGTCAGTAAAATAATCAGGAGTTAAATTTGAGCAATTTAGTTGTTAGAACAGCAACAGCAGACGATACGAGTATATTATTTAAATTTATTATCGATCTCGCCATCTATGAAAAAGCGGAACATGAAGTATTAGCAACCGAGCAAACAATAAAAGAAACTATTTTTGCTAAAAATAGCCATGTATTTGCCTTAATCTGCGAGCTTGACGGTGTTGCGATTGGTTCAGCTATTTATTTTTTCAACTATTCAACTTGGTTAGCAAAGTCAGGACTTTATTTAGAAGATTTATACGTTATGCCAGAATATCGTGGTAAAGGCGCAGGCGTTCAGTTGTTAAAAGCTATGGCAAAAATTGCTGTGGAAAAAGACTGCGCACGATTTGAGTGGAGTTGTTTAGATTGGAATACACCTTCAAGAGAGTTCTATCACTCACTAGGTGCTGTCGCGCAAGAAGAGTGGGTTGGTTATCGCATGACAGGTAAAACACTTAGTAATTTTGCAGCTGATCTGACTGAATAATACTAACACCTAATAGTGGGTTTTCTGCATAAATTAGCATAGCGTTTGCTACTTTTTTTGCTTGAATTACTTGGTGTTTTTTTGGGATCATAAAAGCTAGCGTGTTCATTACTATTGTACCTAATTGCTCGCCAAGTCGAAATTCATCACGCTGGCCCGATAACATTGATGGGCGAAATAGACCAAGATGTGGGTAACCTAGGTTACTTAAATCTTTTTCTATTTTACCCTTTATTTGGTTATAGAATATAGCAGACGTTTCATTTGCAGACATTGCTGTCACTATGGCAAGTAATGATGTCTGTTGACCATAGAAGTGTTTGGCAATGAGCAGTGGGTAACGATGGTCAATGTTGGTAAAAGCAGCTTTAGAACCGGCTTTTTTTATAGTAGTTCCTAGGGTGAAAAATATATGATCAATCCTTTTTATCTTGTTGTTAGCGCTTATATTCTGAGGTTTCTTATTCAACAAGGTGCTTGATATCAATTCTGCTTCGAGATGGTCAAAATTAATTTGCCATTGTTCAAGTTTAGTATCTTCTATCAACAGCGGTTTACGTACTAAGGCGATAACTTTGTGGTAGATGTTACTGGCTAATAGTTGCTGTAATAAATGTTGTCCCACTAAACCACTGGCGCCAACAATTAGAGCTACTTTTGGCTGCTCTTGTGGATACTCATTGCTGTAATTTGTCATTTTTTTTAATCCTCATACGTTGAGTAAATAATAAAGTGTTTAAAATATACCATGGCTGTAGTGCTCTCAATCACAATAGCTGGCTATTGCTCAATCAAGCCTCTTGCCCTGATTTATTTTTTTGCACTCAACAAAATCGCAAACTTCATACCATTGGTATAATAAAGCTTTAAACGGCTCTAAATTTATAAGAAAATTGCTTATGATAGCAGAGACTTTGTTACTAACTTCAATTATAACAAGCAGTAATTTAACTGGTTATCTTATAAGCATATAAAATATCTTAAAGCGTTTTTTTTAAAGAATTTTTTTTAATTTACTGATACAATTCAAAAAATTTAACTTTTAATTTAAGTTGTCCCCTATGATTAAGCCTGAAGTGCCAAAAAATGAAGCTGAACGACTGTATGCGCTCAGAACCTTAAAAATTCTTGATTCATCACATGAAGAGCGTTTCGACCGTGTTACTCGTATGGCTAAACGTATGTTTAACGTATCGATTTCACTAGTTAGTATCGTTGATGAAGACCGTCAATGGTTTAAATCTACCCAGGGCCTTGACGCTTCTGAAACACCTCGTGATATATCATTTTGTGGACATGCCATTAATCAAGATGGCTTATTTATAGTACCGGACGCTACTGTAGATAAACGCTTTTTTGACAACCCTCTTGTTACTGGTGCCCCGCAAATTCGTTTTTATGCTGGTTGTCCTTTAAAGCTTAGGCAAGGTATTAACATTGGTACTTTGTGTCTTATTGATACTAAACCTAAAGATCTCGATGAAGAAGACCAGCAGTTACTTGAAGATCTAGGGGCTATGATTGAACAAGAAATTAAATCGATTCAACTCGCTACTTTAGATGAGTTAACCATGATCTCAAACCGCCGAGGTTTCCTGACTCTGGTCGATCATAGTTTAAAAGTATGCCGACGTAATAAAATGTCAATTTCGTTTATATTTTTTGATCTAAACAAATTCAAGCTTATTAATGATGACTTTGGTCACCATGAAGGTGATTTTGTATTGACCACCTTTGCCACCATAATGCTTGATTCATTCCGTGACTGCGATGTTATTGGTCGCCTTGGTGGAGATGAGTTTGTCGCTATGCTTAGTGACTCTGATAAAGCAAAGGCTGACATAGCTTTAGAGCGATTTTCTACCGCCATTCAAGCAGAAAATGACAGGTTAAATAAACCCTACAAAATTAAGTACAGTGCAGGTGTAAGGTGCTTTGAGCATGACACCGATAAATCAATAGAAGCAATGATCCAAGATGCTGATGCAGCGATGTACGAGCACAAGAAAGGTAAAACTAGATAGATTGACGGTAATTAAAGCGCCTATAACGGTGTTGTTACCGACGCTTTAACTCCCTTAAACAGGTCTGACTTATTTATGCATGAATAGCTTATGCATAAATAGTGTTAGCCCAGCGCGTTAGGCCAGCTGTTACACTGCCAAAATGATCACCCACAACAATAGGGGTATGTTGAAATTGCGCTTGTAAAAACTTATTTAACATCGGCGATTTAGCACTACCTCCAGTGACAAATACCACATCAGGCTGACAGTTAGCCTGGGCAATTGCATCTTTCATTAGCATCGCTATTGCACTGAGTTGTCGATGACATGCCTCAGTAAAACCATCTCTATTAAGCTTAACGGTGAGTTCTTCATAGATATCAGACAAGTCTATTTGCTGCTCGGTTTGCTCGGTTAAGCCAATTTTGCTTTGCTCAGCGGCATTGACCACACGGTAGCTCAATTTTTGTTTTTGAACGGTTAACAAGCGTGTTAATAACTCAGGCTGTTCTGCATCCCTGATCAATTGCTGTAAAAATCGGCCATTTTCGGCACTATAAAATTGTGTTTGATGACTAATATTGTTAATCGCCATCGCCTGAAAGTAACTGTTGCTTGGCATTGTTTTACCAGTTTTTAATAAACTATCTAAACCAAAACTGGGCATGATACCTTTAAGTGCAAAGGCAATATCAAAATCGTTACCACCGACTCGTTCACCACTGTGGCTTAATAAATCATCGGTTCTATCAGCTAAAGCAGCATGTTCTGGTCCCATTAAAAGCATTGAGCAATCTGTGGTACCACCACCAATATCAACCACTAATACCTTGGTCTCTTTAGTGAGACTAGCTTCATATTCAAAGCCAGCTGCAACAGGTTCAAATTGAAATTCAACATCTTTAAAGCCGACTCGTTTTGCGGCATTGGTTAATATTTGTATAGCTTGTCGATTACTTTCTTCACCTTGCATACCTTGAAAGTTGATAGGGCGACCAATAACAGTTTGGTTAACACTTCTGCCAAGACTCGCTTCGGTAAGTGTTTTTATATTGCTCATCATAGCAGCAACAATATCTTCGAATAAATCAACTTGCTGCGGCATTAAGCCACTGGCACCCAGAAACGACTTTGGTGACTTTATGTAGTAGCCTTCGTCAGGCTCTTGTAAATAGTTATTTAATGCGGGTTGGCCAAACGATAACTCAGTTGGGTAGCCATCTAAAGTCAGCTCTCTGAGCGAGTTTCTTCCTTTGTTTAGCTGCGATTGACGTTGCTGTTGAAAGTTTTTTTGTTCTGCCAAAGACAAGTTATTGTGCAACCAGTTGACAATAATGTCACGACTGGGTGCATACAAAGTTGACGAGATATAGCGACCATGATCACCTAAAGATAATAGTTCTGGCGTGTTGTTTTTCATTACGCCGACAGCACAGTTTGATGTGCCGTAGTCAAATCCGATCATGTTGATATCCAAATATAAAATGACCGCGTAGAATACTGGGATATTCAGCACTAGGCAAGGGCTTTTAGCTTATTAGGTAATATTATTAACATATAAATGTCCTGGGTGTTAAAACCAAAAAAAGGCAGTGATTAACTGCCTTTTTGCTTTTGATCCATTTTAGTTACTATTAAAATAACATTTTGAAAAAACCTTAACCCGAAGCCATGGCCAAAATAGTTTTAATATCAAGTGTTTCTTGATAGTGCACAAAACCTTTTGTGCACTTCACACGTGCTAATACTGCCATTCTATCGGAGAGTTCATTGCCTTCTATATTGGCATGGCCTTTAACATGACTAATAATTAAATGACTTTTCAAGGCTTGGTAGAGCACAAAACATTGTTTAATGATTTCAAGATTTTTAATTTCTTCACCTTTGCCGCGAGTCCAGCCTTTAGCTTGCCAACCTTTTGCCCATTTAGTGATGCAATCAATTGAATACTTAGAATCAGACAATACTTGCACGGTTTTACCTTGTTTAATGTGATCTTGTGCGTATTTAAAGGCGGCCAGTATGCCATTAAGTTCGGCGGTATTATTAGTGCCCATCGGCTCATATAAACCGTACCACAACTCAATAAGCTGTTGTTGTTGATAGACCGCCATGCCTGTGCCTGATTTTCCTGGGTTTGGTGAACAAGCCCCGTCACAATAAATATTAATATCAGCACTTTGTTTAACAGGCGCTAAGCTATTACTTACTGCGGTACTATCCGCTTTAACGTAGGAAGCAGAAGCAGCAGGTTTAGTGCCGCTACTTTTACTCATCGAGCGCTTAGTTAATGCTTTAGTGTAGGTTGATTGAAACGCGGCCTCGGCTTCAGCTTTTGATGCAAAACCCATATATTGCGCATCGGCACGTCCTTGAGTGTGGCTTTTAACATCATTCCACTGTTCAAATACTCCAGTTTTTGCACCTTTCCACACCACGTAATATTTTTTACTCATCAATCGTTAACCCTATTTTATTCGCCATAATTTTGTCTCTGCGCTCTGCGCTATTTGTTAAGGTTACTTTACTCTTTTATCATTTTTAATTGACCAAATCACTAATAGGATACCGGCAATAAAAAACGGAATACTTAACATTTGCCCGGCAGTTAAGGCAATATCAGCCGCATAGGCCGCTTGTTTTTCTTTTAATATTTCAATAAGAAAGCGAGCAGTAAAAATTAAAATTAAGAAAACACCTAAAATAGCACCGGGTGGTGTTTTAGCTTTTTTCTGCTTATAAAAAATCATCAAAACAAAAAATATGGTTAAATAAGCCAAGGCTTCGTAAAGTTGAGCAGGGTGGCGAGCAACGTTATCAATGCGTGCAAAAATTACGGCCCAAGGAACATTACTAGGGGTGCCTAATATTTCAGAGTTAACAAAGTTTGCGCTACGAACAAAAAAACCAAACAGCGCGGTACATATCGCAAGTCTGTCAAGTAACCAGAGAAAGTTCATCTGGTGTTTTTTGCTATAAATACCGGCTGCGATAATGGCACCTAAACCGCCGCCATGGCTAGCGAGGCCACCTTCCCAAATAGCAATTATTTTCATTGGGTTAGCAAAATAGTAACCAGGTTCATAAAAGAAACAATGCCCTAAACGCGCACCAACGATAACACCAATAACGATATAAACTAATAGGTTATCTAGTGCTGCTAACTCTTGTTTCTCAGTTTTAAAAATCCACTTCATAACTTGTAAGCCAGATAAAATAGCCGTGGCGAATAACAGACCATACCAATGTATGGTCAATGGCCCAATGGAGAAAAATACGGGATCGATATCCCAAACTAAATGTTGCACAGCGTAGCCCTTAATGTTGCTTATGTTGCATGAGTTGAATGAGTTAAATGTGACTTAAGTTAAGTATTCACCTGACTGTTGATATTCTATCAAGCTAGTTGTTGCTGTGGTGAATTAATTTCGCTCAAAGCCTTAATCACCGCTAATGGTTGTTCAACTTTGATTAAAACTTGCTCAAATAACTCAACAAAGCGTCGATCATAGCCCCAATATTTATGCAGCAATTAGCTATGTTGATTATTGATTGAGGAGTGCTTAAAGTAATGCAGCGACTTTGTTAGGTTAAAGTCTTGTCTATAACCTTAATTTCGAGGATTACCACTAAATAAAAAGTCTCGTAAGTCAGTTAAAAATGATATGCCGCTGTATATTCATTAATGTCAAATAGACACGTTAAGTTGTAGTTTTAATTAAAGAAGCAATACACCATCGTGCTGATTACGTTCAATATATGTATCATTGTTTGCTAAGTCCAAATTAAGTTACCTGTTAACTGCAGCCTTTAAAGTACTATATGATACTTTAAAGGCTGCAGTTAAGGCTGCAGTTAAGGCTTGGTTGATAAGTTATCAATAGATTAATATTTTTAAGTATATTTAATAAATAATGAAGAGTAAAAGATGAAAAAAGTTTTAATGGGCAACTCAAATATCGAATCTTCGCGTCTTATATATGGTTGTATGCGCATTGCTGGTGACAATAGCACAAGTGATCGTAATAAAGGAAAAGCGGCAATAACGGCGGCTTTAGAGGCGGGTTATAATCACTTTGATCATGCTGATATTTACGGTGCTGGTGAAAGCGAAAGTATTTTTGGTGAACTGTTAGCTAAAAAGCCACATTTACGTGAGCAAATTATTTTAACCTCTAAAGCGGGTATTCGACCGCGCAATAATGAGCACAACACTTACGCACCAAAGCGTTATGACTTTAGCCAGCAGTACTTGTTGGCCAGTGTTGAAGGGTCACTTAAACGCTTAAATACCGACTATTTAGATATGTTTTTACTGCATCGGCCAGATTATTTATTTGACGTGCACGAAGTGGCTGAAACTTTTGCGTTATTAAAAGCCAGTGGTAAAGTTAAGCATTTTGGTGTTAGTAACTTTAAACCGTCACAAGTTGAATTATTAAAGTCTGCGCTAGCTATGCCATTGTTGGTCAATCAAGTTGAAATTAATATTCACAATATCGATAGCTTACTTGATGGTACGTTAGATCAATGTCAGCAGTATGGTATTACACCCATTGCTTGGTGTCCTTTGGGCGGTGTTGCTTATTCTGCTTGGGGAAATAGTTTTTCAGGCGAAGATGAGCAAAGAATTGAAAACGAATTAAGCCACCAAAGTGAAAAATATGCTTGCACGCCTTGGCAAGTTATTCTCGCTTGGTTACTAAAACATCCCGCTAATATTTGCCCCATTATAGGGTCAACCACACCAGAGCGCATTGTTGCCGCTAAACAAGCTTTAACACTAGATTACTCGCGTGAAGATTGGTATCGCTTATTAGAAGCTAGAAATGGCCAAGCTGTGCCGTAAATATGTCCTATCAAAAAAGCCACTGAAAAATTTCAGTGGCTTTGATTTAATCGTTTGTCCCATTCTAAAATGTGTTCATGTATTTTAGGATGGAATAATAGTGAGTGATTTAGTTACAAGCCATTATGGTATTGAATATTGGTTGATTGAGGCACTAAATTATGCAGCTGTTGTTTTGCTGATGAATGGTTATCTATTGGGTTTTTAGCCTCTTTATTAGCTTCTTCATTAGATACGCTATCAGACTTTTCATCAGACGCACTATCAGACTTTTTATTAGGCTTTTTATTAGACAATAACTCTTCAAATTGGCTGATCAACAAGGCTTTATCAGGCGATTGACGATCACCGGCACCAATGTTGGTTAAGTCAATCATAAAACCGTCAAATAAGTTGGATAAGTCTTCAATAATATCCATATTTAAAAACTGATCTTGGTTGTAAATACTTGGGTAACCGGCTTTTTGTTTATCAATTTCGAACGACACACCTTTGAGGTTGGTGATGGTCGTTGACTTATCACAAGAGAGCATACAGCCATTGTCGATACGGGGTTTTTCACAACCAACACTTTGTTGGAAGAAACACTGTCGGCTAGTCATTAATAAAATAGGGTGGTAAATACTGTAAAACAATTTAAAGTTTTCTGGTCTAGCGATATGTTTCATTTGCATAGCGTTAATTTCGTTTGAAATAAAAGCGCCACTACAGTCAAAGTCTTCTTTCATCGCTAACAATGCGTAAGAATTCGTGGTATTTAAAAACGGACCTGCTATCCATTTTATGCCTAATGCATTCGCTTGATAAGCAATGCCGGTATTATTAGTGACAATTAATGGCGGTTTTACTTGCTCTAAAATAGTAACGGCAGCGTCATAATCTTTACCAATGAGCACAGCAGGAAACCAGGGGATTAACCGTGGATTGTCCTGTAAAAAGCCAACATATTTTGTACAGTCACGTTTATAAGCATCAGGCAATTTAAAATAAATGTCGGCGTCGGTTATCGTCGTTAACTCAGCATCAGCTTCGTCACATATCAAAATAGATAATTCATTTTTTGCTTGGCTATTTATTTTGGCAGCTACTTTCGGATGATTAATTAATGCTGGCAAGGTTACTTCTGGAATAATATCAACGGCATTATTTAATAAACTGGCGATTTTATTTTTCAGCGCCGTTAGCTCTTTAAACGGAATACTTAAGCCGACATGTAAATTGTCACAGTTTAGCTCGGTCAATAAAAACTCGGCGTTGTTAAAGCTTTTAAAGCGTTTTTCTATGGTTGCCTTATCAATACTGGCGCTTTCACTGGGTCTTAATAAGCTAGTTGATTTTACTGTAAAGCTATTCTGTTCAACAGAGAAGCCTGTGGTGGTGACGCTAACCGCTAAATGTTGTGCTACTTGGCCAGAAAAACTTAGTGTTAATGGTACTTTTTCAATACTTAGATGCTTTATTTTTTCAACTACTTCCGCTTCAATTTCGTTTTTGTCAGTTTGCAGGTTTTGTTCAACCTCATGAATTTGTACCACTGAAATTTGTTGCGACTTATCTTGCAACTTATCTGCCGAATGGCTTTGGCTTTCACCGGCTTTATGTTTACTTAGCGCATGAACTTTTGAGTTATCACGCGGATTATCAATAAACATGGATTGATTTAAGTCACCTCTTAAAAAAGCGTTGGAAAAATCACGGTTAAAGACTTTGTAAAGGCGTTCACCATCTTCGGTTAGTTCGCCGGTATTGAGGAAACCATCAATTTGCTTACGAAAACTATCAACCACGGTATGGACATAGTTTG
The DNA here is from genome assembly GCF_007954265.1 of Colwellia sp. C1TZA3. Classification (GTDB taxonomy): domain Bacteria; phylum Pseudomonadota; class Gammaproteobacteria; order Enterobacterales; family Alteromonadaceae; genus Cognaticolwellia. The sequence goes on along the minus strand of NZ_VOLS01000068.1, from coordinate 8,463 downwards.
CGCCTTTAATACGTCCTTCAATTTTAAAAGAGTGAACGCCGGCATCTATTAAAGCGGGCAAATCAAAAAAGGCAGAGTTGTCTTTAATGTTTAACGGGAAGTTATGGCCGGTGGCAGTGGTCTCATATTCTTCTCGACAGGCTTGGCTACAGCGGCCGCGGTTACCTGAATTACCAACACTGGCAGAGGTTGAATAACATAAACCTGAAAAGGCAACACAAAGTGAGCCATGAACAAATACTTCACTTAATAGGTTATATTCCCGGCACACCGCGGTTATAGCCGTAATTTCGCGTAGGTTTAATTCTCTTGATAAATTAACTCGCGAGGCGCCTAATTTTTTTAGGAACGGAATTTGGCCGATATTATGTGTGGTTAACTGGGTTGAAGCATGAATATCTAAGGTGGGAAAATACTGCTTAATAATATTAAACATGCCGATATCTTGCACGATAACGCCGTCTAATGTGGTGTTAACCAGCTTACTGAGTAATTTGGCAATCGACTTAAATTCACGTTCTAAAACAACAACATTTAAGGTTAAAAATATTTGACACTCGTACTGATGTGCCAAACGAATAATACCAATGAGTTGTTCAAAGGATATATTAGTGGCGCGATTACGGGCATTTAGTGTATCTAAACCGCAATATACCGCGTCGGCACCCGCTATAATGGCCGCTTTAATTGCATCGACATCTCCACCGGGGGCTAATAATTCTATTTTATGATCCATTGGTACAACTTATTTATTCGCTAAATTTAAGAGCGGTGATTTTACCCGTATATTTCACCAATGAATACCGTTAAAGTTGTCATTTATAAAGAATGTTAATTCAATAGTTGAGCGTTATGGCACACCCTATCCTTTATTCGTTAAGAAACTGTCCGTATGCAATGCGCGCACGTATTGCCATTTTTAAATCGCATCAGGCGGTTGCGCTGCGCGATGTGGTATTAACGGATAAACCCGCCGCGATGATTTTAGCTTCACCCAAAGCCACTGTGCCCATTTTAGTGTTGGACAAAAATAGTCAGTTTGATAGTGATAATGCCGCAGATGTTAAAGAATTCAGCGCAGCAAGCACAGTAGATAAGGTTATCGATGAAAGTCTAGATATTATGCTGTGGGCACTTAAAAAATCTGATCCTAACAATCTACTGCATAGTGATAACACCGACACTGTAAAGTCAAAGTCAAAGCCTAACGAAATAGAAAACGAGAAGTTAAACGAAATGTTAGCACTCATTACCGAGTTTGATGTGGAATTTAAACAGCGATTAGAAGCTTATAAATGTGCAAAGCGCTACCATGAAACTAACCTTAATGAATGCCGAGCAGCATGTGAGTACTATATTCAATTACTGGAGTCACGCCTAAGCCAGCATGACTATTTATTTTCAAGACGAGAAAGTTTAGCTGATATTGCTCTGTTGCCGTTTATTCGTCAATTTGCCCGCATAGAGCGCCAGTGGTATTTACAATCACCGTATCCCAAGCTGAAAAACTGGCTGAACCGTTACCTACAAAGCCCAATGTTTACCAAAGTCATGGTAAAGCATCGACTGTGGCTTGAGTGTGGTGAAGAGGTGATTTTTGTTGGTAAGTAAAAGCACTTGTTGAGTGAACGTTGGTAAATGAGAGTCGTGGGTAAGTGAGGGCAGTAAATTGTCATTTTTTTAATTTTTTCGCTATTGTAGGCTTAATGTTAGCTGGCTTACAGTAGATATAAAACAGCTAACATCACCGTAGCCTAACATCAGAATAAGCTGTATATATGTTAGTTATAATGACCAACACATGGCTAGCACTTATAATAAATAACTAGAAATTATTTTTGATATTTCCAGCATTGAAGACTGCCCCGAAAACTCAAATTTCACTTTACCGAGTGCAGAAAAGTATATTTCTAATTCAGAATCAAGATCGAATGTACCTGATGTTTCAATAGAGTAGGCAACAATATTTTTGTAAGGTAAAGAGGTGAAATCTTTTTTGCTGCCCGTAATACCCTGAACATTAACCGCAATTATTCTCTTATTGGTAAAGACTACACCGTCACGCATGGTTTTATATGAGTCAACTATTTGTTCATCATCTAACAGTAAACGACTTACTTTTTCAGCATAATCAGTATCTTGTTTGAGTTTAAAGAAACCTTTGTTATTAAAGTCAATCATCGAACATCCTTATCAAATTAATTGTTAAACTTTGAGCCTTTATGGGCGTTTCAACGGCTATAACTTCACAATTGATTGAGCCAATAAACGCTTTTTTGAATCAACTTAGCAGTTGCAAGTATATTAAGTTAAGAGTTATATGGTTTAAGCCATAGCTTTTAGTTTACCTAATTGTTGTCCTTTTTTAAGAATAAAACTCAGCAGCTATTATAACACTTTTAAAGAAAACCTAATGGCTTTGCTACAGACCTTTGTCAGATAAAAATCTATATAGTTTAATTAAAGCAAAATTTTTTTTTGGCTGACGACGGTGTAATACCAGTTCCATTAAGTTTGTGATCTTGTTGTGCGCAGGAAAAATAACTCAAGGTAAGGCGCTCGATTGAGCAATAGCTGGCTATTGGGAGTGAGAGCAACACAGCCTTGAGCTATTTTAACTAGTACAAGTGAGCAATAACTTAATGGAACTGGTATAACTGCAAATATCAGTATCTTTAATAGCAATACCTTTAATACCAATACTTAGGATAATGCCTTGCTGGATTTTTAGATAAGTTGTTTATCACTAGAGCTATTACCAGCAAAATTAATGTACCAATAGCGACAGGGGAAATGACAAACCAATAGCCATTGCTGTGTACTTCTGCACTGCCAACAATGGCAATGAGCGCAGTTGCACCACCAGGAGGATGCAGAGTACGGGTGAAATGCATAGCGACAATTGAAAGTGACACCGCAAGCGCGCCAAGTAAGGCGATATCTAACGCTAAATATTTTTGTAGGGTAACACCTATTAAAGCAGAGATAATATGGCCACCAATAAAATTTCTTGGTTGAGAAAAGTCAGCCTGAGGCGCACCGTAAATAAGCACCGCCGATGCGCCAAAAGAAGCAACAAGAAACATACTTTTTAAAATATCTACTTCAGTAAGACTACTGATAATAGCGACAAAATACATACTAATAAATGCACCTAGCCAAGACCAAACAACCTTTGAAAGAGGTATTCTTGGTGGGCAGGTGCTACCTCCTTTCATTCTTGAAAAAACAACTTTAATCACGGTATAAACACCTCCTTTAATGGTTTTTTTTACAGCTTAATCGCTGAGTGATTTTCAATATAGCCAAGGGTTTAACGCCAAAGCGTGGTGATAAATTATACTGCGGTTACAAATGATAATGTTTATGGCGCTTAAGAAAAAATTTATATCAGGTTATTTAGCGGGCAGGCTAATTTACATTAGGTTAATCGAGGCGTGCCAGATGTCACATATTGCCCTAATGTCTGCTAAAGCCTGATCTTTTTCTGTACTGAACACTGAGACGATCAGCTTGCTATCTTTAGTCACTATTTTTTTAATACCTGTAATTTTTGATAACCTCTGGTAAAAAATGTCTTCGTCGGTCTGACATTTAAATACCGCAGCAGTTATTTCAATTTCAATATTCATTAGTTAATGCCTGATAGTTGACTATGAGTGCTTTATTTTATCCAACACCTGATATTACTAAAGCGCGCAATATTACATAATAGGCTAAGTATTAGAAATATTTTATAGCTGATAGTTATTTCAATTAGCTATTATACCAGTTCCATTAAGTTTGTGATCTTGTTGTGCGCAGGAAAAATAATTCAAGGTAAGGCGCTCGATTGAGCAATAGCTGGCTATTGGGATTGAGAGCAACAAAGCCTTGAGCTATTTTAACTAGTACAAGTGAGCAATAACTTAATGGGATTGGTATTAGTAACATTTTGTAAAATTTTATTTTTTACTAAAACAATGATTTTGATTCGGTTGAGGTAAAATCTTTGGTAGCACCCTGATCACATTTTATGCAATTTAGCTGCTGACCTAGCATCGCGTGTCGGCTTGCCTTGTTGAGCACCCACGGACGATTGATAAACGGCGGTTGGTGGCGAACATGCTGGAAATGGCCACATTGTAGTCGTGCCACCCAATGATTTTCGTCATCAAGATGGTAGTCGATAATAGCTTGTAGCATATTGGCTTTTCCATTTTAAATTTTATAGCATGGCTAGCCTGAGCCTTTAAATAGGTAAATTAGGCATAAGCAATACACCTTCAGCTAAGTTTTTAGTCTGGCTGAATTAGCAAAGTGAACGCAAGCTAGTTAAGGTGTTTTATTTATTATTGTTACTTGCCATTGTTGCTCGCCATTGTTGTTCATCAATAGCCTCGCTCTCATGGTCAAGTCGTTCAATAAAAGTAATGCCGTCAAGGTGGTCTAACTCGTGCTGAAAAATTCGCGCAAGAAAGTCAGTCAAGGTTTGTTGCTGTTGTTGGCCTTGTTCATCAAGATAACGCACGTCGATACTTTGATGGCGACTCACCAAAGCTCGTTTGCCTTTAACACTTAAACAACCTTCCCAGCCTAACACTTGCTCGGTGCTGGCGCTGAGTACTTCTGGGTTGATAATAACCGCAGGCGCTAATAACGGCGCCTCAGGGTAGCGCTCACTCGGGGCAGAACACATAATAAATAAACGCACACTTTTGCCTACTTGGGGCGCGGCAATACCAACACCATTTGCTTGGGCAACGGTACCTTTTAGATCTTCAATTAGTTGTTTTATATCAGCTGCGTGAACATTAGGTATTGGTTTTGCGATAGCAGATAAAACTGGCTCACCACGTTGTAAAATAGTTAAAGTGCTCATGATGATACTTCGCTTTTTTGTGCTAGTTTTTGCTCTGCATCGAGCGTAGAGGCTGTGGCAGATGCCTGATTTATTTTTTCACGTTCTTTTTTAAAGTAAAACCAGCTAACAATAAATAAGATGACAATAAAAGGTAAACCGGTTAATACCACGACATGCCAACCAGCTTTAAATAATATCCAACCGGCCATTAATGACGCGATGGCCTGAAAGCCAAAAATAATAAAGTCATTAATCGCCTGTACTTTATGACGTTCACTAGCTTGGTAACTTTGAGGTAATAGCGAGGTGCCGGTAAGAAAGAGAAAATTCCAGCCAATGCCTAATAAAATTAATGCCCACCAATAATGCATTACTTGTTCACCCGATAAGGCAATAATTGTGACCACCGCATAAATTATTACTTGTTCACCCGATAAGGCAATAATTGTGACCACCGCATAAATTATTGTGCCTGCGAGCATTAAGTTTTTTAAGCCAATACGTTTTACTAATAAGGCGGTAAACAATGATGGAATGAACATGGCGGCAATATGACTTTGGATCACCCATTTTGTTTCGTTTAAACTATGACCATTAAGTTTGTGCATGCTCAGCGGTGTTGCGGTCATCAGATAACTCATCAGGGCAAAGCCAATAGCGGCTGACAATATGGCGATAATAAAAATGGGTTGTTTAACTATTTCACTTAAAGGCCTAGCTTCCCCTTGGCTATCACTAGTTTTTACTTCAGGATTAGTAAAGTTCAACATCAGTAACATGGCAAGTAAAAATAGCCCTGACAGAAATAAGAAAGAGCCGGCATAACCGTGTGGTGAGCTTAACCAGTCTTTTGCGGTTACCGCTATTTCAGGTCCTAAAAAAGCGGAAAATAGGCCACTAAGCATTAAAATCGATAATACCGTTGGCACTTCATTGCTGTTGCTAACACTTTCAATCGCAGCAAAGCGTAATTGTTGGATAAAAGCGGTACTAATACCCAGTAATAAACTGGCTAAAACCAGTAATTCAAAACTGCCTTTCAATGCGGCCAACATAGCGACTAGGGTGCCGGAAAATCCGAGCGTGAAGCCAGTAAATGTCGCGAAACGTCGACCTTTATTTTTAGCTAATAACGCTGCAGGAATAGCGCCACTGGCCACGCCGAGTATCATCATAGTAACCGGTAGGGTAACGAGTGCCGGATCAGCGCCCATACTAGTGGCCAGTATGCCGCCAATAAAAACAATCACTGGCGATGCCGCCATGACTAAAGGTTGTACTAAAAAAAGTAACCAGACATTTTTAGGTAGCGTAAACAGCCGTTGTAAGCTAAAAAAGCTTAAGAGCAATAACGCTAGTGTTATAAAGATATTACTTAGCATTAACTGCCCTTGTTGATTGTTGATTGTTGATTGTTGATTGTTGCCAAATTTGGCTAAATAGTCTGGAGACCATCATACTGAAATTTTAAAGCTTTGGGGGAAATTAGCAATTTTGAGCGCAATAAATTATTTTTAATTATTTATTATCAATCGTTAAAGCCAGTGATAAACTCCGTTTTGAAAATTATTCGTTTGCCTAATGATGATGAGTCATAGCATTAATCGCAGTGACTCTTTAGCCAAATATTTTGCAAAAATTAATCATACCCAATTGAGCGACTAATTTAGCCAGTTTGGTATAAGCCAAGAAAGAGTCGTCATGAAATTTAGCCCGTTAGTTCAAGAACTTATTGATTCATTAAAATGTTTACCTGGCGTTGGGGCAAAATCAGCACAGCGTATGGCCTTTCATTTACTTGAGCGAAATCGCCATGGTGGCAACAAGCTTTCACAAACCTTGGCTCAGGCTATGGAAAATATTGGTCATTGTGAACAATGTCGTACTTTTACTGAAGAAGCCTTGTGTGATATCTGCCAGAGTCCAAAGCGTAAAATAGCGGCGCAACTGTGTATTGTTGAAACGCCAGCGGATGTTATTGCCATTGAACAAACTGGCGAGTTTCAAGGGCTTTATTTTGTTTTAATGGGACATTTATCACCCCTTGATGGTATTGGTCCAGACGACTTAGGTTTAGATGTGCTGGAAAAACAATTAGCGACAGGGCAATTTAGTGAAGTTATCTTAGCAACTAACCCGACCGTTGAAGGCGAAGCCACCGCACATTTTATTGCCGAACTGACTCAAACTTACGATGTTGAAATTTCACGTATTGCTCATGGCGTCCCCGTGGGCGGCGAACTAGAATATGTTGACGGTAATACCTTGTCGCATGCCCTGTCTGGACGTAAAAACTACAGTTTTTAGGCTTAATAAACGCTAACTTTAGGAGTTATTAGCTTGCGAAGAATGATTAGTTTGCCAAGAGCGATTAGCTTACCAAGCATAAGCGTCATTATTAGTTTTATTTTGCTTATTGGCTGCGGCACAAAAAATCAGCTAAGGCAGATAGAGCAAGCTGATTCTGTGATAAAATATAAAGCTGGCTCAGCTGAGCCAGCACGTTTTTCTAATTTGTACCCCGGCAAAAAAAGCTACTTAATTACCTGTAAAGAAAATTGTTATCAGCCATCAGCAATGGTTGAATGTGAAACACCGGCTGAAAATTGTCGCTTTATCGGCGAACAATCACCAGTGAAGGTAAATACGGGCTTTACCTTTCGCTGGCTCGGACATGCCAGTTTTTATATCAAAAGCCCAGCAGGCAGTACGTTACTGCTAGACCCGGTTAGTGAACAATTTGACTGGCCAGTTAATTGGGCTTTCAAGCTAAGCGCTGGTTTTTTTCGTCAAGAGCCTAAGTGGCTATCGCTTGATGAAATTAACGATGTTGATGCGGTATTGTACTCGCATATTCATTATGATCATTTCAACAAAGTTGATATTGAAAAAATAGGCACCGATGCACAATACTTTGTGCCTTTAGGCTTTGCTGAACATTTTCCCAATGACGGTTATCGCATTAACGAAATGGCCTGGTTTTCAAAAACTGTATTAGCCGAGCTGAGTATTAACTTTGTGCCTGCACATCATTTTAGTAGTCGAGTTTTGGTGCCTTATTTATACGAAGACAAAGATGCTACGCTTTGGGGCGGCTGGGTTATCGAACACCGAGGTCAACAGATATTTTTTGCTGGTGATACCGGATACTCTGCACATTTTAAAGATATTCAACAGCGTTATGGTGATATGGATGTTTGCTTGATGCCCATAGCTTCGTATTTTCATCAAGAAAATAGTGCCTGGTATCGCTATGTTCACACCACGCCGGAAGATGCTTTAGTGGCGGCGCAAGCGCTAAACTGTAAAGTCATGATCCCTTGGGGCTACGGTAATAATAGCTGGAAAATGGGCGATCATAGCTCTCATTCTCCTTTACTACGCTTGTTGAAAATGCATAAGCAAATGAACTCGCCAGTACCTTTACATATTTTAAATGAAGGTGAAGAAGTTACCTTCTAGAACGTCTTATACCAATCCCATTAAGTTATTACTCACTTGTACTAGTTAAAATAGCTCAAGGCTGTGTTGCTCTCAATCCCAATAGCCAGCTATTGCTCAATCGAGCGCCTTACCTTGAGTTATTTTTCCTGCGCACAACAAGATCACAAACTTAATGG
>NZ_VOLS01000067.1 GCF_007954265.1 Colwellia sp. C1TZA3 | reverse complement strand
ATGTGGTACAACAGTAACCGACTACATTCTTACTTGGGCTATCAAAGCCCTAATGATTTTGAATTGAAAATTAATGAATTAGAAAAAGTAGCTTAACTAGGGTGACTGAATTTACTTGACCAGGTCAGGTTATAAAGCCTGTGGATAGGTTATACCAGTTCCATTAAGTTTGTGATCTTGTTGTGCGCAGGAAAAATAACTCAAGGTAAGGCGCTCGATTGAGCAATAGCTGGCTATTGGGGTTGAGAGCAACACAGCCTTGAGCTATTTTAACTAGTACAAGTGAGCAATAACTTAATGGGATTGGTATTACAGGGTCATCGGTACTTACATCAATATAGACTTTATATTATCAAGTAATAGCACGCATATTTATTACAACACCATACCCGCTGATGTATATCGACTGGTTTATTAAAAATAACTATAATTTTGTCATGATAATTTTTTCTTGCGCTGGGATGATAAATATGAATTTATCAGTGTGCATATCTGACAAACCTAAATACTATTTTCCAATAGCCACAAGAAATTCGAAAAGCCATCTACACAACGCATGCGCTACAATCTTGAACAGTGTCATTCGAAAGGCGATTAAGAAACGTAAGCTATCTCCCTCTGACGATTCAGCGAAAAAAATAGTTTATCTTGAGGCTGAAGAGTTATCCAAAATGGATTATGCTGATAAGCAGCTAGAAAATGGCCTTGAATCGATTTATGATTTAATTCGAAGACCGTTTAAAAGATTTTATTTAAAATAGGGTGTTATAAAAAATATGTTACAAGCTCATTCACTAAGCCGCAGTATTGGTGCTTTCAAAAATTTTATCGGCAGATGCAGCGACAAAACCAGTGAAAATTTTACCGTTTTCCATTGGGTAGCGTTTCGCGAACTCGTAAAAACAGCTTGGAATAGCAACACTTTTGTCTGAGAATTCAACTAAGGCATGATCAGCCATGGTTGAAGACTGCTCTAGCTTAACGGCTTCATTACCTTTGATTTCACCACCGGTGCTATTTAGTGTAAAACCACCGGCTTTAACTGCTAAGTTTACCGCTTCAATTGAGTCATAGTTTTCTAAATGGTTAATGCTGACGGTGAAATGATTGGCGCGATAACCCCATGCCGCAACCCATGCTGCGTATTCACTTTCTGCCAGTAAGTCTAGATATTCTTGGTGGCTGACTTGCCAATGAGTACCTGAGTATAAGAAACTTTCAAGGTTAATATCTGCTTCATCAATGCCAGCAACCATTTTGTTAATAATAGCTTGTATGGGCAACGAAAACTCTTCTACTAATAGTTCACTGATAAATACTTTTGGTAAGTTGGTGTCTGAGTGTTCAAAGTGTTTTGCGTATAATTTTTTTGCCACAAAGTGGTATTCACCACATTCTGTGTAACCTAAGCTCAGCAAATGTTTTGATATTTTTGTGATATTTACCTTGGCAATATTAAAGGTACGGTAAGCAACATGGTCGTTGATTAAATCGTTATCGGTGCTTAAAAGCTGGTGTAATTTGTCAGCTGAAGGTGTGACTTCTAAGTAGTTTTGCCAAATGTTATTAAATAAATTTTTAACGGGTGTCATGTGAAAATCCTAAATGCATAAAGTAAATTAGTGTCGATAGCGTCAGTCAGCTGAATGGTATGTAAGGCTATTTATTATTTAAACAAGTTATTAACTCAGTGTTTAACTCAGTGTTTAATTAGGTAACTAAGTAAATAATATTTAGGACAGCATAATAAATAGCCACTCAGAACAAGCGGCTATATTTGATCGATAGTTTTGAAAAAGCTGGGACGGACCCCAGCTTTTTTTAATGGACAGTGCAGTTTCATTACCATTAAAATCTTGTTGATTACTTAATTGATAAACCAGGGCTTAACGTGGCTGGTAATGATACTTTTTCAGCTTCAACCGAAGCCACAGGGTAGGCACAGTAATCAGCAGCATAAAATGCGCTGGCTCTGTGATTACCACTGGCGCCAATACCACCAAAAGGTGCGGCACTGCTAGCGCCAGTAATTGGTTTGTTCCAGTTAACAATACCGGCACGAATACGGCGGAAGAAGTGATTGTATAATGCTTCGCTGTCACTCAATAAGCCAGCAGACAAACCAAAGGCAGTATTGTTAGCTTCATTAATTGCGGCATCAAAGTCAGTGTAGCGATATACTTTCAGTAATGGGCCAAAATGCTCATCATCTGGCATGCCTGAGATGTCGGTAACATCAACAATACCTGGTGAGATAAAACCAGTACCTACTTCAAGGTGCTTCATCATAACAAGCGGTTTTGCGCCAAGGTCAAGTAACTGTTGTTGTGCGGCAACTAAACCTAACGCGGCTTGTTCAGAAATCATTGAACCGATAAAAGGTTGTTCTGCATCGTCAAAATAACCAATTTTAATTGCGGTGGTACTAGCAACCAATTTAGCTAAAATAGCATCGCCTTGTTCGCCTGCTTCAATAAATAAGCGACGAGCACAAGTACAACGTTGGCCTGTAGTAATAAAGGCTGATTGCAAAATATCGTGTACTACCGCATCGATATCACTGACATCTTTAACGACTAATGGATTATTGCCGCCCATTTCTAGCGCTAAAATTTTACCTGGTTGGCCACCAAATTGTTCATGTAAAAAGTGACCTGTGGTTGAGCTACCGGTGAAGAATAAGCCATCAATTTGTGGATGATTGGCTAGTGCTTTACCGGTTTGAACTTCACCTTGAACCATATTGATCACGCCAGCAGGAAGGCCTGCTTTTAGCCATAACTTTAAGGTTTCTTCAGCAACCATCGGTGTTAATTCGCTTGGTTTGAATACCACGGTATTACCGGCAATAAGGGCAGGAACAATATGACCGTTGGGCAAGTGACCTGGGAAGTTATAAGGCCCGTAAACGGCGACAACACCATGAGGCTTATGACGAATAAAAGCTTTTGCACCTGGCATTGGGTTTTCAACCGTGCCGGTACGCTCTTCATTGGCGCGTACTGAAATGGCTATTTTACCGACCATAGCGCCTACTTCTGTGCGGGTTTCCCAAAGTGGTTTGCCTGTTTCAAGTGCAATAGTCGTGGCAAACGCTTCTTTATTTTCAGTCAGTAATTCAGCAAACTTAACGGCGATGGCAATACGTGCTTCAATGGTCATATTCGACCAAGTCTCAAACGCGGTACGGGCAGCCATAACGGCTTCGTCAACCTGTGCAACAGAAGCGGTATTTCCCTGCCAAACTACTTGATCTTTAGCCGGGTTTTTTGAAAAAATTTCATGGCCTAAACCGGCAGTCCAGTGACCATTAATAAGTTGTATATTGTCTGACATAGTTGATTCCTCTGTGCGTGTATCGCTCATGAGTGGATTAATTCGATGATTAATTTGAAATCAGGCGAACCCAATCTCCTTCATTAACCATTAGTGCATCGGCAACTGCTTGCGATACCACGACTTGATTAGCTGTTTCACGTAATAAAACCGGTGCTTGTGTTGCTCTAAAGTCTGCCACTTTGCCATTGCAAATAATGTAGTTATTGTCGTTTGCTATTTCACCAATTAATACTTGGCAACGTTGGCTTTGACAGACGGTTTTCACTAAGGCTGTTTGTGTTTCAACCGTTGGACCACCATCAAAAATATCGACATAACCACGGCGTGAAAAGCCTTCAGCTTCAAGCAATCTTAATGCTGGTACAGTTTTTGGATGCACCTTGTTGATCACGCGTTGTGCTTCTGGGCTTAGCAAGTTGACGTAAATTGGGTACTTTGGCATCAACTCAGCAATAAATACTTTTTTACCTATGCCGGTAAGATAGTCAGCGGTAGGGAAATCGAGAGAAAAGAAGTGTTCTTCTAGCCATTTCCAAAAGGGTGATGCGCCATCTTCGTCTGAAACACCACGCATTTCTGCGATAACTGTTTCAGCAAAGCGTTCAGTGTGCTCTGCCATAAAAAGAAAACGCGTACGTGATAAGAAACGGCCGTTACGATCTTTACGGTGACTTTCGCTCAAAAACAAAGTACAAATTTCAGAAGCACCCGTGTAATCATTGCACAATGACAAGGTTTCAACGGTATTATATATATTAAGCTCACGAGAGCTGTGCACAACCTTACCTAAATGGTAATGATAAAATGCATCATCCAAACCAACCGCTGCTTCAATGCCACTGGTGCCAACAACAGCACCTGTTTCGGTATCTTCCATGACAAAAAGGTAACCTTCATTGCCTGGCTGGGTCACCTTGCTGTCGAAAGAGACTTCAGCGTGAGAAATACGCTTTTTCAGCAGTTCTTCGTTGACCGGTAGTGATGTAAAACCGTGTCCTGACTCAACAGCAATGCGATGAAGTGCATCATAATCACTGTTTTGAATAGGGCGTATAATAATCATAGAAAACTCTCAATGAGACGTTCAAACACCTAAATATCTTAAGGCATTTGAACGCTATAATAATGGATGACTTATTTAGCTAATCTAGCCACGGCTTTTTCAAAACGTGCTAAACCTTCTACGATATCTTCATCAGGAATAACTAATGAAGGGGCAAAACGCATAATGTTAGCGCCGGCAATAAGTGTCATAACACCTTCTTCTAGTGCCAGATTTAACAACTCTTTTGCGCGACCTTTGTATGCTTCAGTTAACACGGCACCAATTAATAAGCCTTTACCACGAATTTCGCTAAACATAGGGTATCTGGCGTTAATAGCATTTAAACCTGCCACATAAAGTTTTGCTTTCGCTTTAACACCGTCTAACACTTCGACGGTATTAACGGTATCAAATGCTGCTTCGGCGACAGCACAGGCTAATGGATTACCACCGTATGTACTACCGTGCGTACCTACTTTAAGGTGCTGAGCAATATCATTTGTTGTGATCATAGCACCAATGGGGAAGCCACCACCGAGCGCTTTAGCGGTAGTTAAAATATCAGGTGTAACACCTAAGCCCATATAGGCATACAGCTCGCCTAAACGGCCAACACCAGTTTGAACTTCATCAAAAATTAATAAAGCGTTATGTTGGTTACAAAGTTCGCGCACACCTTTAGCAAACTCGTCTGTCGGTGAAACAACACCGCCTTCACCTTGTAATGGCTCCATGACAACTGCACAAGTTTTGTCAGACATAATAGCTTTTAAACTGTCTAAGTTATTGTACTCAGCATGGGCAATGTCGCCAGGTTTAGGGCCAAAACCATCAGAATAGGCTGTTTGACCACCAACGGTAACAGTAAAGAATGTGCGACCGTGGAAACCTTGTTTAAAAGCAATGATTTGCGACTTTTCTGCACTAAAGTTTTCAAGGGCAAAACGACGGGCTAATTTTAAAGCGGCTTCGTTAGCTTCTGCACCTGAGTTAGCAAAGTAAACTTTATCAGCAAAGGTGCTGTCAGTTAACTTTTTAGCTAAACGTAATGCCGGCTCGTTGGTCATAACATTGGATAAATGCCAAATTTTATTAGCTTGTTCGGTTAACGCGGTAACTAATGCAGGATGACAATGCCCTAAACAGTTAACGGCAATGCCGCCAGCAAAGTCGATAAATTCACGCTCTTGCTGATCCCAAACACGTGAACCTAGACCGCGAACAGGGATAACAGCAGATGGTGCATAGTTAGGTACCATAACATCATCAAATAACTCACGATTTACGGGGAAGTGGTTAGACATTGTAAATTCCTCTTATATTTAGGATAGTGTAATCAATCATTGTTTATTAGCTTTCGGTGTCAACACGAGTAAAACTAAATGAATTAACCAGTATGCATTATTTAATGGCAAGACTAATTAAAATAGGCACGGATTATGACAGAAAAAACAGACAGTGTCTTGTTCAAATGCGCTGAAGCCCTTGTAAATAAAGGCTTAGCCGTTTTTATTCATTATTATTGCATAACTATGTTTGCTGCTTTTTTTCACATTAAGGAGGGAATTCATTAATTCAATGGGTGTGGTTAGCGCCTTATGCCACTTACGTTGAACTGCAACTACGGGCAATGTTTCATAATTAATCAAAAATAAATTGGTGTAATTTAGCTTTAAGGTGACTTTACCGTCATATATTTGAAAGTAACAGCAAGTAACTAAGTTGTTGCTAGCTACTTGAAGGGTAGGATAAATTTGCACAAACACTAGATTGAAAGGCCAACAGGTGCTAATTAAAGGCTAGTTTTATATGGTCAATATCGCTTTTCTTTAATAAGGCAATGTCATTTTTTGTCAATTGACCCGCTGTGAGCAGTATTTTTGCTTCATCCGTGCTGATAAGGTCTTCTTTTGCTAAGTTTCTAAAAGTGACATAAGCTCTGGCCTTAGTAACTAACTTAGCAATTGGGCACATGTGATCGATATCAACCGCGTAGGCCAAATCGAATAATGGTTCAGTAATTTGCAAGCGATCAAAACGCATGAGTTCGACCATATCTGCCGCCACTTTACTGCTGCGTTGGAGTAATTGTTCGAGCAATAATTCGGGTGCTACGTCGAGTGTTACTAAAACATCATGTAATTTTTTATCTTTATCATCGTAAGCGGTGCGTAGTTCTTTATTGTAAAGCTCACTATAAGTATTTAAAAAGCCACGGGTAACCGCTAATAGGCCTAAGTTACTTAACATGCCGGCGGTAAAGGCGGTAAACTCATCTAAGCCTTGCTCCTTGGCTAATAATTGTGCCGCTAGCGCGACTGATAAACTATCGTTCCAGAGCTTTCTTTTCATTAAGGGGTAAGGTGTTGTATAGGCGGGTAACCAATGCTTTAGCATAAACACTGGCATGACCAATTTAAGGTTACCTAAACCGACATAACTTAACGCTAAATGGGGCTCAGTTACTTGTATATCTGAGCGTTTACGATACTGGGGCTTGTTGACTAGGTTGATTAACTCACTGCATAACCAAGGTAATGATTTCGCCAGTGGCGTGATACGATTGATGCTTGCCGCTTTTACGGCCAATATCTCCATAATAGAAGGTGCGGCATCTTCTATTTTCAACACATTCATGTAAAGGTTTTCTTTATTATTAAACTCTTTATCAACTTGGGCATTAACGCGCTTAAAAAACTGAGTCTTTACCTGTGTTTTAAAGTGTTCTTGGCCGTGCGCCTGAATAATTTTTTTTTTGTTAGCTTCTTCCTCTACCGCAAGTAACTCACGTCGACGGTTAAATTGCTCACTGTCTTGATGCTTAGTGATATTTATTTTACCATTTTTTAAGTTGGCAAAATCTTTACTAATTGTGAGACTCAGTGCACGGCTATAGATAGAGTAAACTAATTTATTATTTTCAAATATTCGCATCAGGACTTCGTTATCAGTATTTGTTATCAGTTTATAATGTTTTGTGCTCAGATAGGATATTGACCTATTTGGCTATTTCATTAGGGATTATTGATCTTTCGAGGCTTATACTTTTATTTTAAAAGCTTAATTGCACTTAACATTATTATCTATTTGATCTGAATATTGATCAATAAAATTTTGCAATAATTGGTGGCCCTGTTCAGTCAAAACCGATTCAGGATGAAATTGTACACTGGCAATGGGCAAGTATTTATGTTGTAAGGCCATAATATCTTGCTGGCCATTTTCAGTGATCCAAGCGGTTATTTCTAGTTCATCAGGTAGAGATTGTTTATCAACAATCAAGGAGTGATAACGCGTAACCGTTAATGGCTGCTTTAAAGTGCTAAATAAACCTTGTTCATTATGACTAATAATACTGGTTTTACCGTGCATAACTTTGCTAGCTTTAATCACTTTAGCGCCAAAGTGCTGAGCTATGCATTGATGTCCCAGGCATACGCCTAATATGGCAATATGGCCTTTAAATTTTTCTATTATCGCTAGCGATAAACCTGCGGCGTCAGGGTCACAAGGGCCGGGGGAAATAACAATATATTGTGGCGCTAATGCGGCGATTGCCTCTAAGCTGATTTCATCGTTTCTACAGACTTTAACCTCTTGGCCCAGCGCCTGAAAATAATGTACTAGGTTAAAAGTAAAAGAGTCGTAATTGTCGATCATTAATAGCAAAGCAACACCTGTATCGGACTAAGTCGTAAAGCGGGCGTTATTCTAAGCTTTTATTAATCGCCATTCTACCTTTAGTGATCGCTATGCTACGTTTAGTTTATTTTTAATAGTAAGGTGAATATATTTAACAACTTTTAGAGTCCTCGCTAAAAAATTATTAGCATAACTTTTGGTAAAACGCGCTTAATTGTTGCTGGGCTTGTAGCTGATTAATTAAAATGAAGGTTACCTTTTCACCGGGGCGCATTTGGCTTAAACGAAATAAGTCAGTTTGCATTACGGTGCCCAATACGGGATAGCCGCCCATGGTTTGTCGCTCCTTCATTAATACAATGGGTTGTTCATTGTCAGGAAACTGCACCATGCCGTAAGTTACCGGCATTGATAATAAGCAACGACTACGTAACTGCTCAGTCAGTATTTTTTTGTCTGGTGATGTCGATGACGAAGCCGCTTGCTTGGGCTCAACCTGTAGGCGATAACCCATACGATTGCTATCAGGTGAAATAACAAATTCAGTGGCGAGAAATTGTTGTTGCTTTACTTTACTCATTTGTAAAAATAAAGTACTGGGCATAACACGTAAGGTCAGTTTTTGCTGCGCATAAAATAGGGCTGGCGTCGCTGTAGGCTTGTTCGTTTGCTCTGGTATAGCTTGAGGTAAAGGCTGATCTTGTGTTGAAAAATAAAGTTTGCTACCCACTATCAACCCTGCACCAGTGAAGCCCAAAGCCATTTCATTAACGGTTTGAGCGAAGCTGCCTAACCAGGGCTGTTGTGCTGTTTGGCAAGTAAAACCGCCAAACACCGCTAGATAACTATGTAAACCTGTCTTTGGCATAGTGAAGTCTAATATGTCGCCAGTTTGTAGCTGATAGCATTGCCAGTTATTAACCGCGATATTATTGATTTGAGCTTGGCAATCAGCACCGGTTATTGCAATTATACAAGTCGCACTGGCTTTGAAGCTTATTTGCCCTAAGGTTATTTCTATTGCTGCCCAGTTGTTTGGTTTATTATCTATCTTGGTAATACTATGCTGATGTTTGGTGCTGGGTTTATTCGCACTGGGTTTATTAGCACTGGGTTTATTAGCGCTAGGTTGATTAGTGCTAAGCCTATTAACCATGAGTTGATTAGCGCTAAGAAAAGCAAATTCGTCGGCGGCACCACTGGCACTAAAACCGAGATGTTGGGCATTAAGCCGGCCAAGATCTTGAATACTTGCCCCACCATTCATGGTGATAATTTCAAGGTGATTTTGACTCATTTCACTAAACCTTGTTGTAGTGTAATAAATTCAGCTTTTGAAATAGCATAAAACTGCACATTTTGCCCAACCTTAATGGTGGCACTGAACTGGCCATTTTTACTTGCATACATATCATACATAGGTAAGGGGGTTTGACCGATGATATGCCAACCACCTGGGCTCTCAATGGGATAAATAGCACTTTGCTGCTCTGCAATAGCAACTGCGCCTTTAGGTACTTTTATGCGCGGTGAAGACTTACGAGGTAAATGTAAGCTGTCGGGTAAACTGGCTAAGTAACAAAACCCGGGGGTAAAACCTAAAGCATAGCCGTGGTAAGTGTGAGCACAGTGCTGTTTGATAACCTCATCCATTGAGATGTTACAGCGCTTGGCAACGTCGGCTAAATCCCACTGTTGCTCAGTATCGTAATAAACGGGTATTTTAATGCAATCAACACTGGGCGTTTTATTTTTTAGCTTATCGTCTTGGCTATTATCTTGGTTAGGCTTGTCACTATGGTTTTTGGCGATGCTATTAATCTTATCAATTACTTGCATGGTTGAAGTAAGCTTAGGGCAATAATAAACCATTAAACAATGATAGCTTGCCACTGTTTCTATAATCAACTCCCCCAATTGCTGGGCAATCATTGACTGCAAGGCAATAATTTCATTATGTTGTGTCAGCGATATTTTGGCTTGCCAGCTCAGCAGTAAGGCGTTTTCTGTGACTAGGTCAATGGTAAAGTTCGCACAATATTCAGCGTTGTTTTTAGCCTTGCTTTTAGTACTGTCTTGATAATTATTTATCATATTAACGCTGACCTTTGCTGATTAATGGTTTGGCGCAAGGCTTTAATCATGGCTAAGGCGTTTGGCGTGTCGCCATGAACACATAGGGTATCAATATGAAATTGCAACGCTTGTTGGTTAATGCTGAGTAAGGGTTGTTGATTAAGCATATCTTGGCAACGACTGACGACATCAATATTGTTAGTTAATACCGCACCCGTTGTGCTACGTGGCACTAAAAAACCGTTATCCAAATAGGCTCGGTCAGCAAAGGCTTCAAAATAGAGCGAAAGATGATGTTTTTTCGCTATCTGCTGAAATTTGTCGCCCTCGGTTAATGCTTGTATCATCAATGATAGTGGCTTGTTGTTACTTTGGTTTAGTTGTGAAATAGCCAAACAGACATCATCAAATAGGCTTAAGTTGGTCATCATATCGTTGTATAAAGCACCATGGGGCTTTACGTAGTCAAGCTGAGCATGTTCAACCACACACAGTGCCTGCAATGCGCCGATTTGATATTGCACGTTGGCGATTAATTCATCTTGCGATAAGTGCATAGATTGACGACCAAAATTTTCTACATCAGGGTAACTTGGGTGTGCCCCGATAATCACTTGATGTTGCTGGGCAAGTTTAATGGTTTTTTTAATGGTTAGGGGATCTGAACCATGAAAGCCACAAGCAATATTTGCCATATCAATCAATGGCATAATAGCGCTGTCGTTATTATTTTTAAACTCACCTAAATCACAGTTCAGCTTCATGGCTTATGCTCTATTTAATCATCATTGATGTGACGTCGTTTACGTTCGGGGTGGCTAACAACTACATCGGTAAGCGGCGTACAACTGCAGCTTAATATATAGCCTTGTTGCTGCTCGTCGTCGGACAAACCATCTTGGCAAAGTTGTTCTACTTCACCCTGTTCTAATTTTACTTTGCAACTGCCACACATACCACCGCGGCATGAAGAAGGCAGCATTAAGCCGGCGTCTTCGCCTTGTTCAAGTAGTGTTTGGTTGTTATTACCGGTAATGGTTTTATTAAAGCTGGTAAAGGTTAGTACGGGTTTGCTTTTTTTAACGGTCAATGTTGAATCCTTTTTTACTTGGGTGTTGGTGTTTGTCGCCTTGATAGCAAACTTACTGCTAACGGTAAATACGGGTGCTGCTTGGCGCTTTAATACTTCAATGGTATCGCCACGCTTAATTTGGCCTTGATTAAGTGCGACTAAGTTTTGGCCAAATAAAATGTCACCATTAGCTAATTGGCGATAACTTTTTAGCGTATTTAAAGGCTCTTGCTGGCGATTTTTTTCACCAGTGCTAGGGTTAATAGTGGTAAAAATACAGCGCGTGCAAGGTGTCGTTATTTCAAACTCCACTTCACCAATGCGAATGTGTTGCCAAGTATCTTCTGCAAAAGTTTCACAGTTATTCACGACAATATTAGGGCGAAATTGTGTCATGGAAATGGTGTGGGTGTCAGTTTTATATTGCTTATTTAAGCTATCAAGTGATGCTTGTGAAAGAAGTAATAACGGGTAGGCGTCAGCAAAGCCAACTTGGCTAGTTTTGTTTTTAACAAAACGTTGAGAATCTGCACCAAAAAACAGTAGCTGGCAAGGCTTTTGAAGATAGTGACTAAACCATTGATTAATGTTTTCTCGACACTGTTGAGCGTCAATGGTGTCATTCCACACGTTGACAGCAACATAACCTTGGCAAAGATTATGATATTCAATTACTAAGGCTGGCATGTTGGGCGCGACAATGATCAGGCCTGTGGCGGTTAAATTCGCTTGAATTAAGCATAAAGTTGGCTGCGTACGCGCAGTGATAAACTGTCCATCAGGGCTCGCAACCACAAAGCGACGATCAAAGGCTAAGCCAAGTTCTTCAACCCAGCTATTAGACAGCTCAATGCCGGCGCTAGACTTTATTGGATAAACATAGATATTTTGTAGAATAGCCTGACTCATGAACACTCTCAAAGGTAACTAATGGTGATGCCAGCGGCTTAATTATCTGAAGTGAATAAATAATTATTGCCGTTAGGGTTAATCGTTTTGATAGTGGGGAAAATGCATCAACTTTGCAATATGTATTTTTGGCGGATTAAGGTATATTGCCTCCATTGTGATTTAAATTTTAGCTCGAACTAGCATACGCGCGTCAGGGTTATCTAAATAGGTTTTTATGCATCTTCATATATTAGGCATTTGTGGCACGTTTATGGGCGGTATTGCCGCTATTGCCAAGCAAATGGGCTTTCGAGTTTCTGGCTGTGACGCCAATGTTTACCCACCCATGAGCACTCAGCTAGAACAACTGGGTATTGAATTAAAATCAGGCTACTTAATTGAACACTTAGCTGATGAGCCTGATTTAGTGATTGTTGGCAATGCCATGACACGTGGCAATGCCATGGTGGAGTATATCCTCGATAGAAAAATCTCTTACACCTCAGGTCCGCAGTGGTTATTAGAGCATGTTTTAAAAGATCGTTGGGTGTTAGCTGTTTCGGGTACGCACGGCAAAACCACTACCAGTTCTATGCTAACCTGGATACTGCAATACGCCGGTATGGCGCCAGGCTTTTTGATTGGTGGTGTGCCACAAAATTTTGATTGTTCTGCCCGTTTGGGTAATGCGCCATTTTTTGTGATTGAAGCGGATGAATACGATACGGCGTTTTTTGATAAACGTTCTAAATTTGTCCATTATCGCCCAAATACTTTAGTGATCAATAATATGGAATTTGATCATGCGGATATTTTTCATGATATCAGCGATATTCAACGGCAATTTCATCATCTTATTCGTATGGTGCCGAGCAATGGTCTTATTTTGTCACCAAAAAATGATCTTGCCACGACAGAAACATTAGCCATGGGCTGTTGGACACCTACTGAATATAGTGTCGCTAAAGCAGATAACCTATTGGGTTGGTATGCAGAGAAATGTCTTGCTGATGGCAGTGAGTTTATCGTTAGCTTTGAAGGTGTAATACAAGGGCGAGTGAATTGGGCATTAATAGGCGACTTTAATATCGACAACGGTTTAATGGCGATTGCCGCGGCTCGTCATGCCGGTGTGCCAAGCGCAGTCGCTATCGAAGCGTTAGCGAGTTTTATAAATACTAAGCGCCGATTAGAACTTAAAGGTGAAGTCAATCAAGTCAGAGTGTTTGACGACTTTGCCCATCACCCAACCGCTATTGTTAAAACATTAGCCGGTGTGCGAGCAAATGTTGGCAACCGGCGAGTGATAGCGATATTAGAGCCACGTTCAAACACCATGAAATCAGGTGTACATAAAGATACCTTGGCAAAATCGTTATCGGATGCAGACATGGTGTTTGTCTATCAAGGTGAACAAGTTAAGTGGTCTGTAGAGGCATTAATTGCCGACTGCACTCAGCCATGTTTTGTTGGTCAAGATATTGCGCCAATGGTGGCTGACATTGTAGCGAAGACACAAGCAGGTGATACGCTGGTAGTGATGAGTAATGGTGATTTTGGTGGCATTCATGAGAAACTATTGTCAGCACTGGCCGAGTTATAATCGCCATTTAAATAGCGCAAAAAAAATTATGTATAAGCTATCTATAACAATTTCATTAATTAGGTGGTCTACTTTATACGCAGGAAAAACGAGCCAATAATTAGTGAGATTGGTATTACTTTAGTTAGTCATAAAGGTACTAATTGACTGATTAATATTTATCTTGATATCACTAATGCAGGTTTATTAATCCCAGTAGGGACTAATACCAAGTTGATTAATTACCTGCTCATTTTTAATGGTTAAAATAAAAAACTACAGCGTTATAAAATTTATAAGGTGAATAACTACTTACTAAATTTTATGCCTTGTATTTCTTCATTTTTCCTCATGAAAAAGTAGAGCACTTAATTAATCAAATTGGTATAATACCAATCCCATTAAGTTATTGCTCACTTGTACTAGTTAAAATAGCTCAAGGCTGTGTTGCTCTCAATCCCAATAGCCAGCTATTGCTCAATCGAGCGCCTTACCTTGAATTATTTTTCCTGCGCACAACAAGATCACAAACTTAATGGAACTGGTATAATAAACCTGCATTAGTGCTTTTAATATAAAGGTACTAATTTAAGACAAAAAATTAATTAGCATTTGCTGCGACTTTGCTCTTTGCTTTTAGGGCTTTAATATCGACACCATCAAGCAGTAGCATTACATCAGCAAGTAATCTTTTAAGTTCAGTAACTTCAGTAGGAATGCTCTTTTTTATTTTTTGTACGTAAGCCATCGCTTCACGTTTTTGAATAACGTCTAATAGCGCTTTTAGGGTATCAGTATTATTAGCATCAATGGGGGGGAGCTTTTGTTCACTGGCAACATTGTAAAGTGAATAAGTGGTAATTAAGCTCGCCTGTGCTTGTGTTAATCTTTCCATAAAAATCAGTCCTTGTTTTTTTTGTTATCTTGCTTATTTGCTTAGATATCATACTGAAAAATAAAAAAGCTGTCTATTTTTTATGCACATTAACTATGAAAAATATTTACATTTAACATTTGCTGATAATCGGTGTTGAACGGTAAATAGCGACTATTTATCGCATTCGACTTAAATTTTCAATGCTGATGTGTTCTAGTAAGTAGATAACAATAATTAGGTTGAATTTAATGTCTAAATTTACTACTCGAATTTCTTCACTAGCACTCAGTGTTACTTTGGTATTAGGCGCTGGTCAACAGGTGTTTGCCGACGATAACGCGGCTAAAATGCCCGAAAAAACCAAAGCTGAAAAGTGGTCGGTTAATAGCCCCCAAGGCGAATTTACTAGTGCAAAAATTGATGTTCGCCAAGGTACTTGGATGAATGTCGATATTAGTCCAGATGGTCAAACCCTGGTATTTGATTTATTGGGTGATATTTATACTTTACCGATTGAAGGCGGTGAAGCAAGTGCATTGATGACTGATATTGCTTGGCAAATGCAGCCACGTTTTAGTCCGGACGGAAAGCACATCGCTTTTACCTCTGATGAAGACGGTGGCGATAATTTATGGGTCATGAAAGCAGATGGCAGTGCTGGCAAAGCGATCAGCAGTGAAACTTTTCGTTTATTAAATAGCCCCGCATGGTCGCCTGATGGTAACTATATTGTTGGCCGTAAACACTTTACTGGCTCTCGTTCTCTGGGTGCTGGCGAAGTATGGATGTATCACAAAACGGGTGGCAACGGTGTGATGTTAACTAAGCGACCTAATGAGCAAAAAGATTTAGGTGAACCGGCATTTTCAGCTGACGGCAAATACGTTTACTTCTCGCAAGACGCGACACCGGGTAAAACTTTTCATTACAGTAAAGATTCTGAGAAGGGCATTTATAAGATTAAACGCTTAGCACTTGAAAGCGGTGAAATTAAAGTAGTTATTGCTGGTAAAGGCGGCGCAATACGCCCAGTGCCGTCACCCGATGGTCAATATTTAGCTTATATCAGCCGAGACGACTTTCAATCTAATTTATACTTGTATGACTTAAAAAGCGGCGAAGAAAAGCTGATTTTTGAAAATTTAGATCGTGACATGCAAGAAACCTGGGCGATTCACGGTGTCTATCCTAATATGGCGTGGCTACCTAATAGCACCGGCATGGTGTTTTGGTCAGGTGGTCAAATTAACAAACTTGATCTTGAAAATAACACCACTACGATCATTCCTTTTCATGTAAAAACCGAGAAAAAAATTCAAACAGCGTTACGTTTTCAACAAGATATTGATCAAGACAATTTTGACGTGAAAATGTTGCGTGATGTTGAAATATCACCTAATGGCCGCAAAGTGGTATACGAATCAATGGGCCATATTTATGTGCGGACCATTGCTGATGGCAAAGTTAAAGGTAAAGCCAAGCGTTTAACAAAACAAACATCGCACTTTGAATTGAACCCTAGTTTCTCTCGTGATGGCCGAACGGTTGTTTATAGTACTTGGGATGATAAAAAGCTGGGTGAAATTCGCTCAGTATCATCACGTGGCGGTAGCAGCAGCGCGTTAACTCAAGAGCCAGGAAAATACATAGAACCAAGTTTCTCTCCTGATGGCAAAACCGTGGTATTTCGTAAAGTGGCCGGCGGTTATATTACTGATCCAACTTGGGGCCTAAACCCAGGAGTTTATACGGTAAGTGCCAAAGGCGGTACGCCAAAACTAGTGACAGAATCAGGTTTACTACCGCATTTTGGCGCTAAAAATGATCGCATTTATGTTTTACGCAACGGTGAAAAACCCCAACTAGTAAAAGTTAGTTTAGATAATTCATCAAACGCTAACAAAGAACAAGCGCTTTATCAGGGTAAGTTTGCTACCGAATATAAGGTCTCACCTGATGGTAAATATTTAGCTTTTGCTGAGCGCTTCAAGGTCTTTGTCACCCCCTTTGTTGAGCGTGGCCAAGTAATTGACATTGGTCCGAAAGCGAAAAACTTGCCAGTGAAAAAACTGTCGTTACGTGCTGGTGAAGGCATCAATTGGAATGGTGAATCTAATGAGCTTTATTGGAGCTTAGGGCCAGATTTATATCAAGCCAGTGTTGGTGGCTTATTTGAGATAAACGATGAAAAGGCTATGGCTAAAACCGAAGCTAATAGTAGTGAAGAACAGGCAACAGAGTCGTTAACTCCAGCGCCGCTGACCACCTATTTAGGTTTTAAAGAAAAAGCGGATAAACCTTCAGGTCGTGTCGCTTTCGTGGGTGGTAAAGTTATTACCATGGAAGGTGAGCAAATAATTGAAAACGGCGTAGTGGTTGTTGAAGGTAATAAGATTATTGCGGTGGGTAAAAACGGCCAAGTCAATATTCCGTCAAATGCTAAGATTATTGATGTCACGGGTAAGTCAATTATGCCAGGCCTGATTGATGCGCATGCACATGGGCCCCAAGGCAGCAATGAAATTATTCCCCAGCAAAACTGGAAAAACTATGCTGGCTTAGCGTTAGGTGTCACCACGATTCACGATCCATCAAACGACACCACTGAGTTTTTTGCGGCGAGTGAAATGCAAAAGGCCGGTGATATTGTTGGCCCACGTTTATTCTCTACCGGTAGTATTTTATACGGAGCCACGGTTGCCGGTTATACCTCGCATGTTGATAGCTTAGCCGATGCTAAATTTCATATTGAACGTCTGAAAAAAGCTGGTGTGTTTAGTGTTAAAAGCTACAACCAACCGCGTCGTAATCAACGCCAACAAATGATCCAAGCCGCGCGTGAAGCAGAAATATTAGTGGTACCAGAAGGGGGTTCACTGCTACAACATAATTTATCTATGATTATTGATGGCCATACCACGTTAGAGCATTCAATCTCGACTGCGAAGATTTATGATGACATCAAGCAATTATGGTCACAATCTGAAATGGCCTACACACCAACGATGGGTGTGGCTTACGGTGGTATTTCAGGTGAGCATTATTGGTATGACACCACAGACGTATGGCAGCATCCACGTTTGAGCCAGTATGTACCTAGCGAGTTTTTAGACCCGCGTTCGATGCGCCGTACCAAAGCGCCGCTTCATCATTACAACCATATTAATGTTGCTAAAGTAGCAAAAGAGCTACAAGACTTAGGTGTTGTGGTTAACGCGGGTGGTCATGGTCAACGTGAAGGTTTAGCCATGCACTGGGAAATGTGGATGATGGCACAAGGGGGTATGTCGCCATTGAATGCTATTCGCACCGCAACGATTGCACCGGCACAGACCTTAGGTTTAGATAGCCAGTTAGGTTCACTGAAGGTGGGTAAACTTGCTGATATTTTAGTCATTGATGGTGACGTAAGTAAAGACATCCGTTTATCTGATAAAGTTATTTACACCATGATTAATGGCCGTTTGTATAATGCTGACACCATGAATGAAGTAGGAAATTACGATAATAAGCGTGATAAATTCTATTTCGAAAAATAGTCTTTTAGTTTTATTTTATTAGTACTGTTGATAAAGCCCAGAAATTTCTGGGCTTTTTATGTTTAGGCCTCTCTCAAAAATCCTGTCTTCAAGGTATCAACCTGGTATTAGTACATCTTGGTAATTGCGCCTATATTACACTCATCAACAATAACCATTTTCAAACATTATTTACCTCAGATAAAAGCATGGCATATAGCTAAAGCCTTATTTAAATGATTATACCAGTTCCATTAAGTTTGTGATCTTGTTGTGCGCAGGAAAAATAACTCAAGGTAAGGCGCTCGATTGAGCAATAGCTGGCTATTGGGATTGAGAGCAACACAGCCTTGAGCTATTTTAACTA
>NZ_VOLS01000066.1 GCF_007954265.1 Colwellia sp. C1TZA3 | reverse complement strand
ATCAACAGGACTGTCAGTACCTACTTGATAAGTTAATATATCTCCAGCAACTGCATCACCTGGCATAGTAATAGTGGCGGTTACTGTACCCGCGGCACCTGCGGCTAATTCAGCGGCATTATAGACCCCGTCATTATTGACATCACCAGCAATGGTAATGATGGGTGCGTTAACATCGGTATCTACCGTCAATGCAGTGGCCGTTGCGGCGTCTGAAGTATTACCGGCAATATCGCTAAGCGTTGCTGTTACGACGGCTTCTGGATCGATATCGATAGTGACGCCATTTACAATATCATCGGCGTCTAATGTAACAACAGTTGCCACCTCATCAACGGTGTAAGTTAATATATCGCCAACCTCTGCACCCGTTACGCCGATGGTTGCGCTAACCGTGCCATCAATGCCAAGCTCTGCTGCGTTATAAACGCTATCGTCATTGGCATCAGCGGCTTCGATTGTTACTGTTGGCGTTGCGATCGCAGAGTCTGTAGATAATGCAGTTGCCAAGGCTGTTGCAGTTACTGGATTGGAAGTATTGCCTGCACTATCACTAAGTGTTGCTGTTAAAACGGCTTCTGGCGCTACAGCGATTGTTACACCATTTTCAATATTGCCTGCAGCTAATGTAATGACGGTTGCTACACCATCGACGGTGTAAGTTAATGTGTCACCAGCCTCAGAACCCGTTACGCCGATGATGGCTGTAACCGTGCCATCGGGTCCAAGTTCGTCTGCATTATAAACGCTATCACCATTGGTATCAGCCGCTTCGAGTGTTACTGTTGGCGTGGCGATGACTGAGTCGGTAGCAAATGCGGTGGCCGTTGCTGTATCTGAAGTATTACCAGCAATGTCGGTGATGGTGGCCGTGATAGTTGCCTCTGGTAGTATTGCTACATTGATACCACTTGCTATATTTTCGGCGGTTAATTCAACTTCAACGGGTGTGTTGGTATCTGCTTGAAAGAATGCGACGGGATCAATGTCAATTGTAACGCCATTTCTAATATTGTTTGCATCTAATGTGACGACTGTTTCTACACCATTAATGGTGTAGATTAATGTATCACCAACGTCAGAGCCTGTTACGCCGATGATAGCTGTAACCGTGCCATCGCTTCCAAGTTCTGCTGCATTGTAAAGGCTATCGCCATTAACGTCGGCTGCTTCGAGTATCACAGTTGGGGTGGCGATGGTCGAGTCTGTCGCAAATGCGGTGGCTGTTGCTGCGTTTGAAGTATTGCCAGCGATGTCGGTAATAGTGGCCGTGATGGTTGCTTCTGGTAATACTTCTACTGGGATACCTGCGGCAATATTTCCAGCGGTTAATTCAACTACAACTTCTGTTGTTCCATCATCTACTGTATAGGTTAATATATCACCAACGTTAGCATCATCTGGAATAGCAATGGTGGCCGTCACTGTGCCATCGTCACCTAACTCTTTTGCGTTATAAATACTATCATTACCTGTTGAATCAATGGTAATAGTTGGTGCCGCTACTGATGTATCTGAAGGTGATGCGGTTACCGTTGTTGTCGCTGAATCGTTGCCAGCCTGATCGATGATTTGTGCTGTAACGGTTGTACCTGGCGCAACTTCAAATGTGATTTCACTTGCTGTTATCTCTTCAGCTGTAATTGCACGCGCCGTTGCACCATTAATTGAGATAAAATCATTTGCTACAGCATCGCTTGGTAAACTAATAGTTGCTGTGACGGTGCCATCGTCACCTAACTCTCTTGAGTTATAAACACTATCATTGCCGGTTGAATCAACAGAAATAGTTGCTGCAGCTACTGATGTATCTGAAGCTGACGCGGTGGCTGTTCCCTGAGTTGATATATTGCCAGCGTTATCGGTAATGGTGGCAGTAATGGTTGTCTCTGGTAATACTTCTATCGGAATACCCGTGGCAATATTTGCATCGGTTAATTCAATTTCTGCTGTTTCACCATCTACTGTATAAGTTAGTTTATCGCCAGCGACTGCATCACTTGGAATGGCAATGGTTGCTGTTACGGTTCCAGCAGCACCTGTGGCTAATTCAGCGGCGTTATAAATACCATCAAAGCTTGTGTCGCCCGCAATGGTAATTGTTGGCGCAATAGCTGATGTGTCTGTAAATAATGCTGTTGCCGTTGGCTGAATTGAAGTGTTATCAGCATTATCCAAAGCAGCTGTTTGAAATGATGAACTTGCGATGACTTCTTCTGCATCACGCTCAAACTTGACCCCAGCTGATCTACCACCATCAATTAACGCTTGCCCAGCGGCCGTGTCAGGCACATCAATAGCCTGATCATCACTTTCAATTGCAGCTTGGATTTCAGCAATTTCTTTTAATATGTCAGGATCGATAAAACTTTCATCTGATTGCGATTTATTTACGTTTGTATTGTCTTCAATAACTTCTTTATTATCAGGTAGATATTCATTTATGCTTGCAGGTATTAAATCAGCTTCAACTATATTATTTATTTTAGTTTCTTTCATCATTGTTTTTCCATTGTCTTTCATCATTGTTTCTCCATAAGATGATTAAGTTCTAAATATTATGTATTAATAGTTGAATGCATATATGTTTTAAAACAGGCAAGCGACATGTTACTAAGGCGAAACAGGATTGTTACAAACTTGTTTCAAAACGTGTACTTGTGTAACTAAATGCATTTCAATGATGAACATTAGCAAGTTTAAAGAAAAATATCTAGCAACACTATAAGGCAAACTTAATCGTTAACTAGCAATTTTAGTCTTTCTATAGGTAGCGAGTACAGCAGCGCAATACCTGTAGAGACTAATGAACAAGCGATAATAAAATCAAAACTGATGGATTAAGCCATAAATATTTCGCCGCCTAATGCGGCAATGATCAATACCGACCATTGAATTATCGACGCAACAGTGATTAATGTTTTTGCCAGCACTAAATACCAGCCATAATATCCCAACACGGATACCAATGAGCCTGACATGATTGCCGATAATAAAGCAGGCCACGTATAATGAGTAAATAGATAACGTAGTAGTTAGTTTTTTTAACTAGTAGAAATGGTTAGAAAATTAGTCAAGTTGATATTATATCAAGGGGTCGGGTAAACTGAACTGTGTCGCTAAACGCAACTGACGCCCTCAGCCTGTCATCACAAAAATAATTTTAGGTTATTTAAATAAGCAGAGTGTCTTATAAAAGGTAACAAAAAACCACTCAAAATGAGTGGTTTTTAATATAGAAAAATAACGCTTAAGTTAGCAGCTTCACCAATAATTTTATCTTATTGACCTTTAACTTCAGACAAGCCATTAAATATAGCTTTATCACCTAAAAATTCTTCAATACGCAACAATTGGTTGTACTTAGCAACACGGTCTGAGCGACATAAAGAACCGGTTTTAATTTGCCCTGCTGCTGTGCCTACAGCTAAATCAGCAATAGTTGAATCTTCAGTCTCGCCTGAGCGATGTGAGATCACGGCCGTAAAACCAGCGTCTTTCGCCATTCTAATCGCCGCTAACGTTTCGGTTAATGTACCAATTTGGTTGAATTTTATTAAGATAGAATTACCAATACCTTGCTCAATACCACGAGCTAGTATTTTAGTATTAGTCACAAATAAATCATCACCAACAATTTGTATTTTATCACCAAGTAAGTCAGTTTGGTATTTAAAGCCGTCCCAATCTGACTCGTCTAAGCCGTCTTCAATTGAAATAATAGGGTATTGCTCACAAAGCGTTGCTAAGAAATCAGAGAATTCGTTGGCCGTAAATTGCTTGCCTTCACCTTTAAGGTCGTAAATACCTTTACCGTTGTTACCAGCAGCATCATAAAACTCAGAAGCAGCACAATCCATCGCTAAGGTTACGTCTTTACCTAATGCGTAACCCGCTGCGGCAACGGCTTCTTTAATAACGGCTAACGCATCAGCATTGGAGGCTAAATCAGGCGCAAAACCGCCTTCATCACCCACCGCAGTGTTTAAACCTTTTGCCGACAATACTTTTTTCAAGGCATGGAAAATTTCAGCGCCCATACGTAGCGCTTCTTTAAAGCTTTTCGCGCCAACCGGTTGTATCATGAATTCTTGAATATCAACGTTATTGTCAGCATGCTCGCCACCATTGATAATATTCATCATAGGTAAAGGTAGTGAGTATTGACCTGGCGTACCGTTAAGATCGGCAATGTGCTCAAATAATTGTACTTTCTTTTCCATGGCGGCCGCTTTAGCGTTCGCTAGAGAAACGGCAAGGATGGCATTAGCACCAAAGGTTTCTTTGTTTTCTGTGCCGTCTAAATCAATCATGATTTGATCAATGTTTGCTTGCTCTAAAGCACTTTTGCCTTTCAATGCGTTAGCAATCTGATTGTTAACAGCAGCAACGGCTTTTAATACACCTTTACCTAAGTAACGTGCTTTATCACCGTCACGTAACTCAAGTGCTTCACGAGAGCCAGTTGATGCGCCAGAAGGAGCGGCAGCTCGACCCCAAGCACCAGACTCTAAATAAACGTCAGCTTCAACAGTTGGGTTACCACGAGAATCCATGATTTCACGTGCGATAATTTTACTAATATTAGACATTATGTTCCCTATTCCTGACTAGCTAAGCTAGACAGGTTATAAACGTTAAATTAAAGGTTAAAATTGCTAAAAAAAACCGCAGCAATAAGCCACGGTTTTCATAAGTTGGTTAACTTGATTGCTGCTTTTGATGTTCAAAAGCGGCGGCAATAAAGCCAGCAAAAAGCGGGTGACCATCACGAGGAGTTGAATTAAACTCAGGATGGAATTGCCCAGCAATAAACCAAGGGTGATTTGGATTTTCAATCACCTCAACTAATGTTTTATCCGCAGATAATCCCGAGAACACTAAACCTGCTTGGCTTAATTGTTCACGGTAGTTATTATTTACCTCAAAACGATGACGGTGTCTCTCATAAATTGTTTCACTACCATATACGTCATATGCCTTGGTACCTTTCATAATGTGACACAATTGTGAGCCTAAGCGCATAGTGCCGCCTAAGTCAGATTCAGCATTACGGTATTCAACTTTACCTTCTTCATCTAACCACTCGTTGATTAAACCAACGACTGGGTAAGGTGTTTTAGTATTAAATTCGGTGCTGTGTGCGTCAGTTAAACCGGCAACATTGCGAGCATATTCAATCAATGCCACTTGCATACCTAAACAAATACCTAAGTAGGGTATTTTATTTTCACGAGCATATTGCGCAGTTAAAATTTTACCTTCAACACCACGTTCGCCAAAACCACCTGGCACTAACAGGGCGTCTAAATCTTTAAACAGTTCAACACCTTTAGATTCCACATCTTGTGAATCAATATATTGAATTTTAACTTTAACTTGGTTTTTAATGCCGGCATGTTTTAATGCTTCATTGACTGACTTATACGCATCGGGCAACTCGGTGTATTTACCCACCATACCAACAATGACTTCACCTGATGGATTAGCTTCTTTATAAAGCACTTGTTCCCAGTCAGATAAATCAGCTTCGGGTACATCAAGACCAAAACGCTTAACCACTAACTCGTCAGCGCCTTGCGCTTTAAGTAAGGCTGGCACTTTATAAATAGAGTCAACATCGCGCAGTGAAATAACCGCTTTTGCTTCGACATTAGTAAAGAGTGAAATTTTAGCGCGTTCATTCGCGGGAATAGCACGCTCACTTCGACAAACTAAAATGTCTGGGAAAATACCAATTGAACGTAATTCTTTCACCGAATGCTGGGTTGGCTTAGTTTTAATCTCGCCGGCAGTAGCAATATAAGGCACTAGTGTTAAGTGCATAAACATCGCACGTTCACGGCCTAGCTCAACGCCTAGTTGACGAATGGCTTCTAAAAAGGGTTGTGATTCAATGTCACCTACCGTGCCACCAATTTCAACCATCGCAATATCGTAACCTTCAGCACCTTCAATCACTCGACGTTTAATGTCATTGGTAATATGAGGAATAACTTGAATAGTGGCACCTAAAAACTCACCTTTACGCTCACGCGCTAGAATATCTTGATAGATACGACCGGTAGTGAAGTTATTACGCTTGGTCATTTTGGTTCGAATGAAACGTTCGTAGTGACCTAAATCTAGATCGGTTTCTGCTCCGTCTTCGGTAACAAAAACCTCACCATGCTGAATTGGGCTCATTGTACCCGGATCAACATTAATATAAGGGTCAAGCTTAAGCATGGTAACTTTTAAACCACGTGCTTCGAGAATTGCGGCTAGTGATGCTGCAGCAATACCTTTACCAAGAGACGATACAACGCCGCCAGTAACAAAAATATATCTAGTTGTCATGCGATACCCAGAGTCAGGAAAAACAGAAATTTTGCACTAAATTGATTTGATTTTTGATCAACAAATAAATTTAGTAGGACGGGAAAACATTATACTGAAAAGCCGTGTACACAACAATATGATCAAGGCATCTAGTTGCACAAAATTTCATTTAAATACTCAATATTTGCCTCAAAGCATGATTGTATATATTAAAAAACGGGGTAAACTGGTGTTTTCCTTTGCAAAAAATAAAAATTAATCGCTATGACTCAATTACAAAAAGTATTAGATGCTATCGACACCATTAATAAAGCCGATATTAACACCACAATTGTTGACGGCATTAGCCAACCTAAAGAGCTTTTATACGGTCAATATATGTCGGCTTGCCTGGAAAAATATTGGCCAGATGCTGGTGAAAACTTACAGGTTGCGGTTCGTGCACAACACGTAAAACGCTGGCACTTAAAACGTACTGACTTTGCTCTAGGTAAAAAAGGTTATTTAACTTGGCGTAAAGAGTTAGGTATTTTTCATGCGGCGACCGCTAAAGCCTTAATGCTTGAGCATGGCTACAGTGAAGATGCAGCTGAAACTAGCGCAGCGATTATTCGTAAAGAAAACTTAAAATCAAACAGTGAAAGCCAAACCTTGGAAGATGTGGCCTGCTTAGTGTTTTTGCAATACTATTTTGATGCACTGGCCGCTAAACATAAAGAAGAAAAAATCATTCGTATTTTACAGCTGACCTGGCGAAAAATGTCAACGCAAGGCCAAGAAATTGCCTTAAGCTTAACCCTGCCACCGCATTTAGCGCAACTGGTGGTTAAAGCACTGGCTTAGTGCTTTAACATTCAATATTCAGTATTTACTTTTTCCTTGAATTTTTGGTTACTTTTTAGGTATGGGGTTCTCAGGTGCTTTATCTTCTGGCCGATAGTTTGTTAATGCCATTAGCGCATTACCATCAGAAGTAGGTAAACGCCAGAGAAACACAAAGGGCCAGACAATTAAAGCAACCACTAACACCTTTAACCAAATCGTAGGTAAAATATAGCCCGACCACAATACCGCAACAACCATTGAACTTAAGGCTAGCACTTTTGCGCGTTTGGGAATGCAACGAGATTGCTGCCAATGATATATCATTGGCCCAAACACTTTATTGCCCAATAGCATATTATACAGTCGCGGCGACGACTTAGCAAAGCAGCTTGCAGCAAGCAATAAAAAGGGTGTAGTGGGCAGTAATGGCAAAAAGGCGCCAATAAAAGCTAATGCAACAAAAAAAACTCCCACTATTTTTAACAACATAACGCTATAATTCCATCAATTCTCAGTTAAAACCTGCCATAAACTTTTACTTAATTAGCAGGGGCTATGCTAACTCGATAAACACGGCAAGTTAAAAAGATAATACTCGCTGACATCGGCTCGGTAGATGATAACTGCCATAGGTTAATTTTGCCCTTTCAGTGATAATTTTTCAAGCGCAGGCAACTAATCAGCGCATAATTTCTAACATGGTAAAGCTGAATAAAATCCAAAACGCATTCACCCTACACACTTAAATTATTAATCTCAAACTGAGATTCATCAAATGATAATAATTATCATTTGCATTTAATTGCGTTTTCACTTATTGTTTTTAACAAGCCTGTTTTATCAAAAATATTAAGGATTAATAATGGGATCTAAACAAATAAATGAAGGATGCCGCGGTAAAGCTCAAGTTGAAATTTCAGCCCTATTGTTAGCACAGTTAATCAGCTCTGGCGCATTAACAGGCCATAACTGTAGATGTCTAGACAACAATGCCCGTAGTACCTTATGGCAGTCTTTGCTGAACTTAAGTATTAATTCAACTACTAACCTAAAAAATGCGGAGTAATAAAATGACCACAGAATCACCTATTGTTGATATTTGCTATTTAGAGGCTTGGCTAGAGAGCTTTGTTTGTGACTGCAAGCCATTGGCTAACAAACAATCATTGGCAAAAATATGCATTGCTATCAATGCCATTATTCAACATGAAGACTTTAATCAACTAGCCGATCGTCATTGTAGCTATCATAAAATGAAAAATTATTGGCAATGGCGTTACCAAATCGCTTAACACTGACTTTAGTACTGCTTATTAGTGAGCGTTTGATGGGCGCTAATATAGTTAACTAGGTGTTGGTTTAAGGCTTTCTTGCCAGTAAAATCGTACTGTTGGCAAACTTTTTCAATGCTATTCTTTTGAAAAACACGTGCAAGCAAGGGTAATACATCAGGATTAAACTGCTCAGTACAATGCTTTAATAACCATTGGTGTAGGGCATAAATACAGCTACTAAATTGACGTTGACCAGAAGCAAAGTCGTTAACACTTTGCAAAGTATCACGCGCTAATACCGACGCTTTTAACTCAGTATTAGCCTTGAGCAACTGCCAGACTAATTTTACTGGCATATGGCTAAACTCATCGGTGAGCCAATAGGGTAATTGTTGATAAAACTGCTCAGTGATCACTTGCTGTAAATGGCTGGCATTAGGCGCTAAGGCTTTAGTCACCAAACAAGAATGCTCACCGCTGGCTTTGTCTTTACTAAACCCTACTCGGGCTACGGCAAAGCCACTTTGCTGCCAAAATTTGAGCAAAGTAGCATTAGCCGCAAAACTAGCGCCAATAAAATCTGTACCCCGCACGGTAATATGGCGCTCAATAGCGCTTAAAAAGTGCCTACCTAAGCCTTGTCCTTGAAATTGAGGATGTATAGCAATACGCATGACACGTTGATAGCTATAATTAAAGCTTTCTTTGATACCACAATGCATGAGTAATGACTGTGGTAAAAATTGATCGCGTAACCGCCGTTGATTTTCACGAATCAGCTCAACAAGCTTTTCATCTGCCTGCCCTTCTCGCATCAGCATTGCCACACCTAAAATATCGTTTTCACGTTTAAGTACAAATAATGATATGGCGCCATTATTCAACAGTAACTTCACATCACTGGGTGATGTTTGATAGTGAGCTGTGACTAAGACCGAAAAAACTTGCTGTAAAAGCCTTTCGTTTTGCAGTAGTTGTGGGGGGGTAACAAGCTCGGTTATTAAATTATGTTGCGAAAGTAAAACACTTTGCGCTTGTGCCTTATTAGCTACACTTTCAGCCCCATCTTTAGCCTCACTTTTGATTTTAGGGATAGCGTTATTTATGAATAAAAAATTGTTAGGGTAATGGGGTAACTTAGCATTGAGCAAACAACTGGCAAAGACGAATTGCTCAAGCGGATCATCACTGGCCCAGCGAATAGCTTCATTAATATGCATTTTGCGCCAATTTGGCATCAAACGCTGTAAAACCTGACGAAACTTAATGCTAAAACCGCGGCCTGCGCCTTCATAACCGTGGATAGTAGTGGCAAATATTAAGCGATGATAATGACCGAGTAATTGCTGCAAAAGATAAACTGGCAAGGCAGCAGCTTCATCAACCATCATTATACTGGCTTCGGGTTGCTCTTTTAACAACACATCAATGGCATAAAAAACGATGCTGCCATTAGGATGATCAACACCATTTATCTCAACCTTGGCATCAGGCAAGTGTTTTTGAACTTGTTGAAAAAAAACCTTAAGCGCTGGTTTACTTGCCGCAGTGATCATAATTTTTAGTGGCTGTTTAGCATTAAGCAACATTTGACACGCCGCAAGTGCTAAAGCTGAAGACTTACCCCGCCCACGATCGGCGGTTAACACCAAAGGCCTATCTCTATGACCCGATAACACTTTAAGCATAGCCTCAACCGCTAAAACTTGCTCTTGCGTAACACAGCCGTATGGCAAACTTGTAACTTGATCCGCTGTGGTTAATGCTGCATTGTTAATCGCGTTGGCTTGTACTGCTTTATTTAAAGACAATAACGCTGGAAGTTCAGTATTTTCTTGCTTAATGACATAACAATGTTCGCCAGTTAATTGCAGCATAAAGCGCTGAAGGAAATAATCTTGCGATTGCGCATGGTTAAGTTGCTCGACTTGCGACGGTTTTAATAAAAGTAAAAGTACACCACCAGCAACTAAGGTGCCCGAAAGCGCGGCAAAAGCATCAACATCAAAATCACTTTCGATATTGCGGGCATCATTATCATCTTTATTATTACCCTTACTCTCTACCGCAAATATAATAACGTCTTGCTCGGTACCTAAATACTGAGCGTAGTTTTTTCGATTGACTAAAATTAACTGATTAGAGCGACAAGCATGGGTTAGCTCGCCATAAACAAGCCCTTGTTTTTGAAACGTTTCACCAGACTCTTGGTCGGATAAAAATAAAGTTAAACTTGTCTCTAGCTGTTCAGTCGTCCAAGCAGCATCACCCACTAATACCACTAAACTACGCCAGCGCTTTACCTGCGTTTGTTGCTGTAACTGCAAACACCAGTGAGAAAACATTTCTTTCGACATGCTATGTAACCTTAAAAAGTATTTTGGTTAACACCAAGAGAGATATCGCCAACTCATTGCGAAGTACCGCTTATCGGTGCACTAGTCAAAGCTAAATAACTGCACGGTAGAAAATCATCACCTAGCCTTTTTAGTACAATATTTTTTAGAATAGAAATAATTAGTTGAAAATCTACCATTAGTTGCCTATGTTCAAATTATATATCTTTGTTAGATTTACTACGATTGTAAACTCGTCTTTTTTACAATGTCGGCAATTCAAAATTAAAATATTTTATCATGATGACAATGAATAGGATTAAATTTAATCCTTAGCTAGAATTAACAGCTTTAAGCCACTATTTATTGTAATTACAGAAAATACTGTAAAAGCCTTAGGTATAAAAAATGTCCAACGATTGCACCGATGACGCTAGCCTAAACTTAAAGCAGGACAGTTATGACAAAGATTTGCCTAAAGGCAAGCAGGCCACCCATAACAGTGAAGTCAGAAAACGCATTGACGACTTATTAGCACAAAAACGCCTCAAAGCATTACTCGATGACATAGACAATTGGGATATCTAATCAATGATGTTAGACAAAGCTAAGTATTAGCGCTGAGTTAGAAGCCAGCACTTAATATTATCGGTAATATTTTAGCAGTAACGATTTGTTTTTAACATAAAGCTGATATCATTAGCTTAATATCTACGCTACTTAATGATCCGACATTATGACTTTATTTGAAAAATTGCGCTGCTTATTTACCTTTGGTCAAGGCGTTGCCTTACCATTACCACCCATTGATGAAAATGCCGATCCCTTTGCATTATTTACACTTTGGTTTGATGACGCCCATAAGTCGGGTGTTTTACTGCCTGAGGCCATGTCAGTCAGTAGTGTAAGCCCAGACGGCCAACCAAGCTGTCGTATGGTGTTATTAAAAGAGTTTAACCAAGAGGGTTTTATTTTTTATACCAATTACAGCAGTAGAAAGAGCCAAGAATTAAATAGCAATGACAAAATAGCGTTATTATTTCATTGGAATGTTCTGCAGCGCCAAATTCGTATTGAAGGCTGTGTTGAAAAAGTCAGTACTGAGCAATCAGCAAAATATTTTCATAGCCGTGATCGCGGAAGCCAAATTGGCGCTTGGGCATCGAAACAAAGTAAGGAAATTCAAACTGAGACTGAACTGGCTGACAGCGTTGCTTATTATACGAAAAAATTTGCTGGTAAAGCAGTACCCTTACCTGAATTTTGGGGCGGCTGGCGCATAAAACCTAACTATATAGAGTTTTGGCAAGGCCGAGCAAGCCGATTGCATGACAGAGTTTGTTTTGAACAACATGAAAATCAATGGAAAAATTTCAAACTGCAACCTTAAACACATTTACTTTAAACACAGTAATTTTAAACACAGTAATTTTAAACACAGTAATTTTAAACACTGCAAGCTTAAGCACAGTTTAAATTTATTAGCGCTAAGTAGATCAACTTATACCAGTTCCATTAAGTTTGTGATCTTGTTGTGCGCAGGAAAAATAATTCAAGGTAAGGCGCTCGATTGAGCAATAGCTGGCTATTGGGAGTGAGAGCAACACAGCATTGAGCTATTTTAACTAGTACAAGTGAGCAATAACTTAATGGGATTGGTATTATACCCTCAAGCAAAAAAGGAGCACATTGCTCCTTTTTTAATATTGTCGATATTATAAAATCAGCCAACTAAAGCTAACAATATACCAGCAGCAACCGCTGAGCCCAACACACCGGCAACATTTGGCCCCATAGCATGCATAAGTAAGAAGTTATGCGGATTAGCCTCTAAA
This sequence comes from Colwellia sp. C1TZA3, assembly GCF_007954265.1. GTDB lineage: Bacteria > Pseudomonadota > Gammaproteobacteria > Enterobacterales > Alteromonadaceae > Cognaticolwellia. Next base: position 6,813 of record NZ_VOLS01000066.1, on the reverse strand, counting down.
CCGACCTTGTTGGCAACACGCGCAGCCATTGGCACTGCAGAGACACCCGCGGCACCAATCAGTGGATTAACTTTTTCTTTAGCAAATTTATTCATTAACTTCGCCATTAATAAACCTGCAGCAGTACCAATAGAAAAGGCTACCGCACCTAATGCGAGTATACCTAAGGTTTTAGCATTTAAGAATTGATCAGCGCTTAACTTAGAGCCGACACCTAACCCTAAGAAAATAGTGACAATATTAATTAACTCATTTTGTGCTGTTGAACTTAGACGGTCTACCACACCACACTCGCGCATTAAATTACCAAGACAAAACATTCCTACTAAAGGTGTTGCTGCCGGTAAAAAGAAGATCGTCATCATTAAAACGCCTAGTGGGAAAATAATTTTCTCCACTTTTGTCACATGACGTAATTGCGCCATCTCAATTTTACGTTCATCTTCCGTGGTTAATGCTCGCATAATTGGCGGCTGAATAATCGGTACTAACGCCATATAAGAGTAAGCTGCAACAGCAATCGCGCCCAGTAAGTCAGGGGCAAGTTTTGAAGCTAAAAATATCGCGGTCGGACCATCTGCTCCGCCAATAATAGCGATAGCTGAGGCATCTTTCATAGAGAAGTCTAAACCAACAAAGTTTAACGCTATGGCACCAAACAAAGTGGCGAATATCCCAAATTGCGCGGCGGCACCTAGCAATAATGTTTTAGGATTAGCAATCAGCGCGCCAAAATCTGTCATGGCACCAACGCCCATAAAGATCAGTAACGGGAATATCCCCGTATCAATTCCAGCGTAGTAAATGTAATGCAGTAACCCACCTACTTCAGAAAAACCTGCTGCTGGAATATTAGTTAAAATAGCGCCAAAACCCATCGGTACTAATAACAGCGGTTCAAAGTTACGGGCAATGGCAAGATAAAGTAAGCCACAACCCACCAGCATCATGATCACTTGGCCTAACTCAAAGTTTGCTAGGCCTGTGGACATCCACAATAATTTTAAAGAATCCATGGGTTGTCCTATACCAAGCTTAACAAGGTATCACCAACGGCAACTGAATCGCCCTCTTTGGTGTGAATAGCTGATATTTCACCAGCTTTTACTGCTCGGATTTCAGTTTCCATTTTCATTGCTTCCATAATGATAACCACTTCGCCTGCTTCGACTTCGTCGCCTTCATTAACCAACACTTTAAAAATATTACCCGCTAAAGGGGCTTTTAAAGCTTCACCTTCGCTTGAACTTGCAGCAGCAGGTGCTTTACTCGCTGGCTGAATAGTATCTATTGAGCCACCAGGGGCAACAACAACGTCAAATACTTTACCGTCAACACTTACCGCGTAACTTTCAGGGCTAGTGTTTGCTGAACTTGCAGCAGGTGCTGCAGCAGCGCTTTGGGCAGAAGCTTTAGTTGGTGCGGGTTCAAAGGCATCAGGGTTATGGCGATTAGTTAAAAATTTCAAACCAATTTGTGGAAATAATGCATAAGTTAATACATCGTCGATAGTATCTTCAGCTAGGGCAATATTTTTCTCTTTGGCAATTTGTTGTAATTCAACCGATAATTTATCTATTTCCGGCTCAAGTAAATCTGCTGGTCGACAAGTGATCGCTGCTTTGCCATCGAGTACTCTTGCTTGTAATTCAGCATCAACTGGCGCAGCAGTCTTACCGTACTCACCTTTTAATACACCGGCTGTTTCTTTGGTAATTGATTTGTAACGCTCACCGGTAAGGACATTTAATACCGCTTGCGTACCAACAATTTGCGAGGTCGGTGTCACCAAAGGAATATAACCCAAGTCTTTACGCACTTTTGGAATTTCTGTTAGCACTTCATCAAGCTTATCAGCCGCGCCTTGCTCTTTTAACTGGCTTTCCATGTTAGTTAACATGCCGCCAGGGACTTGTGCGACTAAGATACGCGCGTCAATACCCCGCAAACTACCTTCAAACTGGGCATATTTTTCACGAACATCACGGAAATAAGTCGCTACTTCTGCTAGCTTCAGCATGTCTAAGCCAGTATCGCGTGCTGTACCTTCAACAATAGAAACAATAGTTTCTGTTGGTGAATGACCGTAAGTCATACTCATTGATGAAATAGCCGTGTCAATCACATCAATATCGGCATCAATCGCTTTCATGTGTGTTGCAACACTTAAGCCTGTTGTGGCATGACAATGTAGTGCAATAGGTAAAGCAACGGTTTCTTTTAAACGGCTAATCAGTTCAGCGGCATCGTAAGGCTTTAACAGGCCCGCCATATCTTTAATACACAAAGAATGTGCGCCCATGTCCTCTAGCTGCTTAGCCATAGTTAACCAGCCTTCAAGACTATGCACAGGACTTTCGGTATAACTTAAGGTACCTTGGGCATGTGCCCCAACCTTTACTGCGGCTTTGATCGACGTTTGTAAGTTACGCACATCGTTCATCGCATCAAAAATCCTAAAAACATCAATGCCATTAACGTGAGCGCGCTCAACAAACTTTTCTACTACATCGTCAGCATAATGACGGTAACCTAAAATATTTTGACCACGAAACAACATTTGTTGTTTGGTTTTTGGCATCGCCTTTTTCAGTGCTCGAAGACGCTCCCAAGGATCTTCACCTAGATAACGAATACAAGAATCAAATGTTGCGCCACCCCAAGATTCAATCGACCAATAACCAATTTCATCCATTTTAGCAGCAATGGGTAGCATATCTTCCAAACGTAAACGTGTGGCAAGCAATGATTGATGGCCGTCGCGTAAGACGACTTCAGTTATTCCTAAGGGCTTGGGCTTGGTCATGGTCATTTCCTATTTCTGTGCAGAATGTTGTTGACGATATTGAGTAACAGCACAAGAAATTGCTGCAACGACTGCCGGTGATACAGCTTTGTCATCTTGTTTTTTATTATTTTTTTTACTTGAGGATCTACTTTCAACAATGGCGTCAGGAAATTTTTTTGCCAACTTTACCAGCACAACATTAATGAAGATAATTAACAAACCTAAAAAGGTAAATACAAAGACCATACCGGCTAGCATTAAAGTACCTGCTTCAATAAATAACTGTTGAAGATTTTCCATTTTTTTACTCTCAAGCAATTTTATACAATTAGAATAATCACTCCAATGTGTAAAAAGCAAACAAATTATGACAAATTGATGAAAAAAAACGATGTCAAGCTAGAATAGTTCAAAAAAACAACTAAATTTAGTAATATTTCGTTCTTATTTTATAAAAAACACTTTATCAAGTAAATTGTATACAATATCAAATCCATGAATAGCGGTTATTAGAAAAAGAAAAACAAAGATATTATACAATATACAAGAGTTAAAGCTGACACTAATTAACAACCAACACTTGTTTAAAAAATCGACATTAACCATCAAAAATCATCATTTTATTGTCAATAAAAATCTAAAAAATAACACATACCGATTAGACTAAATAATGGCTCTTGGATTCAAATAGTAACAGCTTGGATTCAAATAATAGTAATTCATATTTTTAGTTTCAGATAAATGTTGTTGAAAATAAGCCTGTCGATCAAAAAATCTTTAAACTCACCTTTTGCTAACTCAGAGGCAGACTAATAACTGTAAAAATATTTAATCAAATGAGTACTTAAATTGTACTGACTCAAAAGGCCTAGTCAATAATCACTACTTTTCACACACTTCGTTTATTCTAAACTTAATATCTGCTGTGCTAAGTTCACTAATACCAGTTCCATTAAGTTTGTGATCTTGTAGTGCGCAGGAAAAATAACTCAAGGTAAGGCGCTCGATTAAGCAATAGCTGGCTATTGGGATTGAGAGCAACACAGCCTTGAGCTATCTTAACTAGTACAAGTGAGCAATAACTTAATGGGATTGGTATAATACCAGTTCCATTAAGTTTGTGATCTTGTTGTGCGCAGGAAAAATAACTCAAGGTAAGGCGCTCGATTGAGCAATAGCTGGCTATTGGGAGTGAGAGCAACACAGCCTTGAGCTATTTTAACTAGTACAAGTGAGCAATAACTTAATGGGATTGGTATAATACCAACTTGATTAATTAAGTGATTCTTTTCATGCGAAAAAACAGCTAAATATAAGGCATAAAATTTAGCCCGTAGTTAGGTTAATTATAAATTTAATAACGCCATAGTTATTCATTTTGACTATTAAAAATGAGCAGGTAATTAATCGACTTGGTATAAATCCAGCAAGAATAAAAATAAAAATTAGCTTTAAAGGTTTTTTAAGCAAAGTTATCGCAGACGAGTGGTTGGCAAGAAATTTCAGGCGAAAAAAAACCAGTCCGAAGACTGGTTTTTTCAATGTGGCGGACGCGGCAGGAGTCGAACCTGCGACCGCCTGGTTCGTAGCCAGGTACTCTATCCAGCTGAGCTACGCGTCCACAATAAACTATTTTTTTATATCTCATGTTTAGGAGATAGCGAACTTTACTCATCATGAGCGTTCGTAGCCATTAGCGTTAGATAACCTATCCAGCTGAGCTACGCGTCCACAATAAACTGTTTTTTTATATCTCATGTTTAGGAGATAGCGAACTTTACTCATCATGAGCGTTGGTAGCCATTAGCGTTAGATAACCTATCCAGCTGAGCTACGCGTCCTCAAAAAAAACCTTTATTTGTATCTCCGGTTCAAGAGATAACGAGCTAAACAATATTTCCTTAGGTAGACAACCTAGTAAATATTATATGCACCCGTAATGAACTATTTAACTATCGTTGTTGACACGATGTCATTCTAAAAAATGGCGGAGAGGGAGGGATTCGAACCCTCGATCCGGCTATAAACCAGATACTCCCTTAGCAGGGGAGCGCCTTCGACCACTCGGCCACCTCTCCAATGGGGCGGATATAATACTGCCCCGCAAAGATAAAAAATATCTAGGCGAAAAAAAACCAGTCCGAAGACTGGTTTTTTCAATGTGGCGGACGCGGCAGGAGTCGAACCTGCGACCGCCTGGTTCGTAGCCAGGTACTCTATCCAGCTGAGCTACGCGTCCGCAATAAACTGTTTTTTTATATCTCATGTTTAGGAGATGACTTAATTTTACAATATTTATTTTTTAACTAGCTTTAATATTTGCTACTCTTTATTATTTAGCCACTTAAAGAAAAGTGGCGGACGCGGCAGGAGTCGAACCTGCGACCGCCTGGTTCGTAGCCAGGTACTCTATCCAGCTGAGCTACGCGTCCTTAATTCAAACCTGTTATTTATATCTCTAGTTCAAGAGATAGCGAGCTAAATAATATTTCCTTAGGTAGACAACCTAGTAAATACTACATACACCCACAATGAACTATTTAATTATCGTTGTTCATACGATGCCAATCTAAAAGAATGGCGGAGAGGGAGGGATTCGAACCCTCGATCCGGCTATAAACCAGATACTCCCTTAGCAGGGGAGCGCCTTCGACCACTCGGCCACCTCTCCAATGAGGCGAATAATAAGGGATTATAAAAATAAGTCAAACTTTTTCCCGCTTTTATTCTTATTTACTGACTGTTTGGTGACAATTCAAACAACACGGTCATTTTTCAGACATTAACTAACGAAAAACACGCTAAAATGACCTGCCTAAATTTTATTGCTGGATCAAAAAAGCCGACTGATGTCGGCTTTAGTTATGAGAAAGCAATTAGATTTCATTACCTGAGGCTTCACCCTCACTTTTTTCAGATTGTATTCTCATATATATTTCTTCACGATGAACCGACACTTCCTTTGGCGCGTTAACACCAATACGTACTTGGTTGCCTTTAACACCTAACACTGTCACTGTGACATCGTCTCCGATCATCAACGTTTCACCAACTCGGCGAGTTAATATTAACATCTTAATTTCCTTTATTTTTAAAAACGAGATCCACTAAATATATATAAGCTAGTAACAAATTAAATTTAGTCTACTATTTGCAAAAGTGCACTAATGTTCACAATAAGCATCTAGAATACTTATTAAACATTGACCATTCTATTAATTATATAAAATTTTCAATATTTAACAAAAAACTTGCAAAACAAGAGCAGAATGCAATTGCAGCAATTACTGTTCATATTAACAACCTTCATGAAACAATAAACACTTTATAAGTAAATTTTTGTAAATTTACATCAAAAACATATAAATAACAACATTATAGTGACATATCATTAACAAGCTATAGTGACATATCACAACAAAAGACCTTGCAGGTAGATAAAAAATTCCAGCTAACTATAATTTTATTATTTATACTTATACTTATAATAAGTAAAGTACGTTAAATGAATTCAGTAAGTTCAGTAAGTTCAGTAAAAAATATTCGAATAGTCTTATTAGCTTTCCTCTCACTCAAGCTCCTGTGCATCGATGTACCAAGATTTACTCATGCTGTACAGCCATGATAACTAGAAACAACAAAACACTCACAATCTACCGTACACTCTTTTATACAAGCTCCTATGCATCAACCTACAAGAATATACTAATGTTTCGAAGCCATAATAGCTAAAATAACCATGAACCACCGATATGCTGTATATACGCTGCTGTACATTGACACAATCCCGATTCCGTGGATCCATAGAATACTAAGCACGGCTATACACCGCGACATACCATAGATCTTGTGCATAAAAAAAGGGGCTAAAAGCCCCTTACTTACATTAATTTATCTACTTATACCAATTTGATTAATTAAGTGATCACCTTTTTCATGAGGAAAAATGGATAAATACAAGGCATAAAATTTAGTCAGTAGTTATTCACCTTATAAATTTTATAACGCTGTAGTTATTCATTTTA
>NZ_VOLS01000065.1 GCF_007954265.1 Colwellia sp. C1TZA3 | reverse complement strand
ATCTCTGACTAAAGAAATCGCATCAAGTTTAAATTCTTTTGTATATTTTTTACGTTTGGTCATTTCAGTTCTCCAGTTAAGGCTATTATGTCTTAACTGAGGTAGTCGTATCCATTAAACCAGGTCACTCACTTTATTTAATAAATGGGTATTTTAATAAACCAGAAAGGTACCAACCTTCATATCATTATGGTTTGTAGTTATCATAGGTGGGATTGTTTGTGATGGGTGGCATGGTTTGTAGTTATCATGGGTGGCATAGTTTGGAGTTGTACTGACCTAGCTACAGCCCTGAAATCATTTAACTAAAACCCTCAGTTTATTTGAAGATCCACATAAGTTTAAGCATAAGGTACTTGGTTTTTTAGACTTTAAACTAATGAATTAAAGAAATTAAACGGATAATTGAAATGCCTAGTTTTAAGCTACTAGTTTTTAAATCATTCGTGTTTACATTACCATGATGTAAATCACTAGTTATTTAAAACAAGACATCTTTAATAAAGGGAATAGTGATACGGCGCTGTTCTCTGATTGATGCCTGGTCAAGTTGTTCTAATGCGGCAATTAAGCTAGTCATATCACGCGATAAACGATTAATTAAAAACCTCGCCACATCATCATTCATTGTTAAACCCCGTTGTTGTGCACGGTATTGCAAGGCAAACGACTTTTCTTTATCTGACAAAGGCTTTAATTGTTCTGTTAAGCCCCAACTTAGCCGAGATACCAAATCAGGCAAACTAATAGTTAACTGTGCAGCGCTTTGATCACCGGTAATAATTAGGCATTTGTTTTCCTCAACCATACGGTTATATAAATCAAACACGCCTTGTTGCCAGATATTATTACCTGCGATCAATTGAATATCATCTAGGCAGACTAGATCAATATTTTCTAAACCGTCAAGTACATCAACCGAAAGTTGAGTAAGCTCAGAGAACGACAAACACAACGAGGTTATGCCTAACGTGTCAGCATAGGCACAACTGGCGTGTAACAAATGACTTTTACCGACGTCGGCTAAACCAAACAAAAACAAACTATGTACTTGTTTGTTTTCATCCCCTATGTGATCAAGAAAATGCCTTAACTGTTGCACAACCATTTGGTTGCTTTCACTTTTAAAGCTCGCGAAAGTTTCATCGTCAGGTAATTGTACGGACAGAGTGAGTTGCGAGACTTTCTTCACTTTTTACCCCAATAAAATACCGGCACTTGTTCTATGCTCTCAGGCGCAGCGAGGGGATCAACATAACGATTGAGCTGTTCACTTAATTTTAATGAAGCAAGCAAGGCTTGTTTTGAACCAATTAACGACAATTTAAAGCGACGATTAGTGCCTTTCGCACTGACCAATTGTACTGATTGCACAGCAGACAATTCTGCAAGAAAATCTGACACTGCGATTAAGTCCACTAATGAGGCAACATTGGCAACATCTATTTCAAACTCGTTACTGTTAGTTGTTAATAAGGCATATTGCTGATAAATAATGTCGGTGATATCAGACAAAGCAGCGGTTAATAACTCATCAACATTATTACCTAAGTATTGTTCGCTAAAAACTTGTGCATGCTCATCTTGCGCGTCAGTCATTAAACTCCAGTCTAGGGCTAAGTTATTGACTTGGCACTGAGGACAATCTAAGGGGTCATTTTGGGCGGCAACTAAGCTTGAGTTTGACACTCTAATTACAACCACCGCTTCGGCCATATAACGCATAGACGCTTGTGCTACTGGTTTTGAAAAACGCCCCCAAACATCGGTTAATGTTAAAGCATTAAGGTCAGTTAAATCCATTATTGGCATAACTAATGGCAAACCTCTCAACTGAGAGAATCCATCAATAACGAGGGGTAACAAAGAGTTCGACGTTGCAGAAATTATCTTGCGCTTAAAGCCATCTTCCTCAACCAACCAAACCATCACTTGTGGTCGTAATTGCCCCCAAATCGGCAAGTCGCTGGCTTTAAATAATTGATTGATCTTAGCTTCATTAAAAGAAACATTAAGTAATATTTCCTTATTCTGGCGAATATATTGATATTGCGTAACGTACATGTTGTAGTTGTTTATTGCTTGATTAACAAGCGGATGATCAATGTCATTACCGCCGACCTTGACTAAAATAGCTCGCAAGGCATTTTTAAGTGCTTGATTACGATCGCCATTTGATTGTGACGCCACAGCTACTTTTGCGCTGTACAAGTTTTCGACCTCGATAGCGCTAATTTTAAGCGGTAATACAAGGCATAAGAATATCAAACAATTTCTGAACATATTTAGCATTAACATGTGTTTCATAATGAAGATCTTATCATAATGTTGCTGATTTTTATCACTTATAAAAAATAAATTATTTTAAAGATTTTCAGCACGTCTTTGCGCTGATAGAATGTGCGCCTTTATCGTACAAGCAAACTAACAACATAATTGAGGTTCCCCCGTGAGCGAAGAAAAACAATCTTTAAATTATAAAGATGCTGGCGTTGATATAGATGCAGGTAATGCCCTAGTTGAAAATATTAAAGGTGCTGTAAAACGCACTACTCGTCCAGAAGTTATGGGGGGTCTAGGTGGTTTTGGCTCTGTCTGTCAACTTCCTACTGGTTATAAAGAGCCCGTACTGGTTGCTGGAACGGATGGCGTTGGTACAAAATTGCGTTTAGCCATAGATTTAAAAAAACATGACACCGTCGGTATCGACTTAGTAGCGATGTGTGTAAACGATTTAATCGTACAAGGTGCTGAACCACTATTTTTCCTTGATTACTACGCCACAGCAAAACTTGATGTTGACGTTGCTTCAGCCGTTGTTGAAGGTATTGCAGAAGGTTGTGTCCAAGCTGGTTGTGCATTAGTAGGTGGTGAAACCGCTGAAATGCCAGGCATGTACCACAAAGGCGACTACGATATCGCTGGTTTTTGCGTTGGCGTAGCTGAAAAATCACGTTTAATTGATGGCACTAAAGTAGCCGCGGGTGACCAACTCGTTGCGCTTGGCTCTTCTGGTGCTCACTCAAACGGTTTCTCTTTAGTACGAAAAGTATTAGAAGTAAATAATACCAACACCGATGACTTACTTGATGGAAAACCGTTAGCTGAGCATCTTTTAGCACCAACAAAAATTTATGTTAAGTCAGTTTTAGAACTACTTAAGCATGTTGATGTGCACGCCTTGTCACATATTACTGGTGGCGGCTTTTGGGAAAATATTCCTCGTGTTTTGCCAGACAGCGCTCAAGCGATTGTTGACGGCAATAGCTGGCAATGGCCGGCCATCTTTAATTGGTTGCAAGACAATGGCAACATCAGCGAACATGAAATGTATCGCACATTTAACTGTGGCGTTGGTATGATCATCGTAGTACCTGCTGAGCATTTAGCACAAAGCATCGAGATTCTTAACGCGCAAGGCGAAAACGCTTGGCATATTGGTGAAATTGCTGATCTACAAGCAGGCCAAGAACAAGTTATTATCAACAAAGGTTAATCATTGATGCGAAGCCGAATTGTAGTACTTATTTCCGGCGGCGGCACTAACTTACAGGCGATTATTGATGCCTGTAAGCAAGACAACTATGGCGGCGAAATCGTCGCTGTAGTATCTAACAAAGCTGACGCCTATGGTTTAACACGAGCACAAGATGCTGATATAGCAACCGCGGTGCTTTCACACAAAGACTTTGACAGCCGAGAAGATTACGATAGTGCCTTAGTCGCTGAAATTAATAATTATCAACCTGATTTGATTGTGCTAGCAGGTTTTATGCGCATTTTAACTGCTGAATTTGTGCAAAAGTTTCAAGGTCGTTTAATTAATATCCACCCTTCTCTATTACCTAAATATCAAGGTTTACATACCCATCAACGAGCCATTGACGCCGGTGATACTGAACATGGTGTTAGTGTGCATTTTGTTACTGAAGAACTTGATGGTGGACCGGTTATTTTACAAGCAAAAGTACCTGTTTTTCCAGAAGACAATGCCGATGATCTTGCTCAACGTGTGCATCAACAAGAACATCGTATTTACCCCATGGTGGTTAATTGGTGTTGTGCTAAGCGCGTAACAATGAAAGAAGAGTATGCATTATTTGATGGTGTAATCTTACCTATTTCGGGGTATGCTAGCGAAGAATAGTATTTAATTTAGAGAGTTTACCATGTTGAAATCATTACCTTATATCCCTTTACTTTTGTCTAGTCTAAGCTTTAGTGTTATGGCAGCAGACAAAGAAAATAGTGTCGTGATCCCTGCATTTAATGCTCAATATACCATTTTACGAAACAATAAAGCTATTGGCGAAGCTACACGTAAGTTAAGCTATTTAGCTAATGGCTTAGCGAAATACAGTTACCAAACAGAAATTGAATGGTTAATTTTCTCAGATAGTCGTGAAGAAACCTCAGTTGTTAAGCTTGAAGGCTATAAAGTAACGCCAGAAAATTATGAATACAAACGCGGAGGTACTGGCTCTGACAAACATTATAAATGGCGTTATGACACAGCAAATAATAGCGCTATTGATGAGATAAAAGAGCAAGAAAAAAGTATAAAATTTCCTGAAAATATTCAAGACTCGCTCAGTTACCATCTGCAACATCGTCTCAATATGATCACTAATCCTGAACAAGAGCATTTTGTCTACCCTGTTATTAAAACATCAGGGACAATCAAAAATTACGTTTATCAATATGACGGTAAAGAAGAACTAATGTTGCCTTATGGCTTGGTGAAAACGATTAGACTTAAACGTGAAGTTGTTGAAAAAAAGCGCATTACTTACGCTTGGTTTGCACCTGAGTTAGATTATCTTTTAGTAAAGCTTTATCAAATTAAAGCTGATGTCGAGCAATTTGAAGTACAATTAAAATCAGTGACCAACACCGATGCCACGCCCGCTTCAAGCAAATAATTAAACCTCAATAAACTTTCAATAATTTTTTAACCAATTATCATAAAGTGGTTAATTGAAAAGTAACTGAGTTAAAAATGATTGAATAAGCAGTGACTCAGTTAAAGTCACTTTATTCAGTTTTCTTTAAGTTTTGATCAGTCCTGCTTACTTGCAAAAATTAGCTGCCCTTTACAAAACAATAAACCTTCGCCCACTTGCATTTTTTGCCAGGTTTCATCATCCGTTAATGGTTGAGTCGCAATAACAGTAACAATATCATTTTCAGTAGTTTCTTGATCAAAATTCACCACCATTTCTGCGTCAATTAAACTCGCTTTACCAAACGGTGCACGTCGCGTTAGCCAATGTAAGTTGTTGGTACAATAAACCAATAAAAAATCACCATCGGTTAACAACAAATTGAATACACCTAACTTATTGATTTGCTTGCATAGCCCAATAATATAGTGAAATAATACTTCAGCATTAGGCTGATCACCGTTAAACTCTTCTAACAGCTGATCTAATATCCAACAAAAAGCCTGTTCGCTATCGGTTTCTCCAATAGGTAAATGATACTTTGTCGCTAACGTAGCTTTATAATCAGCTAATTGGCCATTGTGCGCGTAAGTCCAATTTTTACCCCACATAGGACGAACAAATGGGTGGGTATTAACCAAAGATACATTACCAGAATTTGCCTGTCGTATATGACAGATCACTGTTTCACTTTTGATCGGATAATCAGTCACCAGCTGAGCAATAGGTGAATGCGCGCTCGGGAGCGGATCTTTAAAGCTGCGACAACCCTTGCCTTCATAAAAAGTAATACCCCAGCCATCTTTATGTGGCCCAGTATTGCCACCACGCTGCATTAAACCACTAAAACTAAAACAAATATCCGTAGGTACATTGGCACTCATGGCCATTAATTCACACATAAAATAAAACCAATAAAACAAAAATTGATGAAATTAATACCTAAAAAGTACCCTGCTAACAGTTCAGGTATCAGTAAGAAAAAGAAAAAGTAACACTAGTCTATTCTTTAAACTTAAATTAATAGAGCTTACCAAACCATTTTACTTTGTTATGGTCAGTAATTAATACTGTTTTAATTTTTTACAGCAAATAATCCTAGTAAAGGACAGCAGTAACAATAAATAATTTGAAATTATCTATCAGACGAATTAAGCTTGAACTACTACTCTGGTCCGACCTTAAGCTCTGGTCTGACTTTACCAACGTTGGCCAAAAAATCAACATTAAGGAAACTACGTGGACTATTTAACTTGGATACTCATTGCTATAGCATTATGCGGGTTTATGGCTTATTCACGCGCCTCACTCTCAACATTTACTATAGCATTCACCTTACTGATGATCGTGGGAACTTTTTCCCAAGTGATCTCTTTCTTAGGTTGGCTACTTTTTGCTATTATCGCTGTGCCATTAAATATTGCTGATGTGCGAAAACAGTATATTTCTAGTCCTTTACTCGCTATTTTTCGGGGCATTATGCCCGAAATGTCAAAAACTGAACAAGAAGCTATTGACGCTGGCACCACCTGGTTTGAAGCGGAGTTATTTCGTGGCACACCCGATTGGAAAAAGCTTCATAACTATCCTAAACCAAGATTAAGCGCAGAAGAACAAGCCTTTTTAGATGGCCCCGTAGAAGAAGTTTGCCGTATGACTGATGATTGGCAAACAACTCATGAGCTTGCCGATTTAACACCCGAAGTATGGCAATACCTTAAAGATAATAAGTTTTTCGCGATGATCATTAAAAAGCAATACGGTGGTCTTGAATTTTGCGCCTATGCTCAATCTTGTGTCTTACAAAAGCTTTCCAGTGTCAGTACTGTTTTATCATCTACCGTTGGTGTCCCTAATTCACTCGGTCCGGGTGAATTATTACAACATTACGGAACAGAAGAACAACAAAATTATTATTTACCGCGACTTGTTAAAGGTGATGAAATTCCTTGTTTTGCATTAACAAGCCCTGAAGCGGGTTCTGATGCTGGCGCCATTCCTGATTTTGGTATTGTCTGTCGTGGTGAGTTTGAGGGTGAAGAAGTGCTTGGCATGCGTTTAACATGGGATAAGCGTTACATCACCTTAGCCCCTGTTGCAACGGTATTAGGCCTAGCATTTAAATTACAAGACCCTGAACACCTGCTAGGTGAAGAAGAAAACTTAGGCATTACCTGTGCATTAATACCCACAGATATCGAGGGTGTTATTACTGGTCGTCGTCATTTTCCACTTAACGTACCGTTTCAAAATGGTCCAACCCAAGGTAATGACGTTTTTGTACCATTGAGTTTCATCATTGGTGGTCCTGAAATGGCAGGACAAGGCTGGCGCATGCTAGTTGAATGTTTATCTGTTGGCCGCGCTATTACCTTGCCTTCCAATAGTACCGGCGGTATCAAGTCGCTAGCATTAGCAACAGGCGCTTACAGTCGTATTCGTCGCCAATTTAAAATATCTATCGGTAAAATGGAAGGTGTCGAAGAACCATTAGCACGCATAGGTGGTAATGCCTACCTAATGGACGCAGTAACGACTATGTCGACAGGCGCAATTGATATGGGCGAAAAACCCAGTGTAGTGTCTGCGATTGTTAAATATCACCTGACCGAAAAAATGCGCACCTGTGTCGCCGATGCTATGGATATCCATGGCGGTAAAGGTATTTGTATGGGACCTAGTAACTATCTTGCCCGTGCCTACCAAGGTGCCCCCGTTGCTATTACTGTTGAAGGTGCAAATATACTCACTCGCAGTATGATTATTTATGGTCAAGGCGCTATTCGCTGCCATCCTTATGTACTGGCTGAATTATCAGCGGCAAATAATGAAGATAAAACACAAGCACTTAATGATTTTGATCATGCTTTATTTGGTCATATTGGCTTTGCTGTGAGTAATATTTGTCGTAGTGTTTGGTTTTCTTTTACCGGCAGTTATGCCCTCAGCTCACCTTATAACGATGAAACTCGACGTTATTACCAACTAATGACCCGCTTTAGCTCAAACTTAGCCATGCTCTCTGATATTGCTATGTTAACCTTAGGCGGAGACTTAAAGCGCAAAGAACGTATTTCAGCACGACTCGGGGATATTTTGAGCTATTTATACTTAGCGTCTGCCACGCTTAAACGTTACAACGATGAAGGTCGTCAGAGCGCTGACTTACCCTTAGTACAGTGGGCCTTAGAGGATAGCCTATACAATATTCAACAAGCGATTGATGAACTCATTAACAACTTCCCAAATCGGATAGTAGCTAAAGTATTGCGACTGATCATTTTACCACTTGGCTGTTGGTTGAAAAAACCGTCAGATAAAACCGATCATAAAGTGGCGGCCTTACTGCAATACCCTAATGAAACGCGGTCACGCTTAGGAAAAGGTCAATACCTTACGCGTGAATCGGGCAATGTTTTAGGTCAATTAGAACAAACGCTTGAAGATATTATTGCTTGTGAGCCTATTTTTGACAAAATTTGTCGTGAACTGGGTCAGCGCCTGCCATTTTATCAACTTGATCTTGTTGCTGCAAAAGGCCTAGCGGCGAATATTATCACTGAAAAAGAAGCCGCGTTACTCACCGCCACAGAAGTTGCTCGTAAAGCGACCATTGATGTTGATGACTTTGACTCTGATTATTTAAAAGCAGGTTAATTTTTTCAGAAAAACATTACCATAAAGCCCATTACTGCCAACAGCGATAATGGGCTTTTTTTTGTTCAAAAATTATTAGCCAGTAACACCAATCCCATTAAGTTATTGCTCACTTGTACTAGTTAAAATAGCTCAAGGCTGTGTTGCTCTCACTCCCAATAGCCAGCTATTGCTCAATCGAGCGCCTTACCTTGAATTATTTTTCCTGCGCACAACAAGATCACAAACTTAATGGAACTGGTATAACACCATAAAGCACTGTCTATGCCTTAAGGATATACCTTTGCTAATATGGCTTTTACCTACTGACCGTTTGATTGCCTCAGTATAATGACCCGCGCTATAAAAACATAATAATTGATTCGGTTAATATCAGCCTAGATCAATGCTCAATTTCAACCAATAGTGACAAAGCAAGTATTGGCCATTATTATGGCCATAAAATTCTAATAACAATGCCACTAAAACTTTGTGCTGTTTGAAAAAATCAGTTAAATTAACTGATGAAGTTGAAGCGCTAAAAAGCAAGACTATCTAAGTTATCTGCGTAAAAAACATCAAGACATTAAGTACCTAGTAAGAATATGCCCGCGATTTTTTACTACTATTTATACTAGCCTCTTGCATATAATTTAATCTAGTATTGATAATGTTAGCTATTGAAAATACCCATGCGGGCACAAACCTTTATTAACAATTGCCCCATTGAGGTTGCGCCATACAATGATTTTTAATTTTTGATTAAACCCTGACCCAACACTATAAATTTTGCATTTAGCATTCGATATTTAAACAAATTATAAAAGGTTACTAAAATGAAATATGTTCGATTAGGCAGTAGCTCACTAGAGGTGTCGCCTGTTTGTTTAGGCAGTATGACTTGGGGATTACAAAACAATCAAAGCGATGCTAATGCCCAACTCGATTATGCTCAATCACAAGGCATCAACTTTATTGATACAGCTGAAATGTACGCCGTACCGCCTAGTGCAGAGACTTACGGTAAAACTGAGGAAATAATTGGCCATTGGCTTGGCGCTAATCCATCACGTCGCAAAAACGTTGTTTTAGCGTCAAAAATTGCTGGCCCCGGATTCTCCTACATTCGTGATGGCAGTAATATATCAGGCGCCAGTGTTATTGCCGCGGTTGACGCGTCATTAAAGCGCTTACAAACTGATTATATTGATCTTTACCAGTTACACTGGCCTAACCGTCAGTCGCCCCACTTTGGTCGGCATTGGCCAAATGGTATTAACTATCCGCAGGTCAATGTTAAACAACAAAATGAAGAAATGTTAGACATACTCCAAGGCTTAGAAAGTTGTGTTAAGGCCGGTAAAATTCGCTATTGCGGACTATCAGATGATACTCCTTGGGGTATTAACCAGTATTTACGTTTAAGTGCTGAGCATAACTTGCCACGTATGGTCTCAATACAAAATGAATTTAGTTTGTTACATACTAAAGATTGGCCATATTTAATTGAAAATTGTATCCTTGAAGATATCGCCTATTTACCTTGGTCGCCACTGGCAACAGGGTTACTAACCGGTAAATACCTCAATGGCCAACGCCCAGCAGGTAGTCGCTTTACCTTTATGCAACGCAATGGTCTTTTTAGAGATACAACAAATACTGCAGCGGCCGTACAAGCCTATGTCGACATTGCCAAAAAACATAACATCTCGCCAGCCCATTTAGCTTTAGCTTGGTGTAAGCAAGTACAAGGTGTAACTTCAACCATTATTGGTGCAACTAATATGCAACAATTGACAGAAAATATTGCAGCTTTTAATCACCCACTAACCACTGATGTGCTTGAAGATATTAAACCAGTACTACAGCAGTTCCCATCACCGTTTTAGCCAGACATACATTTAGCTATGCATAAGGTGGAAAAAACGCTTATAGCTGCTGTGTTAATTTGCATAGCAGTTATTTTTTTGCATTTTTTAGCCACATCATATAGCAAGAAAGCCATCAAAATCTCACAGTAGATAAGTAGATAAACTATAAAATAAAAAACTTATAACAAAAAAGCTGTTTGCTGGTAGATCGAAAAAGGCCATATTCCCAATGAAATACGGCCTTTTTATTTTATTATCTAAATTAGGTTTTACCTAAAACCTAGACAAAATATCAGTAAAATATAATTAAAACTAATGCCTTACAAGAAAGATAATAACTCTTCATCTAACTGCATTAAGGTCTTAGGATCAGCCATCATAGTAACCGCTAATGACTTAGTACGTGGCAATAAGCGTTCAAAGTAAAACTCAGCTGTTTTAATTTTTGCCCGATAAAAATCTCTGTTTTCAACATCAGTCGCTAACTTTTCATAGGCAGCTTGCGCCATTTGCGCCCAAAAATAGGCCATAACGATATAACCTGAGTACATTAAAAAGTCTACTGAAGCAGAACCAATAACGTCACGATCTTTTTTAGCTTTAAGGCCTAAGCGAATAGTATATTGTTGCCATTTCGCTACCGATGTACTTAAAGGCCAGATAAACTTGTTCATTTGACGTTTATGTGGATTACTCGATATCATGCTGTGATCTTTACAAAAAATCAGTATTTCTTTAGCAAAGGCATTTAACGATTTACCACGTGTCATCAACACTTTACGGCCTAATAAATCTAGCGCTTGAATACCAGTTGTACCTTCATAAAGCGTTGCAATACGCGTGTCACGCACAATTTGTTCCATGCCCCATTCTTTAATGAAACCATGACCACCAAAAATTTGTAAGCCATGATTGGCACTTTCTGAGCCTAACTCAGTTAAAAAAGCTTTTAAAATGGGTGTAATAAAACCTAGGCGAAAGTCGGCATTTTTACGATCTTCTTCAGTTTTAGCATTATCTATATCATCAACAATTTTTGCGGTGTAATAAATCATCGCACGGCCGCCTTCACTAATGGCTTTTTGGGTCATTAGCATTTTGCGTACGTCGGGGTGACAAATAATCGGGTCAGCTACTTTGTCAGCATGCTTTGTGCCTGATAATGAACGCATAGACAAACGCTCTTTCGCGTAAATCAATGAGTTCTGATAAGCCAATTCAGCGGCACAAACACCTTGTAATGCCGTGCCAACACGTGCGACATTCATAAAGGTGAACATACATTCTAAACCTTTATTTTCAGGACCAATTAACACGCCTTTAGCATTATCAAAATTAAGCACTGCTGTTGCTGAGCCTTTAATACCCATTTTATGCTCAATAGAGCCACAGGAAACATTATTGAACTCACCAAGCGTACCTTGCTCGTCGGTTTGCATTTTAGGTACAATAAAGAGTGAAATACCCTTAGTACCTGCAGGCGCGCCCGGTATTCTTGCTAATACAATATGAATAATATTATCAGTTAAGTCATGCTCACCGGCTGAGATGAAAATTTTAGTACCCGTAAGGTTATAAGTACCATCCCCATTTGGCTCAGCTTTAGTTTTAACTTGGCCTAAATCTGTACCACATTGCGGTTCAGTTAAACACATAGTACCGGTCCACGACCCTTCAATAAGGCGTGTGAGGTATAATTCTTTTTGCTCATGAGTACCGTGCGTATCAATAGTATTCATCGCACCATGACTTAAGCCTGGATACATGGCCCAAGACCAGTTGGCCGTGCCCATCAATTCAGACATTACCATGCCCAACGATGACGGTAAGCCTTGACCACCGTACTCAACAGCATGTGACAAACTAGGCCAGCCACCTTCAACAAATTTCTGATAAGCTTCTTTAAAGCCTTTAGGCGTTGTTACAACACCATTATCAAAGGTACAACCTTCTTCATCAGCGCTTTGGTTAAGCGGTAGCAATTCGTTTTCACTAAATTTTGCACACTCTTCTAAAATGGCATCAACTAAATCAGGTGTTGCTTCTTCAAATTCAGGGTGTTTTTTGTAATGATCGTAATAATTAAATACATCTTCAAACAAAAATTTGATGTCTGCTATCGGTGCTTTATAACTTAGCATGCTTAACTCCAACACTTTTAATAATAATTTTTTGCATTACTGCACAAGTGATATCGAGTATACACAGATCTAGTTACTGGTCATACCACTATTTTGACTTTTACTAGAATAAATGGTTGAATATAAAAATAACATATTATAAACAAATAGTTGAAAGTAAAACCCGCACTATACATGTCTATATTTCAAACAATAAACAAGTGATAACTGAAGAAAATAGTGAGTAAACAGCCTATTGTATGCAAAAAAATTAAATAAATTTGCTAATCTTCAATAAGCCAATCGAGGTAACATTGCATAAACAGTTGCCAGAAGTGCTGACAACCAGAAAGCTCAATCAATTGTTGTTGTAACTGCTGCAATATGGTTTCATCAATAACACTATTTGGGTCTGGAAAAAATTGTGCTTGGGTTTGTTGACCATGATTAAACAGCAACTGCATACAAGCGATATAACTGACTAGGCTCGTTGCTACTTGCTCTACTTCCCAACCTGCTTCAGCTAAAAATCCCGTATAAACGGGTAATTCTGTTTGATTGGTGTCAACAAAATACGGATCACCTAATTCGGTATCACGGGCAAAAACCTGCCATGAGGCTTGCCAACAGCCTTTTGCTTCGCTGGATAAATCGTCACTGGCTGCCGCTTGACCTAATTCACTTATGCCAAAGCCAAGCTGTGCCTTATTTAATTCGTCTTGAGTTGCTACCTGCTTAAAGCCTTGTGGGCCAAAAAAAACTTCTTGGTTAGCTGAGGTATTTAAAATACTCATCAGTTCTTTATCTGTCATATTTACCTAATACATTTATAAAATTTTTTGAAAATTGTTAATGAAAAATTATATTTCAGTCTCAATATTTTCATTGATTACCAAATCGTTTTTGAGCATTAAAACAATTAGATAAGCTAAGTTAAGCGGTGGAGTAATACATAAGGCTACACCAATTAATGTTGCTACTTTGGGGCTAGACGTTTTACGTTTACCTAAGTAATAACTTAAACCACCGACGATAAACATTGAGTAAAATATTAATTCACCAACAAATGTTATATTGATATTCAAGACAATTCTCCTTTTACTAAAACCTCTTCAAGAGGTTTTAGTAAAGTGTAAATGAGCAAAAAAACGCACAACATATTGTCAAAATAGAACATACTTTTAGGTAGTTCGCTTTCAAAATATAAGTCTGAGCTTATTATAAAAACACAACAATGCCCTCTTTCAAGGGCAGGTAAGTTTTATTTATGCCTTTTCTAATGCTTGGCTCACATCAGCAATAATATCGTCGATGTGTTCAATACCAACAGAAATTCGGATCAAATCAGCACTAACACCCGCAGAGGCTAATTCTTGCTCATTCAATTGCCTATGCGTGGTTGACGCTGGATGACAAGCCAGTGATTTAGCATCACCAATATTGACCAGTCGTAAAATCATTTCAAGTGCATCTATAAAACGTGCACAGGCTTCAATGCCCCCCTCTACCCCAAAGCTTATAATACCTGAAGCTTTACCATTGGTGATCTTTTTACAGCTATCAAAATAAGGACTATCAGGCAGTGCCGCATAGTTGACCCATTTAACTTTTTTATGTTGTTGCAGATAGGTGGCAAGCTTTTCAGCGTTTTCGCAATGTCGGTCCATACGCAAACCCAGAGTTTCAAGCCCTTGTAGAATTTGAAAGGCACTCATTGGAGATAACGCTGCGCCCGTGTTTCTTAGCGGCACTACGCGACAACGGCCAATATAGGCCGCAGGACCCATAGCTTCGGTGTAAACAACGTTATGATACGAAGGATCAGGTTCATTCATCACTGGGAAACGTGCTTTGTTGGCCACCCAGTCAAATTTTCCTGAATCGACAATTACACCACCGATCGTGGTGCCATGACCGGCAATGTATTTGGTCAGAGAATGCACAACAATATCAGCACCTAACTCAAAAGGTCTGCATAAATAAGGCGTAGCAACCGTGTTATCTACAATCAATGGCACACCATGTTTATGTGCTATTTCTGCTAAACGCGTAATATCAACTACGTTGCCTGCGGGGTTACCGATTGATTCACAAAATACCGCTTTGGTTTTTTCGTTAATAGCTTGGTCAAAGGCTGCAAAATCATCATGTGAAATCATCCGAGCCTCAACACCTTGTCTGGGCAACGAATGAGCAAAAAAGTTGTAGGTACCGCCATACAGCTCACTGGTGCTGACGATATTATCGCCCACTTCACAAAGGCATTGAATAGCGTAAGTAATAGCCGCCATGCCAGACGCAACACATAAAGCGCCAATGCCTCCTTCCATTGCCGCAATACGTTTTTCCAGCACATCGGTGGTTGGATTCATAATGCGGGTATAAATATTGCCAGGCACTTTCAGATCAAACAAATCGGCCCCATGCTGCGTGTTATCAAAAGTATAAGAAGTTGTTTGATAAATCGGCACAGCGGCAGACTTGGTTGTTGCTTCTGATTTATAGCCTTCATGTAAGGCAATGGATTCTAGTTTCATGCTAATTCTTTCCTATGAAATAATATTTTATGCTAATTAAATTAGTGACTTGGTATGGCCTGAATCAACTTGGATAATAACTATTTAAAAGTATATTTATATTGATTACCTTAAATAATTTAAAGTAATCGTTGCTGTATAGCTACAAGATAAGTTAACAATATTATAAATTTTTTATGTTATGACGTTATCTACTGACACCAACTAGCAGGAGTAACATGCTGTAATAATTTAAAGTAACTCAGTAGCATCGGCCATTGCTTTTCATCTTGATTATTGATTTTAACAGCTACAACAGGTTATTACTGGTTAAAATTTACTCATCTAATTAAAGCTAAAATCTCTTTAAACTCGTCAGCACGACAATCTTTAACAAGTTCATATAAGCACATTTCTAAGCCTGAAATATCTATACCTCGCTTATCGAGTTTATTTATTGCTAACTGTTTATTGGCTAGTGTACGTGAAGACACACAATCACTGACAAGTTGCACTTTGTAGCCAGATTGCTGCAAATGCAGCGCTGTTTGATAAACACAAATATGGGCTTCAATACCACAAATAAGCCAGTTATCAATATTAGCTGCTTTGACTTGCTCTATAAACAAAGGCGTTTCACAGGCATTAAAAGTAAACTTGATCGTTGGCGTTTGTCCGGTTAACAAAGTACTAAGTTCAGCAACTGTAGCACCAAGTTTTGCTGGATTTTGTTCAAGCCAAATAATGGGTAAGCCAAGTGCTTGTGCACCTTTAATTAACTTCCCACAATTAGCAACTAACGCCTCACTATCATAAACCATACGGGCAAGTTTACCCTGAACATCAATAACAATAAGCCCTGTATTCTCTTTTTTTAACATACGACTCCACCTTAAACTGAAACCTTATCGCACTAAAAATTTGAAAAAAATAAAATGATTAGCAACTATTAGCCATAATACCCGTATTAGTAATATCGAATTAAGCGCGACATTTAGCAAGATAAAATAGATTTATAGTTAGCCATACTGATTAATATTTAGCGGGTAATATTATTAAACTAACCATTAAACCACCAACCCATTCATAAAGTTATAAATGCCACCATTTAAAAGTAACAAAAAGAACCTGAAAACTCACCTTTTTAAATAAGATATGCAACCTCAAGACCTTGATAAAGTTAATACTAATGTTTTCAGCTAACTGAAATAATAAAGAAGGAAGGCCAAAAACGATACATTGTCCTTTTAAAATCGCCTATTTGGCGTGAAAGGTTAACTGCTCTAATATTGATGTTGGTGTTGATGTTGATGTTGATGTTGATAAATATTACAGCTTCTCATTTCTTTCATCTATACATTCATACGAGCCCATCTCAAATTCACGACAAACCCATGGTCGGTTTTCATAGATTGAACACATTAATGTATCTCGATTTAGAGCTGAACATTTACCATCATCTAAGCGCCTCATTGATTCACTCCCTTGCGCATCAACATATATATGCTGATATGGCACACCTGTATCTGAAATAATTCTAACTTCTAAACTACAACAACATGCCTGACAGTTTGAACATAATATTTCAGACACCGGCAAATTTTTTACTTTAATATTCATAAACAACAATAATAAACTCAACAGCCAATAGGATACGCTATAGTGATGGCGTTCTCGAGCTAATAATACCCAGGCTCAAATAACAAGTAATGAAATAGTTGGCTAAAGTGTTGAGTTAAGTGAAAGCAACCAACTATATTTTTGCCTTTGAAGTTATTAAGCGATTTTAAAACACATCGTGATCACCACTAAAAGTAGTACAACATACGCCAGAATTGCATCCCAACTTGTCGGTGTTTAATAGCTAATTTACTTGCTGTTTTACTGGAAACTTCTCATAATAACGATGAATTTTTTGGGGATATAAATACAAAAGGTATTCAACGTTTTGCCAACCTTTACTTCAAAGTTCAGCGCCATTCAATCGGTTAAATTTAACCATAAGTGAAATGGTTTTTATCAATAACAGGTCTTTAATTATAGCAACATAACTATTTATTCATTCACCATATCGATGCGAGATTTTTATGAAAAAAATATTAGGATTAGTTTTATCAATATCGGTGCTTTTTTATGCATCATTAGCCAACGCAGATAAAGCCATTTTAGCGGGTGGTTGTTTCTGGTGTATGGAATCTGATTTTGAGAAATTACCTGGCGTTACAGATGTTGTTTCAGGTTTTACTGGCGGTAAAATAAAAAATCCAACTTATCAAGGTGATCATCAAGGCCATTATGAAGCAGTAGAGATAACCTACGACCCAGAAAAAGTCAGCTACCAAGCTGTATTAGCTCATTATTGGGTAAATATTGACCCTTTTGATGCAAGAGGTCAATTTTGTGATAAAGGCCCAAGCTACCTAAGTGCCATTTTTGTTGCTAACGAGCAAGAACGAACATTAGCTAAACAATCAAAAGAAGCCGTAATAGCAGAGTTTCCTAATCAAACCGTTGTTACACCTATATTAACCACTAGTACTTTTTATCCTATTAAAGGTAATGAAAGCTACCATCAAGATTTTTATAAAAATAGCCCAATACGTTATAATGCTTACCGTTGGGGCTGTGGTCGAGATCAACGCTTAAAAGAGCTTTGGGGTGATAGAGCTACTCATGATTAATAAAGGTATAAATAACTTTAAAGTGACACACACTACCAAAGTGTACTATCCGCACTACGGCGAAGGCTTGGCCTTAACGATATGACTCACATTAACAAGTTATACCAGTTCCATTAAGTTTGTGATCTTGTTGTGCGCAGGAAAAATAATTCAAGGTAAGGCGCTTGATTGAGCAATAGCTGGCTATTGGGAGTGAGAGCAACACAGCCTTGAGCTATTTAAACTAGTACAAGTGAGCAATAACTTAATGTAATTGGTATTATACCAATTTGATTAGGTGAAATATGCTCTGTACCTATTGATTAAACTTATCCTTAAAAATATTAGTGCTCTGACCAATAACATCTTTTGTTTTAACAAACCATTTGGTAAACAGTACGCGAATTAGCCAATAATAGAACAAATGAACCAGCGATGATGCGAAATTGTTAGAGCAGGATTAAGAGCGTTAGAAGATCAGGAAACTAAGCTTTTAAATTTACGTAATATGTTACTCCAAAGCGAACAAAGCGGTGTTGCTGATTACAACTATGAAAATTTATTGACTGAGCTAGATAAAGATAACCAGTAATGATTAAATTTTTTTTATCATCAAAAGCCAAGTCAGACTTAATTAAAAGAGCTAAATATACTCAGTTAACTTAGGGACAAACCCAAAGAAACGATTATTTAAAAATTTTTCCTACTTGAATGGCTTATAGTTTTAATGGCTCACTGTTTTTGAGAATACATTAATAACTACAACACCAGTCAAAATTAAGCACATACCTATAATCGCTGGTAAATCTGGTATCTGTTTATATATCACTGCACTTATTGATGCAATTAAGAAAATCCCCATACCAGCCCAAGTGGCATAAGCAATACCTATAGGAACCGTTTTAAGAACTAAAGATAAGAAATAAAATGCAACTGCATAACCAATGACACAAATAGTACTAGAAGTTGAATGAGAAAAACCATCAGATGCTTTAAGTGCTAATGTTGCTATAACTTCAGCACCAATCGCTATCGCTAAATACCAATAACCCATACTCAATCCTTTAATAAAAATATAGACAAAATGACTCCTCACCAAGTGCTAGCCTCTGAACGTGGGTTAGTTTTACAAACCAGAGCCATACTATACCCGCTCCACTTCAAGGTGCAGGTTTCAGCAAGTCGAGAAAGGGTTAGGTACCAGGCATGGATTGAAGAGAATAGTTATTTTATTGTCGAAATCCATAAAATATAAATAATATAAATGACACTCATCTAAAATACAATCTAACTACATAGCATTGATATTTTAATACTTTGCCAGTTGTCATGATTAAATAACACTTTTTGTTAAAAAGTAGAGGCTAAATTACCGATTTACTCCCGTTCTACACTAAAATATCACTTTTCTAGCAAGTATCATCCTCAAGCAATGACTCGTTATGTGTATGGATTTTTTGAATAGTTAGTCATGTAGTTAAGCAAAGAGTTTATTGCAGTGACTTAAATTTTGTTGTCGTTTTAACTGTTGATGCCTACAGTAATCACTGAGCACATCTTCGTGACCTACCGCACCATGAAATTGTGTTCTAAATTCGGTCGTGATGATTAACCAGTTTTCAGCAGATATATTTAACCGGTTGAGTATGCTCGGTAGGCTGTTTTCGATAAAACCACGCCTATCTTCTCTTATACATCGACCGGTTAGCTCAATTAATTGTAGGTAGTCGGTAAGCTCAAACGGTAGACCCTTGGGCATGTTTTCTCTTGGGTTACCGACAAAGGGTAAGAGTGTATTGGGCTGTTGGCTTTTAGTGGCTCGCTCACAGCGCAGTTTTACACTGGTATGCATTGAACTTTCAGGCGTTTTGGTGATATTAGCGCGAATAGGATTTAAATCAACATAAGCCATACAGGCAGCAAGGGCTGCTTCATCTAATAAGGCTTGAGATTTAAACCGACCTTCCCAAAATCTGCCTGTGCAGTTATCTTCTTGGTTAGCCGCTCTGGCAATATTTTCATTGATATAG
Organism: Colwellia sp. C1TZA3; assembly: GCF_007954265.1. GTDB lineage: Bacteria > Pseudomonadota > Gammaproteobacteria > Enterobacterales > Alteromonadaceae > Cognaticolwellia. The sequence continues at coordinate 1,086 of NZ_VOLS01000065.1, read as the reverse complement.
CCCATAAACCAACTGATTTTTATCAGGCGTTTTCGATAGATTTCAGCCGTGGCTTTAACGATATCTAGTAACGGTTTCGCTAATGTGTCACCGCGGCAGTATTGTTGTGTCAGTAGCGTACCTTTGTGCAAGCGATGCCAACGCTCAAGTACGTCATTTATACTCCATTGCTTAGCCTTTGCCTCATCAATAAATAACACCACATGGTAATGATTACTCATTATCGCATAGGCACATACATCAATCGCAAAGACTTGGGTGAGAAAGTGTAACTTGTCTTCTATCCATCCTCGTCGGTGCTCATAACTTTGGCCTGACAAGGTATCTTCGCCACATAAAAAAGCGCGCCGTACACAACGCGCCACACAATGATAATAAGGGGTATCTACTAAACTGATTTGTCGTTTCCTTGGCGTAGCCATAACTCACCTGAGATAAAGTAGTGGGTTATTTTAGTTTAGCGTAGAGTGTAGGATTTTCAATTTTAAATGAGTGTAGGATTTTCAATTTTAAATGAGTGTAGGATTTTCAATTTTAAATGAGTGTCTTGTTAATTCTAATGCCAACGCTCAAGTACGTCATTTATACTCCATTGCTTAGCCTTTGCCTCATCAATAAATAACACCACATGGTAATGATTACTCATTATCGCATAGGCACATACATCAATCGCAAAGACTTGGGTGAGAAAGTGTAACTTGTCTTCTATCCATCCTCGTCGGTGCTCATAACTTTAGCCTGACAAGGTATCTTCGCCACATAAAAAAGCACGCCGTACAAAACGCGCCACACAATGATAATAAGGGGTATCTACTAAACTGATTTGTCGTTTCCTTGGCGTAGCCATAACTCACCTGAGATAAAGTAGTGGGTTATTTTAGTTTAGCGTAGAGTGTAGGATTTTCAATTTTAAATGAGTGTCTTGTTAATTCTATTGTCATTAATTGCAAAGCATCTACCTCACCATGCTTGGAGCCACAAACGACCTTACCATCAAAGCTGATATGTTCTTTGCCATCACTTTCTCGAACAGCATTTGAAAAATTGATGAAACATGAGACAAGACTATCTGCCTTGATACCTCTT
>NZ_VOLS01000064.1 GCF_007954265.1 Colwellia sp. C1TZA3 | reverse complement strand
TTGGAAGAGAATAAGTCTGATAATGTAGGCATAGCGCTTGTATTTGGTTTATTTGTTTTTTGTGGTGATTAACATATTACCAGATATCAAGCGCTTACTCGTTAAACTTGTGGGGATTCCTCAGACTAAAGTCCAACCTACATCGGGCCTATAGGTGATTTTTTAACGTTGGGCAATTATTTTTGTAGGTCGGACTTCAGTCCGTCAACCGTACAGCTGGCCGTTAAGCTGATGGGGTAAGAAAAATCTGCAGCGGGTACTATTTTTTCAATCTGCAGTTATATTGAAAAAGGTTAATGTGGTTTATGGGGAAAAGCGTTAAATTTCATTTAACTTGATGGACTAAAGTCCAACCTACATCGGGCCTACAGGTAATTCTTTAACGTTGGGCAATTCTTTTTGTAGGTCGGACTTCAGTCCGTCAACCGTACAGCTGGCCATTAAGCTGATGGAGCAAAAAAACATCTGCAGCGGGTACTATTTTTTCAATCTGCAGTTATATTGAAAAAATTAATGTAGTTTATGGTGAAAAGCGTTAAATTTCATTTAACTGATGGACTAAAGTCCAACCTACATCGGGCCTACAGGTGATTTTTTAACGTTGGGTAATTCTTTTTTGTAGGTCGGACTTCAGTCCGTCAACCGTACAGCTGGCCATTAACCTGATGGAGCAAAAAACATCTGCAGCGGGTACTATTTTTTCAATCTGCAGTTATATTGAAAAAGTTAATGTAGTTTATGGTGAAAAGCGTTAAATTTCATTTAACTTGATGGACTAAAGTCCAACCTACATCGGGCCTACAGGTGATTTTTTAACGTTGGGCAATTATTTTTGTAGGTCGGACTTCAGTCCGTCAACCGTTAAGTGGGCCATTAAGCTGATGGAGCAAAAAAACATCTGCAGCGGATATTATTTTTTCAATCTGCAGTTATATTGAAAAAGGTTAATGTTCTTTATGGTGAAAAGCGTTAAATTTCATTTAATTTGGTGGACTAAAGTCCAACCTACACAGGACCTACGGGTGATCATGTGACGGATGGACTAAAACATAAGAAACGCACTGATAGCTATTTCTTCTAACTGACTTTGCGCAGCCACTAAAAAGTATAGCTTGAGTTAACCCTATTCAAATTTACGATCGCGAGATAATAAATCTGCAGCCGCTAACTTGGCGTCTTTACCGCAATAAAGCACCTGATAAACCTGCTCAACAATAGGCATTTCAACGCCCATTCGCTGTGCCAGCATATACACTTCTTTGGTGTTGCGATAACCTTCTACCACCTGACCAATATCAGCAATCGCTTGCTCAACACCTGCGCCAGCACCTAAAGCTAAACCAAAACGACGGTTACGTGACTGGTTGTCAGTGCAAGTTAAGACTAAATCACCTAATCCTGCCATGCCCATAAATGTTGAAGGTTCGGCATTTAATGCACAACCTAAACGGGTCATTTCGGCTAGGCCTCGGGTAATTAAAGCGGTTCGTGCATTGGCACCAAAGCCAATACCATCAGCCATACCTGCACCAATGGCAATAACATTTTTCACTGCTCCACCTAACTGTACACCGATAAAATCGCTGTTACTGTAAACACGAAAGCTGCGCCCACAATGTAATAAGTTAGATATATCTTCAACAAAGGCATCATCGGTTGAAGATAAGGAGATCGCCGTTGGTAATCCTGCGGCCATTTCTTTTGCAAAGGTAGGTCCAGAAAGTACCGCTAACGATATGTCATTACCTAAAACTTCTCGTGCTACGTCTTGCAATAAGCGCCCTGAATCGTGCTCTAAGCCTTTAGTAGCCCAGACCAAACGGGTATCTTTTCTTAGATAAGGTTTGATTTTCTTTAGCATTTCACCAAATACATGGCTTGGCACCACCAATAAAATATTTTTACTAGCCGCGACTACGTTTGCCAAATCATCACTAACCACTAATGCTTTTGGAAACTGGCTGCCGGGTAAATATTTTTCATTAGCGCGTGTGTTAGCCATTTCAGCAACGTGATTAGCATCACGTCCCCAAAGCAATGTTTTATGGCCATTACGGGCTAAACATATGGCTAGCGCTGTGCCATAGGAGCCAGCGCCAATAACGGAAATTGCGGCAGAATCAGGGTTCATAAACTAGTGAGTTTCTGTGCTGGCTGGTACTTGTTCGCCGTTCGCTTGTGCTGCACGTTGTTGTACATAGTTTGCGAATAAAGCTTCAAAGTTTACCGGTGCTAAGTTAATTTGTGGGAAAGAGCCACGGCTAACTAAGTTTGCAACTGATTCACGCGCATAAGGGAATAAAGTTGTCGGACAAAATGCGCCAATAGTATGAGCTAATTGTGCTTCAGGCAGGTTACCAATAGTGAAAATACCCGCTTGTTGTACTTCAGCTAGAAAAGCTGTTTGATCTTCAACTTTAGCCGTAACCGTTAACGACAAAGTTACTTCATAAGTATCATCAGCGAGTTTAGTTGATTTAGTATCAATATCTAACTGTATTTCTGGCTTCCAATCTTTTTGAAAAATTGCTGGGGAGTTTGGTGTTTCAAATGAGATATCTTTGGTGTAAACGCGTTGAATAGCAAATTGTGGTGCTTGTTGTTCAGTTGTTGCTTCTGCGCCGTTTTGAATTTCGTCAGCCATGTTGTGTTACGTCCTATATAGTTACGCCTTTTTTAAGGCATTTTTATGCTATGTTTTTTCACTCATATTATTATGCTAAAAGTGAAGCTAATTTTCCTTGCGCATGTAATGCTAATAATTCATCACAACCGCCAATATGCTCATTGTTAATAAATATTTGTGGCACTGTTGCGCTGCCCTGACTGCGTGTGATCATTTTTTCACGCAATGGTGCATCACCATCAATTTTTATTTCGTTGTAAGCAATGTTCATATCATCAAATAAAGCTTTCGCTCTCATGCAATAAAAACAAGTTACTTTAGTATATATATCAACTGCCATTATCATAATCCGTTGTTTGTTTGGTTGCATACTACTTGGTTACAGGTAAACCCGCACTTAACCAAGCATTCATACCACCTTTAAGTAAACTTACTCGAGTAAAACCTGCTTTTGCTAGCTGGCTAGCCACTTTGCCCGCACTCATGCCAGCACTACATACTATAATGATGGGATTATCTTTATGTTTTTCAAGACTAGCAAAGTCATTTTTACTCACTTTATCATTGCCAAGGTGTAACGCATCGATAATATGTCCGGCTTTAAAGTCTTTCTCGCTACGGCTATCAACAACAACACCAGACTCTCTATTAACTAAAAAAGTCATTTGTTGTGTGCTTAATTGCTTAATAGGTGACATTTGAATTCTAATCGTCATAACAACAATCAAAAGAACAATAACCAGCCATATAGCGCTAAGTAAAGGCTGGCTCATTGCGAAAGTAATAAGTTGGTCCATAAGTTTTATGTTCTAATTAACTAAAATTTGCCATAGTATACAGGCTAATAAACTAAACCCAAACTGAACTTTTCATAGAAAAACAGATTTGCTTAATATCTTAATCCGCATCGACAAGTTTTGTTGTTATTGATGTAACTTTTCACGCCAAAATTGACTTGTAAAAGCAGATGAGATCAGAAGTTTTTTCTCTCTATAGACAGAAGATATTCACTGCGTGTCTTGATATACTGCTGTTGAAAATTATTTTTACTCGTACAAAGGAAGCCGTGATGCCAAACAAAAAATCAACAGTTCTTATTATTTTAGATGGTTGGGGATATAGAGAAAACCCAGAGTCTAATGCTATTTATCATGCCAAAACCCCGGTAATAGATAACCTAATGGCAAATAAACCGAATATGCTGATTGAAACCTCCGGCATGGCGGTTGGTTTACCTGACGGGCAAATGGGTAACTCTGAAGTAGGTCATGTTAATTTAGGCGCAGGACGTATTGTTTATCAAGACTTCACTCGCATCACCAAAGCAATTAAAGATAAAGAGTTTCAAAGCAACCCCACTTTGCTCAATGCGATAGAAAACGCTGTTAGCAACGATAAAGCAATACACGTTTTTGGCCTATTATCTCCCGGTGGCGTCCATAGCCATGAAGATCATATTTTTGCCATGTTAGAAATGGCTGTTGAAAAAGGTGCAAAAAAGATTTATTTACATGCTTTTTTAGATGGTCGTGATACGCCGCCTCGCAGCGCAGAAGCGTCGTTAATAAAAGCACAGGCTAAGTTTGCTGAATTAGGTTGTGGCCAAGTAGCTTCAGTAATTGGCCGCTATTATGCCATGGATAGAGATCAACGCTGGGATCGCGTCGAGTTAGCTTATAATTTAATGGTTTCAGGCCAAGCCGAGTTTCACTACAGTCAAGCGACTGATGCTTTGCATGCCGCTTACCAGCGTGACGAAAATGACGAGTTTGTCAAAGCCTCAGCGATTACTGACCAACAGGGTGAAGTAATTCAGGTACAAGATGGCGATGCCATGATCTTTATGAATTTTCGAGCCGATCGCGCGCGCCAATTTACCCGCTGTTTTACCGACATAAACTTTTCAGGCTTTACTCGCCAAAAACAGCCCAAGCTTGGCAGCTTTGTTATGCTGACCGAATATGCCGCCGACATCGATGCGCCCTCGGCATTCCCAGCCGTAAAACTTAATAACGTTTTAGGACAATGGTTAGAAAAGCATAATAAAACCCAACTGCGAATTTCAGAAACAGAAAAGTATGCGCACGTAACGTTTTTCTTCAGCGGCGGTAAAGAAGATACTTTTGTAGGTGAAGAGCGGATATTAGTGCCATCGCCACAAGTAGCAACCTATGACTTACAACCAGAAATGAACTCAACCCTGCTAACCGATAAATTAGTTGCTGCCATAGAAAGCGGCGAGCATGACTTTATTGTTTGTAACTATCCAAATGGCGATATGGTGGGTCATACCGGTGATTTTGATGCCGCCGTAAAGGCCTGTGAGGCAGTTGACGCTTGTATCGGTAGAATAGTGACCGCCTTAGAAAAAACAGGCAGCGAGGGTTTAATTACCGCTGATCACGGCAACGCAGAACAAATGATGGACAAGGTGTCAGGGCAAGCGCATACCGCACATACTTGTGAACCTGTACCGTTAATTTATATTGGTCGAAACGCAAAAATGGCCAAAACCGGCGCACTGAGTGATATTGCCCCCACTATTTTATCATTAATGCACATGCCGCAACCCAAAGAAATGACAGGGTGTAACTTATTAAAGTTAACTTAACATAAACGTGCTGTTTAAGGTGAATATCAGCTACCCAATATTAAAACGTAGCCAGTTCAACACTGGCTACGCTTTTTTTATTGGCCTAGTACTGGTGTTTCTCTCGTTCGATATTTTTGCCCAAACAGATACGAATGTTAGAAATAGTGTACAAAGCAGTGCAAAAGCCAATCAGCAACTGTCTGATATTCAACAAGCTATTAATCAACAAAAACTCACCTTATTAAGTACTAATGTAGAAATTAGTGATCTAGAGCAACAATTAAAAACAGATGATATTGCCATAGGTAAAATTGCCCGAAACTTGGCAAATACCAGTAGTAGCTTAACCAAAACACGCCAAAAACTAGATCAACTTAGCTCAGAAAAAAAACAATTAGCACTCGCCAAAAAACAGCAAGAGCAAATATTAGCCAAGCAACTTAGAGCTGCTTATTCTACCGGCCATCACGACTATATAAAGTTAATCCTTAATCAAGAAAAACCCAGTAATGTGCAGCGAACTATTACCCATTATCAATACCTTAATGCTGCCCGTATTGAAGAAATTAAAGCCTTTAAGAGCACGATTACTCAACTGAATGACGTGAGCGCACAATATCAGCAGCAAGCGGAACAATTAACCCAATTAACACAGACCCAAAGTCAGCAAAAACAACTGCTCGAATTATCAAAAACCAAACAAAAACAAACCTTAAAAGCCCTCAATACGAAAGCACTGACCGAACAACAGAAGCTAGCTAAATTAGAGCGAGAAGAGTCGGCATTGGTGGCCTTACTAAAAAAAATGGCTGCTGCCGCGCAAAAAGTAGAAAACTTAGTCGGCTTGAGTACATTAAAACGTCAACTGACTTGGCCTGTAAAGGGGCGAATTAGACACAGTTTTGGTTCAAGTAAACAAGGCTACTTAAAATGGAAAGGGGTATTTCTTTCAGCACCGATTGGCCGACAAGTTAAAACTATACATAATGGCACCATTTTATTCTCAGACTGGCTTAAAGGTTATGGACTAGTCTTGGTTGTTGATCATGGTGATGGTTACATGAGTTTATATGGCCATAATCAAGCATTACTTAAAGCGGTTGGCGATCGTGTTGAAGCGGGCGAACCCATAGCTTTAGTTGGGCAAAGTGGTGGCCAAGCCAATTCAGGCCTGTACTTTGAAATTAGACATACCGGTATCGCCGTCAATCCTAAACTCTGGTGTAAATAAGGTTATGTATTATCTGTTGAACTAGTCGATTTTGACAATCTGAACTGTTATTCTAAATAATGACTTATCATCTCATCAGAAAAACTTACCGTGCTGCGATTACTACTAACCTTTAGCTTACTTTGCCCTGCCTTGCTTTATGCTCAGCCTGCACAAGTAGCGATCATTATTGACGACATTGGCTATCGAAAAAGCGATGCTCAAGCACTCTATTTACCTGGAAATATCAGTTACGCGATTCTGCCTCATACGCCTTATGGAAAAATATTAGCCTTACAAGCAAAAGCAAACAAAAACGATGTTATTTTGCATATTCCAATGGAAGCAAAAAATGGCAAAAAGCTTGGCCCAGGTGCCTTAACCAGTACCATGAACGAAAAGGGTATTCGGGAAAAATTAACAAGTGCTTTTGCTGAAATTCCTTTCGCTTTAGGTATCAACAACCACATGGGCAGTAAACTTACCGAGCTATATCAACCCATGGCGTGGACCATGCAGTTCCTAAGTGAACGAGATTTAATGTTTATTGATAGCTTAACTACCGGTGCTAGCCAAGCAGAGCAAGTGGCGATAAGTTTTGGTGTACCCAGCTTACATCGACATATTTTTCTCGATAATAAATTAGAACACAGCTATATTCTCAACCAATTTAAACAGTTAATACTAGATGCCAAACGATATCATAGCGTTGTTGCTATCGCTCACCCACATCCTGAAACGATCAGTTCATTACATAAACTATTGCCCTTGCTGAAAAAAAACAACATAGAGCTAGTCCCCATATCCGAGCTACTAAGCAATAAAGCAGCAAACTCTAATCAACAAACTAATGCGGAAGATTAACTACCGTATTTACTTTAACCAGAAGCTATTTTTCTGGCATATATAGTAACTAGCTCTTTATGTTATGCTTTTTTAATAGCTTATGTAGATACTTCACCGGTATCGCATAGGTAATACCGCTCGGCTTACTGATCACTGTTTCTTTACTCTGCTGAACAAAAACTTTATTAATAATACCAATCACCTCACCGGTTTTAATATCATACATAGCACTACCACTATTGCCAGGATAAGCAGTTGCGTCTAATTGATAGACTAAATAAGGGTCCCTTAAGCGCTTAAGCATAGCTATGCTTATTTGTCTTGCATCATCAACTGGAATAATAGTTGGTGTTATAGCAGCAATAATACCTTGGTGTGTTACGGGGTAAAGCCCTAGCACCGCACCAATGGGGAACCCGGTAAATGCAATGGTACTGCCTTCACGTCGAAAGTCTTTTTTCGCTAATGATAATGCGGGTAGCGCCTGCCCTGAAATTTTAAGAATAGCAATATCATGCTCTTTATCACTAGCAATTAATTCAGCCAACTTTACTTTTGCCGCCTGGCCCTTACCGGTAAAAACCGCTAATTTTTGTAATAAGTTATCATCTAACTCTTGCTCAATAACATGTTTGTTAGTCACGATATAAGTACCATCACCAATGACAAAGCCTGTGCCATAAAGCTGATTTTTCGGCTGGCCTGTTGGTGTATAAACACCAATGCCAACCACGGAAGGTTTAAGTAAGCTAACTGTATCCTCTAAACTAGCACGGGCTGTTGCACTGAATATCAGCCCAATAAATAACAATGGCAATAACTTATTCATATTTTCACTCCTTTTAAAGATTTTCAACTTTACCTGAATTTAGCACATTTTTTTGCTAGCGCTTTCGCCATTTTTGCGCATAATTAAATAATAGAATATAGGGGGGAGATATATGTGGCGAATATAGTACCTATTCTAGCAGGTGGAGGAACACGTTTACCTGCTCATATCGGCGTGTTGCAAGCACTAAAAGATTTGCATATAGGTTTCTCTCATCTTGTTGGCGTATCGGGGGGCAGCATAATTGCTAGCTTATATGCCTCTGGATTGTCAATAGCAGCAATTAAACATATTGCGATAACCACCAATTACCATCAATTTAAAGGTTATTCATTAGTGTGCTTAATTCGCCATGGTGGTTTAAGTTCTGGTGATATTTTTGAACAATGGGTTGACCAACACCTAGAAGGTAAAAGGTTTATCGATCTAAATCGAAACTTACATATTGTAGCAACTGATGTAAAAACCGGCCGACCAGTTATTTTTAACCGTGCAAGAACACCTAGTATGAAAGTTTCTCTGGCCGTGCGTTTTTCTATGTCAATTCCACTGGTTTTCAGCTTTAAACCCTTTGGTAAACACTTAATGGTTGATGGCAGTATTCTATCGGAAGATGCCTTACACCGAGATTGGGCTATGGATGGCACGCCCGTGTTGTGTTTTCGTCTGCGCGGTGAGCATGAATATGACGTGCTCAAAACAGATGGACTATTTCCTATTGTAAATTACGTAACGTTATTGATCAGAACCTTTATGACAACCATATCACGCGAGTATATTAATGACGCATTTTGGCACAATACCATCATTATCAATACTGGCTTATGCTCAGCCGTTGATTTTGGTATGAGTGAAGAGAAAAAGTTTTCACTCTTTAATATTGGCTATGAAACCGCAATGAAAATTGTACCCATTAAAACTAATCATGGTCGTTAAATATTAAAAACACACAAGTTAATAAATAATTAACAAATATATTTCATAATCATTACATAAAATGGTAGATTAATTATAAAGCTGTATTAAAAGTAATTAATTATAAGCACGCCTAACCGACTAAAAAGTCAGGAACTTAAAATAATGAATTGGAGCAAGAAGTTGCTAAACGTGCCCGTAGTTGGGGCCATCACCAAACGCCTTGCATCAATGAAAGTTAATCATGACGCGATAGATATTGCTAAGCATTTCACCCAATTCTTAAAGCCTGAAATTGCCAATACTGCTGAGTTACGCGACGAAGTTTTCCGCATTCGTCACAATGTTTATTGCGAAGAATTGGCCTATGAAAAAGTAAAAAACGGTGGCAAGGAACAAGATGAGTTTGATGTCCACTCACTCTTCGCAATGATCAAACATAAGCCGTCAAATACCTACACAAGCTGCGTAAGAATGGTAACATCAGCTAACGAGTCTGAACTACTACCCATCGAAAAATATTGCCCCAACGCCATACAAAACGAAGAACTACACCCAAGCAACTTTCCACGCCATGAAATAGCTGAAATATCTCGTCTTGCTGTAAAGGCTGATTTTAGACGCCGTAAAATAGATAAATTCAAGGGCTCAGCAGTTGGTACGATTAATGAACCCACCTACTCAGAAACTGAACTACGTTGCTTTCCATTCATTGCTATTGGACTGTATATGGTCGGCGCATCAATAAGCATTAAAACGGGCGTAAAACACGTATATGTCATGATGGAACCAAGGCTAGCCCGTAGTCTGCGATTTGTTGGTATTAACTTTATTCAGCTTGGCAAAGCCATCGACTATCATGGTTTACGCGCACCTTACTACATTAACTCATCGATTTTTATGAAAAATTTATCGCCTGGATTTAAGTATTTATATAAAGAAATAGAAAGAGAAATTGGTAAAAATTTAACATAGTAATTTCTTATATTAATTTTATTACTAAGATCAAAAACTGATACTCGCTTAATAAACTCAAAGCTTTAGTATAAAAGGATCCTCATGTTTAACTATGAAGAAGCATTCTCTCGAAATATTGGTTGGGTTACTCAGGAAGAACAGCAAAAGCTTAAACACACCAAAGTGGCTATTGGAGGTTTAGGTGGTGTGGGTGGTGATCACGCCATAGTATTAGCTCGCTTGGGCATTGGAAATTTTCATATATCTGATCTTGATGATTATGATGTTGCTAATTTTAATCGCCAAGCCGGTGCTAACATGTCAACTTTAGGTCAAGCCAAAGCTGCTGTTATGGAAGATACCATCAGAAGTATCAACCCTGAAGCCAACATAAAAAACTTCAGCTCAGGCATCAATGAAGAGAATATGGATGACTTCTTAAATGGTGTAGATATCTACGTAGATAGTCTTGATATTTTTGTGTTAGAAATCAGACGCAAAATATTTCGTCGTTGCTATGAAAAAGGAATTCCAACAATAACAGCAGCACCAATGGGCATGGGAACCGCTTTTTTAGTGTTTATGCCCGGTAAAATGTCTTTTGATGACTACTTTGCCATCGTAGATGCTGCAACAAATAGTAGTGAAGAAGAAAGAGCTCAAATATTCAATGATAATATTATCCGCTTTGTTATTGGTGTTTCACCTTCGGTACAACAACGGCATTATTTAGTTGATAAATCATCAGTTAACTTCCTTAAAAAGAAAGTACCCTCAACCTGTATGGGTATATCCTTAGCTGCAGGGACACTGTGTACCAATGTATTAAAAATACTGCTAAAACGTGGTCACGTTATTCACGCACCTCATGGCATGCACTTTGATGCCTATCGAAATAGTTTGATTAAAACTTGGCGCCCTTGGGGTAATAAAAATTGGCTACAGCGCTTTATGTTTTGGCGAGTTAAAGCGTTATTAAAAGATAATAATTAACTTATTACTTAGCCACTTTACTTAAGTTTGACACATAAAAAAACCGCCTTAGCGGTTTTTTTATGTTTTACAATAAGGCTAATTATGATTTGCGACGACGTGCCGCAGCAAGACCTAATAGACCTAAACCTAAAATAGCGATGGAAGTCGGCTCTGGCACAGAAAAATTGATAGAACCGTTATGCGAACCATCGATATTAGCAGTACCGTTTACATAATTTACACTATTTAGAGACCGTGTATTTTGTGAGGCATTAAAGTAAACATTTTGACCCGGTACAGAAAAATAATCTTCATAGCTACCTAGTTTTGAAACAAACACATCGCCGGCATTAACACCATTAACAGTAGTTCCACCAAAGTTAGTCATTGCGCCAGATAGAACCGTTGAGTTACCGGTATCACCACCACCATTGACTTCTAAATCAAATAAGCGAGTAAATTCACTAACGCTAGCCATACTGTTATCGTAATAATACATAGAGATGGTACCCGAAGTGTAATCGAAACCAAAACCGTTCCATGTACCAGCCAAATCACTAAAGCCAAAAGTTAAACCCCAAGCACCAAAACCATTATTACTTGGGCCACTAAAAGCAGTTGATGCAGGTTCAAAGTTATTCACTAAATTATTTGATATGTCAGCTAAGCCAGTAAAACCACCGTTTGAAATACCACCTGAGGATAAAATACTATCACCGGCACTTAATCTGCCGTCAGCTACACCAAAAGTACCTGCATCCGTGACGGTTGAAGATGACTGATAAGCAATTGACAACTGATCTAACCAACCTGTTGTATTTGCACCCGCGGCTTTTGGGTTGTTGACACTGTTGCCACCAAAGTCATCACCTACATTAATATAAAATTGATCTGCTGCTACAGTTCCTGCAAAAGATAAAGCAACAAGTGCTGTTACTACTTTTGTTATCTTGGTTACTACTTTTTTCATGTTAATCCCTTACTTGTTTAATTACACTAAGATATGCAAATCTTAAGCCACAACAATTAAGCCATTGATTAAAAATAATTATTTAAAATAAAGGTAATAAATTTTAGCTGTAGTGTTAATAAATTCGACACTGCATTTGAAAATAATTATTTAAAATAAGCACAAGCAAGCGTCTAGAAGTCTGACTAAAATTATTATGCGCAGCTATTAAGTTTTTTTACTCCATATTTAAAAAGATCTCAGTTAAATTATCGAGATAAACTTTAGTTTCTTGGTGATAAATAACCCTCGAGCAAAAAGCTATACTGGGTATTACACAAACCTAATAAATAGTATCAACACACTATGTCATGATACTTACGTAGTCTGGATACATGACCTAAATAGAGAAACTGGATACAGAAAAAAACCGCCTTACAGCGGTTTCATTAATCTTAAATTCAAATAATAATACAAAAAGTTATTGAGCTTTACGACGCTTGGCTCCTGCAAAGCCCAATAAACCTAGCCCTAAAATAGCAATAGAAGCAGGCTCTGGTACTTGAGCAAAGTTTATAGAGCCGTTGTGAGAACCGTTTAAAGTAGCCTGTCCATTTGCAAATTGAAGATTACCTATGGCTTGAGTGTCTTGTGAGGCATTAAAGCTAACTTTTTGATTATTCGGTGGCCCACTTAGGTCGCCAAAAGATCCTAAAGCAAAATTAAACACATCAGTCGCATCAATACCATTTACTAAAGATATCGTGTTAAAATTAACTAACTGGCCATTTAAAACGGTGGAATTACCGGTGTCACCACCACTTGTTACTTGTAAATCAAACAGTCTTACAAAACTAGCAAGGTTAGCCGTCGTATTATCATAATAATACATAGATATCGTACCAGAAGTATAATCAAATCCTGAGCCATTCCAGGTGCCAGCTAAATCAGGAAAACCAAAAGTTAAACCCCACTGAAGTTGACTACCAGATCCAAAGCCATTATTACTTGGCCCACCAAAGGTGGTTTCTGCTGGTTCAAAGCCACTAATTAGATTAGAACTAATACCAGTTGGGTCGACAAAGTTAGCGTTGCTTACACCCCCAGCAGACATTATTGTATCGCCCACTGATAAGACATTTGCCCCACCAACACCACCATCAGTGATCACAGATGTAGAGTCATACAAAAACGATATTTGATCTAGCCAGCCGGTTGTAGTGGCGCCATTGGCCGTATTCGCATTCCCGCCTTGATCAGAGCCTATATCTATATAAAATTGATCAGCAGCGGCACTGCCGGCAAAACTTCCGGCGATAGATAGAGCGATTAAAGTTGAAATTAGTTTTTTCATTTTCGTTCCTTATAAATGTGAACTAATTTGCAAAAAAGCTAAATATGCAAAAAATTATTTGGTAACAAGAATATTACCAACTAAAAGTTTGCATAAAACAGACCAACACGATACCTGACTGTTTTATTAGTTTTTTTTTAATCACAACAAAAATTATATATTCATTATGTAAAAAAAGCTGACACTTTAAAGGCATAGTGTTGGGTTATATTTCCCTTTTCACCCGTTTAAGACGGCTCAAACTATCTGCTGATAATGTTGATTCATTAAGCTGTTTTAACAGTTTTTTCGCATCCTGCTTTTCATTGTTGCTAAGTAATGCCTGAATATAATGTAAGGTATAATTACTATTACTTTGTTCTGCTTCGTACGATTTTTTAAGGTATGTTAAAGCCTGTTTATTTTCCCCAGCAGCTAACAAAATTACTCCAAAAGTATTTTGCACAATAGGCTCGTCTGGAGCTTCACTTATCGCAAGGCTCGCCTGTGCTAGCGCCTGTTTTGTATCGCCTTGTGCTAACAATACCCAGGCCAAATTATTTGAAATAACAAAGTGATCATTTGTACGCTTAAGCAACCGATTATAAATAGCAATAGCCTTAGCTAACTGCTTTTGTTCAGAATAAAGCTCTGCCTGCTTCAACAGAATAGCAATAGGAATATCTGACTTAATACGATTGGTAACCTCATTAATAATCTCAATTGCCTGCTCTGCTTGCCCAAGGTTTTGCATAGATTGTACAATTTCAAGGATAACTTTCTGAGAATTTACTTGTTTATAAATGGGTTGGAGGAACCCGATTGCATCCTGATAATTTTGCTCCATAAATGCTACTTTGCCTTTTAAACGCTTAATTTTAAGCTCTACTTGTGGGCTGTTAGCTAAACTCGCTAATATTTTCTTTGCTTCAGGCAATTTATTATTATCTAAATAAAACGCAACCAAGTCTGTTTGTGCAATGAGATCATTGGGCTGTAATTTAACGGCCTGTACTTGTGATTGAAGGGCATTAAATTTATCCCCCATTTTATTATGAATTAGGGCTTTGGCAAGATAAGCTCTCGGCTCTCTATCCTGAAACTGAATGTAGGCATCCACTTGGTTGAGCGCTGACTCATACTCGTTGTGATAGGTGTAAATTTTTGCTAAGAGTAAGTTCAAACGTAAATCAGCCGGATGTTGCAACAAAGCCTTCGCTAAAATATTTTGTGCCTCATTAAATTGCTGCTGAAATATAAAATATTCAGCTAAAGCTAAACTGGCTGCAGGCTTACCAGCAGAATTAATAATATTTGATTCAAAAAAAACTTTAATTTCTGCTTGATAAGTACTATCAGTAACATATTTTAATAAAGCGTTTATGGCATGAACCTGATCGGGGTCGATGGTCAGAATTTCTTGATAATAGCTAATAGCAGCCTCAAGGTCATTTTTTTGCTTTGCCAAATCAGCCAGTGAATATAATGCGCCCACTTGTTTGTTATTTAACCCCACCACCTTTTTAAGCTCTGCTTCCGCTAGATCATATTTTTCTTGACGTTTAAATATAGCAGCCATTAAGCCATAAGCCAGCTGTTCATTGCGTTTTTCAATACCATTTGTGATTTCAATCGCTTGTTTGTAATTTTGTTCATCGAGCAGTTTCAGTACTTTCATAGCCGCTACTGTGTCTTCATCAGGGTTCTTTTCAAACGCAGCCTCAAAAAAAACACCTGCAGAATCATCGTTATTCAGTAATTTTTGTATACCTATTTGAAAGTCTATAAAACCATCTTCAGGTGCTATAGTTGAGGCTTTTGACAACAATCGTTCTGCAGTATCCACTCGTCCTAAATTAAATAACTCTTGAGCAGATGAGGACAATAATTCGACATCTAATTCCTCTAATTGAGCGTTGGATAATGCCGCTATACTTTCATCAATATAGCCCAATTGTAATCGAAGACTATTTAATAAGCGTTGCGCTGGATGTTTTAGTGGCAATCTATCTTTAATTTTTACTAAATGAGAATAAGCCAGTTCTGGTTCTTTAAGTTGGTATGCACTTATACCAGCAACCACTCTGGAAATGAGTAAATTATTATTTCTTTGTAAGGCTAACTCAGCAAAATACTTGGCTTGTGCATAATCTTTATCAACAAACCTGATCTGCGATTTCATTTCGTTACCTAAAGGTTGAGAAGGTAGGTTTTTCAATATCACGTCGACTTGCTTTTCGGCCGCTTGATAATTTAAGGCTTTAGTTAATGATAATGCGAGCATTAATCTAGAATACAGATCTCTGGGATGAAGCGCTAAAAATTCACCATAAACTTCTGCCGCTTTGCTCATGTCATTTTTAGCAAATAGAAACTGTGCCTTAGAAATAATAGCAATGTCTAGTCCGGGAGATAAAGATATCACTTCATTAATTAATTGCAGCGCGTTTTCATAATTGTTGTTTAAACCCGTAGCCCATGATTGACTTATTTCTGTATACGGCGACTCAATATTATCCGAAATTATTTTTTCAAAAACAACTTTCGCAAAGTTAACCTCACCATCACGAACATAAGAAAGACCTAAATATGTTCTTGGAATAATCAGAATATTGGCATCTATCAATAAATTATTGTCTATTAATTCACTAATAGCGCTACTATTATTTAAGTGGTAATACACCGATGCTAATAAAGGGAGAACAACCGTATTTTTATTACCTAATTCCAATACCCTATCAAGCTCTTTTTCAGCTAATAACCAAATGCCCTCTTGTAGATACGTAATACCTAATAATAGTCGGGCTTCAGAGTTTTCTGCGTCAAGTTTCAGCACATTTTTAAGACTGATAATCGCTTCGTTATTCTTCCCTTCTTTTAGAGATGCCTTCGCAGCAGCGATATATTCTTCTGGAGTGTAATTGTTACCACAGCCTAAAAGTGCCAGTACCAATGTTAAAGCAACGATAACTTGTTGAGTTGTTTTCCCTAATAGCATTATCCTATCCTTTTGTATTTAAATAACAATTATAAATTTCGCAGCGTTCGATTTTTTTTTGCCAAAGTTATAAGTGAATTTTTTCTCTGCTTAGTGCTACTATTATTGACTACCTTTCGTAATACATCCAATGCCTTTTGGTTTTCGTTAATGCTGATTAATACCTCTGCATAATTAAGTGCGATACTCATATCTTGACCTTTACTTATTTTGTATGCTTTTGATGATGCTTTCCATGCATCCAATCTATTCTCAGTCTTAAGTAAAACCATCCCTCTTGTATCGACAACATTTGGATTTTCAGGGGCAAGGCCTATTGCTTTCTTAGAGTGTAATAGTGCAGTTTCTAATTCACCTTTTGCTATATTTAACCAAGCTAAGTTATTTAAGGCGACAATATTATTGGGCAGTCTACTTAACATTTTTTCATAGTGACTAATCGCTTTATCTGGCTGTGCTTGTAAGTATAAATTAGCCAACTGCCCGCGCACTTTGTCATCATTTTCATTACTGACAAGGTGCGACTCTAGACTTGTAATGGCTGCATTGAGTTGATTGTCACCCTGTAATGAACTTGCCAAGAGGATAATATTTTGGCTAGATGGAAAGTGGTGGTAATAGGCTGCTAGCAGCGGTATTGCCTGTGCATAATTTTGCTCTAATAAATAAATTCTGCCTTGAAAACCTTGGCTAAGCTTTTTATTCATTCCCACACTTTCTAACTTGCTGTAAAAGTTTTTAGCTTCGCGTAGTAATTTTCCCTCAAGTAGTAAGTGCATTTTCGCCATTTTGAGCATTTTATTATCTTTATGTGGCCCAGCAAGCGATTTATTAATCAGCACTAGTGCCTTATCTGCTTGCTTTTTATTAACAAATTGCTTTACCAATAACAAAACTGGCTCTATATGGTAAGGATTTGTTTTAAGCCAACCGGCTAGTAGCCGTTGATAGTTAATATCGTTATCCTGCTTTTTTTGTACAAAAAGCATCAACTGCCATAGTTTTTTAGGCGATATTATTGAGGTAGTATATGAAGCTAAAACTTGATCAGCGGCGACAATATTATCAGTATCTAGTAACACTTCGGCATAAAGCATTCCATAAGACAAGTCGGCTTTATTTGTTTCAAACAAGGTTTTAATTTTTGCAAATGCGGACTCATCCTTAAATATCCCATAATGTTGCCTTAAAATTTTAACATTTGCAGGAAAAGCAGTTACCGCCATTTCAGACCAGTGTTTAGCCGCTTGGTCATGCTTTTGCTGCTGCGCTATTAAGGTTAGCTCGGTTAATGCGAATAAATTATTTGGTGCAATGGCTAGACTTTGTAACAGTGCTTCCTTAGCCTTTGTTAATTTGCCTTTTTTTAAATAGACACCCGCCAATACATTATAACCACCGGGGTTATCTGGATATTCATTTTTCCATTTCTCTGAAATATCTAATGCTTGGTCAAAATCGCCAGTCTGAATAGCCGCGTATGCTAACGCCAACTCAGCTGATAACATATCAGGAGATTGCGCAAGCGCAGCTTTTAAATTTTGTATGCCTGAAGGATCATTTAGCACTAGCTTTAACATCCCCTCGCGAACCTTTTGCTCTGCATCACTAGCAGTGCCATCGGTTTCATGAGTGCTAACTTGACTCGCTAATGCTTTGGCATCTTGATAGGCACCTAATTCAGCTAACTGATAACTGAGTGAAGATAAAAATTTATCATCTGCTTTTGATACTGACGTAAAGCCACTTAATGTATCGCTTATTTCACCGACCAAACCCAATTGCAACTGACTCAGAGCAAAAATTTTACGGGCAGGATGATCCGGCGTTAAATATTGCACAATTGAATTTAAATGATAGTGACTTTGTTCAAAGTTATTTAAAAAATATGAACTAACACCCGCTATAAGTTTTAAGTAAGGCCAATTAAAATTACTGAGTAACGCGCTTTCTGCATGCCTTTTTGCTCCTCGATACGCTTTAAGTTCAAATAGTGCAGTGGCTTTAACATAATGTGCAAAAGGTTGATTAGGTAACGTCGACAAAATAATATCAGCATATTTTTCAGCTGCTGAATACTTTTGCTCTTTAAGTAAAGAGTCGGCTAAAAACAATATCACCACACTTGATTTTGGCTGTAATGTAGCAAACTGCAAGTAACTACTACTGGCCCTCGCATGATCATTCATTGCCGTAGCTATTTGACCTTGTAACATTAAAGCATCTGGATTTTTTGGCTCAGCAGCTAATACGCGCAACACTTGAGTATTGGCTTTAACGATTTGTTTTTCTGCTAAATTTAAATAAGCCATTGCCATCATAGAATAGAGACTGACCGAGTCAAATGAATTCGCTTGTGCTGAGGCCTCCACTGCAAGCGCTATATTTTCAGTACGAATGGCTGCTAAGGTTTTATAAGCTAAATAACGCATCTGGACATCATCAGGTAACAATTTTGCTTGGTCATTCAAAGCGAGAATATCAGTATCTGCATCTACCAAAATATAGGCGCGAGCTAAAAGCGGCAGCACCTTAGCGGGACTATAATTATATTCTTGCGCTTTTTCTAACTCTTTCACAGCATTTAGGCCACTGCCTTGTTGCAAATAAAGTTGACCTAATAAAAACCGAGCATCGGCATTATCAGGTGCTTTTTTTATCGCATTTTTTAACTCAATAATACTTTCATTAAATTTGTCTTCATCGATATAAGTTTTTGCTTTATTGATATGAGTTAAAGCAGTTTCGCTTTCGCTGCAACCGCCGATATTAATCAATACACTGCAACAAACTAAAACACTTAACCATTTCATTATTAAATCCCTTTATGCACTTAGATAGACTATATTTTACTTCATAGAACATACTACCTACTTAACAAACTGCTTACAATTTACTAACAGGCCAACCCATTATAATACAAATAAAAGGTTTTATCGTTAGCAGAGAAATAACTATCACTAACGAGTTATACTAGGTAGTATTAAATGTAAACAATATGGATATCAACGGTTAATAATGAATAGAAATGTCTTTTTTGAACTGCCAAAAATTAATAAACCTTTTCTTTGTATATTAATAATTTTTACTACTATTTGTGTGTTGAACATCCCTATTCTGCTAACCCTTTGGCGACACGGGTTTGATGATGGCACGTATTCTCATGCCTACCTTATTCCTTTTATTAGTTTATATCTTTATTATCAATTATCTCGAAATGGCACACTAGAATTCAAAGAAACATGGTCTGTAATTCCCACTATATTATTACTCTTAAGTTGTGGCTTATTGTTTATAACAAGTAACGCACAAATAAGTGTTGGTTATTGGGGAGCGTTATTAGCGGTTTTTATCACCAGTGTAACTATGCTGTACCGGTTTAATTATTACATTGTTTTTCCTGCTGCCTTTCTCATTTTTATATTCCCTTTGTGGGGGGTATTAGTCCCTATACTGCAAAATGTATCTACAGCGGCTGTCACTTACCTGATGAGTTTTACGGGTGTGCCCACCTATGTAGAAGGCAACTTTGTAACTATTCCCGCAGGCGTATTCGAAATAGCGGATGGATGCAGTGGATTAAGATACATGATTGTTTCATTAGCTATTGGTTCTCTATTTATTTTTCTTAATATTAGAGACACCAAACGAGCCATATTATTTTTGTTGATAACCATAACTGGTGCATTACTGATTAACTGGATAAGAATTACAGCTTTAATATTAATTGGTGAATATACCAATATGGAAAGTAGTTTAATGAAAGATCATAATACTTTTGGCTGGTATCTTTATGTGCCATTTATGATCTTGCTTTTTTGGTGGGGTAACAAAATTTCTGACATTAACTTAACTGCCTCATCATCAAATACAACACAAGTTGGCAATCGCCCCAGCTATCTATCTATGGCAGTATTGTTATTAATGTTGGGCTTGTCATCAACCACTTTCAGCACAATGCTTATACCTGCTGCTACTGAAAATTTAACCAGCGATGCTACTTTTGAAGTACAGCCAAAAATTCATTTTTATTCTTTTGTCACTGACAATATATCTTCAAATGACAATACTATTGAGCTTACTTATACTTTCAGTGGTAAAGCTTTAGATGGTAAACCAAGTTATTATGAAAATAATTTAATACCCAGTGGTTGGAAGACTATTCGACAAGAAAACCGTCAAAACAAAAAAATACACAGTGTTTTTAAGGATGGTAAAAGCGCATTAATTCTGGTCAGTTATGAAATCAACAAACAACAATTTTCGTCACTTACCGCTTTCAAAATCGCCCGATTAGCCCTGGCGGCCAAAAACATTAATCAAACCAAACTGCATTGGAAATTTATACCTTGTCAGCAACGTAATTGCCAAGCTGAGTTACAAAACCTCTAAGCGAATATCATCAACTAAAACGCTACCTTCATAATAATTGATATGGGGTTCACCAAACATGAAATATTCAGGGTAAGCGCTGCCACTAGGCCATGCGGTAAAACTTTTACCTGAAAAAACCTGTTCGCTATTATCAAGACAATCAAGCGCTAGTTCTTCTGGTGTTTGGTTGTAATGGTAAATACAGTGTTTGCGATAATCCATGCCTGGTACCTAACCCTTCCTCGACTTGCACAAACCTGCACCTTGAAGTGGAACGGGTATAGTCTGCCCAGCATTTTTAAATCGACCTTCAATAGCATATTCATAATACAAAGCAGTGCGCGTAAAGGTAACTGTGTACCATTCATCAGGTAAGTAATAATCAACAGGCACATCAGAAATTTTTTGCCACTGGCCATCCACATAACTAATGAATTTTTTACCAAACGACTTATGTGTGTCACTTTTTCCGTCTAGTGCAATCACGTTCACTGTATGATTAAAGTTTTTTCTATTCCAACTATCAATCACAAATTTACGATGATGATGCATCCAAATATTATTGTGAGGTTTAGGTGGGCTATCTAATATTGCAAGCCAGTAAAACCCATTATGGCCGACACTTGATAACTCTCGCCAAGGTTCAGCACTTTCATTACCATCGTTATAACCATTAAGCTTCGATTTATTGCCGTAGTTAGCAAAACCAACTTTTAAACTAATACCAATTTGATTAATTAAGTGATCACCTTTTTCATGAGGAAAAATGGATAAATACAAGGCATAAAATTTAGTCAGTAGTTATTCACCTTATAAATTTTATAACGCTGTAGTTATTCATTTTAA
>NZ_VOLS01000063.1 GCF_007954265.1 Colwellia sp. C1TZA3 | reverse complement strand
CGCAGGAAAAATAACTCAAGGTAAGGCGCTCGATTGAGCAATAGCTGGCTATTGGGATTGAGAGCAACACAGCCTTGAGCTATTTTAACTAGTACAAGTGAGCAATAACTTAATGGGATTGGTATAAGTAACTAGCACCTCGCTAGTTAATTAATTTATTTTCAAGCGATGCTCAGCCACACGTGCTCCTTTTGCAGCGGTGAGCTCCCAACTAGCGAATTGAGCGTTAATAGCATCAAAAAAACTGTGTTTACTTCTTTCTAATTGCTCATTGAGCATTTTTTGCTGGTGTTGGCTGGAGTGTAATTGTCGCCGTAAATAGTTTGCTTGCTGCGGGTAAATATATCGCTCATAAGATAGATAAACAGTGATAACGAAATAACGACCAGCTTATACCAAGTTGATTAACTACCTACTCATTTTTAATGGTTAAAATGAATAACTACAGCGTTATAAAATTTATAAAATGAATAACTACTGACTAAATTTTATGGCTTGTATTTAGCCATTTTTCCTCATCAAAAAGGTAATCACTTAATTAATTAAATTGGTATTAAAGGCTATTTCAAAGCCGCACAAAAAAAGGGAGTCTCTAGCAATTAGAGACCCCTTTTGGGTTTTAGCAAATAGTTTTTATTTCGCGCAGTTAAAGCTTAATAACTGCCATTTTATCCTGAGACATATCATGCATGGTGTAAGCAATACCACCGGTATTATAACCCGACTGTTTACGCCCAGCGAAAGGCATCCAATCAACACGAAAAGCAGTATGATCATTCACCATAACCGCTGTAGCGTCTAATGCTTGTATGGCACTCATTGCGGTATCAAGGTTTTTGGTAAATACCGAAGCTTGAAAGGCATATTCCAGCGAATTAGCTTGAGCAATAGCTTGGTTAATATCGTCATAGCCATAGACACAAACTACAGGGCCAAAAATTTCCATGGTAGATACTTTGGCATCAACGGGTGGTTCAAGTAGCACGGTTGGCGCATAAGTGGTTTCACCCAGTCGTTTACCGCCGGTGACTAGGGTTGCGCCTGCCGACACAGCTTCATCAACCCAGGCTTCAACGCGATCAACTTCTTTAGGACGAATAAGTGGCCCACATTCGGTCGTTTCATCAATAGCGTTACCGACAATAAGTTTTGCTGCGCCGTCAGCCAACATTTGTGCGATAGCCTTAGCTTGCTCTTTAGGCGCAAAAATACGCTGTACAGACACACATACTTGTCCCGAATGATAAAAACCACCTTTGAGTAAACTTGGGACCATCGCTGCAATATCGGCACTTTTTTCAATGATAACCGGGGCAACTCCACCATGTTCTAATGCGCAACGCGTACCAGGTGCTAATTTAGCGCGCAACATCCAACCTATTTTAGCTGAACCAATAAAACTGAAAAAGGCGACACGAGGGTCGGTGATCATTCTTTCAGAGGTCGACGTTTCGCACATAATAAAACGACACCACTGTGGCGGTAATCCTGCTTCATGTAAAATATCAACGAATGCTTTACAGGATAACGGCGTATCTCGTGCAGGTTTAATTAGCACCGGGCAACCGGCCGCAATGGCTGGAGCCACTTGATGAACAATTAAGTTTAACGGATGATTAAACGCTGAAACGGCAACTACTACTCCAATAGGCTCTTTGGTAGTAAAGGCGATTCTACCGGCACCAGCTTGAGTTAAATCCATTGGGATTTGCGTACCGGTTAGGGTAGATATTTCTTTCGCGCAAAGTGCTACGCCATCAATAGCTCTACTAACCTCTACACGGGCATCAACCAGCGGTTTGCCACCTTCACTGGCGATTAAAAGCGCTAATTCATCCGCTTTTTGTGAAATCAGCAATGCAGCTTTGTTGAGAATATTTATCCGCTCAAAGGCAGGAAGCCATTGTTTGCGGTCTTTAAATAGTTGCTGAGCGGTGGTTAAATCTTGGTCAATATCATCCCAAGTGACTATTGGTAAAGACCCGAGATAAGTTTGATCATAAGGGTTAACAACATCAAGTGTTTTGGTTACATTGCTTTCGTCTACATCGGCCATAATATGCTCTTTAATAAGTTAAAAATTGCTTGCTAACAAGCCATATCGAAATCGTAGTTTTAGATTAAACAAACTTTTTCTGCCAATTCATCAACCAATACTTTTTGATTTTCAGAGTAATCAACCGGCAGTTCGATTAGGTGAACACCTCCCGCTGAAAATGCTTTTTCATAGGTAGCAATAATATTGTCAGCAGAGGTGATTCTATGACCGGTTGCGCCATAACTTTCTGCGTATTTAACAAAGTCAGGATTGTTAAACTCTAAACCCCAATCGGCAAAACCAGAACTGATTTGCTTCCAACGGATCATGCCATAAGCATTGTCATTTAACACAGTTACCACTAAGTTCAAACCTAAACGAATGGCGGTTTCTAATTCTTGTGAATTCATCATAAAACCGCCATCACCACAGATTGCCATCACACGTTTATCTGGATTTAGCATTGCAGCCATCATACCTGAGGGTAGGCCTGCACCCATGGTGGCAAGGGCGTTATCCAGTAATACGGTATTGGGTTGATAAGCTTTATAGTTACGCGCAAACCAAAGTTTATACATACCATTATCTAAAGTGATGATGTCTTTTTCGCCCATAACCTTGCGAATATCAGCCACAAAGCGCTGTGGAATAATAGGAAAACGATGGTCATCGGCTCCTGCGTCAATATGCTGATCAATGGCGAGTTTTATTTTATCAAAATAGCTTCTATCGAACTTAACCTCGCCCGCTACTTTATTTTTTAAGGCATTAACAGAAGCCGCCAGATCGCCAATAATTTCTAATTGTGGAAAATAAACTTGATCCACTTGGGCCGATTTATAATTAACATGAATGACTTTCTTACCCCCTTGTCCCATAAAAAAAGGTGGTTTTTCAATAACATCATGGCCAATGTTAATAATTAAATCTGCTCGTTCAATGGCACAATGTAAATAATCGCCGGCTGATAACGCGGCGGTACCTAAAAATAGACTTGAGCGTTCATCAACGACGCCTTTGCCCATTTGCGTCACAAAAAACGGAATACGTGTTGAGTGAACAAAGCTGCACATTGCCTCTCGAACATTTTGCCGATTTGCGCCGGCGCCAATCAGTATTAACGGCATTTTAGCGGCTTCTATTAACCTAACCGCTTCTTCTATCGCCAGATCATTAGGGCTAGCATAAAGGCGTTTATGTGGTGTCATTACCCCGGCAGTACAATCTTCAGTCGCAATATCTTCGGGTAACTCTAACAGTACCGCGCCGGGGCGTTCTTCTTCACAAAGGCGGAAAGCTTCGCGCACTAAAGAGGGAATAGTATCACCGTGGACAATTTGTTTAGACATTTTACAAATAGGGTCAAACAAGCCAACTATATCAATAATTTGAAACTGGCCTTGCTTTGATTTTTTGATTGGTTTTTGTCCGGTAATCATAACTAAGGGCATGCCACCTAAGTGAGCATAAGCAGCAGGTGTTGCTAGATTTGTTGCTCCAGGCCCCAGTGTTGCCATACAAACACCGGCTTTATTAGTAAGCCGACCATAAGTAGCGGCCATAAACCCGGCACCTTGTTCATGGCGGGTTAACACTAATGTAATTGATGACTTACGTAAGGATTCGAGCATATCCAGGTTTTCTTCTCCTGGTACTGCAAAGATATAATCTACCCCTTCAGCTTCTAATGCTTGGACAAATAAATCAGATGCTTTTATCTTGTTATTATCACTCATAATTTTTTCCTAATCAGTCAACAGACAATGATTTTAAAAACATTTACTCAACCACCCTAGCATTAAATATACTGAAAAGGTTCGACAGCGGTATTAATAACAGCATAATTGCTAGCTATTATTAATTGTTTGCGTTTAGAAATATTATGCACATGATCAGTTAAAGCCGATGTATTCGGATCATCTTTTTGATTCTTTACTCAGATCGCCATATGATTATTTTGCACACGGTTAATGAATGCTTTGGCAATACGACTCTGTGGTATTACTTAACTAACGATTAATCAGAATGCGTAGTGCGTTGCCTGACTAGCCACAATTACCCAAGTGATGATCATGGCATTAATAAAACCGCCGGTGTAAACCCGACCGGTAACGCGGTAGGCGCTAGTAAAAACCACTGCCGCGATGGTCATTAATGGCACAAACTGCAATGCGATAATCGACCACAATGGCTCACTGGCTATTAACAGTGTCTTACCCATTAGCAGCGGTGTGTATTGTGCAGTCAACAACAGCAGATAACCAAAATTCAATAATAGCCAGTTTGCCCATAGCTCTTGACTAAAGCTCCAATTGTCGCGCCGCAGTTGACCATGTAACACGGTAGCAACAATGATAAAAAACAGGCTGAACGGCAGCAGATATAACAGAGCAATGCCCATTTGTAATGGGCTTAACAGTTTGATGGCAAAAACCCAAATACGATAGTCGACATCAAATAAATAGTCGGTTAATACCAGTGAGGTATAAAGTACGCTAACAACAGCAAATGCCAGCAAAAATGAGTGTGCGATAGAGGACATATCTGCTCGGCCCTGCCAAGTTAATCCATAGCTTGCAAAACTAGCACCGGTTTTACGGTTCAACAAGTAATGCCAAAGCAGAAAAAGTGACATTGAAATCAGTCCAGTTAGCAGTGCCCACACTATAATTTGAGTGCTGATATTTTGAGCGAAAAACGCTGATGCTTGCCACCCTAGCGTTTCACTGATGCCCTTAAACGGGAACAGTGTTAGTGCCGGCAAAGCGGTAAATATCAGAGCGGCTACCCACCAACTTCGTCCGGTTAAACTGTACAATTTAGGCGTTGTGTCTTTAAGCGAATTAAATACTGAGGTTTGAGCTAGTCTGCTTAGGGCAGGCGCGATGAGTACGACCATACCAATTAAAGCCAGTAATGTGCCGAGTTCTTTCCATAGCCAAACTTGTTTGGCAGATGGAATGGGATGTGCGCCAGCTAAAGTTTGATCAAACCAGTCAATAGCATGCCCTATTGCGACTGATGAAAAGTGAATACCTGGATGCGTAACTGCGGGTTGATAAAAAATACGTGCGGTACCGTCTGCAATATTGCCGTAAAGTTTGCCTGCGATGATTGTTTCAGAGCTATTAAACAGGGTCTTAAGTTTATCGGTTTTTGTGATCTCTGTTGCTATATCAACGCCCCACATCAGCGATGAAAACTCATCGTACTTGGAAAAAATAACCGCGATATTACGTGGCCAATCCGCAGTTCCTTTAGGCGTACCATAAGTGCCAGGTGATGAACCTAGTATCACTATAGATTGATA
The DNA here is from genome assembly GCF_007954265.1 of Colwellia sp. C1TZA3. GTDB lineage: Bacteria > Pseudomonadota > Gammaproteobacteria > Enterobacterales > Alteromonadaceae > Cognaticolwellia. The sequence goes on along the minus strand of NZ_VOLS01000063.1, from coordinate 16,238 downwards.
ATCGTTTGGATAGATACCAGCTGCCACAAGTGATGCCCAACCGCCCATAGAGTGACCTTCGAGGCCAATATTATTTTGATCAACGAATGGCAATGTCTTGATATAAGCCAGTGTATCTATGCCTCCAAAGCCATTAGTGAAAGCGGCGGGATCGGAATAACCATGGCCGGTTTGATCCGGCACTAGGACAACGTAACCGCGTCGCGCAAATTCGATGGCAAAAGCTGCTTGGGTTTCATTTGAGTTGATATAACCGTGAGTAGCAATAATGCCAGGTGCTGGATTTGTGTTTGAAACGCCATTAGGTACGTAAAGTCGTGCGTGGGTAATAATGCCGTCGTTGCCGGCAAAGCGAACATGACTCACTTTTACCGTACCGCCATTAGTTTGTATTTGATTGGCTAAAAAGCCGCCAGACAGGATCAGTGCCACGGCTAATATCAGCACTATTGGATAGTATTTCATCTACAGCCTTAAGGTGTTTATTATCTTGAGAAAGACGTTCAAGTTGTGAGTTTTATAATATCATTCTGCAGTGCGGAATTAAATATTGCAATATTTAATAAGGTATCAAGGATAGGCTATAAGTTAATTAAACCCATACAACTTCAAGATTTTATAGATGATGTAATGAGTGATCATGACTAATATCAATTTGATTAATTAAGTGATCTACTTTTTCATGAGGAAAAATGGACAAATACAAGGCATAAAGTTTAGTCAGTAGTTATTCACCTTATAAATTTTATAACGCTGTAGTTATTCATTTTAACCATTAAAAATGAGCAGGTAATTAATCAACTTGGTATTAGTACCACTGTTGCCGATAACGATGCAAGCCAGCATTGCTATTGGGGTCAACTTCATTAATTAAAGCAACAACTTATGTTTAACTTTCGCCCCTAGTATAGTGATTACTGCCATTTATATTTATACCTTTACCTTACTGGCTAAACCGATTGAGCCTATTGTCTCAGAGTAAACATTTGGTGATTACACTATGTGCTAGGTAGGGGCGGCGATGGTATCAAAGGCCATCCTGTGGGACGAGATTGAGTGAGCGCCAAAAAAGCGCCCGTTGTTTTGTGCCGATGAATCAACAACAGATTTCATTATCGTGGTATTGGGTATTGGTCGTTGAAGTTTATGGTTATTTGGTATCGGTTAACCTTAAGGTGTCTTTAGCATAAACGATATTATCTATCCGATAATATGATGAATAAGTGCCATAGAGACACTTATTCATCATAGTTTATCTTGAGTAATTTGTTGGATACATCAGGGCAGTGGTAAACAAATTACTAAGTCTTTAGCTATATCACCCAATAAAATCAGCGGTAGGAAAAGTGTTGGTATCAGTGGCTATTATTGTCTTATCTGATAACCACTTTTAAATATCCAAGTAACGGCTAATAAACACAAGGCTAAAAAGCCGCCCATCACACCAAGACTTGTCATTAAACTGACCTCAGCTACTTCATAAAAACTCCATCGAAAGCCACTGATTAAATAAAACACTGGGTTAAACTGCGTTACTGTTTGCCAAAAGGGTGGCAACATACTGACGGAATAAAATGTACCTCCTAAGAAAACTAGTGGGGTAATAATAATCAGTGGGATCACTTGTAGCTTTTCAAAATTGTCGGCCCAGATACCAATAATAAAACCAAATAAGCTAAAGGTAATGGCGGTCATCACTAAAAAGAATAGCATCCAAAATGGATGGGCTATTTCAAGTGGAACGAAAAAATGTGCGGTGGCTAAAATAATTAACGCTAATAACGTTGACTTAGTCGCTGCCGCACCAACATAACCGAGCAACACTTCAAAAGAAGATACCGGTGCAGAAAGTAATTCATAAATAGTGCCGGTAAATTTGGGAAAATAAATACCAAATGACGCATTAGAAATGCTTTGGGTTAATAGCGATAGCATAATTAACCCCGGTACAATAAAAGCACCGTAGCTAACGCCACCTATTTCAGTAATACGAGAGCCAATTGCCGAGCCAAAAACCACAAAATAAAGTGAGGTAGAAATTACTGGAGAAATAATACTTTGAAAAATAGTACGTTTGGTACGAGCCATTTCAAATTTATAAATAGCCGCAACGGCGTAACGATTCATGTTGTTTCCTTTACTAATGAGACAAATATATCTTCCAACGAACTTTGATCGGTTTTGATATCTTTAAAGGCAATGCCGGCGACTGACAAATGCTGCAGTAAAACAGAGATTCCGGTGTGCTCTTCGGTGGCATCATAACTATAAATTAATTGCAGACCATTGTTTTTAAGCTGTAAATTAAAATCAGCGATATTGGCAGGTATCTCAGTTAAAGGTTCTTTTAAATCGAGGATCAATTGCTTGGTGCCTAATTGATTCATTAACGCTATTTTATCTTCAACCAAAATAAGTTGACCATTTTTAATCACGCCAATACGGTCAGCTATCTCTTCCGCTTCTTCAATATAATGTGTGGTTAAAATAATAGTGACGCCATTGTCACGTAATTGCCGCACCAATTGCCACATATCTTTGCGCAGCTCTACATCAACGCCTGCGGTGGGTTCATCTAAAAATAAAACTTCCGGTTCATGAGATAGTGCTTTCGCAATCATCACTCGGCGTTTCATACCGCCAGACAATTCCATCAGGCGATTATCTTTTTTATCCCAAAGTGACAATGATTTAAGTGTTTTCTCGATAAAAGCTGGGTTTGGCTTTTTGCCAAATAACCCGCGGCTAAATGACACAGTCGTCCAAACCGTTTCAAAGGCATCGGTGGTCAACTCCTGTGGTACTAAACCAATAAGTTTACGCGTGTGTCGGTAATCGGTAACAATATCTTTACCGTCAACAGTGATTTGCCCAGAAGTGGCATCAACAATGCCACAAATAGCACTAATGAGTGTTGTTTTACCGGCACCATTAGGACCTAACAAGGCAAAAATTTCAGCAGGTTTTATTGATAAGTTAATATTATTCAGTGCTTGAAAACCACTAGCATAAACCTTATTAACATCGGTGATTTGAATCATTGGCTGCAAGATTATTTTCCGTCAAAATTTGAATGGTACTACGGTATACGACATGCCCTATTGATGGCTAGAAAAATCACTAAATTAACTATTAAATTTTTCTCTATTATTTTGCGAATGGCCGATGTCTACTATGACTTTGAATACGCAGAGGACAAGTGACTAGCGTCAACCTAAGCGGTAAAAAAGGTGGTGGATAACAAGGCTAATTAAATTGATTGAAGTCAAGGTGCCAAGATCAGGCTCAAAGGAGACTTTATTATATGGTTGACTAAGTTTAGTTACCCGCCTTTAAGCCTTAATGAAGAGTATAACGAAGTCTTTAAATGGATTGATAATTTTTAAAGAATACAGTGTTTTAACAGCATAAATGTTGGCTGCAGAATCTTATGTTGTTGCTATAGGTTTTATTTTTAAGGGGTAAATTAAAACCTATAGCAAGTGATTTTGTTGACTCCTTATAGGTTTTAACTGGCTTTATAACAGGCTAGCATTGCAAGTCACCACATTTACGCTCTTATACCAATCCCATTAAGTTATTGCTCACTTGTACTAGTTAAAATAGCTCAAGGCTGTGTTGCTCTCAATCCCAATAGCCAGCTATTGCTCAATCGAGCGCCTTACCTTGAGTTATTTTTCCTGCGCACAACAAGATCACAAACTTAATGGAACTGGTATTATACCAATTTGATTAATTAAGTGATCTACTTTTTCATGAGGAAAAATGGACAAATACAAGGCATAAAATTTAGTCAGTAGTTATTCACCTTATAAATTTTATAACGCAGTAGTTATTCATTTTAACCATTAAAAATGAGCAGGTAATTAATCAACTTGGTATTACATATTGTTGTCAATTGTCCATTCTTTTAGCTCTTCAAGAATAGAGAGTGCGCTTACCCCTTTTTTTGCTATCTCATAACTCACCGCAATAGGTTTTGTTGATAGCACTGTTCGGGTGATAAGTTTATTGGCTTCCATGGCTTTTAAGCGCTCTGCAATCACTTTTTTACTAGCGCCTGCCAGTTGTCTCGAAATTTCATTAAAGCGCATAGGTTGGTCTTTCAAGTGCCATAAAATAGACCCAGTCCATTTGTGACCAATAATACGCATACCTCTTTCAACAGGACAGGGCTCATAGCATTCTTTATTCATGATAGTAGGTTACAAAAAGTTAACTGGTTGACTATAGTAACCTAGCTGATATAGTCCGCACAACATTTAATCACGTAAAGAAATACTGATGGAAAGTAAAACGATTGTTGTCAATGCTGGTGGAGGCTTTAATGCTGTTACCGTTGAGCAGACAAAAGTAAATAAGCCAGGTCTAGATGAAATAACAGTAAGACTTCATGCTAACTCTTTAAATTATCATGATTATGCTGTAGTGAAAGGTCTTTGGGCGTCACCAGAACGAAGAATACCTATGGCTGACGGTGCAGGGGAAGTCGTTGAGGTTGGTAAAAATGTGACTGAGTTTAAGGTTGGTGACAATGTCGTCAGTACCTTTTTTCCAACATGGATAAGTGGTGAACCTATCGTCGATGGCTTTTCCACAGTACCGGGAGACGGTATTGATGGTTACGCTCGTGAATATGTCACCTCTTCGTTAAATGCATTCACAAAAGCTCCTAAAGGCTGGTCACATGTAGAAGCTTCAACATTAACGACAGCTGGATTAACTGCTTGGCGTGCGTTGACCGACTTTAACACGGTTAAAGCCGGTGATAGTGTGCTATTACAAGGTACTGGAGGTGTTTCAATCTTTGCGCTGCAATTTGCAAAAATGATGGGTGCTAAAGTGATCGCAACGTCGTCTAGTGATAAAAAATTGGCACGATTAAAGGCAATGGGAGCCGATCATGTTATCAATTACAAAACTGAACCCAATTGGGGAGCGCGCGCGAAAGCATTGAATGGTGGCATTGGTGTTGACCATGTGGTTGAAATTGGTGGTGGAGAAACATTAGAGCAGTCGTTAGCTGCGGTAAGAATAGGTGGGCAAATCTCTCTTATCGGCATTTTGTCGGGCCAAACATGTGAACTTAATCTTGTTAACGCGTTTATACAACAGGTTAGGCTTCAAGGGGTACTGGTTGGCAGTCGAACTCAGCAGCAAGAAATGATAAAAGCTATTGAAGCTAATCAAATGAAGCCAGTAATTGATAAAATATTTTCACTTGACGCTATAGTAAATGCTTTTGAGTATCAGGAAAGTAATCGTCATTTCGGTAAAATATGCCTTGAATTTTAATTCAAATAAACATGGGTATTAATGCTGTATATTAATTTTTATATTAATTTTTATATTAATGCCCACAACATAATCGGCGTAACTGTCTATCATTAACAGTTGATGCTGATTTATACCTGACCCATTTTAAGCGGTAGAATTAATGATAATTTTTATTATTAACTTTGGAAACAGACTTTACCGCTTATTGGAAAATTAAAAGGCAAGATCGATTAACATGTCTTTTAATTCAAGCTTAGCAATTGAATTATCATTGTTTTTATTAAAAAAATTAAAAATTGTTTGGCACATTTGAATACTTTTATCTTGCAGTAAAACGTCAATCAACTCGACAAACTCACTGCGATTAAGCTTCTCATCTTTGTTTACATCGAAAATATCAAATAACGCATCTACCCATCTATCTAATTCCCTGACTCTTCATACGCTATTGTTTAATAATATACTTGGGACTTTATCTAGGTGATCATCTGATGAAACAGTATTTTAGAAGATGATTGTAACCAATTAATGACCAATATTTAATGATTAAGTAGACTTAAATTCTTATTCCATAATCTATTTCAATTGTCTTGAAAACACCGCTAACGTTAATTTACTGTACCCTATTTATTTATAAAACTAATTGAGACAGCGATTATGTTGGCACAGAGGGATTATCCTTTGAGATTGATGAATTATACATATTAATTATTTAGTGAAGAATGAATACGTGAAAATCAGTGTAGATGATACTATGGAATTGAGTACTGTTGTTTTAATTAAAAGATTATATGATTAATTTACTAACATTAGACGACAGACAAAATTTAAGAATAAATAACAAATTTTATGTTTAGAGGTAATGAGTTTAATGGATGCATTAAAACAGTTTTGGATTAATATAAAACAAAAAATAGTAAACAATATAGTTAAATATTTTAAGTACATATATTATGTGCTTAGTGTTTTTTCTATATTGTTAATCACAGTGACTTATATTTATTCACCTAAGTATGATGTGGTTAAAATTCAAGGCACTGAAGTAAAGCGTACGAGTGAAAAAGGGAGCATTGATGTAACATTTAAAGATGTTTACTATATTTATACCATAAAGGAAGGTGCACCTTTAGTATTAAGAAATGAAGATGCTTTCTTTTATATGAAGTTCAACAGTGCTGATCTTCAAACCCTTGCACAGGAATTTGAAAATGGCATGGCACAAGTTAAATATTATGGCATACGCTCTACTTGGTTTTCTTTATTTCCTAATGCAATTGAAATAAAGTCAAATACTGAAAGCACCACAGACTTTTCTTTATTCCTGTGGGTTAACTTGTTTATTTCGTTTATATTAATATCATTTGTTTTTTACAAAGTACGCAAGCTACAAAAAATGTTACATTAAGCTACTGAAGTAAAAACTATTTTTAAATTTATCTTATTAATTATAGTCTTAGTGTTTTTATTTACTCATCATTTAATAGAGATATCCAGAAAATTTCTTACTGTGAACTGGAAATCTATGAATTATGAGTCTGACATATTTTAAATTGTTTTTTCATGATATTATCGTTTGACAATAGTAATGCGCTGAGCTGATTTTATATTAACTCGTTGATCTAAATAGTTATTTACTAGTAAATGAGACGATATTTTTTATTAAAATAAAGGAGTTCTAAAATGGCAGTATCTTTACAAAAAGGTGGCAATGTTTCTTTGGAGAAAATTGCACCGGGCATGACAAAGTGTTTATTAGGTTTAGGATGGGATTCTCGCGCAACAGATGGTGCTGATTTTGATTTAGACGCATCGGTATTTATGTTGAATGCTGAAGGTAAAGTTAAAGCAGACAATGGCTTTATTTTCTTTAATAATTTAATTTCTGAATGTAAATCAGTCGAACATACCGGTGATAATTTAACCGGCGAAGGCGAAGGCGATGATGAAGCTATCAAAGTGAGCCTTAAAGAAATACCGGCTGATATCACTAAAATAGTTGTTGCAGTAACCATTCATGAGGCTGAATCAAGAAAGCAAAACTTTGGTCAAGTATCAAATGCCTTTATGCGTATTGTTAATGCAACTTCAAGTGAAGAAGTTGCACGTTATGACCTATCAGAAGATTACTCAACTGAAACTGCGTTGATCTTTGGTGAGTTGTATTTGCATAATAGCGAATGGAAATTTAAAGCTATTGGGCAAGGGTTTGAGGGTGGCCTTGGTCCACTAGCACGCCAGTACGGTGTTTCAGTTTAAACTTTTTATTACATAAATAAACTTAAAAATTAGTTGGGATGATTTATCATATCAGCTAATTTTTTTTTAGAATTAAGGATTTAATAATGGCAATTTCATTAAAAAAAGGGCAAAAAATAAGCCTAGAAAAAACCAATGGTTCCAGTTTAACCAATATCTGTGTTGGCGTTAATTGGGGAGCTATTACTAAGAAAGGTTTTTTTGGTAAAGCAAAACAAGTTTCTGTTGATTTAGATGCCAGTTGTGCTGTGTTTGATGCCAATAAAAAATTATTGGATGTCGTTTATTTTGGAAACCTAAAAAGTACAGGAATTCAGCATTCAGGTGATGACACAACAGGTGATACCGATGGTGATGATGGTATTGACAACGAAGTAATCAACGTAGACTTAAGTCGCTTACCTGCCAATGCAGAACAAGTGGTATTCGTGCTTAATTCATTCAGTGGTGATGACTTTAAAACCATTCCTTTTGCATCAATTCGTTTGTATGAGGGAACGCCAGAGCGTGTTGACTCTATTTACGCAACTTATGATATCGCTAATGATCCTAAATTTTCAGGTTCTGTTTCTATGATTTTAGGCAAATTATATAAACATAATGGTAACTGGAAATTTTCTGCTATTGGTGAAACAACTAGTGATAAAAAGTTAAAAGAAACGATTAATACCGCCGAAACAAGTTATCTATAAGATCGCGGCATGAGTAGTAATAGGTTAATGTGAATGGCAATAACCTTGCTAAAATGCGGCGACGTATCACTTTATAAAATAGCATCTGGAATAAGTGATTTTTTGACTGGCCTCTGCTGGGATTTTTGCCCAACAGATGAGACAGCCTTTGATTTAGATATTTCAGCATACTGGCGATAATTTGATTGGAGAAGTAGATGCAAATGACGAGTCAATTAACATTGATTTAGCTGCTGTTTGTAATATTATCCACAAGATTGTTGTTAATGAAAGGTCGGATGAAGAAGTAGTCCGTTATGATTTGTCAGAAAATTATTCAATAGAAGCAGCTCTTATTTTTGAATAGTTATATAGGCATAATAACGAATAGAAATTTAGAGTGGTACGACAAGGTAACGCGGTTAGTCTACATGTTATGGCTACGAATTACGGCGTTAATATCGTTTAGTTGGAGAAGTAAATGTTTGATTCACTATTGCCATTTTTATATATTATTTTATCGTGTTATTTGCTGAAATATGCATGTGATACATTTGAACAGGCCGCTGGATACCTAGGTCGAAATTTTCCACCCGGGATTAAAGGTGCAACGGTAAATGCCATTGGTTCAAGCATGCCTGAAATGTGTGTGGTTATTGCTTGTTTGTTTTGGTTTGATGACCCCTCTCTTGTTATGGTGGCGTTGGGTGTAACGGCAGGTTCGGCAATCTTTAATGGCTGTGTGATACCTGCTTTATCAATCATTATGGCAAAAGATGAAAAGGGTAAAGCCGTAGAGCATATTGAACTTAACAAAAAAGTGTTGTTACGTGATGTTTTTTGGGTATTAACAGCAGAAATTGCGTTAATTATCTTCCTTGGTTTTAATAGTTTTACACTCTGGATGGCAGTTGCTCTAAACGCAATATACTGCTTATATGCAGTACACCTGTATTTTGATGCTAAAAACCATGTAGGTGATGATGAAGACGAGTATGAATATGAAGAAATTGAAGATAAAGGTATTATTGCCAATATTTTTTACTTTAACTTTAATGCTATATTTTTCTCAAATCGTACTTTCACATTAACGAGCGCACTGGTTGTTTTAACGTTAGCCATTGCGGTTATTTCTGGCGCATCTCATATACTTGTTGAAGGTGTTTTGGGTAGCGCAGCGGTATTAGGTGTTCCTCAGTTTTTCGCTGGTTTAGTGTTTGGTGCTGCCGCTTCCTCTGTGCCTGACTTAATGTTATCAGTTAAAGATGCCCAGAAAGGCGAATATGAAGATGCAGTTGCTAACCCATTAGCCTCTAATACTTTTGATACTACTGTTGCATTTGCTTTACCCTTGTTAGCTTGGTTTTTAATTAATGGGGTGGACTCCTTACCCCTTGTGCAAGATGCTAACTTAACCATACTGCGTTGGTCTATTGTTGGTGTAACCGCTGCAGTAGCCGCTAGTTTGTTATTTAACTACAAAAAAGTAACAAAGAAAGTAGCTTATTTTTTACTCGCTTTGTTTGCTACGTGGGCAGCAAGTATGTATTACGTTATCCAATAAATACTAAGCTATCTCTATAGGCCTAGATATTATGTACAGGATGTACGGTATGCCGCAAACACATGGATGTGTAAGAGCGGCGAATGGTCAGGATGTACGGTATGCCGCAAACACATGGATGTGTCCGAGCGGTGAATTGAGTGATGGATTGTAGCTTCATAAAGTCTATGAGTGTTTTTTTAGCGCTTGAATCAAGCTCAGACAATTAGCGTGAGTTCAACAGTGATAAGTGATTGAGCATGGTATGGCTTCTCTTTTGAATATTCTTGTAAAATTCCAAATATGTATAATGAAATACCACTTACTTAACATCAGAGTACATCCTGATGTTATGAAAAAATTTAAAAGTGATAATACTTTTTTTGAACAAATAGTTAAGGACTGCGCTAGCGAAACTGACCTTGAGAAGCAAAGATTAGTTTTGGGTAAGTCACAAAATACAATTATTAAGCTAGCTCTAGACCTTAAAAAAATAGAGGAGATACTAATTACAAGCTTAATGAACGCGGTATTGATATTCTCCAAAAAGCTGACGTAAAATTTAATTGGAACATATGAAGCATATTTATGACATAAAAGCTGGCACCATTTCGTTACATTCAGCTGAAAAAAGAACAACATTAGACAACATTTTGGCATTCGGTTGTCGAGAAAATCCCAAGCGCCATTTTATTTTGATCAATAAGCTAATCGGGCGTTATACGCCTACAGCACCTAGCGTGATGAGGCATACGTATAACCAGTTAGCAGAAAAAATAGGTGATGGAACAAGCACCTATGTTGTTAGTTTTGCTGAAGCTGCTACCGGCCTAGGTGCTGGTGTTGCCGATAGTTTAGCTAAATCTCAAGACAGTGAGGTTTATTTTCAGCATACAACAAGACATAAGCTACAAGAGGAACTGTGGTTCACCGTTGACGAAGAGCATAGCCATGCAGTCAATCATATGTTTTATAAGCCTAATAAAGACTTATTAGCCGCTATTGTAAAGTCAAAAAGACTGGTTATCGTTGATGACGAGATCACTACAGGGCGTACCATCCAAGTACTGCTTTTAAAACTTATTCCCTACCTGCCCGATTTAGAAGAAATTGTAATTACCTCTATTGTCGATCTAAGGGGTGAAAAAAATAAGCTACAAAATCTAGGCTTAGATATTTCTATTCGTTATGTGTCGCTGGTTAAAGCCAATTTCAGCATCGAAAAAGACCCTAATTTTAATCCCAAACGACCAGATAAGCTTAACTCTGAATTAACAGAGTCAGATTCTGCGCTAAACATCGGTAGGCGTGGGCTACGTATGCCTTATGTCGAAAAATTAAATGCTATCAACAGCACTCAGAATACATTGGTGATAGCTGATGGTGAGCATCAGTACATCCCATTTTTATTAGCAGAACAGTTAGAAAATTCAGGGTTTGAAGTGGCTTTTCAGTCGATCAACCGCTCGCCTATTATGGTGTGTAATGCTATTTCAAACAAATATAAAATTGCAGCAAGTACCGATAATACGGAAAATTATTTATATAACTTTTTTCCGGAAAATAAATCAGTATTTGTCGTGAGTGAGAATGAATATGAAGGGTTGCTATTCGCTGACGAGGTTAAGTATCACGAATGGAAATGTTAACAGCAGCATCAGCTCGGTTGTTTGTTTTTACTGATTTGGATGATACATTATTTAGATCTTTTAAAGGCAAGATTCCTGATTTTTCAATCCCGGCAACTCTTGATGCCCAGGGTAATACTTATGCCTACTCTTCGATACAACAGCAAAAATTACTCGATGTAATGGTTAAAGCGGATGGGGTGATTATACCGGTAACAGGCAGAAGCAGTCGCTCATTTTTAAATTGTCAATTGCCGGTAATTATTAACAGTCAATACGCCATTGTGTCACATGGTGCGGTGATCTTGAATCATCAACATTTATTACTGGGCGAGTGGCGTGAGTTTTTAGAGCAAGAGTTTGAGTTAACTCGCTGGCAACAAACCTTAACCACTTTGTATGAGCATATACTTGCGCACTTTACGGCATTAAATAATGGTGTGCGGGTTCGATTGATTGTTGATCAAGGTATTACGGCTTATATTTGTGTCAAAATAAGTAAAGACAATTACCAGCAAGATAAATCATTACAAGTAAATCAGTTTTTGAGTTCGGTGTTAAAAAAAACCATGTTGCTGCACGGTAATGGGCGTAACTTTGCTGTGTTACCACCCTATGCGCAGAAAAAAATTGCGGTCTCTTTCTTGAAAGAAAAAATGGCTATTGGCCCGCATGATACCGTATTAGGCATCGGTGATAGCCATAGTGACTTACCTTTTATGGCCGACTCTGATTTTTTAATTGTACCTCAGCAGGCGCAAATTTTTGATAAGGAAATAGAATAGTGAAACAGCCATTAGTGGGCAGTTACCCTCAGGATGATTGTCTATTTTTATTAAAAAAAATAAAACCTAATTTTTATACCGTAGAAGACAAAGAAAGGTTGATTCAATCAGGCCAATTGCATTATTCACAAATGGTGAGTCAAGAAAGTAAACCTAGTGAACAATATGAGCAATTATTTTTGTCTTTAACCGCTCAGTATAAACAAAAGTTAGCTAATGAAATTATGCAACTGTCCTACTTAATATCTAAAAATATTAAGCAACCTGTTTGTATTGTTTCTTTGGTGCGCGCTGGCACACCTATTGGAGTGCTTGTTAATAAGGCAATTAATAAGTATAGCCAATATAAATCAGTGCATTACTCGATTAGTATTGTGCGTGATAAAGGCATTGATGTTAACGCTTTAGATTACCTCATTTTTGATTTGAACATTCCGCCTCAAAGTATTGTTTTTATTGATGGCTGGACAGCAAAAGGGGTAATTACTAAAGAGTTAAAACAAGCTATTCAAGCCTATAATAAAAGCCGTAATATCAACATCAGTGATGACTTATACGTTGTCTCTGATATTGGTGGTACAGCTGATTATTCAGTTACATTACATGATTACACTATTCCAAGTGCACTCATGAACTCAACCGTTAGTGGTTTAATTAGTCGTTCGGTGATCAATGAACAAATTACTCAGGATGATTTTCATGGCTGTATTTCTTATCTGCATTTGAAAGAGTATGATTATTCAAACTGGTTCATTAATGAAATTTCAAGCTGTTTTTCTGCGCAAGCGTATCAGGCGGCCGAGGTTATCACTGATGAGCAGCGTGCTTCACGCTACCAACAAACCCAGCAGTATATTAGCCAGTTAATGAACGACTTTACGGTCAGTGATATTAATAGAATTAAGCCTGGTATTGCTGAAGCAACTCGAGTGATGTTGCGCAGAGTTCCTGATATTTTGCTGGTTAATAATAATGATAATCCAGATATAGCACATTTAATTAGAATTGCTAATGAAAAAAACGTTGCGGTCATTGTACTGCCTGAAATGCCTTTTGGTGCTTGTGCGCTGATAAAAGATGTAGGATAGTAATGAATAAAATTGCAATATTTGATTTTGATGAAACCTTGGTGAAAGAAAATTCTTTAAGTTTTTTATTTAAATATTTTTTAGGTAATAAGCCGCTTTTTATATATCTTTTACCTATTCTTATCAATTACAGAGTTTATATTGGAGCGATTAAGAAAATCATTAAATGTCGGCTTTATAAAGTTTCTTTAAACAAAAAAAGTCAGCAACAAGTATTTCAAGCTGGCGTCGACACAGCAAAAAAACTAACGCCTATTCAACCGGTTGTCGATAGAATGATGTCGCTACATGCACAAGGTGTTGAAATTTGGATTATTACAGCCTCGCCTCAGCGTTTTATAGAAGGTATTGTTGACGAGCTCAAATGGCCTGTAAAACGGGTAATTGGTACCTTATTAATAGCAGATAACAAAGTATTAAATGGTCTCATTGGCGAAGAGTGCCAAATTGAAGAAAAAGTTGTTCGATTTAATTTGTTGACCAAAGAAGAAAATTTTCAGTGTACAGTCGAAGAAGCCTATGGGAATCTACCAGTAGATATCCCGATGCTAGGACTTGCTCAAAAAAAGTTTTGTGTAAAAGATGGAAAATTAAGTCCATTTTTTAGGCATTAATCGGTGTTTTTAAATTAACATATAAGTTTATAATGGAGAAAAATATGAGTTTTTGGAATGATATTAAAGAAAAAATGAACGATGCAAACGCCAGTTTACAAAAAAACATTGGGAAAATTAAGAATCAAAAATTTGCTGATGCTTCTATGGCTATGTGTGCATTAGTTGCTGCTGCTGATGGCGATATAGATGCCGAAGAACGTAAAAAAACAGCAGGTTTTATTACGTCTAACGATACTTTAAAAGTTTTCGCTGCCGCTGATTTAAAAGATAAATTCGATTTTTTCTGTAATAAATTAGAAGCGGACTATGACTTTGGTAAAATTGAAGCTATTCAAGCGCTAAGTGCATTAAAAGGCAAGCAAGACCAAGCAAGAGCTTGTATTCAATTAGGTATCATTATTGCCGGTGCTGATGGTGATTTCGATGCGGATGAAAAACAAGCAATTAAAGAAGCGTGTAATGCGGTTGGTATTTTGCCATCTGAATTTGATCTATAAATAAATTTTGACGACTAAAGCGTGGACTAAAGCGTGGACTAAAGCGTGGACTAAATAGTTTAATAAATACGTTAAGGGCCGAAAATAGAGTAGCGCCAGATAATTTATTGTTATGGCGCTATTAATTTTACTTTATCCACACATTACGTTTCGTTAATTATGTTCTTTGGAAGTTATTACGAAACGTTTACCTGTAGACCTATTACTAAACCCATCCCAAAGATAATGTTTTTGGGCACGGTTGACTTTATCTCTTGAATTTATAACCGAGTACCGTGCGACTGAACATCTTGGCTCCAAACAGAATTAAATAGCGCTAAATACAAACAAGCCTACGTGCTAGAAATAAAGCGTGCTAGAAATAGAGTGTGTTAGAAATAGAGTGGGCAAATTTAATGCTTGCTACGCAATTAAATCCTAATAGTAGCGTTTAAAACATGGTGAGTGGTTGAGGTGTTATTACGACATCACTACTTTTTCAGCCTAATCATCACAAAGACAGAGACCTTTCATTTAACCAGCCAATGCTATAACACTGTGCTTTAAAATATTAATATATTAAAATATTAAATTATAGCGCCATGAAAATGAGGTAGTAGGTACAATATTCACTACTGCCACAAAGCGGCTCTAACTCTCGCTTTAATTGACTATAATAAACAACCCACTTCGCCATTACTGTCATTAAAGGCTTTGGTATTAATGGCAGCAGTTTTAACATGGCCGTCATAATCATCAATGACTCTTTTGTAGCTTTATTTCGCTAATGCGGATATTGATTTTCAATCGCAAGGTTATTCAAAAATATTTTGACCTTATGATCTCCCATACTTTTACCATTGCATATAATGAAACCCTTAATCCAATATAAAGAAACTTTTTCGGTTGGTAGGCTGTAGTTACTTGTTTTTAATTCAGCGCGAACGCAGGCTAAAAAAAGTGATTTATTCATATATTAACCTCAACCAAAAAAACTGCATATATATACAGTTATAATTAATTTATAACAAGTGACAAGGATATGGCACGTTATGTCATTTTTTAAATGGCACGAATATTAAGTACTACATTTTTAATTGATTGATTTATAATCGATATTTGTTATTTTATTTGTATATAACGTGCCATACGGTGGCGCACATATCTCAATGCTCACTTTCTACAAACATGGTGAAGTTTGAAAAGGCAAATGATTACTGATAACGTATTTATATTATTAATAAAAAAGTGTGTTGTGCCCCATTAAATTTTGGGTTTGATTTTGTATTAAATCGAAATGCGCATTAATACACTGTTAGCTGCAAAATCAAGTTTGGTCATAAATTGGAAGTTTTATGTTTAAAGACAAAGTTATAGAAAAAATTTCAAAAGAGTTTGAACTTATCAGGCCACCCATAATAACTTGTGCATATTTCAACTACTAAACTAGACTTAATTTACCTTTATTAATTTCGGTAATTGTTATGCCTAAGCCTCGCTCACAACAAATCAGTTTAGCAACTTATCAGGCCACCCATAGTAACTTGTGCATATTTCAACCACTAAACTAGACTTAATTTACCTTTATTAATTTCGGTAATTGTTATGCCTAAGCCTCGCTCACAACAAATCAGTTTAGTAGATACCCCGTATTATCACATCTGCCGCCGTACAGGAACTTATCAGGCAACTTATCAGGCCACCCATAATAACTTGTGCATATTTCAATCACTAAACTAGACTTAATTTACCTTTATTAATTTCGGTAATTGTTATGCCTAAGCCTCGCTCACAACAAATCAGTTTAGTAGATACCTCCTATTATCACATCTGCAGCCGTACAGTACGAAAGGCTTTTTTATGTGGCGTAGATAAGGAAACGGGTGTCAGTTTTGAA
>NZ_VOLS01000062.1 GCF_007954265.1 Colwellia sp. C1TZA3 | reverse complement strand
ACTGACTAATACTGAGTTGCTTTGCCATTTTATTTTGGCTTATGCCTGTTTTATTTAAAGCAAAAATCTGGCATCGTTGTTCATAGGTCAGCTGTTCATATGTTTTCATTGTTGCATCTCTTGCTGGAGAAAAAGCGATAAGCATATATTCAGCTGACCACTTTTTCTACCTATTCAAGTTATGCACTTACTATTTGAATCCAAGAATGCAAAAAGTTGAACGTTCAAACTTTATGGTAATCGCGTATTTAGTCGTTTTAATTCAATACTATTGGTAAGTTAGCATTATATTCATAATAACAATGGTGTGCTTTTTATCATGACAAAAAAACGATTAATATCTATTTATATTCTTACCTCTGCGATGATGGCAAGTACAATATAGCGGGCTGTAATATAAGTAGTGTTACAAAAATACTTTATAAATACGTGCATAAATAGCAGAATTTTAACTCGGCTATTTATTTTCATATTGTAAGAGTTATACGATTTACAAAGGAAACTAGATAATGAAAATAAACACTTGCCTGTCCCGAAATTCTATTTCATATTATTGCGCAGCACTATTCATCGTTGTTTTATCTGCGTGCTCGAACAAAGACGTTGACTTAAAACCGAAAGATTATACCCGTGCTGCCCATGATATCACCCTATGGCCAACGCTAAATCAACCCGCTACCAAAAGCTTAGAAGTAGATCAGCGTGTTAAAGATCTGCTTGCTAAAATGACATTAGCTCAAAAAGTCGGACAAATGACCCAGGCTGAAATTACCTGGGTGACCCCAGAAGAAGTTAAAAAATATCACCTTGGTTCAGTTTTAAACGGTGGGGGAACTTTTTTACATGGTAAGCGTCATGCGACTGTTCAAGAATGGGTAAATTATATGGATGTTCTTTATGATGCCTCTATGGATACTTCTGACGGCGGTTTAGCAATTCCTATGACTTATGGCATCGATGCCGTTCATGGTAATAATAAGTTCGGAAGCGCCACAATATTTCCACACAACATTGGTCTTGGTGCTGCGAACAATCCGGCGTTGCTCAATAAAATAGGTAAGGTTACCGCCTTAGAAGTATTGGTCACTGGTATTGATTGGACATTTGCTCCTACGTTAGCCGTCGTGCGTGACGATCGCTGGGGAAGAGCCTATGAAGGTTATTCAGAAGATTCAAGCATTGTTGCAGAGTATGCAAAAGCAATGACCGAAGGTGTTCAAGGTATACCGGGTAAAGATTCTTTTCTTGATGAGCACCATGTATATGCTACGGCCAAGCACTGGGTTGGGGATGGCGGCACCAACAATGGCATCGATCAAGGCGATAATATACTAAGCGAAAAAGATCTCATCCGATTGCAAGCGGCGGCTTACTTTCCATCGCTAGAAGCTGGTATTCAGTCAATTATGGTCAGTCACAATGGCTGGTACGGTGAAAAACTACACGGTCACAAATATCTTATCACTGACGTACTAAAAGGAAAACTGGGGTTTGATGGTTTTGTGGTTGGAGATTGGAATGCTCATGCCAACGTAAAAGGTTGTACTGCTGACAGTTGTGCGCAAGCGGTTAACGCCGGTATTGATCTATTTATGGTGGTAGAAGACTATAAAGCCTTTATTGAGAATACCATTGCTGATGTAAATTCTGGCGCTATTCCACTGTCCCGTATCGATGATGCCGTTAGCCGAATTTTACGCGTTAAAATTCGCTCTGGTTTATTTGAAAAAGGACGTCCTAGTTCACGTCCATATGCAGGGAAAAGTGAACTGATGGGGGCTGAATCTCACCGAGAAATTGCTCGCCAAGCGGTAAGAGAGTCTCTGGTGTTACTTAAAAACAATAAGAGCACACTACCATTAAATCCGAATCAACATGTTTTAGTCGCTGGAGACGGTGCCGACAATATGGCTAAACAAGCAGGAGGCTGGACAATAAGTTGGCAAGGTACTGAAGTTATTAAAGACGATTTTGTTGGCGCATCAACGATTTTAGATGGCATACGAACTACCGTAGAAGCAGCAGATGGTAGTCTAGAGTATTCTATTAATGGTGAATACAAGTCGAAGCCCGATGCAGCAATTGTTGTCTTTGGTGAAAAACCTTATGCAGAATGGTTTGGTGATGTCAAAACGCTAGCCTATTCTCCGTATTCTGACAAAGACGCCAAATTATTAGAAAAACTAAAAGCCGATGGTATTCCTGTTGTCGCCGTATTTTTAAGCGGGCGACCTCTTTGGGTAAATAGAGAGATCAACGCCGCTGATGCTTTTGTTGCTGCGTGGCTTCCTGGTTCTGAAGGTAAGGCGGTTGCTGATGTTTTATTTAGTGATAAAGCTGGTGTTATTCAACATGATTTTACAGGAACACTAAGCTTTAGTTGGCCTAAAAAAGCGTCACAAAATATTTTGAATGTCGGAGATCAAGATTATGACCCATTGTTTGCCTACGGTTATGGTTTACGTTATACCGACACCGTTGAATTAGCTGTACTCGATACAGTAAATGACAATGTTATTCAACTCGACTTAGAAGCGCCATATGACGTACTGGCAGGAAAAATAACAGAGCCATGGCAGTTAATGATGGACGATAAAAATTCGATTCAATACCTAAATTCATCTCGTACAGAAACCGATGTTGCTTCAATAATGGAAGCTGACAAGACTGTTCAAGGTGACTCTCAAGAGTTTCATTGGTCAGGCACTGCAAAAGCCACCTTGGGTATTAGCTCAAAAACATACGACCACGACTTGATGAGATACCTTGGTCAAGATGGTTTCCTGCAGTTTGACGTACGCACAATAGCCTCGCCTTTAGGTGATGTAAATATAGCACTTAGCTGTAACGCAACTGGTGGTTACTGCGGAGATATACCATTGACCCCCTATTTACCGACGGTTGAGAGTAAAGAGTGGGCGACAATATCCATTGATTTGTTATGTTTTGCTAAAAAAGGTGTCGATTTTGAACGTGTGGCAGTACCATTTTCATTAACATCAGATGCACAAGCTACGCTACGTATAGCTAATATTAGGTACATTACTGAAAAGCCAGAATCTATAACTGTCAGCTGCCCATAGCTCATAATTCAAAGGCCACATCATTGTGGCCTTTTGGAACGTATTATCCTGAATGAGTGAGTAGTGTAAAATAAACTAAAAACCTGTTCTATACGACAGGTCAATTTTTCTTGAGTTTTAGTTTTACAAACTGGCTTTTGGTTTAGGTAGTTATTGGATGAAATGACATATCTGATTATTCTAAGCATGAAATATGGAACTTCGAGGCCAACAAAGCTAATAATTCCCACCCTAGTAGCAAGAGCGTATGAACAGTGAGTATAAGTGAATATCAATTTCACGTTAAGCTCCCCAGCAGTCCCTGCTAGCTCGCCATGTATTTTTTATTGTTTTGGCGTAAAACCTATCAAATCATAAGTACCTTTCGTATGATGAATATATTGTTTTTCAGCCATTTTTTCTAACCAACGTTCCTTTAACTCAGGGTTCGTTTCTATACGTGAATCGCCCCAGCCATCCCACATAGGTTGAGCATCCCAATCAGTATTGATATAAGAAACCGCTTTAATAACATCACTATTAGCTTCTATATGATCGAATAAGATTTGGAACCAATCAGACCAAATTAAATTATTTTTCGTTTTATTTAACCAAAATCCACGCGGAGTTGTTTCAGCAATAAAAATAGGTTTGTTTTTGTTGCGCGCCAATTCAAGTGATATTTGAGGTGCAATGCTATTTGCCCAATATGAATAACCAATCCAATCTACATATTCATCACCAGGCCAATATTCTAACCACTTATTCATCTTGAGATATGGACTAGAACTAGCAAATACGGTTGCAAAATTATTCAGTTTTTTTTCATTCAAAGCATCTATAATTCGACGCCAAGCTAGTTTGAAATTTGGCGCGTCGTAGTCATTCCACGCTCCATCAAACTCGTAACCAATTCTAATAAAAAAAGGCACATCTTGGTAACGCTCTAAAAATTCGGCCAGTTCAACAATTAAATGATCAAATTCACCAGAGGCTATTTTATCTTCTGAGCCAAATTCCATCGAAATTGATAAATGTATGACAATGTCTTTTAATTTTTCTGACTGTAAATAACATTCCATACACATGGGGCCAGCTCCCCAAGTTGTCTCTTTGTTTAATCCATCAACAGTGCCTTTATTTAAATCAAAGCCAAAGTTATTTTTAATGTCTTCAGCAAAATAGACATAGTGGGTAATGCCAGCAGGAATGCCTATATTGTCGACGTAGCCGTTATGCCATTTTTTTGTTCCACCAACAGCTACATTATCTTGACCGATAAATACTAAGACACTGCCATTATCAGGTTCAAACTTAGCGCGTTTTTGTTCAGCGAGTGCAAATTTTGTAAAAAATAATGAAATAATTAAACAATATAAAAAAGGTTTTCTAGTCGTTGTCATAAAATTTATCACCCTGTAGTTTGATAACGTTATCGATACAATATTTTACTTTTCTTAATCCATTATATTATATCGATTCAACTGTTAGCGCTAACATTTTATTGTCGTAATGGTGGTGGGCTTTATATTTTTTCCTAAAAATAAGTCAATATTTATACAAATATAATAATCCAAGTAGTAATCAAGATCTAAAAAAATAATTTTTACTTTTTTTTCAGGTACTTATATTGCTATGAAAAAACACGTTAAAAGTTATTGAATATTTTACTTGTTCATGATTATACTAATGGTCATTAATACAATTAGGGTTTGAGTTCTAACCTTAATTAATTAGCATGTGAGTATTTGTTTAAAAATAACACACCATTACATTATTGCTCAACGCTAGTAAAACATACGATAGGAAGGTAATTGAAGGGATTGGTAATTATTTTCGATTTAAAAAAGTGTTACTACAATTAACATCATAAAAATAAAAACGTACATTAAAATGAAGTCAACTAAATGGATTTTCGTATTTAACGACTCATTTTCTTTTTAACTTAAGGGGAAAAGTAAAATGAAAAAATTATTAATTCGATCGGCAAGTGTAGCGACAATCATGTCACTATTGACAGCATGTGGGATAGAGGATCATCCAAAAGAAGTAGAATTTCCAGATAATGTATCTGTAATTCCAGAGACTGAAGCTCCAGCGCCTGAAGTTCAAGAAGAATTCTCTGTAGTTACGGCTACTAGCCTAAAAGCATTAGCACCTGGTTTAAACATTGGTGTAGCTGTTCCTGCTGGTGGTAATTCTAACAGTATAATAAACTCACCTGAATCTAAAACTGTTATTCAACAATATTTTAATCAGTTATCTGCTGAAAATATTATGAAGCAAACCTCTTTGCAACCAGAGCAAGGAACATTTTTCTATGCTGATGCTGATGCACTTGTTCAATATGCTAAAGATAGCTCACTAACGGTACATGGTCATGTTTTAGTTTGGCATTCACAAATAGCAAATTGGATGCAAAATTTCGAAGGTAATGAAGCTGAATGGATAACCATGATGGAAGATCATGCAACACAAGTAGCAACTCATTTTGAAGAAGCAGGTGATAACGATACGGTTACTAGCTGGGATGTTGTTAATGAAGCTTTTATGGAAAATGGAGAATACCGAGGTGCAAAAACGACTACTGATAGCGCAGATGGATCTGTTTGGTATGAAAATATTGGTGAAAAGTTTATACCGTTAGCATTTACAGCAGCAAGAGCTGCAGATCCAGATGCTGATTTATACTACAACGATTACAACCTTATTTGGAATAGCGATAAATTAGGCGCTGTTATTGATATGGTTGAGGCTATGCAAGCTGATGGTGTATCGATTGATGGCATAGGCTTCCAATCTCATATTTCAGTTAATAGCCCTGATATTTCGACAATCAAGGCTCAATTTCAGAAAGTGGTAGATATTCGCCCAAAAATCAAACTGAAAATCACCGAACTTGATGTTCGTATGAACAATGAAAATGGTACTGATTTTACTACCCTAACAAGTGCAAGAGCTGAGGAACAAAAGGATTATTATCATGACATTGTTCAAGCATATTTAGACATTGTTCCTGAAGATCAACGTGGTGGTATTACTGTTTGGGGAATCATTGATGGAGATAGTTGGTTACAAAGCTTTCCTGCACCTACAATAGAATGGCCATTATTGTTTAATGATGATTTTACTCCTAAGCCAGCATTACAAGGTTTTGCTAATGCATTAGAAGAAGCTGATTTTACTCCTGCTCCAGAAATACCTCCATTCTTTACTACAGACTTTGAAACTGATCTCGATTCATGGGGACCTCGAGGAGATGCAACAGTAACCTTAGAAACCACCGAAGCACACACGGGTAATAATAGCGCTTTAGTTGTAGGACGTACGGCTAATTGGCAAGGTATATCCAAAAGCGTAGTAGGCTTATTCACAGCGGGTGAAACTTATAACGTTTCTGCATGGGTTAAGTTATCTGATGATGCTAGTACAGTTACACCTAGCATGAAGCTAACGCTAGAAATAAACCACGGTGCAGGTGACGGTACCACTGAATACCTTGAAATGACTACTCCTGTAACAGTAAGTGCAGGTGATTGGGTGGAATTAACAGGTACTTACATGCATACGATAACAACTGTAGCAAACTCTGCTAACGTTTATGTTGAAGGAAGTGAAACAACAGTTGATTTTTATGTTGATGATATTTCTATAACACCGTCTACGCCTGTTGTTGAAGAGCCGGTGGGTCCTGCTGAACTTATAGTTGATGGTGATTTTGAAGATGGCATTGGTTCATGGGGACCGCGAGGAGATGCAACAGTAACGTTAGAAACTACCGAAGCACACGCTGGTAATAATAGCGCTTTAGTTGTTGGACGTACGGCTAATTGGCAAGGTATATCAAAAAGTGTTGTAGGCTTATTCACAGCTGGTGAAAGTTATAACGTTTCTGCATGGGTTAAGTTATCTGACGATGCTAGTACCGTTACACCTAGCATGAAGCTAACGCTAGAAATAAACCACGGTGAAGGTGACGGTACCACTGAATACCTTGAAATGACTACTCCTGTAACAGTAGCTGCAGGTGATTGGGTCGAATTAACAGGTACTTACACGCATACGATAACAACGGTAGCAAACTCAGCTAACCTTTATGTTGAAGGAAGTGAAACAACAGTTGATTTTTATGTTGATGATATTTCGGTAACATTGGTGGAATAATATATATTAACTATGATTATTCATTAAGGATTTATTTCTACTTTAATGTTTAATTACGGTTAAATACTATTTATGAAAAGAGCTAATAGATTTATCTTTTAGCTCTTTTTTTAGATCTAAATTTAGTCGTTAAATGGTAAAGATTCATAAAGCCAATGCGGTATTAGGTAATAAAATTTTTACAGCTTGTGAGTTTTTCAGGAGGTATTCTGAAATGAAAAAAATACTTTTGGGGTGGAAAGTTATGGAATCAAAACTACCTTGCAGAAACGATTGGTAATGCAAGTGAAGAAACAGTTATAAATTTTTATCTTATTATCTAACCCTATCTTAAAAAAATGAGTCTTTATATGAAAAAAAAGTGCCTATTATCTTTATTATTCAGTGCTGCTTTATTAGTTAATTTATCCTCTTGCTCTGATGAAAGCACGATAGAAAGTTCTAATCGTCAAATATATGATGATAGAGAAGAAATTACGGTAGATAAAACCGTCGCATTTGACTGGTTTGAATATCAAGGTAATGATGTATTTTTTGCTGATAAATTACCTGAAGGTCAATTTCAAAACCCCATTGTGGCAGGATTTTATCCTGATCCCAGTATCACCCGTAAAGGTGATGATTATTATATGGCGGTTTCTTCTTTTTCATACACCCCTGGGGTGCCACTTTTACACAGTAAAGACTTAGTTAATTGGGCGCTTATTGGTCATGCGTTAACACAAAAAAATCAGATTAATCATAGCGGACTATCAGTCTCTAGAGGAATTTACGCACCAACAATTCGTTATCATGATGGTTTATTTTATTTGATCACTACCGCAGTTGATTCAGGCGGTAATTTTTTTGTTACCGCAGAAGATCCCGCAGGTGAGTGGTCTGAACCCTATTGGTTGCCTGAAATTGCCGGTATTGATCCCGACATATTTTTTGATGATAACGGCAAGGTTTATATTACCCATAATGGTGAACCTATTGGAGCGCCTTTATATCAAGGACATCGCGCCATTTGGCAATGGGAATATGACATGGAAGCCAAACAAGTTGTTAAAAATTCAGGTCGCGTTATCGTCAATGGCGGAGCGGATTTAAGCAAACAACCTATTTGGATTGAAGCACCTCATGTTTATAAAATTAATGGTTGGTATTATTTAATGTGTGCAGAAGGCGGCACCGCTTACGATCATTCAGAAGTGATTTTTAGAACAAAAAGTTTAAGTCAAACTTTTGAACCTTATGCTTATAACCCCATTTTAACTCAACGTGATTTAAACATTAACCGCGACAATCCCATCACCACCGCAGGCCATGCTGATTTAATACAAACGGCAACAGGGCAATGGTGGGCAGTGTTTTTAGCAACCCGTGCGTACGATAAAACCTATTATAATACGGGTCGTGAAACGTTTTTATTACCGGTAACTTGGCAAGATAACTGGCCAATGATTCTTGATCAAGGTATTGAAATACCGAAACAATTAAACAAGCCTGATATTGTTCTTGATAATCAATCACCTCAATTACAAACTGAAGCCTTAACGGGCAACTTTACTTGGCGTGATGATTTTGACTCTTCTAGCGCTGAAACACATAAATTAAGCCCTCATTGGAGTTTATTGCGTAGCGTGAATAATGACTGGTATGCGATAGCGTCAGGGAAAATTCACCTTAAACCTGCCGCGATTACACTTGCGTCATTACAGCAACCCAGGTTTATTGCTCGTCGCCAACAACACATGACTTATCAAGCTTCTACGGCTTTAGTGTTGCCAAAATCTGAGCGAATTTCTGCGGGTATTGTTGCTTTTCAAAATGAAAAATATCATTATTATTTTGCGGTAAAAAAAGTAAATCAAGGTTATGAATTATTTATTGAACAAGTTAAAAATGGTAGCGCAATTAAAATTAACAGTGTGATCATTAATACTAGTGTTAATACTAATGCCAGTGAAGAAGACAAAGCAGGGCAGTTATTAACTTTAACTATTAACGGAGACAAGGCTGATATAAGTTTCTCTTATCAACTAGGCGATGCTGAAAAAATAACTTTAGCAAAAAATCTCGACGGTAAAATATTAAGTACCTCAGTTGCAGGTGGCTTTGTAGGAAGCTTTTTAGGTATTCACACAAGAATAGAATTGTAGATTTGGTAGCCGAACAAAAAATAGAACTGTCTTAGCAGGTAAGTAAAGCCCTTGATGATTTTGACGCGCATCTATTTTAAAAGCTTTACATGTGTCGTTATTTATTTCTCTAAGGATGCTACATGGATGTAGCTTATTTGAGAATGCAGGAGCTATTCTCCTGAATAACCATTATCTTCAATCAATGTCTTACCTCTAAGTTTTTTAATTTGCCCTAAGTGGTCAATTAATTAATGTACTTGGTATAAGCACTATGTCTTTAACAATGAGCTGAAGGCATGGTGGATACGCTAGGTAGGGGAATACTAACGTACTATTTTATTCGCTTTATCATCCAAGTTATCACTAATGCGATCCAACGACCTCTAACAAATGCGATTTCATCGTTTTCAGGAATTTCATCATTTGTCACCGCCATTGAATGAACGGTATGTAAATCTTCACAAATGATGTGAATTCTTAAACAGGTTTTTTCGGTGCTGTAGCTGAATTAGGAAAAAAAATTATAGTTATACGAGTCAAAAGTCGTGAGAAAATTACAAAGTACGTCAAAAATAGCAAGAAAATAATTTCAGCGAATACATTGGCAGGCGATTAATTTTAATGTCCGAACTGAGCTCATTATAGTCGTTGGTATTCCACCTCTTAACGCTAACTAATGCCATAGTCTATCTTTATAGAGCAAAATAAAAAGCCACTGTTTCAAGTGGCTAATTAATGACTAACAGGCAATGTTCAGATTTAAAGAACGGTATTTAACTATATCGTCAATGCTCAGAACTATCATTTCATGTTTTATAGCAAATTGGCATATTTCAGGCAACCTTGCCATGGTTCCATCTTCATTAGTCAGTTCACATAAAATTCCCTTCGAATTTAATCCGGCAAGTTTGATCAAATCGATGGTTCCTTCGGTATGACCTCTTCTAGCAAGAACTCCTCCTGAGTCGGCAAGCAAGGGGAATATATGACCTGGTGTATTAAGATCATCAGCTACACTATCTGGGTTGGCCGCAACTTGAACCGTACAAACTCTATCGGCTGCTGATACGCCTGTTGTAACACCTTGTTTGGCTTCAATTGAAACCGTATAAGCTGTATTATTACGACTAGTATTAACTGATACCATTTGTGGCAAGTTCAGCCGTTTAACATCATTTCCCTCTAAAACTAAACAAACAATACCGCTACACTCTCGGATCATCATCGCCATTTGTTGCTGAGTAAGGTGTTGGGTTGAAAAAATAAGATCGCCTTCGTTTTCGCGATCTTCATCGTCTACTAACAACAAACCTTTACCAGACTGAAGTGCATATATTGCAGATTCGACCCTTTGAAAGGATGTTCCAAATTGACTAAGTAGTGACTGACTCATGGTAATTTCCTCTTTAGTTCCCAATAATAAAATTGAGTTACCAGAATCAGGGCGCAAAGAGATACAGAAAAAAACAATTATTTTCTGTAAACAAAACGGTTTCTTTAGTCGTCAGTTATAATACGGGCAACCGCATAAACTGAGCATTAAAGGAGCTGCTTGTTTTAAACTCTCTCATCCGGACTATAACCGTCGGCTCTGGAGTTACACCAGATCTGCTGACCTCTTGTTGCTAAAAAATACCAATAAGAGCGCTCGCGGGCTACCTTAAAATAAATCGGGACTGACTTATTGTTAAGTTACCGCCGGTGGGGAATCTCGCCCCGCCCTGAGATTAAAACATTATGTATGCGACTAATTTGTCGCATTGAGAAGTTTACTTCCAAATAGTTTTGTACGCAATAAAATTTTTAATCAGTGGATCATAATATAATTTTTTATTCTCTGATGGAAAATCAGTGGTTTTACTGTGATCTTACGTTCTTTGTTATATGAGTTGTTTGTAGCTGGTTCATTAGAAAATGTAAGTCTAAAAATCTAAGGCTAATGTCTGGATTGCGCACTAAACCGCCTGCCAGATTTAGTTAGACTCTACATAAGTCCTGTGAATATAAAACAATAGTTTACGCTTACATCCTCGACTTAATAACATCTCACTCCAATTAAAAACGATTTTTATCGGCAGTTTATTTTTCCCTCCGAAGTCGAGGGTCGCGCGTTCGAATCGCGCCGGGTGCGCCATTTCCACGATATTTCTTCAATTTGTCACAGTTCCTCGAAAAACCCACCTTGGTTGCATAGACGCTTAGACAGTTCACTCAAACCCAACGGTTTAGAGTACAAATAACCTTGAATAAAGTGACATCCGTTTTCAATTAAGTAGTCATATTGATCCGAGGTTTCAACGCCTACTGCGCTCACTTCTAATTGATATGAGCGTGCAATAGACAATATCGCTTCTATTAGCACCTTGGAGTCTTCATCTTCATGTCCGAGTGCATCTATAAATATTTTGTCTATTTTTATTTTGTCTACTGGATAACGTACTAGGTGATTTAAAGCGGTATAACCAGTACCAAAATCGTCAAGCGCTATACTAATCCCCATCTCTTTTATTTGATTCATTACCGTTAAGTTTTTGCTTATATCTGTGGCCAAAGCGGTTTCAGTAATTTCAAGCTCTATCCACTTGGGAGGGATATTATATTGAGTAAGGAGGTGCCTTACAGTATCGCAAAAATTTTGTTCCTGGAAATCGAGTGTAGATACATTAATGCAAAATTTTAGTCCCCATTTTTCTAACAGGTTCCTGTTTTCATTAAGCATTATAAAGGTGTTTCGTAACACCCATGTGTCGAGATCTTGCACGAGCATCGCGCGTTCAGCTATTTTTATTAATTCAGATGTAGAGATTTTATCCAATAATTCATGGTCACTTCTTACTAACACTTCTACATTTCTAACTTTTTTTGTACTAACTTCAAAAATAGGCATGAACTTTAAATCAAATTGATCGTGTTCCAAAGCTAAGCGCAGGGCTTGCGTATTCTGCTTATATTCCATTACATCGTTTTGTTGCTCGTCGCTATACAAACAAAATTGGTTTTTACCTCCTTTTTTTGCCTTGTACATGGCAGAGTCTGCGCAATCAAATAATTGATCAACACTATTGGATACAATCGTCTTGATGGCTATTCCTACACTAATATTAACTTTAATTTTGACTTCTTTTAATTGCAGAGGCAGAGCAAGGGAATCAAGTACCATTTGTACTGTTGCTTTTGCTTCCAAATCGTTCAGGTCTTTAAAAAGCACAACAAATTCATCCCCTGACATGCGTGAAAATATATAACTATTTTTTGCTCTCCTTAGGCTTTTTAAACATGCAGATACGTGCACACAGAATGCAGTTAATAATTCATCACCGGTTTTATGGCCAAATGTGTCGTTAGTTTGTTTAAAGTCGTCAATGTCAATATAAAGCAATCCTATTACTTTTGGCTTGTTTTCACCTATTTTTAATGCATCAATCCATTGTTGCATGCCGCGTCTGTTAACCAACTTAGTTAAGGTATCGATTGTCGCGATTTTGTTGAGATTGCGGGAGTGTCGTCTAATCAATAAGAAAATAGCCGCTATCCAAAGACATGAATTAATCATAAGTATTTCAGTCAGTGAAAGTAAGTTTCCTGTGAGCTTGAGGGTGTTGATTGTTATCTCATATGTGCCTTCAGTTTGTGTTTCAAAATGTAATATTTCAACATGTACAATATTGGAAAGATCAGGCTGCGCGTCTTCAATGGAAATAGCATTTCTTAATATCCACCACGACGCCACTTGAAAATAATTTAAGGGGTATGTTTTAGGTCCGTTGCCTAAATTGTTGGTTACCATACTGGTATAGTTTATTGCATCGGCTTTATTTTTGGGTGCGTAACGCTTAGCGTAGTTTCTAAAAGTGACTTTAATTGCAGGTTTTTCGAGAGGTGAATTAAGGCTAAGGTCAACCTCTAATTGATCGTACCTGCTGAAGTCTGCCCCTTTTGTAGCATTATTGCTAAGTACGATAAGTGAACCACAAAAATCGACATCCTTCGACCCAGGCATAATGCAGCTAGAGTGCACTTTTTTCTCACTTGTCTCGATATAGCCAGACACGTTGCCAATTGTTAGGAGTTTTAGTTGTTTGTAGTTTACTGGGTCTAAGAGGTTATATTCTGTGCGCATTAAACCAAGAAAATAAGCAGACAACAAAGCAATACTAGCAATGAGTATGGTAGAAATTAATTTACTGTCTATAAAAGCATTCAATGATTTGTTCCTGAAAAATTAGTTGAAACACGCCTTTTGCGATAATTTTGTTCAGCTCGTTCGTGATTATAACTCAAGTTTCGGGATTCAAAATAGACGGAAAAACTACAATAACTTGATGATTTAAAAGAAGTTGATGCCTCATTGTGGTAAAATACTTGTTAACTAGACAACGTAAAAAACCACAAGAGACATCGAATGAATTCTGCCACAAAGACCTTGAAGTTACCATCATTAACCGCTGACTTATTGAGCCAAACAAACCTTAAAATAGATAACACCTTTAGCTCAACATGGAAAAGCATTGGTTTTAACGTCATGTTACGTCAAGCCAAATTTTCTAAGCGCTCAGGTACGCCAGTTGGTGATGTCACCTACCTCTTAATGCTCTGGGTTTGGCTTAAAGTAGACTCTGTTGCCATGTTTTCAAGGGATGCTTTATTAAGTTTTTCAGCAGCCAAAAAAGATGCGTTATATGATTTACTTAACCGTGAAGATTTAGATTGGCGAAAGCTACAATTATTGACCGCTAAAAAAGTCCTTAGGGCTAACAGTAAAAAACAAATCAGTGCCTTTGTTATTGATGACACCGTAAAAACAAGGAGTGGTAAAAAGATGCCTGGTGTATCGAGTCACTTTGACCATTTAACGGCTCGTTGCGTGATGGGGCAGCAAATCGTGACGCTCGGTGTTGCGAATGATGAACAATTTGTTCCTGTTGATAATGAAATATTCATCAGTCGGGTTAAAGAGCAAGCGTTAGATTATCAATTTGATGATGGTCGCAGTATTGCTGCAAAACGCTACCAGAAATCAAAGCAGCAAACCAAACCAGAAATGGTGTGTGACATGATAGCCCGCGCTATTCGTGGCGGTATTCATGCCGATTACTTTTTAGCAGATGCATGGTTTGCGACTAAGCATATTCTGAGAATGACCATTGAACACTCGCTCGTTGGCATTGTCAGAATGAAAAAAAACAAGATGAAATACCGTTTAGTTGTTGATGGTAAGGTCAAGTTACTCACCGCTAAAGCGCTATATAAAGCGCATGTCAAAGGGTGCTGGCAAACGGTTAATCATGTGCCCTACCAAAGTAAGTCTATTGTTGTTGAGTTGAATCTCACCAGTTCAGATAAAGAGCCAGCGCAATGGGTTAAGGTTAAATTATTATTTGTTCGTTCTGTAAACGAGAAAAAACAACAGGCAAGCAAACATGATTGGGCGCTATTTTTAACGACGGATAGTCAACTTGACGATGAAAAAATACTTGAGGTCTATGCACTGCGTTGGGGGATTGAAGTTTACTTCAAAGAAGCCAAACAAAAGCTTGGTTTTTTAAAAGAGCAAAGCCGCCATTACAGTGCTTATATTGCCTCAATACACCTAACGGGATTAAGGTTTTGCTTGCTGTTGTTTGCCAAACAAGAAGAAGGCTCGACAAGGCTTAGTGACGTAAGAAATGATTTTGAAGAAAGTTTAAGTTGCTTGAACTTTGCCAGTAAACTATGGGGATTATTCAAAGCATTAATTGCGGGTGCATTAAATGAAATGGCCAGTTTAACAACGGTTGAAAAAGGTGACGTATTAAACAAAATTAAACAGACGGTTGTCGATTTTTTTACGCAAGTCATGCAAATGGATAATTTCACTTTGCGGCAAGAGGCCTTAGAATGAGGGGATATTCACTTTTATTGGCTAAAAGTGACCCCCGAAACTTGAGTTATAATAATACTGCTCGGTTTTATAGCTGCCTCAAAAACACAGGCTTAAGCAAATCGTTTAACTAATACTAAAATTGCTTTTTCAATGATCATGTAAGAACTTTTATCATTTATGAGTATAGGTAAAATAAAACGTTATTGCCTGTTTTGTACATATATGCGAATAAATACATGGTTGAAATAACAACAAACAAATCAAGAAGAGTATGAGTAAAATAAAACGTCATTTTTCATAAAATAACGATACATAATGCCTCATATTTACCATATTCACCTCTCTTTTATATCCTTGAGGGTGTGAAATAGGATGTTTTACGTCTATTACTCAATCGTTTTCACGTATTTCATAATTCAAAACAAGCCCCCCGCTGCTGTGAAAACCCGTTTAAGTCTTTGCGCCCATGTCATCGACTGGTGCTTTGTGATCCTGTTTTTCCCTGCCCTGTCGGCAATGCTTGTTTAGGTCGAAACGTTCCTTTTAAGGCTAGAATATTATGTCGGCTATTGGCTAAACAGTTGACCTAAAAAACAAAAAATAGCTCAAAAACTTATTGATGTTAATGTCCGCTCTGTCGGATAAAATAACAAAAATGAATTGGTCGGATTGAGCACATTTTGGTCGTTAGCAAAGGCAATGTTGAAGGAGATTTTTAGTAAGAATGTGATACTAAATTTTTCATTGAGTTAATATTAACTTAATGGCTTGAGGACAGACGTAAACCATCTTATTTTCTGTAATAAAATCACAAATACGACCAATCCAATCATTGCTTGAATGTACTAAAGTTTCATCTAAATCAAATCTTAGAAATCCTGCTATTTGTAAAATGACTAATCCGTTTTGCTACTACTGATACGATTATAAGCTAATAAAAAAAGTCCAATAAAAAGAAAGAATATCAAGTGCAACAATAGCTTAGCATCGAGGTTAAAGTTTAACGCAGGTAAATTATCTATTGAGGGGAAGCTTTTGCTGGTGACTACTCTAACGATTAACTGATTAGCAGGGCCAGCTATTACGGTAGTAAACCAACCCAAAACAACAATGAGTAGTGCGAAGATAGCAGGCTTTTTGCTAATCAATAAAGCAATAGCTGTTGTTATACCGTAAGCAGT
The DNA here is from genome assembly GCF_007954265.1 of Colwellia sp. C1TZA3. Lineage (GTDB taxonomy): Bacteria > Pseudomonadota > Gammaproteobacteria > Enterobacterales > Alteromonadaceae > Cognaticolwellia. The sequence continues at coordinate 9,314 of NZ_VOLS01000062.1, read as the reverse complement.
AGATACCAATAAATGCGCAGACCAAGCGATAATAATCGCCATTGATGGGTTTATATCTCCAAGCTTAACGTAAGCAGCCGCATGTCTATCTGTCAGTGGCGACATTCCAAAAAGGGGCTGTACAAAAATAAATAACACGCCAACGATAAAGCCGATAATTGCGCCGATAATAAGAGTGTTTTTCATATTCATAATGTTGTATCTCGACAAATAATATAATAAATACTGAGGAATCAGCTTTGGCAACAGCTACTCTTTGTATATGTAGAGTAACTGTGCCAATTTTCATAGTGTGCTGCCATATGCTAGGAACACTCGAAATGATAATTTGTTACTTAGACCAAGCAAACTTTTCGAATACTGAATCAACAGGAGTTTCTGCAATACGGTTTGTATAGTTGCTAATCACTTTCTGAGACAGTCCCAAAATGATTTCCAGTAACTGTAATATTTACAAAGACACCCAAATTAATAAAGTACCCAATCACAGCATAATCAACAAGCACAATGTGGTAATACCTGCTCTTTTTCACTCTTTAAAATGAGGTTATAGAGCTTATTTGGGTTTGAACTAGGTGAATCCCGTTAAATATGTCGCCCAGCTCAAATTTCAGGCAATGGGATTGAGCACACTTTGTGTTGGGGAGTTGAAAATGTGTGATACTTATTGGTTCAAGCGGACTGAAGTAAGGCTCTGGCCTTTGCCATCCCTCGTATCCGTTGATGGTCTGTATGATGTTTGAATTGTTGAAGCATATGTTCACCGCCTACGGCAGTACTGAAGTGTTGTTCGAACTCTGTGGTTAACGTTAACCATTGCTCTGTATTGAGACCAATACGCTCTAGAATGGGGTTATGGCTATTCTCGATATAGCCTACTTTGTCTTCTCGAATACATCGACCAGTGCAATCAACTAATTCACAGTAATCAATCAAGCTGTACGCTATGCCTTTTGGCATATTTTGTCTGTGATTACCTACAAAGGGCATGAGTTTTCTGGGTTGCTCTCCTTTGATAAGAGAGTGAATGCGTTGCTTGATACTGGTGTGTTGTGACGTTTCTGGCGTGGTGTCCATCTTGGCTCTAATCGGGTTTAAGTCTACATAGGCCATGCAGGCTAAAACAGCACGTTCATCTAGTAGTGCTTGAGATTTAAATCGTCCTTCCCAGAATCGGCCTGTACATTTATCTTCTTTATTCGCTTCACGGGCTATGTATTCATTGAGGTTTCTCATTAACCAACTGATGTCGTATAAACGCTGGCGATAAATCGTCACTGTTTCATCTAAGCTGATACATTCACTTTTACTCAGCTTATCTCCTCTTTGATACTTTTGGCTTAATAACGTGCCTTGGTAAAGTTGATGCCAGCGTTTTATGACTTCTTCCATTGACCAGCTCTGAGCCAAGGCTTTATCCACACACAGCACCACATGCGTATGATTACTCATCACGGCATAGGCACATATACCAATAGAAAATACCGACGATAAAAATAGCAATCGCTCCTCTACCCAACCTCGGCGATGCTCATAACTCTGTCCAGTAAATTTATCCTTACCGCACAGAAAAGAACGACGAACACAGCGAGAAACGCAGTGGTAATAAGGGGTATCAATTAAACTAATTTGGTTTTTACGTGGCTGAGGCATGACAGACCATCCGTGGTTGTGTGATTACCTTAAAGCTTAGTCCATGAGCGCTTTTTTAGCTGTTTTTTATAATGGGTGTCTTCTTTAGAGTAGTCCATGAGCGCTTTTTTAGCTGTTTTTTATAATGGGTGTCTTCTTTAGAGTAGAGAGAGAGAGTAGAGTACCATTTAGCTGTTTTTTATAATGGGTGTCTTCTTTAGTAGCTTCTTTGTGTTGCTCTGGATTTAACTCCACAGCGCCTATTGGCTGCCAGTTTCGCTCTTCTTTTGACCACCGCTGTAGATGCTCATTTCTTTTTGTCTGATATAACACTTTTCGTTTCGCGAGTATTTCAACATCAAGACCATCGTGCCTTTGGCTTGGTGTCACAAACTTTATCCTGCTATGGCGATGCTCATTGTTGTACCAATAAACAAACGCTTTTACCCATTTTCGGGCTTCATCTAACGATTTAAAACCTTCGCTAGGCCAACGTGGATGATACTTTACCGTTCTAAACAGTGCTTCTGAGTACGGATTATCGTTACTTACCCTTGGGCGACTGCGTGAGGTAACAACACCTAAATCGTACATTTTAGCGCGCATCGTTAAGCTCTTCATAGGCGCATCATTATCTGAGTGCAACACTACGTCTTTCTTCAAGCATTTCTCTGCCCAAACGCTACGCTCTAGTAGCGCGGCTGCTTGCTCACCTGTTTCGTTATGGTGAACTTCCCAACCCACTACTTTACGGCTGTAAATGTCTTCTATCATATAGAGGTAATAGTGTTTACCTATAACCGATGTGGGCATGTAGCTGATATCCCAACTCCACACTTCATTCCTTTTTTTAGCCGTATAACTTGTGGGCTTTTTATGGATATTTCTCGGTTTAGCTTTACCTCGGTGGTGCAGCATATTTTCAGCATTTAACAGACGGTAAAAACTCGACTCCGAAGCAATATATTCACCTCTATCGGCGAGTATCGGTACAATTTGACTTGGCGGTAATGAAGCAAATTCTTCGCTGTTACACACATCAATAACTGCTTGCCTTTCCGCTTTACTCAGCCTATTCCCAGGCTCAGGTCTAATTGCTGTTGGCCGTTTATCTGCGCCAATTTCACCGTCTATTCGCCAACGTTGTAAAGTTCTTGTTGAGAAACCAATCACTTCACAGGCCTTATCTTGTCTCGCACCGACACTATGGCGGTGCTGACTAATTGTGCATATTTTTGCCTATCGGTCAACGAAACTAATTGTCCTCTTTTTCCTTCCAATAGGCATCGAACTTTTTTCCTAATATGAGCAATGCGGCTGTTTCTGCTAAGGCTTTTTCTTTTCTACTCAGCTCGCGTTCTAATTCCTTAATGCGTTTTTTGTCAGACTTTTGCTCAGGCGTTATCTTTGTTCTTTTTGTCGGTTTTGTTGTTGTATTAACGGCAATACAAGCTTTTTTCCATGCTTCTACTTGCTCAGGATACAACCCTTTCACTCGACAATACCCACTTAACTCAACGGCCGAGAGTGTGGCGGTTTCCAGTACAACTGCAAACTTTTCCTCACTTGACCACTTATCTGACGAACTTACTTTTGACACGTTTAAACCTGAGGTATTAAATTGCTTTTGCCAACTATACAGGGTTGAGAGCTTTATGCCTTCTTGCGCTGCAAACTTTCGAACTGACAAACCACTTTGACTGAGCTTGTTTAATATGGCTTCTTTAAATTGACTTGAATATCTTTGATAATCCACTAGCTTTGACTTACCGCCCTCTGTTTATTTATAAAAATAACTGAGGCCACAACAATCCTGATAATCATATAGAAATCTCATCCGTGTAAACGGCACGTTTTTCGTCTCTACAGGCTAAACTTAATGATCACTGTAATGAGGAGCTAGTTATGAAACTATATGGTGGAATAGACTTACATTCAAATAATTGTGTTTTCAACTTAGTGGATGAAAATGCCAATGTTGTGCTCAAAAAACGTATTAATAATGATATTGAGGCTATCATTCTTCTTTTAGAGCCCTATCATGATGCATTTGAAGGATTGGTTGTTGAATCAACCTACAATTGGTACTGGCTAGTTGACGGGCTAATGGATGCCGGATTTAAGGTGCATCTAGCTAATACAGCAGCTATCCAACAATATTCTGGGTTAAAACATGGTGATGATGACAGTGATGCCAACTGGTTAGCTAACATGTTACGCCTGGGTATTTTGCCCGAAGGATATATCTACCCAAAAGAAGAGAGAATGATCCGTGATTTATTACGAAAACGGTTTCAGTTAGTACAACAAAAAACGCTTAACCTCTTATCAATGCAAGGGCTATATGCTCGTCACTTGAATAAAAAATTAAATAGTGATCAGATCAAGCAATTAACTGAAAATCAGCTCAAGATAGATTTTTCTGATCTAAATGTCCGTTTAGCCGTCAGCGCAAATTTGGTCATGTTGTTGTGTCTAACGAAGCAGATCAAACAGATTGAGAGAGTATTAAAACAACAACTAAAGTTAAAAGAAAAATTTGTAAAGCTAACCAGTATTGATGGGATCGGTCTAATCCTAGCACTTACTATCATGCTAGAAACAGGAGATATATCTCGCTTTAATAAAGTCGGTCAGTACGCGTCATATTGCCGCTGTGTAAATGGTGGCAGATACAGTAACGGTAAAAAGAAAAGTAAAACAAATACAAAAAATGGCAATAAGTATTTAGCTTGGGCCTTTATCGAGGCTGCTCATTTTGCGATCCGTTTTAACGATACCGTTAAGCGATACTATCAACGTAAACTTGCTAAAAAATCTATCGTCATAGCAAGAAAGACAGTTGCCCATAAATTAGCGAGAGCCTGCTATTACGTAATGAGAGATCAAGTTGAGTTTGATGTTAACAAAGCATTTGGGTATTCAAAATGATGACATAATCTTTAGTTTCAAATCAAGAGGTTGAGTTTTTACCCTGTGTTGGTATAACCATAATTCTGATTAAACATCCTCTTGACCCTTTTTAAACTTTTTGTTCGAGGTTGATATGCCTGTGCTTTGAGCCCTTAATGTCTGGATACGCCAAAGGTGTAAACCAGTAGTCTGTCAAAGTGATTAGCTGACAAGCTAACATCTTAACGGCATGGACAAAGTACGGCACTAAATGATTTCTGAGGCAGAAGATGCAAAGGGCAGTCGTTATCTATTTAATAACTAACGACAAAGGCCTTAATTCAAATGGGTGACTGGTGCATATTAATTGACACTACACTAAGAGACTTTTAGGTGCATAACAGCAAACAAATTGATAAAGCTTACGGGCTAAAATAATTGATTAAAAGATCAAGGGATATTGTTTTGCCCTTGACATGAGTTTTCTAATGGGTGACACAGGGGGGTTCTTTTATTACGCCCAAATAAGCATTACAAAATATATGGCAAATATTTTAAAGCTAATGTCTTCAATGCGCACAAAGTGATCGTTACGAGTGTAACAATGAATGACCGCAATGGTGGCTTTGTTCTCAGTCAGGTTTAGCAGGTAATTGGCAAAAAGTTATTATCAATAGACAGTTTCTTTCATCCATCGATAACGTCCGCTATAGATAAACTGCTAGCAAAAGGTGGTTGTTCATCCATGTCCGTTGTAGATCAAAACATACAAATATTTTCAGTTTAAATTTTCAAATGCTAATGTCTTCAAAGTGGCATTAGTGAATATTAAGTAGAACACCTAAATCTGATTTTCTGTCGCAGATATCATTATTTACTGCGATCTACAGATTGGCTACCGATGATTGCCGCGTATGCTTATTAGATGATTGATTTTTAACTTGAGTAGGCTAATTACATGCTACTCAAGTTATAAAATACAATGTTTAATAGCCTTGATTTTTATTAACTAAGTTCCTAAGTGTATCGCCAGACATATATAAACGTAAGTTTTCTAATGCGACATTTCGCCAAGTATTTATAACCTCATCATACGTACCACCGATATGTGGCGTTATTAATAAGTTTTTAGCGCTCCATAATAACGCATTTTTATTTAAGGGTTCTTCAGCGGTAACATCAATAGCTGCGCCATTCAATATACCTGAATTAAGCGCTTCAACTAATGATGTTTCATCAACAGAATTACCTCTACCTATATTAAAAAAGAAGCTAGGTTTTTTCATTGACTGAAAAAAATCACGTCCAAATAAGTGGGTGGTTTGCTCCGTACGAGGTAAAGTAGAAACAGTAATTTCAGCCTGTTGAGCCGCTAAATGTAATTCGTCAACACCATAAATTTTACTAACACCTTCGACGGCTTTATTTTTGTTTTTACGTACACCTATAATATTAACCCCAAATGGTTTTAGGCGCTTAATTATTGCTAACCCCACTGAGCCTAAACCAATCACTAATACTGTCTTTCCTCTTAATTGAAATAGTGAATTACAATCTGTAAGGGAAGTGTGTTGCCATGTACTTTTACTTTGGCTTTTTACATAACTTGGTATATTTCTCACCACAGAAAGTAACATCGCCATTAAATGATCCGCTACTACATCATGATGGCCATCGGAACAGTTAGTAAGGATAAAAGGTTGTTGTTTTAATTCTGGGTGGTTAAATAACCACTCAACCCCAGTACCAAATTGCTGGAACCATTTTAAATTAGGTAATAGCGACAAATATTCACGGGGAAAATCACCAAGCACAATCTCTATTTCATTAGCGTGCTTGTGTATTTTTTCGATGTCAGTCGTTATTAACACGTCGTTATTGCCAGCAGACTCCATCAATGCATTATGGGATTGCGTATCCATAAATCGATCTTCAATCCACATGATTATTTTACTCATCAATATTACCTTCTTTTTTTAAATACCATGCTTGATTTAATTTGTAAAAATGCAATAAGCCAAAAGCAATTAAAGCGCCTATTGCAGGGCTTAATGAAAAAATAGTCACGATACCATTACTTGCCGTCTCAGTTTGTATAACATTAGCTTGGTAGCCATAAAAACTTAATAGCCAACCCGTTAACGCACCGCCAATAGCAATACCAAACTTTAAGCTTAATAAATGTCCAGAGATACCCATTGCCATTGGCCCAGCGCCATTTTTTTCTTTACCGTAATCGGCAGTATCAGGAATGGTAGAAAACAATATAGGGATAAAAATCATATGAAAAAATTGAGTCATAAAATTAATGATAAACGCAACGTATACCATATCCGCCGGCACATTGAATAGAATAAAGTTTGCTGCTGCAACACCTAAACATGCAAATTTCATGAGCTTAACTTTACAGATAGTTTTGATTGCCCAACCGGTAAACAAGGCACCACATATACCACCAACCATACTAGTTGTTACAAAGCTTGATACGAGCGATTCTTGGCCAAGATAATAAGTAACATAATACGGCGTAACACCACCACGCATGGCCACTGTTATTAATAAGAAGAATGTCACCGCAGCCATGATCCACCATTGGTCATTACGTAAAACGGCTAATATATCACTCTTAATAGATACCTTTTTGGCAACTTCTACTACACGTTCTTTAGTAAAGGCAAAACATGCTACAAAACATAAAACTGCAATAACTGAAAGTACAACCATGGCTAGCGAAAATCCAAGTTGTTTATTGCCTTCACCAAAATAAGTAACTAATGGAAATGTTAAAGCCGCAACCATAACCCCACCCACTTTAGCCATAGCAAAACGCCAAGCTTGAACGGATGCTCGCTCTTGTGTGTCTCGCGTTAACATACCTCCCAGTGCCGAATAGGGAATGTTAATCGCGGTGTAAGCCGTCATCATTAATGCGTAAGTAACATACGCGTAAATTAATTTATTTGCCTCACTTGTATCAGGTGTGGTGAACGCTAACACCGCCAGTACTCCATAAGGAATAGCTATCCATAAAAGGTAAGGGCGGTAACGGCCCCAACGAGAATTTGTTCTGTCAGCCAACGCGCCCATTAATGGATCGGTAATTGCGTCAAATAGTCGAACTACCAACATCAATGTACCAGCGGCAGCAGCAGATATACCGAAAACATCGGTGTAAAAAAACATCATATAAATGATGACTACTTGAAAAACGATATTGCTACCCGTATCTCCAAGTCCGTAAGCTAATTTTTCTTTTATGGTTAACTTCATTTCTTTTCCTATTTATTACTTTTTATTTTTATAATGTATGTGAGTTATGTTTTAGGTAGAGATTTAGATGTGTCTTTGATGTTATTTTTTATCTGCTGCTGATGAATCGATTGGAGCTTTTATCTCGACACCTTTACTACTTGCTCGGGTAATAAAGAATTTCATAGGTACATTGCCAGTATTGAATATGCCGTGCACATCCCAAGGTGCTACGTACAATACATCGCCTTTTTTAGCAGGAGTTTTAACGCCGTTTAAAGTCCATTCTCCTGAGCCTTCTACTATGTATAAATATTCTTCTTCAGCATGTTGATGTGGTGGATGAATTTCGTTATTTGCTTCTATAACGGCTAAGCCAACAATGGTGTCTTTGGTACCTATAGTTTCCCCGTAAAAATAGGTATGAAAAACACTCGCTTCGTAAGGTGTTTTATGGGTATTTTCGAAACTGATTATGCCTGATTGAATATTCTTGTTGCTAGCTGTTGCGCTATCATCTTCTAATGTGTTTGTCGCAATATTTAATGATGAACACGCAGAAACCAAAGTAACGGTTAATGTTAAACACCATGCTTTTATTGGCGTGTTTAGCCGATTTGATAATGGTATTTTGATATTAATTACTTATCTCCTTTGTTGTGGTCTGAGTTCAGGAATGGGGACTTGTATAGATTTTCGGCTTTACCTTGGGTATTGGTTTTATATGAAAACAAACAGCCAGCTAGAGGTTGTTTTACTTTATCTTCATCAGAAAGGTATTCAGATGCGGTGGTGATGTACAAAGTATCTAAGTTTTCGCCGCCAAAAATACATTTAGTCACTTGTGCAACGGGTAGTTTGATGTGTTGAAGTAATGTGCCATCTGGCGTGTATTGGTTAACTCCCCAACCACCCCAAAGTGCTACCCAAAGGTTTTCGTCTTTGTCTAAACACATTCCATCAGGGTAAGTAGCTTCTTTATCGAAATGGATGAAGGTTGAACGACTGATTAGATTGCCATCCTTACCCAGTTCACAGCGATATACTTTTTGACGAATTAGTGTATCTGTGTGATACATGAACCGTCCGTCGCTGGTAAAACATGGGCCGTTGGTACAGTGGTAGTCTTCATCTTGTAAGCTAGATTTTCCAGCCTCATCAAAGCGATATAATGCGCCAAGCGCATTATTCATAGGATCATCAGTATGCATGGTGCCTGACCAATATTGACCATGAGTATCAACAGCACCGTCGTTAAAGCGAATGGTTGTGTAATCTATGTTTGGCGCGGCTATTTTTGTATGTGAATCGTTAATGATGTCTAACGCGTAAAAACCATCGTAAAGAGTGCCAACTAATTTATTGTTAGTGGTAAAACCTATACTGGTGATGTTTTGTTTTACAGGCCAGCTATCCCCCCGTGTCAGAATAGTTGTCACCCCTAAAATTAAATTTTTTTAGATCGGGGAGTGGTAATCGAACAATAAATGTCTAGTTATTCAACAGAAAGAAAAGAAGCTATTTTAAGCAAGTTGTTACCT
>NZ_VOLS01000061.1 GCF_007954265.1 Colwellia sp. C1TZA3 | reverse complement strand
CCTGCTTACTTTTACATGTTTGGCAGCTTGAGTTCTGTCAGCTCCATCCTTAATGTGCAATAAAGCTAATAGGCGAATTCTCATTCTGCCATTGGTTTCTTGAGCAATAAGTGCCTTTAAATTAATAAGCTCCAATTTCTCAGATAATTGTTTTTTAGTAATATATTTCATAACTACCATTAGATCACAAATTTAATGTAATTGGTATTAGACACTACTGAAGGAAAGCTGGTAATTAAGTTATTTCCAGAAACCACACCAATGCATGCAACAAGCACAATTTATTTAACTAAACTTGGCTTTTATGATGATTTGGTTTTTCATCGTGTGATCAATAACTTTATGGCACAAGGTGGCGATCCATTAGGTAATGGTAGCGGCAACCCAGGTTATAAATATGCGGGGGAATTTAACGGCACATTAACTCACGATAAGCCGGGATTACTGAGCATGGCAAACTCTGGACCAAATACTGGCGGTAGTCAGTTCTTTATTACCTTGGCCGCCACACCTTGGTTAGATGGTAAACATACTATTTTTGGTGAGGTGGTTGAGGGGTTAGAGACAACACTGCCGGCCATTGAAAATTTAGGTAGTCGCTCTGGTCGAACAGAAAGAGCCATAAAAATTATTAAAGCAACGATTCGGGTCGAGTAAATTATTCATACAAACCATGCGTGACTCATAGCGATAATTTATAGCGAAAACTTGCAGAGAGCTTGCAGAAAGCTTACTGATAATTTATCGCTATAACTTAACAATATCACTATCATTTAACGCTATCACTTAACGCTATAGTTTACAAAAGGCTGAAGTCACTATTAGCCTTTTGTTAGCAAGATTAATCATATGACTAATCTTGCTGGTATAACTAATTTTCTTTCGTTAAAGTCGCTTTAGCTGCTTCAACTTTTGAAAAATCTAAACCTAACTCATTTACCGCTTCTTCAATGAGTCCAGGGTTTTGCATTAGCATCATCATCAAGGCTTGTAATTTTTCTTGTGGAATACCCAATTGTTGTACTGTCGCCATAGCCATTATTGGGTTTTCTGTTAGCGCTTGAAATACCGTTTTAATTTGCTCGTCGCTCACATCATGTTCTTTTAAAATTGCAATAATTGGGTTCATTAAGTTTCCTATTTGCTGACTTGTTTATGGTTGCTTATTTATGGTTATTTTTCACTAAATTCAACTGCTAGCAGTGTCGTTATTATATCATCGCTACCTTAAATGTAAAAAGTCATTATCGGCAACTAAAACTCACGCTAATTTTTGATTAAATTCTGATTGAATTCTAACTTAACTCTTAATTTAACTGCGCTTATTCTTTGGGACATAATTTAAAATAGACACCGGCACTACTTTTTTAACTGGGAATTCATCAAACTCTCTGCGTTCAATAACATGTCCTAAGTCACTTTCAATGGCACAAAGGTTTCTAAAGTTATCTTTAGCAACAAAAGATACCGCTTCGCCATTTTTACCCGCACGACCTGTACGGCCAATACGGTGAGTATAGTCGTCTACTTTATCAGGTAAGTCGTAATTAACCACGCGAGCCAGTTCACCAATATCAATACCACGCGCTGCAATAGCGGTGGCAACTAAAAACTCTATTTTACCGGCTTTAAAGTCATTGAGGATTTGTTCTCGTATTGCTTGGGTTCGACCACTGTGAATAGACTCAGCTTTAATACCACGCTTTTCTAATTGGCTCACCAGTTTTGCTGCGCCGTGCTTAGTTTCAATAAAAATAAGTGCTTGCTGCCATTGCTGCTGTTTAATTAAATAACTCAATAATGCGGACTTATTGGTTTTATCTACCGTGACCAGCCATTGTGATATTTTAGGTTTTGAAGCACTATTTTTAGCGATTGAAATTTCATTGGCATGATAAAGTGTTCTTTTTGCTAGTGCTCTAACATCGTCAGAAATAGTGGCTGAGAATAATAAATTTTGACGTTTTTCTGGCAAACGCTCAATAATTTTATTAATGTCATCAATAAAACCCATGTCCAACATTCTATCGGCTTCATCAAGCACAAAAGCTTCAAGTTGATCAAAATACACCGCCCGTTGATGCGCCATATCAAGTAATCGGCCTGGGGTGGCTACCAAAATATCAATGCCCCAAATCAAACATTGTTTTTGTGGCTCTATTTCTGTGCCACCATACATCGCCATAGAACTTATATTTAAATATTTACTATATTGAGCAATATTAGCTTCAACCTGCACAGCTAGCTCACGCGTTGGCGTTACGATTAACACCCGAATGCGTTTGCCACGAAGATTGCACGCTTCGTCATTGTCAGCAGCACTGAGTTTTTCTAGTAAAGGTAAAACAAAACTAGCGGTTTTTCCAGTACCTGTTTGCGCTGCGGCAATAACATCTTTACCCGATAAAATAACCGGTATGGCCTGCTTTTGAATATCAGTAGGTTGACGATAATTTAAATCAGCTATCGCATTGACTATCGGGTTTGACAACCCAAGTTGGGAAAATGGCATTAAAAATCTCTTTAGCTTTATAGCTAGCATGAAGGCTAACAACAAGCCCACTCAAAATTGGCCGCGATTATAACATTCACTTTCATTTAATGTCATTTTTTAAGCGCCAAGGTATATACCCGTTCCACTTAACAATGTAATTTCAGCACTAATACCAGTTCCATTAAGTTTATGATCTTGTTGTGCGCAGGAAAAATAACTCAAGGTAAGGCGCTCGATTGAGCAATAGCTGGCTATTGGGAGTGAGAGCAACACAGCCTTGAGCTATTTTAACTAGTACAAGTGAGCAATAACTTAATGGGATTGGTATAAGTATCTACCAGCGAACAGGTATAAAAATTGTTTGCAGTAAAACTATGGCAATAGTCACTTATCTATTGCCAGATACTGTGGCTTGTAATAGGCTGTATTAAAAAAGTCATATGGATTATTAACTTAGGTTATTGATGTAATGGAAATTACCGAACAACACACTGGCAGCAATGCAGTTTCTTACGGCAATGTTTACGTGATGACACATTCATTTTTTAGTGATGTGGTCAGAATTGGCTGTACTCCTACAGATCCCATTGAGTACGCAATGACATTATCGGCAAAAACACTCGGCGACTATACGGTGGTATTTTCACTAAAATGCCAAAACCCATGTAAAGTCAAAAAACAAATTCGACAGTATTTAAATGCAGAGGCTTACGTTAACGAATTTTATCAAGTACCTGCTAACGTTGCAGCGGTTCTTTTAAAACGTGTCGCCTTAAGAATTCCAGTATTTAGTGCTGAGTAAATCAGCTACCGCCCCACCGATAATTGAAGCTAATGATATGCTCAACAAGAGAGTTTAAAAATCTTTGCCAGCTAAGCTAACAGCATCAAAATTAACTTAGCTTGGTAAACGGTTGAATCCACATCATTAATGCTCTAGAGAATAACCTCTATAAATATATAGCTGCATTTTTTATTGCCCAACTTTCATCGGTTGGCATTGCTGATCACCATAGTAATTATTAGCATAATTACATTCAATTTTTTGCTGCTCATTTATCTGAGCATTACGCTGATGGGCTGAATTCAATAGAGTCTGAATATTTTCAATTATGTTTTTCATTATTTATTGCCTTTTAATTAGTTATATATTCGCTCTGCTTCAAGATGCAAACGTAAACTTGCAGTAGAGCGGTATGTGTTCATTATTACTAATTTAAATAATCCAGTAAATTTGATAAAATCAATAAAGTAATTCTAAAAAACAGATGTATCGCAAAACTAACTGACCTAGTTAACGCTGTTGAGGTTAAAAAGCCTCATTAGCACTTTTCAGTTAACTCTTGATTAAATATATCCCTTAACATTGTTAGCTCGTTAGTTCTGACATAGTTAGGGCGAATAATGAGTGCGATGGTGCGATGTGGTCCAGGTTCATTTAAATGTATTGCTCTAATTTCTGACTCGTTGTAAATCAACTGATCTAGCGCCATTTGCGGCACTAAAGTTGTGCCTAACTTGCCCGCCACCATTTGAATTAAGGTATGTAAACTTGCTGAATCAAAGTCAGTATGTTGTTTCTCGCTTTTCATACTACAAGCCGCTAATGCGTGATCTTTTAAACAATGACCATCTTTTAATAACATAAGTTTGTCAATTTCTAATTCTGCACTGGTAATTTCTTTAAGCTGGCTCGGGCATTCATCTTTATGGCTGACCCAATAAAAGTCTTCTTGCCAAAAATCAAAGCTCATTAAGCCTTCTATAGGAAATGGCAGTGCTAACACAGCAGCGTCAATATCACCTCGCCTGACCATATCGACTAATACTTGCGATTGCTCTTCAATTATTTTCAATTTAAAGTTTGGATATTGTCGCCTAACTTCAGGTAACACTTTTGGCAGTAGGTAAGGTCCAATAGTTGGAATAACCCCCAAGGTCATCGGGTTTATAAAGGGCTGGTTATTCGATTGAGAAATTTGTAAGAGTTCATCAATTTCGAGCTTAACCGTTTTAGCTTTATTTAAAATTAATTGGCCATGACTAGTAATTAATACTTGCTTATTGTTTCGCTCAAATATGGTGGTAGCTAATTGTTTTTCAAGTTCAATAATGGCGGTACTTAATGCTGATTGTGAAACATTGCAAGCATCTGCTGCCTTTTTAAAATGTAAAGTTTTTTCAACGGCAAGCGCATAATGTAATTGTTTTAATGAGATCATAGTTTTCCATGCTAGTTGCCTGTGATAGCGCTAGGTTAAAGTTGATAATTATCATCGAACATAAAGCCTATTTTAATCAGTTTTCTATCACATTGTTAAACTTAATTTTTATCTCAGCGAATATCTACAACAAAAAGTTAATACAAGTAATTGATTTAAATTAGTAAAATTTAACATTGAAAAAATAGAACACTATCTTTCAATCAATCAATTATCAAAAAAAAATGTTCAGCTCTATAATTAAAAAAAATTGATTAACATAAAAATCAACAGTCAGAAAATATTGAGGAACTAAAATGCTTAAAAAAACATTATCATTAACTGCCGCTATTTCAGTGGCACTTGCAACAATAACCTTGTCAACATCAGCACTGAGTGCTGTAACGGCTAAAACCAACCAATTTTGGTGGCCAGAGCAACTAAACTTAAGCCCACTACGTCAACATGGTGCTGAATCTAATCCTTACGGTGAGGAGTTTAATTATGCGAAAGAATTTGCCACTGTAGATATAAAAAAATTAAAACAAGATATTGAAACAACATTAACTGACTCAAAAGCTTGGTGGCCTGCAGATTGGGGACATTATGGCCCATTGATGATTAGAATGGCATGGCACAGCGCCGGCGTTTATCGTGTACATGATGGTCGAGGCGGATCTTCAGGTGGACAACAACGTTTTGACCCCTTAAATAGTTGGCCTGATAATGTCAACTTAGATAAAGCTCGACGTTTATTATGGCCAGTAAAACAAAAATATGGCCGTAAAGTTTCATGGGCTGATTTGATGGTGCTTTCTGGCAATGTTGCATTAGAATCAATGGGCTTTAAAACCTTTGGTTTTGCCGGTGGCAGAAGTGACGATTGGGAGCCTGATTTAGTGTACTGGGGTCCAGAAACCGTTATGCTTGATGACAAGCGACGTGACAGTAAAGGTAAATTAAAAGGCCCACTTGCTGCAGTAGAAATGGGCTTAATTTATGTTAATCCTGTTGGGCCACATGGCAACCCAGACCCATTATTAGCAGCAAATGACATTAGAATGTCGTTTGGTCGTATGGCAATGAATGATGAAGAAATAGTAGCGCTAAGTGCTGGTGGTCATACCTTAGGTAAAGCTCACGGCGCGAAAAAACCTGATAAGTGTATTGGTGCTGAGCCTGCAGCCGCCGCAATCGAAGAGCAAGGTTTAGGCTGGAAAAATAAATGTGGTACGGGCGTTGGCGCTGATGCAACTGGCAGTGGTTTAGAGGGTGCTTGGACAGTTACACCGACAAAATGGTCTTATAACTACTTAGATAACCTAATGAACTTTACCTGGGTAAAAACTACAAGCCCAGCCGGTGCCATTCAGTGGATCCCTACTGATAAAGCCGCAGCTAATTTAGTGCCTGATGCACACATTGCCAATAAACGTAATGCGCCCATTATGTTCACCACTGATTTAGCACTGAAAAAAGATCCAGAATTTCTTAAAATTGTAAAACGTTTTAGAGCTAACCCGGCAGAATTCGATAAAGCATTTGCCAGAGCTTGGTTTAAACTAACCCACCGTGATATGGGACCACGTGCTAGATATGTCGGCTCAGAAATACCAAGTGAAATATTATCATGGCAAGACCCGATACCTGCGGTTGAACATCCTTTAGTTTCAGCAGCAGATATCAGTGAACTAAAACAACAACTTTTGGCTTCGGGTCTAACCACCTCAACATTAGTAAAAACAGCATGGGCGTCTGCGTCCAGTCATCGTGTTACTGATATGCGTGGCGGTGCTAACGGAGCAAGAATTCAACTTGAGCCACAAAAAAATTGGCCCGTTAACAACCCAGCAGAATTAAGCAAAGTGTTAGCTAAACTTAAGTCCATTCAAAGTGACTTTAATCAACACTCATCAAGCAGTAAAGTCTCGTTAGCTGACTTAATTGTTTTAGGTGGCGCTGCAGCTATTGAACAGGCAGCAGAAGCAGCCGGATATACTATTGTTGTGCCTTTTAGTGCTGGCCGTGCTGATGCGGCTCAAGCCCAAACTAATGTGAAGTCATTTAATTATTTAAAGCCAGATGCTGACGGATTTCGTAATTATTACGATGAAGAAAGTTATATGTCACCAACGGCAATGTTGGTCGACAAAGCAAATTTACTGAGCTTAAATGTACCCGAAATGACCGTACTAGTGGGTGGTATGCGCGTACTTAATGCCAATTTTGATGGTTCAGATTTAGGTGTACTAACCAAAACACCCGGGTTATTAACTAATGACTTTTTTGTCAATTTGCTTGATATGTCAACCACATGGCGCAAAGACAACAATCAAGCTGGGGTATATCAAGGTTATGATCGCATGTCAGATAAATTGAAATGGCAAGCAACGCCTGTTGACTTAATCTTTGGCTCTAGCTCTGAATTACGCGCTATTGCGGAAGTTTATGCCTCTGACGATGCTGAAAATAAGTTTGTTACTGACTTTGTCAATGCTTGGGTTAAGGTCATGCAGCTTGATCGCTTCGACCTAAAGTAGGTTTAAAGTAACAGTAAACCTAGTCCGAGTATTCGAGCGAGTATTGCCAAACGGTAATACTCGCTTTTTTCTTTAAAGTTCAACACTACCAATAAAGCGGATCAACTTTATAATACTGAGTAAATTGCTGATAAAGCTTAGGATGCTGTTGGCTAAATTGCTTAGACTGCTCAAAAAAAACTTCACTGGCGACAGCGAAAAATTCTGCAGGGTTTGTTGCGCCATAATAATCAAACAATGAGGGTTTTCCGGTGTTTACCTGTTTTTGCAGTACTGAAAAATGTGTTGAAAAAACTTCTGACCAACTCTGATAACTTTGTCCTACCGCTAATATAGGGGCGCCATTGGCTCTGCCATTTTCTTGGTCAAGTTGGTGAGCAAATTCATGGATCACAACATTGTGGCCATCATCAGGAATTTTTGCACCAACTAAAGTATCTTGCCACGACAACACGACTTTACCAAAGTCCCAAGACTCGCCCGCCAACACCATTTTTTGGGTAAATAGCACACCGTCACCGTTTCGCGTTTGCTGCTGTTTCACAAAGGCGCTTGGGTAGACTAATATCGAACGTAACTTTGGATAATAATTAGTTTTTCGATTCAGTAATAACAAGCAAGCTTGTGCAGCTATGGTGATTTTTATTTCATCGGTAATCACTACCCCGTTACAACCAACAAATTCTTTTTCTGCCAAAAACACCTGAATATGTTGTTTTAATTGCAACTGCAAATCTGCTGGCATTTGCCTAAAGTATGGCATGCGTTGCTGAATTATTTTTCGCCATTGTTTCTTAAAGGGCTTAGCTTTTATCAATCGACGCTTATATTCCAACCAATAGGGTTTTCCAGCCAAATAAGCCATAAGTAATAAAGCAATGAACACAGGTAAAAAGTAAGACAACATAATAAATCATACGCAATAAGCTTTGTTATTAAGTGTGGACAAGTTAGCCAAATATCAAATTATTTTTATAATAATCAATAATAAAAAACCAAAAGATTAAATAAAATAAAAAATTTAAACAAAATCTGAACTTATATGTAAATCACCACTCTTACTATATGAGAGACTTACTTCCCTGAGTGTTTTATGTTTTTATAATGCGTTTACTTTTTTAGGTAAACGCTTTTTTTTGTCTAAAATTTAGTAAGAAATTAATGGCTATCACCGTCACTGCCAAATGTACTTTAATAGCAGAATTAATATTATACCAATCCCATTAAGTTATTGCTCACTTGTACTAGTTAAAATAGCTCAATGCTGTGTTGCTCTCACTCCCAATAGCCAGCTATTGCTCAATCGAGCGCCTTACCTTGAGTTATTTTTCCTGCGCACAACAAGATCACAAACTTAATGGAACTGGTATTAGAACAGAGCAAAGTAATTTGAAAGTTATTGGTGACTGGCAAGGCGAGATAAAGCTTTCAGTCAGTATTGGTGTTTCAAGCTTTCTCTTTGACGACAAGTCATTTGACCTTATGTTTTCTCGCGCTGACAAAGCCTTGTATCAAGCAAAAAACTATAGTAGAAATAAGGTGATGTATTTATAAAAAGTGTCAATATTTTATTAATCAAACTTTAACCTTTTAAAGCAAAAATTTTTTATATGGCAATGATTTCAGTCATTATGCACAGATACACTCTCCCTTTGTGGTTGCAAACTCAAATAAAGTCACTAACAAAAATTAATCACAAAAAAGCCAATACCTATGGTTAGGTATTGGCTTTTAAATTTTATAAAATCAAGCAAAAAAATTCGCTAAAAAATAACCGATACTGGCTAGAGCTATTAACTTTGCACTTGATCTTTTCGTGCTTGATGAAGTTTTTTATAGCTGTCAATTAATCTCAGGTGCTTGTCTAGACCGTCTAGGTTCATACCGGTTTTACTGAGTCCAAAAAACCTGACTTCGCCCATCGCTGAGTCGATAACATTATTCATGGTGTTTTCACCAAACATTCTATTGAGGTTGCCCATAAAATTTTCAAGTTCCATGTCTTCGTCTAAGGTAATTTCAAGTACCGCCTGCATTGCTTGATAAAACAAGCCACGTTCAACAGTATTGTCGTTGAATTGTAAAAACGCTTCAACTAACTCTTGCGCGTCTTCCAATGCACCTAAGGCTAAATAAATCAGTATTTTAAGTTCTAAAATTGTTAACTGACCCCAGACAGTATTTTCATCAAATTCAATACCGATCAAAGTTTTAATATCAATATAGTTATCTAGCTGACTATCTTCTAAACGCGTCACTAAACTCTCTAACGCATCGTCATCTAGGCGATGAATATTAAGAATATCTTCGCGGTAACTTAGCGCCTTGTTGGTATTATCCCAAACCAAGTCTTCTACTGGATAAATTTCTGAATAATCAGGCACTAAAATACGACATGCCGTTGCGCCGAGTTGATCAAATACCGCGACATAAGCTTCTTTACCTAGGTCTTGCAAAATAGCGAATAAATGGTTGTTTTCTTCTTCACTGGTGCCTGAAAAGTCCCATTCGCAGAATTCATAGTCATGTTTATTACTAAAGAAACGCCACGAAATAACACCCGTTGAGTCAATAAAGTGATCAACAGCGTTTTCAGGTTCCGATACTGCCAAACTATTAAATGTTGGTCTGGGCACATCATTTAAGCCTTCAAAACTACGACCTTGCAATAATTCAGTCAAGCTACGCTCTAACGCGACTTCAAAGCTTGGATGTGCACCAAAAGAGGCAAATACGCCGCCAGTTTTTGGGTTCATTAAGGTCACGCACATAACAGGGAATTGACCACCTAATGAGGCGTCTTTAATCACGATAGGAAAGCCTTGGGCTTCAAGCGCATCAATACCGGCAAGAATACTCGGATACTGTTCAAGCACGCTTTTCGGCACATCGGGTAAGACAATTTCTTGTTCTATTATTTGTCTTTTTACTGCCCGTTCAAAAATTTCAGACAAACACTGCACTTGCGCTTCCGCTAAGTTATTACCAGCGCTCATACCATTACTTAAGAATAAGTTCTCAATCAAATTTGATGGAAAATATACCGTTTCGCCATCAGATTGACGCACATAAGGAATTGCACAAATACCACGTTCAGCGTTGCCTGAATTGGTATCAATTAAATTAGCGCCACGCAGTTCATCGTCAGGGTTAAAAATATCAAGACAATAATCATCTAAAATACCGCTAGGTAGATCACCACTTTCATCTAATTTAAACCACTTTTCATTAGGGTAATGCACAAAATCACTATTGGCGATGTCCTGGCCCAAAAACTGATCGTTATAAAAGAAGTTACAATTAAGCCGCTCAATAAACTCACCCAAAGCTGAACAAAGTGCGCTTTCTTTAGTGGCGCCTTTACCATTGGTAAAACACATTGGTGAGGCCGCATCACGAATATGTAACGACCAAACATTGGGTACAATATTGCGCCATGAGGCTATCTCAATCTTCATGCCAAGACCGGCCAATATCGCGGTCATGTTGGTTATGGTTTCTTCAAGGGGTAGGTCTTTACCTAAAATAAAGGTACTTGCTTGTTCAGCCGAATGCCCCATTAACATGGCTTGCGCATCGTCCTCAAGGCTGTCAACGAGTTCCACAACAAATTCTGGCCCTGTTTGTACTACTTTTTTAACCGTGCAACGATCAATTGAACGAATAATGCCTAAACGATGTTTTTCAGAAATACTTTCAGGGAGTTCGACCTGAATTTTAAATATTTGCTTATAGCGATCTTCAGGATCAACAATATTATTTTGCGACAGACGAATATTTTCGGTTGGAATATCGCGAGAATTACAATACACCCGAACAAAATAAGCCGCACACATAGCGGAAGAAGCTAAGAAGTAATCAAACGGTCCTGGCGCAGCACCATCGCCCTTATAACGAATAGGTTGATCGGCGACGACGCTAAAGTCATCAAACTTAGCTTCTACTTTTAGGTTATCGAGAAAGTTAACTTTAATTTCCATTGGATGGGGTCCCACAATTGATTGCTGTCATAGCCAAGATTTCAGCTTGAAATGTTGCCAAAGCGTATATTTTTCTTAGTAGGGGGAATTATCGGTTTTTTTGCCCAAATAGTCTTGGGTTAATTGCATAAAGTGACAAATTAGCGACTTTAACCGCGAAATAACATCACTACAACAGTGAATAAGCCGAGCTAGTATTACTGCCAAGTTAATAAGTTGGCCAATCATGGCACAGCCCTAATCATAAGTAATACCAATTTGATTAAGTTTGTGATCTTGTTGTGCGCAGGAAAAATAACTCAAGGTAAGGCGCTCTCAATCTCAATAGCTGGCTATTGGGATTGAGAGCAACACAGCCTTGAGCTATTTTAACTAGTACAAGTGAGCAATAACTTAATGGGATTGGTATAAGGTATCTAACCACGGTGACTCTTCAAACCTATCACTATTGCTTTTGTCAAAGAAGCCAATTAAAAAGCTTCGGCTTCAAATAAACACTTCAGTACCGATAGAGAAAAATATCGTAAAGCACTGTCATCATGAAAACTTCACTTTCTAAATTAACCTTGCATTTAATTAGACGATCGGTCTAATATAGTATTATGAACAAAAACAATACAACACCTCAACGTGGTAGGCCAGCTAAATCAGGTCGAGATAGCAGCCAAACAAAACAAGCGCTAGTGCAAAGTGGCGTTGAATATTTTACTGAATTTGGTTTTGCTTCTTCAGGTATTGATCAGATTTTAAAAAAAGTGTCAGTGCCAAAAGGTTCTTTTTATCATTACTTTGCAAGTAAGGAAGCTTTTGGTATCGCGGTTATTGAAGAATATAGCCATTATTTTGCTAAGAAATTAGATTTACACCTGCTCAATGAAACAAATAAACCACTCATGCGTATTGTCAATTTTGCTAACGACGCTAAAGCAGGTATGGCAAGATATAACTTTAAACGCGGTTGCTTAATTGGCAATCTTGAACAAGAAGTTGGCCTGTTACCAGAAAGTCACCGGCTACAACTATTAGATACTTTTGCAGTTTGGCAACAAAAAATGACCAGTTGTCTACAATTAGCACAACAAGAAAATACCATTCCAGCGTCCCTTGATTGCACAGCACTAGCGAGTTTTTTTTGGATGGGATGGGAAGGCGCTATCGCTAAAAGTAAATTGACAAAAGACTTAACGCCCATCAACACTTTTATCGATGTATTTTTGCAGTTAATTGCAAAGTAATTTTTTAACTATTTATAGACGATTGGTCTATTTTGGAGCAGATAATGTTAAACAGTTTAGTGATCAATAAAAATGATAGCCAAGGCTATCACACCAGCCTTAAAGAACTTAGTGAAGCAGACCTAACTGATGGCGATGTGCTCATTAAAGTACTTTACAGCACAATTAATTACAAAGATGCTTTAGCTATTTCAGGTAAAGCCCCGGTAATAAGACGTTTCCCGATGATACCCGGTATAGATTTAGTCGGTGTTGTTGAGCAATGCGATAATGATAAGTTTAACGTTGGCGATCATGTGCTACTCAATGGTTACGGTGTTGGTGAAAAGTATCTTGGTGGCTTATCGCAAAAAGCGCGTATTAGCAGTGAGTTTCTCATTCCATTGCCTAAGGGCATAACGCCATTTAATGCCATGGCAATAGGTACCGCAGGTTATACCGCAATGCTATGTGTTATGGCGTTAGAAAAACAAGGTATTACACCAAAAAGTGGCAATATTTTAGTTACTGGCGCAACCGGTGGCGTTGGCAGTTTTGCGATTAGAATTTTAGCGGAACTTGGCTACACAGTAACAGCATCAACAGGCAGTGATAAACAAGCCGCTTATTTAAAAGAGCTAGGTGCGGATGAAATTATTGACCGTGCAGAGTTATCTGCTCCAGGTAAGCCGCTAATGAAAGAGCGTTGGGCTGCGGCTATCGATTCTGTTGGTAGTACCACACTGGCCAATGTTTGTGCCAGCATCAACTACGGTGGTTGTGTTGCCGCCTGTGGTTTAGCACAAGGTATGGATTTTCCATCAACGGTAGCACCTTTTATCTTAAGGGGAGTGTCTTTACTCGGTATCGACAGTGTTATGCGCCCAGAGCAAGACAGATTAGACGCATGGCACCGACTTGAGCAAACGCAATTAGCTGATAAAATATCACAGATATCAACCACTGTTGGACTACATGACGCCATTGCTGTGGCCAACAAGTTACTAGATGGTGAAGTTACCGGTCGAGTTGTTGTTGATGTAAACGCTTAAATAACTGAGCGCTAGACATAAATTATCGTGTCTAGCGTATTGTATTTGAAAAATGTTTAACAATATTTTCAAAATTCTCGATAAGGGCTAACAAGCATTAAAAATTGGCCTGATGGCACTTGACTTGACTTAACTTAGTCCAGCTTGAGCTTAACTAACGGCCCTTACTGCACTAAAATAAACCACGCTAAACTACATATTAATAGTTCTAATGAGAAAGTAGGCTGGCCAAATTTCTCGCACTTGCCGCTCCCAGTTTGGATCCACTTTGCCGTTAGGTAATTGTAACAGCCAAAATTTCGCCCACCTTTGAACATTTTTACCTGATTTACTGAGTTTTAGTGGCGAAAATCGGCGTCTATATTGCTTACCTTGATATTCAAAAACCGCTTTACTCCTGGCTCTTTTATGCAAGATGTC
This sequence comes from Colwellia sp. C1TZA3, assembly GCF_007954265.1. Taxonomy (GTDB): domain Bacteria; phylum Pseudomonadota; class Gammaproteobacteria; order Enterobacterales; family Alteromonadaceae; genus Cognaticolwellia. Next base: position 12,220 of record NZ_VOLS01000061.1, on the reverse strand, counting down.
CAACTCAGCCGTAATAATTTCAACTTCTGACAACGGTAAAACCTGCTGATTTTTTAAGCAAGCTAATATCTCAGCCTTTTTTATGCTCACCTGCATATAAACATCGATATGTGGGGTGTACACCATACCTGTTAAACCATAAATAGAGGCAAGTTCCCTATCAGCCAATGCTTTTAAAGGCAATAACTCTTGATTAATTTCACTTAGTTCACTGATGACGTGTAACTTTTTCTTCAATTTTGGCAATTAAAATTCCCCGTAACCTGACATTACTTTTTTACATTAGCTTGGCGGATCAATATTATTAGCGATACTGGTATTTAAACGAAACCATCCTGCAATAGCATAACGATCACGTAAAGCGGGTAATACTTCATGTGGAAATTCTTCGCTTAAAAACACCACAATAGTGCCAGCACTTGGTGTTACCGTTATTTTATTGTCTGCAATAATACCAGAGTCAACGGCTTGTTCAGGGTAGATGATCAATTCACCACCATCATCAAGCGACCAATCTTGGTTAAGATACACCACCACAGATAGCACACGATTACCTTCGCCTTTAAAGGCATCTCGGTGCTGCTTGTAAAAATCACCTTTACCATAATGGGAAAAATGACTTTCAAAAGAAAATAAGCCTAAGAATAAATGCTTATTTAAATAATATTGTAGTGATTCGGCCCACTTGATCCAAGCACCGCTAGCTTCACTGTTGCCCGTTATCCAACAAATTTCATCTGTGCGAATAGCGTCATTAATAACATGATCTTTGGCTCGACCGATACCTGCGCGCTTAAAAATTTCATCCGGCAATTCGTTAATCTGTTGCAGTAGCAAGGTGGTCAAATTTTCAGGTAAAGCATCAACACTGATACTGTAACCTTTATCAACAAGATTATTCGCGATTGATTCAAACAGTGAAGAGTTATCACCGAGCAAAGTTGATTGAACTAAGCTCAACGACATTCTGTCTTAAGAAGAGCAACTAACATTATGTTGTTAATCTAACAAAGTAAAATATGCTTAATAATAGCATTATACGTTAGTCTTGGCGTAGGCTTTCATGGTCACAAAACAATTAAATAACTTGTCGCAGTCATTCATGTTGGTGCTAACCTAGTAATAAAGCTTGATAGCTGCTCGACATGAAATATTTGTGAGTATTGAGATACTTCTATGCAGTGATAGTAAGCTGGTAGAGATGAAATAAACCCTTGATATGACGCTAAAATCATCATGATAACCACATCTGTTTATTTGCAGTTCAAAGTTATATTAACAATACTTTAATTCTAGGGCACAGTTAACCATTTAAATAATGGTTATCACTCACTATTAATAACTTCAAGGCATAGCCAAACTAGTTTCTTTAATCAATAGAGTAATATGAGTAACAAATTTTTTGATTTAACTTGCCTATTACAGGTAATGGTATTCAAGTGATAGATAACTTGTAGAGGTGATTTTTGATATGCTTTTAAGAAAGTAACTAATACCAGTTCCATTAAGTTTGTGATCTTGTTGTGCGCCGGAAAAATAATTCAAGGTAAGGCGCTCGATTGAGCAATAGCTAGCTATTGGGAGTGAGAGCAACACAGCCTTGAGCTATTTTAACTAGTACAAGTGAGCAATAACTTAATGGGATTGGTATAATACTTTATCAGGTAATATAGACTGGATTATTATAAATAAACCCCCTGACCGCGTGCTTGCAACTCTTTATTCACCAAATTCAGCTTTGTTTACATTAAGAAGTAAGGCACATTCACTGCACCTTACTCTCTTTAACTAACTATTAAGGCAATTATTTTACACTTACACTGGTTGAGTTTTTATAACTAAGCAATTTTTTTAGCTTGAACTTGGTTATCAAAGTATTCATCTAGTGAACCTTGAAAATCAATTAACTTTTTATCTTTAATATCAATAATACGAGTCGCTAAGCTTGAAACAAACTCACGGTCATGACTGACAAAAATTAATGTACCTTCAAACTCTTTCAAGGCGTTATTTAAAGCATCAATCGCTTCGATATCCATGTGGTTAGTCGGCTCATCCATGATCAATACATTGATATCAGCCATCATTAACATGCCAAATAACAAGCGGTTCTTTTCACCACCTGAACAGTTACGGGCTTTTTTATTGGCATCATCGTCAGTAAATAACATACGCCCTAACATACCACGGACACTTAAATCGTTGTGACAAGGTCTACGCCATTGTGACATCCATTCCATTAGTGTTAAGTCATTATCGAAAAATGAACCACTATCTTGTGGACAATAACCCACTGAAGCATTTTCAGACCACTTAACCACACCTTCAATGTGCTCTAACTCACTCATTAAACAGCGTAACAAGGTAGTTTTACCCACGCCGTTTTCACCAATAACAGCTAACTTAGCGCCGGCTTCTAGTAACAAGTCACCTTTTTCAAATAACACTTCGCCGTCAAAACCGTGGCTTAGGTTTTCAAGCTCTAAGGCTTGACGGTGCATTTTTTTACCGGGAGCAAAAGCAATTTTAGGGGTAATACGACTTGATGATTTAACGTCATCTAGCTTAATTTTGTCCATTTTCTTAGCACGAGAACTGGCTTGTTTCGCTTTTGAAGCATTAGCACCAAAACGGTTAACAAAGTCTTGTAGTTCAGCTATTTCAGCCACTTTTTTATCATTACCGGCTAATAGCTGTTCACGTAATAAGCCAGATTGTGCCAAGTAAAACTCGTAGTTACCTGGATAAACACGTAGTTCGCCATAGTCAATATCAGCCATATGTGTGCAGACAGAATTAAGAAAATGTCTATCATGCGAAATAATAATCATGGTGCATTTACGTTTGTTCAACTCACCTTCTAACCAAGTGATGGTATGAATATCCAAGTTGTTGGTCGGCTCATCAAGTAATAAAATGTCTGGGTTAGCAAACAATGCTTGTGCAAGTAGCACACGTAATTTCCAACCTGGCGCAACTTGCTGCATTGAACCGTAATGAAAAGACTCATCAATACCGGCTTCTAATAATATTTCACCGGCGCGACTTTCTGCCGTGTAGCCGTCCATTTCTGCAAATTCGCTTTCTAAGTCACCAACACGCATACCATCGGCTTCACTCATTTCCGCTTGTGCGTAAATAGCATCTCTTTCTTGCTTCACTTTCCATAGCGGCATATCACCCATGATCACAGTATCAATGACATTGTGTTTTTCAAAAGCGAACTGATCTTGGCCCAAAGTACTGACTTTGTTACCTGTACTTACCGATACATTACCTGAGCTTGGCACTAAGTCGCCACTCAATATCTTCATAAATGTAGACTTGCCACAGCCATTTGCACCGATCAAACCGTAGCGGTGACCGTTGCCAAATTTAGCCGAAATGTTTTCAAATAACGGCTCTGCGCCAAATTGCATGGTAATGTTCGATGTAGTGATCAAAAGATATTCCTATTTTCCGTTAACTAAACTCATTAACTAGTAAGTGCTAACAGATGGCTTTAAAGTGATAGTTAATACTGTAATTTTGGATAACCAAGTCAGATGCCTCAATAAACAAATGCTCAGCCACCATAATAAAGCCGCGCATTATACAGTAATAATGCTCAGACCCCCATCGAAACTTTACTTTTAAGTGATTATTTTATAAACAGCGCGAGATTGCTTAGTTTTATTATGATTGGCTTAGTGTAATATTAATGCGATATTAGTGTGATATTAATGCGACATTAATGCGATAAAAGTTAACAACATAAAAAAGCTGTTATATAAACAGCTTAAAACCTGGCTTTCACTGTTATAAATTTACCAATATATTTTTCTATCAGTCGCTATTTTCTGAGTTTTCTAACGCTTGGGCCACAAAAAAATGTCAGCGTTTAAAATCATACCCACGCCCTATAATCTTAAGCCACCTTATCTTCACGATGGCCATGACACTAAAGATTTTATACTGACTTTTAGCCAAAGTAATATGGCAGACATACGCCAAGCTTATTTAAATATAAGTAAACAGTCTTTGCCACTAACGATGCTATAAGCAGCTGATGAAGGCATATAGCATGGCAGTCAACATAGCCTAGAATTACATGGTATTGCTCCTGCTATTATTTAAACCGCGCATAAATTATGGTTAACAATACAAAGTTGGCATGCAAAGCAGATGGTGATGAGCTAGGACTTACCTAAAGAGTTTCTACCTTAATAAGGACAACAAACTTAACAATTTTGTGATCTTAGCTTCCTTACTCAGCTACGCTATTGCTTTATTTATAGCTTTGTTGGTTAGCTGGTTGAAATGTATCAAAAGCTTATAACGTGAAATAAATTTTTAGCAAAAACTTCTTGCTAGAAAGCAGGGCGAAGCAACACAAGGCAACACAAAGTACAGCTTATATTTGCTAGCAGTGTCATATTACTGACATTCGTAAATTTCATTTGTTATTATAATAATTCTATGAAATTGGCTTAGTTAGATTAATCTAAAGCTACTATAAAGTTAATAAAGAATTGATTGTGGGTGATTTTAATTTTTGGTTAATACTCAGCGGCTTTATCTACTAAAATTATTTACAATAAACTAACTTACAAAAATTATCTGCAAATGCCATATATGCAGGAGGTCAGTGTGAATTATAAAGATTATTATAAAATTATGGGCGTTGATAAAACCGCGTCCCAAGACGAAATTAAAACATCATATCGCAAATTAGCGCGCAAGTTTCATCCTGATGTCAGTAAAGAAAAAAATGCTGAAACTCGTTTTAAAGACATCAATGAAGCTTATGAAGTATTACGCGATAAAGAAAAACGCGCAGCCTATGATCAACTAGGTAGTAATTGGAAGGCCGGTCAATCAGGCTTTACCCCACCTCCTAGTTGGCAAGATCAATATCATCAAGGCCATGGTAATGCTGGCGAACAAGGCGATTTTAGCGACTTTTTTGAATCATTATTTGGTGGCGGATTTGGTGCGAGTCAACATACTTCAAATGGTCGTCAAGCTATGCAAGGGCAAGATAGCAATGCAAAAATATTGATTGATTTGCAAGATGCTTACACCGGTGCAACCCGCAATTTTACATTACAAGATCAAGTTGTTAATCAACATGGAAGGATGCAAAACAAAGATCGCACCCTAAAAGTTAGCATCCCAAAAGGCATCAAACCGGGTCAAAAAATTCGTTTGCAAAAGCAAGGTCAAGCAGGTGCTGGTGGTGCACGCAATGGTGATTTGTATCTTGAAATTGGCTTTAATCCAAACCCTTTATATGTGGTTGAAGGCGCTGATGTCACCACTGAGCTTGCTATTACCCCATGGCAGGCAGCTTTAGGTGAAAAAGTGAAAGTGCCAACACCTAGCGGGCATATTGATTTAACCTTACCAAAACTGATCAGTAGCGGCAGCAAAATGCGTTTAAAAGGCCGTGGCTTACCCAGCAAAATTGCTGGAGACTTTTTTGTTAAGCTAAAAATTGTTTTTCCAAAAAGCTTGTCAACAGAAGAAGAAACGCTTTATCAATCTTTAAAAGCGCTAGCGACTAATGACAATGAGAATGAGAATTTTAAACAAAAAGTGGATGCTTAACTAGCCTATTAACCAAGCTATAACTATGTGTAATACCAGTTCCATTAAGTTTGTGATCTTGTTGTGCGCAGGAAAAATAATTCAAGGTAAGGCGCTCGATTGAGCAATAGCTGGCTATTGGGAGTGAGAGCAACACAGCCTTGAGCTATTTTAACTAGTACAAGTGAGCAATAACTTAATGGGGTTGGTATAACAACTTGGTCAACTAAACTCAATTATCCTATTGGCTTAAGCAAATACTGAAAAAATACTGAAATGAATGAATTTTTCAGATGTTATCTGCATAGATGCAGGTTCAATCCTGCTAATAATACTTTCATTAAATTTATGGTCTTGTTGTGTGCAGAGAGAGAACAAGTTAGGTCAAATTTTTATTGTTCCAAACTAAAGATAGGTATAAGCAAGGAGATCGGTTGGTACTAGCGTTCCTGTTCCTAACTGAGATCAATAATGGTAGCCTTTTGCTTTAGCGCTAGTACGAGCTTAACTTTATTAATTTACTCGAAAATAACACGGCTTAAATGTGCGGTGATATCATACAAAACGAGACTAATTATCTGCTATTTTCTATGATTTTAGGCGCTGAATAAGATAAATTCAGGATAAGTCCACTGCCATGTCAATATATTTACAATTAATTAGCCATAGTTTCTTTATCCTTTAAAAATAACCAACATCACGCTAGCACGGTATTTTTAATTAAGTCAATTAGTTATTAATAGCTCTTCGAACCTGAGGCAGTTTTCAACTAGTGAGTTCGTCGACTTATAACTGAGACTGAAAAAAGCGTTATTTTTCTTGTACCATTTTTTCTGTACTGAGCTTTTCTATATTGAGCTTTTCTGTACTGAGCTTTTCACTAGATTTTTCTGTAATAGATTTTGAGCTTTTTTTCGCCATGGCTAGCTCAGTTAAATTTTCGCTCATATGATTGATTTTACCTTCGATGACAGCGCCAGCCTCTATACTGATCACTTCATGTTGAATATTACCGCGCACTTCTGCCGTTTTCTCTAGTATTACCTTATGCGCCTGGATAGATCCAGTGACCCTACCCTTAACAATTGCTTCTTCAGCACAAATAGCTCCTTCAACCAGGCCATGAATACCCACCGTTAAATGTCTGACATTTATCTCGCCTTCAATTCTGCCATCAAGTTGGATCACGCCTTCGCTAGAGACATTACCCACAATATTAACGTCAGGGCTGATAATTGAGGGGATTTTGTTAGTACTTTTACTTGTTTTACCTAGTTTATTTTCTGCCGCTAGGTCTTTATCTTTGTTTTTAGAGAACATTTTTCAAAGCCTTAATGAGTGGAAGAGGGTTGATCTGTTTTTTATTGAAAAGAACTTCATAATGCAAATGGGTGCTGGTGCTACGCCCACTACTGCCCATTAAACCTATAACATCATCCTTGCTGATTTTTTGCCCTTTCTTTACTTTTATTCTGTATAGATGACCAAAGCGTGTCATAAAACCATTGTGGTGATCAATTTCGATAAAACGGCCATAACTGCCGTTTCTTCCTGCCCGGCGTACAGTGCCATCAGCCGCAGCAAATATCTCAGTTTTTATCCAACCAGCCATATCAATGCCTTTATGCATTGCGGGGTGTTTAAGCATCGGGTCTTTGCGAATACCAAAAAGACTGGAAATATAATAATCTTTTGCCGGAAAAATTACCGGTATATTGCTCAGTGCCGCTTCTAACTCGGTTAGACTGAGTAATTTCTCTATCAAGTTTTTATTGTCAATATCAAGTTCTTGAGCCAACACTTGATTAAGTGGACCGCCCTGACCCAAAGCAGGAATTAACCATTGCTTAAGCACGGCTGCACTAGACAAGCCCGCCAGTGTCATCGCCTGTTCAAGTACCTGCTTACGTTTACTTATTTGCTGTTCTAATTGGTCATAACTTAATTGCTGTTTTTGCTTCAATTTAGCAATGTCAGTCTGGCTTTGCTGCATAACCGGCCATATGGCATCATCAGTTTTACTTGTTGTCTCGGAGTTAAGCTTAATATCAGCGGCCGTTGCATCACTAATTTGCCCAATAGTTTTATGCTTGGGATCAGAGATGGCTGCAGGTAGTGAGTCCAAGACATTTTGCAGTAGTTCTTGTTGCTCTTGTACTTGTAATAACTGCTGTTGCAACTGGCTCTGTTTGTCTTGATATTTCAACACTAACTGGTCCAAAGATGCTTGTGACTGGTACAGTTGATCTTGGCTTTTTGACACTTGATCGTTAAGTGAAAAATATTGTAGGCTACTAAACGACAGCCAAGTAAAGGCTAAAGCAATTAACAGAACAAAGCTAAGTTGCACTTTAGACGAAGCTTTAATGTATCTTATTTCACCATTTTGACGAACAATTAACTGCCGTTTTGGAAACAAGTATTGGTAGATCTGATGTGTAGTTTTTATAATTTCTCTCAGTGCTTATTATATTTTTTGCTAGCTGAAATAGTAAAACTCGAAAAAACTAAAGTATTACGACGATGTTGATAACAACAGCATGAAAATTTTTTTGCTGCGTTGTTAACACAACAGTTGTCAAAAGTCATTTATCCTTAGCAGCCCCAAGACGCTATAATAATTCCTTTTAATTAGTCGAATTTAGAAAAATAATATATCACGCGGCGCTTTCGAAGCGTCTAGTCCCAACTTACGTTTAAACTATTGACGATTTTTATTAGCTGCGCTAACAAGTGAAATAGCTACTTCAAACAATTGTTTAGTTATATCTTTAGCTATATGTGTAGCTATAAAAGTTACCTGATTAGACCGTTTTTTTTCTGCCGTATCAACAATTTTTAACGTTCTGCTAGTCACCCTGCTTCATTTTTTTATACTTAAGACTTAATCCTAGCGACCTAGTTAATCAAAAATATTTACTGCTTGGAGTGTATCAGTAAATTAAAACCGTTTCTTAAAAATAAAAAACAGCTTTCTAAAACGAAGAAAAACACGCCTAAAAAAATGAAAATTAAAGTATAACAATAACTTAAAGTACAATTGAGTGTGAAATATTTAAAGAGTTCTCTACTGCCTAACTTATCTGAGGTAGCTACAACAAGCCATAGCTTGACTATATATCATTGTTATACCAATCAAACTAACTAAGTGATCTTTTTAAATGGTCTAAATATCCAATAACATCGTTGCTTTCAATCCCAATAGCCAGCTATTGCTCAATCAAGCGCCTTGTTCTTGAAAATTTACCCTCATTAAAATTTGCACCATTAATTAATTTGATTGGTATTAATTACCATTTGACTGCGCTAAGACTTTTAGTTTGTTAGTCTTTTTATTAAAAGACCTAAAAATAACAGGCTGCAAATCTATGGCTAGATAAAAATTAAGCACCGGACTTAATAGTCAAAGTCGCAAGCAACTTACTTAATATTCAACCAAGTAGTGAGGCTAACTAGGGCCAAAGTCCGCACTAATAGTATCCTAAACTTAGCAATATTAAGCTTGGGATACTTCCTAAAAGCGAACGGCTTAACTGCGATAAAAGAGCTACTACCAGCACAAACCGGTCGTTTTTATCCGCTCAATCTATTCCACATACAAGGCGAGTTGAAGACAAAGCAAAGCTTTGATAATAACAAGTAAAAACCTGTAACAGTCTATATGTTAAGGGCTATCTGTTACAGGCTCAAGTAAATAGCTAGTTATGTCTTCCAGCTTGCATCAGGCGTCCAATTAGTCACCCACGCTCGAATATCACTACTCGGCATAGGTTTGGCAATGCCATTACCTTGCGCTAATTCACAACCCAGTTGTAATAGGGCCTTGCCCTGCTCAATCGTTTCAACACCTTCTGCAATAACATCACGTTTGAATGATTTAGCTAAGGTTATCAAACATTGAACAATGGCTAAATCATCATCATCATGCAACATGTTTCGCACAAAGCTCTGGTCTATCTTAATTAAGTTTGCAGGTAATCGTCTGAGGTAAGTTAAGGATGAATAGCCTAAGCCAAAATCATCTAAAGCAAATTTTACGCCCAGTGCCATACAGTCTTGCATAATTGTTGATACATGCAGTATGTCGTCTAAGGCATTTACTTCCAGTATATCTAGCTCTAAATAACGTGGTTCAACATCGGGATGGGCTGCTAACTGTCTCGTTAACCTCTGGGTAAAGTCAGGTTGGCGTAATTGTACTGCTGTTATATTTACGCTTATGCTGACAGCGAGCTTAAGCTCTATTTTTTGCCATTGGCTAATTTGTGTCAGTGCCGTATCAATAACCCATTCACCTATTTCAATACTCATGGCGTTATTTTCCATGGCAGGTAAGAACTCAATTGGATTTAGTAGTCCTCGTGTCGGATGTTGCCAACGAATAAGCGCCTCAACCCCTATCACCACGCCTGTCTTCATATTAACTTTAGGCTGATAATAGAGTGAGAATTGATGATTATCTAATGCGCTGCGAATAGCCTCTAAGCTTTCCCTTTGCACTTTCACCGCGTCATCTTGAGCCGTATCCATTAGGTGATAACAATTCTTACCCGACTTTTTAGCCACATACATCGCTTGGTCAGCATGGCTCATAAGCTGGTCGGCATCGACACTATCTTGGGGGTAAAGGGTAACGCCAATACTTACTGACACCTTTAATACTAAGTCACCAATTGATACAGGCTGAGACACTGACAATAACAACCGATCTAATACCGGCTCACAATCCTCAACTTTAGCTAAATCAACTAATACCGCCACAAATTCGTCACCACCGATACGAGATAACGTATCACCTTCACGTAATGCCTCCTTCATACGAATTGAAAGTGCAGCCAACAGCTTATCACCTACATCATGCCCATAAGTATCGTTAACGGCTTTAAAACCGTCTAAATCTAAAAATGCGACAGCAAGTGACTGATGATGACGGCTACACTGCAACATAGCTTGAGATAATCGGTCAGCGAGTAACGTACGGTTGGGTAGTTTTGTAAGTACATCGTAATGGGCAATATACTCTAATTGATACTGATGCTCTTTCATCGGGGTAATGTCTGTCAATAGTGTAACGTAGTTACTTATTTTATTATTAACATCTTTGACCGAGCTAATATTAAGAATTTCAGGATAAATTTCACCATTTTTACGGCAACTCCATACTTCTCCAGACCAAAAACCATCTTTAAGTACGGCTTGCCAAATATTAGCGTAAAACTCAGGCGGTTGTCGTTCGGACTCAAGAATACGTGAGTTCTGTCCAACTGCTTCTTCTTGGCTATAACCCGTTATAGTCGTAAAGGTAGCATTTACATCAATGATAGTGCCTGAGGCATCGGTGATATAAATACCTTCACGAGCATGGGTAAATACACTGGCAGTAATAGCTAACTCATCTGCTCGCTTATCCTTTTCTTCGTTAGCAATGGTTAATTCATCTGCCCGTTTATCTTTCTCTTTGTTTTGAAAGGCCAATTCTTTGTTGGCAATGGCTAACTCATTTGCTCGCTTATCTTTCTCTTTGTTAGCAATCGCTAACTCGGCCGCTCGCTTATCTTTCTCTTTATTTTGAAAGGCAAGCTCTTTATTGGCAATGGCTAACTCATCAGCTCGTTTATATTTTTCTTCATTAGCAATCGATAACTCACTGGCTCGTTTATCTTTTTCTTCGTTAGCAATGGCTAACTCATCAGCCCGTTTGTCTTTTTCTTCGTTTTGAAAGGCAAGTTCTTTGTTGGCAATAGTTAACTCATCAGCGCGTTTATCTTTCTCTTGGTTGGCAATGGTTAACTCATCAGCGCGTTTATCTTTCTCTTGGTTGGCAATGGTTAACTCATCGGCGCGTTTATCTTTTTCTTGGTTGGCAATAACTAACTCATCGGCGCGTTTATCTTTCTCTTGGTTGGCGATGACTAACTCATTTGCCCGCTTATCTTTTTCTTTGTTAGCAATAACTAACTCATCGGCGCGCTTATCCTTCTCTTTGTTGGCAATGACTAATTCATCGGCACGTTTATCCTTCTCTTGGTTGGCAATGACTAATTCATCGGCGCGTTTATCTTTCTCCTTGTTAGCAATGACTAACTCATTTACTCGTTTATCCTTCTCTTTATTTTGAAAGGCAAGTTCTTTATTGGTAAGGGTTAGCTTATCTTTATTAGTTATCCAACCGAACATTTTCTAACTCCTTATTATCGCATTACTATGGCTTGAAAATGACTTAAACGTTGAAGTAAGTATTTATTTTTAGGTTTCAATTTGCGGCTTTTATCAGCAGTTAAAGCAATTTGTTAGGCGGCTCATCGTTCTGAGTTTAGCAGATACCAATGTTTTTTCTACTGATTTGCTTTAAGTCGGTTGAGAGTAAGGTTGATTTATCGGTGAATGTCTATTTAAAGTAATTATTGTTATCTTTTTTATCACCAATAATGCTCATTTCAACCAAGAGAATAGGCCTTGATATCCTAACAACCTATTGCCACTTAGCATGGGAAAAAGTAAAAAAAACAATCAGTAAAACGTCTAGTTATACCAGTTCCATTAAGTTTGTGATCTTGTTGTGCGCAGGAAAAATAACTCAAGGTAAGGCGCTCGATTGAGCAATAGCTGGCTATTGGGATTGAGAGCAACACAGCCTTGAGCTATTTTAACT
>NZ_VOLS01000060.1 GCF_007954265.1 Colwellia sp. C1TZA3 | reverse complement strand
CGCAGGAAAAATAACTCAAGGTAAGGCGCTCGATTGAGCAATAGCTGGCTATTGGGATTGAGAGCAACACAGCCTTGAGCTATTTTAACTAGTACAAGTGAGCAATAACTTAATGGGATTGGTATAATACCAGTTCCATTAAGTTTGTGATCTTGTTGTGCGCAGGAAAAATAACTCAAGGTAAGGCGCTCGATTGAGCAATAGCTGGCTATTGGGATTGAGAGCAACACAGCCTTGAGCTATTTTAACTAGTACAAGTGAGCAATAACTTAATGGGATTGGTATAAGAGGCTCGTTGGTTGAAACTAGTCGACATAAACCGTTACGGTAATTAACGGCGCTACGAACTTGGATAGAATCTTTAACTGCTTAATACTCAATATAGCGCCAGCTAACTTTACAATATCTTTTAAATCACCTACTAGGTGGTTTTGCCATTAAGTTTGCAATAGAGAGTGTAGACAAGTGAGTAATTATCTTGATTAAGGTCTAATAAATAGACCTTAATCACAACAATAAATTTCAACATTATGCTGCTTTTATTGGGCTTTTTTAGGTTTTCTGTCGTTAAACTGATTTTCAGAAAAACGGGTTAATCCTTGTTTAGCTTTATCACCTGGCTTAGCTTTTTTAGCCGTTATCGGTTTTTTACCGTAACGCTTTTCTTGCCCGGGTGAGGTTTTATTACCTTGGGCATTATTTTTACCTTTGCCGTTGTTTTTGAAATGCACTTGCTGGCTTTCATTTCTGCTTTCATTAGGCACTAAACAACCGGGCTTACTGCCAATAAGTTTTCTTGCAAGGCCCATCTTCGTTAAGGCGTCACGAATAATGCCCCAGTTTGCCGGATCATGATAACGCAATATGGCTTTATGCAAACGGCGCTGAATGGTGCCTTTTGGTACAGATACGGTTGCGCTGTCTTTTTTAACATTACGCAATGAATCAATTTCAGTATGATAAAGCGTAGTCGCGTTTGCTAACGGCGATGGATAAAAGTTTTGTACTTGATCAAGTTTAAAGTCGTTTTCTTTCAGCCATAGCGCAAGGTTGACCATATCTAAATCGGTAGTGCCCGGATGTGCTGAGATAAAGTAGGGGATTAAGTACTGCTTTTTACCCGCAAGTTTAGAGTAATGGTCAAACATCTCTTTAAATTTGTTATAACTGCCCATACCCGGCTTCATCATTTTATTTAATGGCCCTTCTTCGGTATGTTCAGGAGCAATTTTTAAGTAGCCACCGACATGGTGAGTTGCCAGTTCTTTAACATATTCAGGGTCTTGAATAGCCAAGTCGTACCTAACACCAGAGGCGATCAGTATTTTCTTAATACCTTTAACTTTCCGTGCTCGACGGTATAAATTAATCGTCGGGGTATGGTCGGTATCTAAGTGACCACAAATAGTTGGCCAAACACATGATGGCTTACGACAAGTCGCTTCAGCTTTTTCACTTTTACAGTTTAATTTATACATGTTAGCGGTTGGGCCGCCAAGATCAGAAATAACGCCGGTAAAGCCAGGCACTTTCAATTTAATATCTTCAATTTCAGCAATAATAGAGTCTTCAGAGCGACTTTGAATAATGCGGCCTTCATGCTCGGTAATCGAGCAGAAGGTACAACCGCCAAAACAACCACGCATAATATTGATTGACGTTTTGATCATGTCGTAAGCGGGAATTTTAGCATCACCATAAATAGGATGAGGCACACGCTGATACGGTAAACCAAAAACGCCATCCATTTCTGCTTCAGATAACGGCTTAGCGGGTGGGTTTAACCAAATAATTCGGCTACCGTGTTTTTGCACCAAAGGCTTAGCTGATGTCGGGTTAACTTCTTGATGAAAAATACGTGAAGCATGAGCATATAGTGTTTTGTTGTCTCTGACTTGCTCAAAGGTCGGCAAGTTAATGTAAGTGGTTTCCCACGGTTTTTTCTTATCTTCCCATGATTTATTCTTATGTGCAGTAGCTCTAAATTCACTTAATTGAATGGGTTGTGCGGTTTTAGTGACATCTTTTTCGGCGGCATTTTTTATCATGTCTTCAGCTGCAGTAGCTGCTGCATCGGCTGATGTAGTGGCGCAGTCGGGCGATGTCATGTCTTGATACGGGCTATAAATAGGGTCTATTTTGCCAGGCTTATCAATACTACGCGAGTCGATACCTTTCCAACCCGGTAATACCTCTTTAGCTAAAAACGCACTGCCACGTACGTCGGTAATATCCTTGGTTTTGGCACCATTGGCAATACGATGGGCAATTTCGATTAAAGGCCGTTCAGCGTTACCGTAAATAAGGAGATCAGCTTTTGAGTCAAAAAGTACTGATTGGCGCACTTTGTCAGACCAATAATCATAATGGGCAACACGGCGTAAACTTGCTTCTATACCACCAATTATAACCGGTACACCTTTATAAGCTTCTTTACAACGTTGGGTATAGGCGGTAACTGCGCGGTCGGGACGTTTGCCTCCTTCGTCATTAGGGGTATAAGCATCGTCGTGGCGCATACGTCTTTCTGCCGTATAGCGGTTAATCATTGAATCCATATTGCCGGCGGTGACACCAAAAAATAAATTTGGTTGCCCCAATTGCATGAACGCGTCTTTTGAGTGCCAATCAGGTTGAGCGATAATACCCACCCTAAAACCTTGTGACTCCAACATACGGCCAATAACGGCCATACCAAAGCTTGGATGGTCAACATAAGCGTCGCCAGTCACTAAAATAATATCGCAACTATCCCAGCCTAACACGTCCATTTCTTGACGGGACATCGGCAAAAATGGTGCTGTTCCATAGCATTCTGCCCAATACTTAGGGTAATCGAATAGTTTTGGAGTTGTTTTCTGGAGTGAAGCTAAGTTCATACATTACCTAAATTAATTTTTACAATAGAGACGGAAGCGTGATATTACACACTTTAAAAGCCTAACAATGACCTAAACCGACAAAGCAAATTTCTTGATGGTAAATGCACATACACATTATTATTCACATTGACGAGGCGCGCGATTATAGCAGAGAAAAAAAGATAAGCCCAAATATGCTTAAGGTAATTGAAAGAATGAATTAACCATTTAGTGCGATATGAAGTGATTTGTCAGCAAAAAACAACTCAAGCATGGTTGTTATCAGCCTTTTTTTTTGGCTTGTTCTACCTGACGGTGACTTTCATCGTATAAAATTCGTTATTGGTCGTGTTACAGCGCAGAGCCATTGAAAACTAAGCCATTGCTTAGTATAACTAGACGATAGAATTTTAATGATTAGCAAGGTTAATCATTTTAGCGTCATTAATTCTTGTTCCAACGTTGAGATAAATAGCCCTTATAAGTAAGCCAATATAAGTAATCTAATATAAGCAACCCATATAAGTATAAATAAATGATGAAAATACAATTAATTGCCGCTGCTATTAGTTTTTCTTTAGTCGCCTGTGTATCGACAGAGCAGAAACAGGCCGCACTAGACAATCAGTCCATTACTACCAGTGACGTTATCGCCAGTGAAATTGTAGCAAAACCAGCTGCAGGCATAACAAGTTCAACAACAGTTACCTTAGAAAAAATCATGTCAAACCCTGACTGGTTTAGTCGCTCTCCTGAGTCTTGGTATTGGGGTGACGACAGCCAAACTGTGTTTTACAAGCAAAAACGTCAAGACAACCCATTACGTGATTTAGTACAAAAAGACTTAAGCACGCAAGGCAATGGTGAGTTAGTTAACTTAGCGCAAATGCATGTGGTTGCTGACAGTAATGCGCTATTAAATAATACTGGTACGCATGAGGTATACACCTTTGAAGGCAATGTTTTTGTTAAAGCATTGGCCACTCAAACTGTGCAGCAGTTAACCTATACCTCAGCCGTTGAATCATCGGCGATGTTTTTAACTAATGGCAATGTCGCTTATCGTGTTGATGATGTTTTTTACGCTCATGATATGACCAGTCAAAAAATTATTGAGTTAGCCAACTTAAAAATGACTGACGCTGAAAAGCCCGTTACCGATACCCCAAGCTATATTGCGGCTGAGCAATATGAACTTATTGAATATGTTGCACTACAGCAGCGCAATAAAGACTTACGAGCGGAGCAAAAACGTCAGTTAAGGGTAAAAAATAGCACAGTAACCCAAACTGATTTTTATCTCGGTAAAGGCAATAAAGTTGTCCATGCTAGTCTCTCTCCTGCGGGCGACAAATTAGTGGTGAGTGTTGCACCGGAAGAATCACCAGGTAAAGACAGTGATATTATGCCTAACTATATTGCTAACGATGGCGATATTAAGGCTGAAAAGGTGCGAACACGCGTTGCTGATAACCGCCAATATGCTGAACAGCTTTATATTTTAGATTTAAGCCAAGGCACAAAAGCCTTGTTGAGTTACGAGAGCTTACCAGGCTTTGATGAAGACGTGCTTGCCAGCGTGCATAAAGAAAATTATGCCCGTGAAGGTAAAGAATATAAATCAAAAAAATCAGCACGTAACATTCATGTTATGCAAACGTGGGATCCTATTCAATGGCAAGAAAGTGGTCAGCAAGTCGCTATTATGCTTGAAGCTTGGGATAATAAAGACCGCTGGATAACCACGGTTGATTTTGACCAAAAAGCCTTAATTTCTCAACATCGTTTACATGACGATGCTTGGATAAATTACACCTTTAACGAACAGGGTTGGTTAGATAACGCCCAAAGCTTATATTATCTTTCAGAAGAGAGTGGTTACGCACACTTATACCTTAAGCCGATAAATGCTAAAGCAAGAGCCTTAACCGCAGGCGATTTTGAAGTTAGTAACTTAACGGTATCTACTGATGAACAAAGCATTTACTTTAAAGCTAATAAAAAACACCCAGGTATTTATGAAATTTATAAAGTGAATGTTGCGTCAGGCAAAGTCACTGCGCTAACCGATTTAGGTGGTATGAATAATTACGCGTTAAGCCCTGATGAAGCTAAACTTTTAATTGAACATTCAGAAATCACACTACCACCAGAGCTTTATGTTAAAGATATGTCTAACAACACTGAGGCAATGCGATTAACCCATACTGTTTCAGCAGAATTTTTGGCGATGCCTTGGGCAGCACCTAATGTAGTGGCTATTGAGTCATCACATCAAGAACAGCCAATATACTCAAAAGTCTATTTGCCTAGAGGCTACGACAAAACTAGCGCTAAAAACAAAGCGGTCATGTTTAGTCATGGCGCGGGTTATTTGCAGAACTCACATTTAGGTTGGTCAGGTTACTTTCGTGAATATATGTTCCACAGCATGTTAGTACAACAAGGTTATGTCGTTATCGATATGGATTACCGTGCATCAAAAGGCTATGGCCGTGATTGGCGTACAGCAATATACCGCCATATGGGTAAACCTGAAGTACAAGATATGCGTGATGGCGTAAATTGGTTAGTTGAAAATGCCAATGTTGACGCTAACCGTGTCGGTACTTATGGTGGTTCTTACGGTGGATTTTTAACCTTGATGTCAATGTTTACCGACCCTGAGTTATTTCAATCAGGCTCAGCGCTGCGCTTAGTGTCAGATTGGGCTTATTACAACCATGGCTACACGTCTAACATCTTAAATATGCCAGGTGATGACCCTATTGCTTATGAGCGTAGCTCACCCATTTACTTCGCCGAAGGTTTAGAAAAACCCCTGCTAATTAATGCCCCTATGGTAGATGATAATGTATTTTTTCAAGATACTGTGCGTTTAGTACAGCGCTTAATTGAGTTAGAAAAACAAGACTTTGAAACCGCTATTTATCCGGTAGAGCCCCATGGTTTTGTTCAACCTAGCTCTTGGTTAAATGAATATCGTAGAATTTATAAGTTGTTTGAAACCACCTTATAAGATTTTTAATGATAAGCAATAATAAAGGCCTCATTTGAGGCCTTTATTATGTTCAGGATGAACAGTGTGTCATGATCACAAGGAGGCGAAAGAGTGATGATGCTTAATTGATCACGTTATCGAACTTAACTTATAATACCAATCCCATTAAATTATTGCTCACTTGTACTAGTTAAAATAGCTCAAGGCTGTGTTGCTCTCACTCCCAATAGCCAGCTATTGCTCAATCGAGCGCCTTACCTTGAATTATTTTTCCTGCGCACAACAAGATCACAAACTTAATGGAACTGGTATTAGTCAGGGCTGATCAGTCGGTCACGCCATTTTTTTAAAATAGTATCGTAACTGCCATCTTGGTAAAGGCTTTGCATATTTTTTGATAAATGCTTAATGATGTTATCGTCAGTTTGCTTACTGCAGGCAAAAAATAAATTCAAAGGTAAGTCTTTAATTTCATAAACACGTTGTAGATCATCTATAGTCACACCAGCTAAATCCGTATGAAATTTTATCGTCATATCATTTGCTACAATTAAATCAATGCTTGCTCGCGTCAGCAGTAAATTAACCAAGGATTTAGTATTGTCTAAAATATAAAGGTGTTCATTTTCCTTAAAACCTCGTTCTATTAGCCCAATATGAGTCATGTCATCGCGGCTTACGGCCACATTGTATTTTTTTGCATCATTTAAATTTTTTAGCTCAATGGTTCGATCTTTAAGTGCCCACATCGAAGTATTGTTAGCGTAATATATTAGCCCCACCCACTTGAAAAGGTTTTCTCGTGATTTTGTCCGAGCAATAGAAAATATACAGTGATTAGCTTTGATCTGGGCTAATTTATAAGAGCGCCCCCAAGAATAGCTATTTAATGTGTAATCATATTGACTGCGCTTCATGGCGGCTTTAATAACGTCAACAGAAAATCCAGCTAACGCTTTATTTTCAGCTTCTATTTGATATGGTGGTAGGTGCTCGGTAACTAAATGTATCACAGGGGGATTTTCAGCATTAACCAAGGATACGGGTAGTAATAATGTTAATGCAGTAGTGATAAATTTTTTAATATCAACTCCTCAGTCAAAAAAGGATTTATAGAGCAATAATAACTTTTTTAAAATTCACTAAACCACTTTTATAATTGCTAAATCATCATATAGAACTGACATGAAAAAGCCATAGATTTAAAATAATTTATGCTAAAGTGTTTTTTTAAGATAACAATATAGTGCCAGCATATGAGCCAAGACAAGGTCATGGTACTTTTCTAATAGGCCATTAATTAACCTATGATGATATAATAAATGCTATATCGTCAGGCCCTTCAATATTTTTTTGTCGATACTGTTTTGAGAAAGTATCAACAAAAAATATTAGATTAAAACAAACTAACAAATCAACAAAATTAACGAGGTAAACATGGATAACATGCTGGGTTATGTTGAAACGCTTTCTGCACTATTTATATTATTGTCGGGGCTCGGCGCATTAGCGATAATTTATATGTACATTGTAGATAAAACACAAAATAAACAGGCGATACGTCGTAACTACCCAGTTATTGGCCGCTTTAGGTATTTCTTTGAAAAGCAGGGGGAATTTTTTAGACAATATTTTTTTGCCATGGACCGAGAGGAACTACCGTTTAATCGCTCTGAGCGTAGCTGGGTTTATCGTGCCGCAAAAAACGTTGATCGTACTGTCGCTTTTGGCTCTACGCGAAACCTTGAGCCCTCAGGTACAATAATTTTTATGAATTGTGCTTTCCCGACACTGGAAGAAGACGCCGTACCACCAAGCTCTATTACCTTTGGTCGTCAATGTAGAACTCCTTATATCACCGATTCAATTTTTAATATTTCAGCCATGAGTTTTGGTGCTTTATCAGCACCTGCAATTAAAGCACTTTCAGATGGTGCAGCAAAAGCCGGATGCTGGTTGAATACTGGTGAAGGTGGCGTTAGTGAACATCATTTGGCCAGTGGTGCTGATATTGTCTATCAAATAGGCACGGCAAAATACGGCGTTAGGGATGAGCACGGACAGTTGTGCGACAAAATGTTAGCCGCATTAGCAGCTAAGCCACAAATTAAAATGTTTGAAATAAAAATGAGCCAAGGTGCCAAACCGGGCAAAGGTGGCATATTGCCGGGCAGAAAAGTGACCAAAGAAATAGCCACCATACGTGGTATACCTGTTGGCGTAGACTCAATTAGCCCCAATGCTCACCCAGAAATTAAGTCAGTTAAAGATATTTTGACTATGGTGAACCGAGTACGTGAAGTCACCGGTAAGCCTGTTGGTTTTAAAGCGGTTATCGGCGAATCGTTATGGTTAAGAGATTTGCTTGAAGAGATTAACCGCCAAGGTGCTAAGTTTGCGCCAGATTTTATTACTATAGACAGCGCAGATGGTGGTACAGGGGCAGCACCACAACCGTTAATGGATTATGTTGGCTTGCCGTTAAAAGAAAGCTTACCGCTTGTCGTTAATTTACTAGTTGAGTATGGTTTACGTGACCAAATTAGAATTATATGTGCAGGTAAACTGATCACGCCATCAAAAGTTGCTTGGGCACTGGCAATGGGGGCCGACGCCGTAAATTCAGCAAGAGGGTTTATGTTTTCTTTGGGCTGTATTCAAGCAATGCAGTGTAATAAGGACACCTGTCCTACCGGCGTTACGACCCATGACCCTAAGTTACAACAAGGGTTAGACCCGGTGAGTAAGGCCGTGCGTGTGGCTAATTATCATAAATATATCCAATACGGTGTCGGCTTGTTAGCACACTCATGCGGTGTTACCCATGCAAGAGACTTAGGTCGCCACCATATTCGTGTTATACAAGACAACGGTTTATCTGTTGCACTTGATAAATTACATCCCTATAACGAAACTAAGCACTAGCTTTACTAGCCGTAAAATAACACCATAAAAAAGCTAATAAGCCACCGATAGCGCCATATAAATGAGCATCGGTGGCAACACTTGCGCCGATAAGTAGCTCTACATCGGTGCTGGCACCATAAATTTGCTCATGAATAATTTTTGCCATCACACCGATTAACAACAGATAGCCTGTTTTTTCTTTATGCTTGATGTCCATTAACGCTCCCCAAACAAAAAAACCATGCAGAACACCTGACAGCCCAACATAAAGTTCAATATTGATAGAAAGCCAATAAATACCGAGGCTGCAAACTACGGCACTGGTCAGAAACACTAGCAGGTAATTTCTATAGTGATAATATTGACCATGTAAGGCCCATAGTAAGGCTACAGCGGCGGCATTCAGTAGAAAGTGGTTAGCATTAGAATGAAAAAAATGACCAGATATTATGCGCCAATATTCTCCAGCTGTGATTAAGCTGCGATTGTAAATGAGCAAGTCAGCAATTTGAGCATCAAAAATAAATGTGCTTAAAGCAAGGGTGAATAAGAGCAAAGGGCCAAGGCTGTGAGTGGCTTGCATGGGTAGAGGTTTTAATTGCAACATGTGTTTTTATTATTTTTTAAATTTATACCGTCATATAATTTAAGCTACTTTAGCAGTTGCCTGCAGCTTTATAAACATTAGTTTTAGTGAGTATGACAAGGAAATAGCCAGTTATTATGGATTTAGCTTATTAGCTATACCTGCTCAGCTGTATTCCAATAAACAATAAACTTTTCCTAAATAACTTCAGAGTAAACTTGATTACGTCCTCGTTCCTTTGAAATATAAAGCTGTTTATCTACCCGTTGAAATAAACTGTCTATTGAACCACCACTGTTATATTGCGCAACACCAAAGCTACAGGTTACTGATATATATCTTGTTATTTGGTGTTGGCTAATCATCTCTCGTAGTTTTTCACTGGTTTGATGTGCCTGTTTTTGACAGAGTTCAGGAAAAATAATCACAAATTCATCACCCCCCCAACGAGCAAATAAATCGACATCTCTAATATTTTCGGCAACGAGTTTAGTTATAGTACAAAGAATGTTATCACCGACTTTATGACCATATTGGTCGTTAATTTCTTTAAATTTATCTAGATCAAACATGACCAGCGTTAAAGGGTGGTGATAGCGATCAGCACGTATTATCTCTTTATTTAATACTGTTTCAAAAAGCTTACGATTGGCAATTTCTGTTAAAGGGTCTATGTTTGAAACTGACTCAACCTCGATAATTTTTCGCTCTAGTTGTTGGTTTTTTTTTGCTAACTCATCCGTTTTTTGTGCAATCACTTTTTCTAATGATAAGTGACTATCTTGTAAGAGTTTGTTTTTTTCAACAAGGTTAGTTTGAGCTATAATTTTTTGGTCTATATCGTGATGCGCGCCAATCATGCGGTCAACACTGCCATCGGCGTTTCTTGCTACAATAGTGCCGCGATCTGCAATCCATAAATAACTATCGTCTGATTTTTTACAGCGATATTCTATATCGTAAGCGTCAATCTTTCCTGATATATAACCTTCAAATTGATGCATAACTCTAGGGTAGTCTTCTGGATGAATAATATTCTCCCAAGTAAATACATCATTTCTAAAAACAGCAAAATCGTAACCTAACATGTGATACCAGCTTGGGCTACGGGAAACTATTCTGGTCTTGCTATTCCAGTCCCAAACACCTTCAACAATAATATTTAAGATATTATTCAAGGTATGGTCTGCAGCGCTAGCCGAACTGTGTTGATAGGTTTTATGCATGGAAATCTCTTGTTAAATGCATTCTGAAAACTACGATGTTTAAAACGGTAGTTGCTGCCGTACAATGTCAACAACCACCCTAAGTAATAGCGGTGATTGGTCGAATTAGCAATTCGAAATGAGTTAAGTACAGCAACATTAAAAAGTAATGTAATAAATGACTTAAACTCGTCGATAAAGTTTCGTAAACTTAACGACCTTATTTTTTGTTATTTTAAATAAATGTCCCGAGTTTTATGTCAACAATGTCAACGGCCAGAAAAAGCCTGTATTTGTGCCTTTACGGTACCTATTGATAACCACATACCTATTATTGTGCTGCAACATCCCAGTGAAGTTAAGCAAAGCAAAGGTACGGTGAGTTTATTACAACAATCGTTAGTGAACTGCGAGGTGATAGTTGGCGAAATCTTTGCTGATTCGGATACTTTAAGACAGCGCCTGATACAATACGCTGAGACAATAGTGTTGTTATATCCGAGTGAGCAGGCCTTAACGCTGAATTTTCCAGGGTTAAATAGTACCGGTAATAATCAAAGTGAGGACATAGCGCGTAAGCTGAGTGAAATTAAGTGCATTATTATACTTGATGGTACTTGGAAAAAAGCCTATCGCATGTTCATGAGCAACCCTTGTTTACATCATATAAATCATATCGTGTTACCGCAAGGCATAACCAGCCTTTATGAGATCAGAAAAACTAAAAAAGACCATGCGCTATCATCACTGGAAGCATGCTGTCATGCTTTAGCTCGCTTAGAAAATGAGCCTGAAAAGTATCAAAGCTTGTTAAAAAGTTTTGTAAAATTCAATCAATTTCAGCAATCATTTAGTCAACATAATGACTGATAGTTGAATAGGGCAGATAGCTACTGCACTTTAAAATGGATTTTAAAGTGCAGTAGGTATCTAGGTTAATTAAGGTGTTAATGTTTTGGGCAATGTTAAGGTAGTTAAAGTAGACCCATTGCATTAATTATTAGGTCTACTTTATACCAAGATAAAACCGCTAAATACAAGAGACTTATTTTAATCGTTAGTGGTTCATGACAATATGCTCCTGCATTGTCTAACTCGCTGCACTTATGCAGCGAGTTGTTATATAAATAACGCCGTAGTGGCTTGTTTTAAGACATAAAAAGGATCATAAAATTAGTGCGATTGGTATAACTTATCGTAAATTATTTATTAAGGAACATCATGTCAAATTCAGCCATAAAAGGGCTTTTATCTTTACTCTTTATTTCCACCAGTTTAATGGTTGTAGCAGCGCCAGATAAAAAACGAGAAGACCGTGAGCCAGAAGCGGCAACGGGTATTATTGTTAAGCAAACCGTAGTTACTGAGCATGCAATGGTGGCAACAGCAAACCCTTATGCGAGCAAAGCTGGTTTGAATATACTCAAGCAAGGTGGAAGTGCTGTAGATGCTGCTATTGCAGTCCAATTGGTTTTAACCTTAGTTGAGCCACAATCTTCAGGTATTGGTGGCGGTGCGTTTATGTTGCATTGGGATAAAAAAGCCCAGCAGCTAACAACCTTTGATGGCAGAGAAACTGCACCATCAGCGGCAACAACAGATATGTTTTTAGATGAAAATGGCCAAGCTATTCCATGGATAAAAGCAGTGGTTGGTGGTCATGCTGTTGGCGTACCTGGGGTATTAGCAAGTCTTAACAAGGCGCATGAAAAATATGGCAAGCTACCTTGGGCGGTATTGTTTAAGGATGCGATTAATTTGGCTGAAGCAGGGTTTATTGTTTCACCTAGGTTAGAAAAGCTGGTGGCAATGGAGTTTAATCCCGGTATTACAAAATTACCGACCATAAAAAATTATTTTTTTCCTAATGGTGAGCCAGTAAAAGCAGGGCAGTTATTAAAAAATCCAAAGTTAGCGACGGTATATCGTAGTATTGCTAAAAATGGCATTAATGCTTTTTATGAAGGTTGGATCGCGAAAAAAATTGTGGCTGCAGTACAACAATCACCTATTGCCCCAGGCCGTTTAACACTGGCTGATATGAAAAATTATCGCGCGAAAGAATTACCAGCGGTATGTGGCCCTTATCGACAATATAAAGTGTGTGGAATGGCACCACCAAGCTCGGGTGGTGTGGCGGTTATTCAAATACTGGGGCAACTTGAAAAATTTGATATTGCAAAACTATCGCTAGCAGACGTTGAGTTTACCCACTTATTTACCCAAAGTTCTCGTTTGGCATTTGCCGATCGTAATCGTTATATTGCCGATAGCAGCTTTGTGAACGTGCCTACAGAAGGTTTGATTGCAAAGCCATATATGGCGCAGCGCTCTGCGTTAATTAACCTTGATAAAGACATGGGTACAGCGGTTGCAGGCACACCAACAGGTGCGCTAGCACAAGCTGACGACAATGCTTACGAATTGCCTTCAACAAGCCATATTTCAATTGTTGATGAAGATGGTAATGCTGTTTCTATGACCACCAGTGTTGAAATGGGCTTTGGCTCTGCGGTGATGGTTGAAGGTTTTATTCTCAACAATCAATTGACTGACTTTTCTTTAGATCCAAAGATAAATGGTCAGTGGGTAGCCAACCGCTTAGAGCCCGGTAAGCGGCCGCGAAGTTCTATGGCACCTATGATGGTATTTAACCAAGACCAGGCTTTAAAACTTGTTTTAGGCTCTCCAGGTGGCAGCCGAATTATTAATTATGTTGCACAAACCATGATCGCTATTTTAGATTGGCAACTTGATCCACAATCCGCGATTAACTTGCCCCACATAACTAATCGCAATAAGGTCACCACATTGGAAAAAGGCAGCGAATTAGTCAAGCTTAAGCCAGCGTTAGAGGCAAAAGGCCATCAGGTTGTGATACGTGATTTAAACAGTGGTATTCAAGCGATTGAATTATCGAAGGGTAAATTGCAAGGTGGCGCTGATCCGCGTCGTGAAGGTACAGCCATAGGTTATTAACTTTAATTAAAGCTAGAGTTAAAGCTAGAGTTTTAAAAAAATGGCGTCAATATTGACGCCGTTTTTATATTCAGAACGACTAGTCAGCTTTTATGTTCCCGACAAAAGCTAAGTATCGACATTCATGTCGGCAATGCCATGATCACATCGATGTGAAAGAGTAGCGATGTTATTTTAAGGAGAAATCAAAAGGGATCTTTAAGTTTTTTTTCGATAATCCATTTATTATCTATTTGTATTAATAACAATTTTTTAACATCTTTTATGCGTTCACCGTAGTAATAACCGTCAAAATAAACCGTAATCTCCGCAGAGTTTTTGAACTGTTCTCTGACTTTAACGCCACTATCATCGGGCGTAATTTCAACTTTATCGTATGACATATTGAATAAATGGCGAGCAACCGCGTTGGCTGATTGATAGTGCAGAATAATGCGCGATAACGTTGGACTACAAACAGATGCAGCTTTCTTAATGTTTTTTTCATTATACAAAGCATTAAAAAATTCAATGGCAACCACTTCTGGGTTGTCAAGATCATGAATTTTGTTTTTGTTTTCTTTGCTACATGCAGAGAACAAAACAACGAAACTTAAGATGATTAATTTTAAATAATTCATAGTGTAATTGATAACTTTGTGAACTTGACACTACTTTACAGTAAAGGTAGGCGTCAAAGATAGGGTAATACCAGTTCCATTAAGTTTGTGATCTTGTTGTGCGCAGGAAAAATAACTCAAGGTAAGGCGCTCGATTGAGCAATAGCTGGCTATTGGGAGTGAGAGCAGCACAGCCTTGCGCTATTTTAACTAGTACAAGTGAGCAATAACTTAATGGGATTGGTATAAGCTAATTTTTACTGGTTATGCACTTCAAGGTTGAATCTGCGTTATAATATTTCAAGATCAAAAAAATCCTGATTCTTTCAAATCAGGATTTTAAAAATTCATCTCAAAATAACATTTAATTATCAATAAAACCAGTACATTAGTATAGTTTAATAATAAAAAAATATTTTGATGTCAGTTGGTATTACGCCAAGTCTTCTTCAGAAAATGAATCAGCAAACAACGGACTTGAAAGGTAGCGTTCAGCTGAACTAGCAAGAATAACGACAATGTTTTTGCCAGCATTTTCTGGTCTTTCAGCAATACGCTTAGCAGCCACAACAGCAGCACCTGATGATATACCGGCAAGTATACCTTCTTCTTTCATTAAGCGATGCGCCATTGCCATGCAATCATCATTTGATACCTGTTCAACTGCATCAATAAGCGAAAGATCTAAGTTGCCAGGAATAAAGCCAGCACCAATACCTTGAATTTTATGAGGGCCCGGTGTTAGTTTTTCACCTGCCATTGCTTGGGTGATAACGGGTGAATCTGTAGGTTCAACCGCGACTGAGGTTATTTTATGCTCGGCAACACTTTTAAGATAGCGTGTAGTACCGGTAAGCGTGCCACCTGTACCGACACCAGCAACGAAGAAATCAACGTTACCTTTTGTATCACGCCAAATTTCAGGCCCGGTAGTTTTTTCGTGAATCTCAGGGTTAGCTGGATTATCAAATTGACCTAACAGTACCGTGTTATCTGGATCAGCATCTTTAATTTCTTGCGCTTTGGCAATAGCGCCGCCCATGCCTTTAGCACCATCGGTTAATATTAACTTAGCGCCTAATGCGATTAATAACTTTCTGCGCTCTATACTCATGGTGTTTGGCATAGTTAGGGTGATTTTATAACCACGTGCCGCAGCAACAAATGCTAGTGCGATGCCGGTATTACCACTAGTGGGCTCGACAATAGATTTACCTGCAACAAGCAAACCTTTTTTCTCAGCATCCCAAATCATATTAGCACCAATACGGCATTTAATACTAAAGCTTGGATTACGTGCTTCAATCTTAGCGTAGATATTTGCGGTATTTTCACCCGTAACGATGCGGTTAAGTTTAACCAGTGGGGTATTACCAATTGATGTTGAGTTATCTTCAAATATAGTCGACATTTTTTTAATCCTGTTTTCACTGTATTGACTGATTATGCCATACAGAGTTAATAATTGTTTTCATGTGTTAACCACCTGAAACTATTTCAGTCTAATTAACACTATTATAAATAGGTTAACCCTTTATGGCAGAAAAAGAAGTGATATTTCGGTATCTTATATGCAAAAAAGGAATAGATACTCAACTCATGAGTCTTAAAAGTGGCTTTTTTGTATACTTGGGCATAAATTTATATCATCCACATCACTGTTTAAGTAGTTAGGAATTCACCCAGGTGATTGATATTATAAGTTTTATTTTATTTTACTGATGGTTAAGACGCAATAATACCCTAGCGGTAACAGCATAACCTTGCCAGATGAATCATAAACTAAGTTTTGGACAAATAATTCAATAAAGTATTACAAAGAGAGTTCAGCGATGGCGAAAATTCAAGCTAAAAAATTGTCTGACAAAGAAACCCACAAATATTAACACCACTGGCTATTTAAAGTAGATAAGTCGCTGTTTGATATATGATTAGCTGTGCCCCGATGTATAGCGCTATTAGTAGATTTATGTTTGGTGGCTTTGTTAAGTGGGGCTCCAGGCGAATTATTGGCTTTTTTAGTGGCTATAGGTTATTTAAACGGGTAGTAATACCAAGTTGATTAATTACCTGCTCATTTTTAATGGTTAAAATGAATAACTACTGCGTTATAAAATTTATAAGTAGAATAACTACTTACTAAATTTTATGCCTTGTATTTGTCCATTTTTCCTCATGAAGAAGTAGATCACTTAATCAATCAAATTGGTATAATACCAATGCCATTAAGTTATTGCTCACTTGTACTAGTTAAAATAGCTCAAGGCTGTGTTGCTCTCAATCCCAATAGCCAGCTATTGCTCAATCGAGCGCCTTACCTTGAGTTATTTTTCCTGCGCACAACAAGATCACAAACTTAATGGGACTGGTATAAGAAACGTGATAATACCAATCTCACTAATTATCTGATCATCTCACCTGGTTAAAACAAGCCACTACTGCGTTATTTATTTAATAATTAGCACAACGAGTTATTAAAATAAGTGCCTTATATTGGGTCGTTTTTCCTGCGTATAAAGTAGACCACCATAATTAATGGGATTGGTATTATGATAAAATTTCATTAACAATTGTAGTAAATGATACTGATGCTGAGAGTAGAGTAAACAGAGAAAACATCACCGAGCAGGCGGTTGGTCAAAGACACTTACATGGTTAAAAACCTTGAACACTTGTTTAGTATGGAATGATAATGGTTAAAGCTTGCTAGTTTTTAAGCACAAGGGCATATCAGGAAATAATCATCAACCGCCTTCATACTGTAGTTTATCTGTGTAATCAATCGCTTATTTTACTATTGATTACACGGATAACTGATGTGGTAAAAATTAATTCAAGCCGCGGTATTGGTACTTATTGCAGCCATGCATAACTAATTTTACTATAAATGGTACGTTGATCTCGCGTTATGCTTTTCAATCTATCATCTTGATAACTATTATCTGAATAGCCCAAATAGAACACAGTTTGTGGGTTTATCTTATAAGCATAGATTAGCTGTGTTGATAAGTTGTTATCTTTTGCTGAATAAGCGCTAGGATTATTATCTAGGTTGAAGTCAATATCGGTGTAAACAACGTTAAATTTTAAGTAGCTATAAACATTAAACTGATATGAAACACGAATTTCAGTTAAATTTTCTGTAAATACATTAGCCTTATCGGCTTCTAAATCACTATAAGTGTGTGAAACTTCAAACTCCAAATGTTTATTAACATTATAATTTATACGGCCATAAAGCACTGTAATATCACCTAGTCGGTCATTAACATAATCAATTTTATCGCCAATGGTTAATTCAAGCTCAGTGGAGAATTGTGCGGTAGGTTGAATTGAGCCATAGATAATCGCTTGATTTTCTTGGAAGCGCTTGGTGTTACCATCAATGCTGTTATCAACCGCTAAATTAAAATCTAGTTCATAACGACGTAAGCCAACTTTATCAGCAGCAACTAGCTTCACATCAAAAAATGATAGCATTGGACCGTCAATACTGAAGCTAGAAGAGACTAAACGCTCTAATAACTCACCGTTTTCATTGTGTAATATGTGCCATTGGCCAGCAAACTTCATTTCTTGCCAAGCAGTGTTAGGCTCGCCATAGATAAAACGATTAACCAATACGTTGCTTTTTTGATAATCAGCACGTGGCATAAAGCCTAAATCAGCACGAAATTTTGCGCCAATTTCTTGGTGATCGGCAAAGACCTGCCAATATTCAGAGTCATGTTCATATTCAACTTTAAAGGCATGGTCGTTGAAATTTTCTGCCAAACCGCTATCAGTAAGTTGAGCCGAGTCTTTAGTATCAGCCACCAATACTTGTGCTTGGAATGAATTTGAATCGTTTAAACGATATTTTGAATCAAGCCCTGAGACAAAGTTATGATAATTATCGGTTTGGCGTAAAGTGCTAATAACACCAACAGATAAATCTTCGTTAACATCATAGCGATATTTTAGTGCGCCAGACTCACTCTTTTCATCTAACGAAACTAGTCTTGAACCAGTATTACCAGGCATAATAATATTGGTTTGCGTATCATTGGTCATGAACGCGCCATAGCTATGTTGGCCTTGGGTGCCTGTTAGCTTAGCGCCGTATTCGGGATCGGCAATGTTTCGGGTATAAACTAGATCAAAGTTACTGGAAAAGTATTCTGAGTTTTCAACAAAAAATTGACGTTTTTCATCATAAAATAATGAAAAAGTTTTATTCACACTTAATTGTCCAGCATCTGATTCAACATTAGAAAAATCGGGGTTTACGGTAACATTTAATAGGGTGTTGGCATTAATGCCCCAACGCAAGTCTAAACCGGCGTCAATGTCGTCTTCACTTTGCCAATCTGTTTTTGGCGCAAATATTTTACGACTTTCGCTTTTACTGGCGACTAAGGTGGGCGTTACCATTATGTTTTTACTGGCTTTAGCGTCTTCAAATCCAGTTATTTCTGGGATTTGACATAACCAGCATGGGTCGTCGCGATCAAGTTCAATATGGGATATTCGCAAGCGTGTATCACGCGGATATAATCGAATAAGTTCCATCGCCCAAGTCTTAACGTCATCATTGTCGTCAAAATTTAAAATATGGTATGGAATAGCCATTTCAACTTGATAGCCAGTGTCAGTGACTTTACCAACTGATTCCCAAATACCATCCCATGCAGAATCAGAGTTACCAGTCATTTCATTGGCAATACTGTCGTGTTGCACACCGTAAGGATTAACAAAAAATTCATAATTTAAACGACGGTTATTGTAAGTATCTAATTTGAAACCCACTAAGTCATCACCCCAGCGGGTATCGCGGTCACCTAAAAATCCTTGAATTAATTCAGGGTTAGGATCTAGTGCAATAAAAGCGATGTAGAGAAATTCACCATTTTCAACAACTTTTGCGGTTGTTGAAACCGGACTGGGTTTATTATCCCAAGGGCTATTAACAATATTAAGCGATACATCAAGTGCTTGCTGCCATATGGCATCATTTAATTCACCGTCAATCGCTAACTTAAGGTCTACATGGGGAATATTTAACTGTGCCAATTTTACGGTGTTTTCTTGAGCAACACTGGGCTGTATAAATAGTATAAATGCGGTGACGAATGCAGATAGGCCACGAATACTAAACTTCAAATTTACCACTCCAATCTTATTATTATTGTACGTTTTTAACGTAACGTCTTCTACGTTAACGATAATTCCTTTGCACAAATTGTTACAAATTTGCTAGCAAATGGCAATGTATAGTTCCGTTTTGGTACAAAAAAAACTCCGCTAATGGTGATTTCTTTAGCAAGATAAATTATAACGTTAGCTATGGCGTCACTTACAGCGGTTTATTTAAGCTAGGGATAGAGCATTTTTTTAACTATACATAGCTAAATTTCATGAATAAATTTAGCGGTTCTTACGTTAATTAGCTGCTGCTTATTCACCATAGGGTACTACATAACCTAAATAAAATACCGGTTATGTTTATTTTGGCCGATATCTTCGGCTACATTAGCGTTATAGTTAGCTAATTGGTTTTTTACTGCGAAAATCTGTAAATTGAGCGATAAATAGGTTTTCGTTATTTCAATGGCTAATGGCTAATGGCTAATGGCTAATGGCTAATGGTTTATTTAGCTTCACGTCGATGTGTTGATTTATGTTCAAATCAACCGAGCTGCTAAAGCGCTTTTCGTTGGCTAAGCTATTGTTAATAAAGTAAATGTCACGACATTACAGTATCAATTTTCAATCTGCGCCAGCCAGACTAATTCATTAATACTGCCATAGCATTGCTATAGTAGTATTATGGAAAATTAATGAAAGATTGCTCGAATCTTAAAAAATTGTAGAGCATAATAACTTTATCTTTATTAAAAATTATAAGTCCTTGTAAATATTATGCCATTTTCTTTGCTTGATGTTATTGCGCTATGCTGTTTTTTTATTTGTTGGGTCGGCTATACCGGCTTTGCTCGTAAGAAAGCAAAAACAACGAATTGTGTGGCGAGGTGCTTGCATCAGCATAGAATTTATTGGATGTATGAAATTATTGGTCGTGATGTTCGGGTTAGTGAGGCCGCTTTACTCGCTAATTTAGAACGTAATATTGCTTTTTTTGCTTCCTCTACCTTATTAATATTGGCAGGTGTTTTAACCTTATTTGCTCAAGTTGATCGTCTTGAATCAGTAATAGGCTCAATTCCATATGCTGATTATCCTAACCATGCCATGATCCAATTAAAGCTTAGTTTGCTAACGTTTATTTTTGTTTTGTCATTTTTTCAATTTACTTGGTCAATGCGCCAATATGGATTTGTTAACGTCATGATTGGCGCTTGCCCGTTTGACGATGGTGGTGAGAATGAAAATTTGAAAAAATACGCTGAACAAATGGCTGTAGTGCAAGACCAAGCGGCCCATTCTTATAACTACGGTTTACGTTCTTATTACTTCTCTATGGCTGCTTTATGTTGGTTTTTTCATCCATTAATTTTTATGATTGCCAGCTTATTTGTTGTTTATACCTTGTACAATCGTGAGTTTCGCTCAAAAGCAGTGAAAGCGATTACTTTAGGGCAAAAATATTTGGAACTTGAGTTTGCCGCTAGGCATGCAAAAGCAAGCAGTACAACAACCATTAATCAAAACGTTAGCAATAAGTAATCGTTTATGTCAGCTAAGTATTATGCTAATTTTTTACCCAAACACTTTGATAATTTTGACTGCTTAAAATTAGCACCCGGCATTTACATTATTTTACTGTTTATATTGCGTGCCTATATTATTTGGATCATGTCAGTAACTAATATGCGTGATCACGTGGGTATGATTCAGTGGGTGTTTCCACAAACTGCACTGTTTTATTTAAATTTAGCTTCAGGTGTTATTGGCTTGTTTGTGGTACTTATTTTAAGTTTACGCCGACCTAAAGCGCAAGCTTGGGTACGTATCTGTTGGCGAAAATGTAAAATGTTACTCATTATAGCGTTAACTTTTGATTTGCTTGTTGGGGTTTTAGGCTATTTTATTTGGCAACTTCAATCGATACCCTGGTTGCTAATGCATTGTTCACTGGTAATATCTGCGATTGCCTATATTTTATCGAGTAAAAGACTTACCATTAACATTGCAGAATTCCCCGAAGCTTTACCTGAAAAGTGACATTAAAGCTTTCATACCACCATGCAAAAACAGACATGACAAAATTAAAGGGTTAGACATTGATTGAACAAAATACACAAGACGAACGGCTGATCATACTGGACACAGAAACCACAGGTCTTAACCCGCGTGAAGGGCACCGTATTGTTGAAATTGGTTGTGTAGAAATGATCAACCGTCAGTTAACAGGTAGAAATTTTCACGTTTATGTCAAGCCAACGGTGCGCGGCATACAAATGGTAATGGACCAAGAAGTTATTAATATTCATGGTTTAACTGACCAATTTTTACGTGACAAACCCGTGTTTGAGCAAGTGAGCCAAGATTTTGTTAATTTTATTAAAGGTGCTCGTTTAGTTATTCATAATGCCAAGTTTGATGTTGGCTTTATGGATCATGAATTTTCGATGGTGCGAGGCCTGCCTAAAACAACTGATATTTGTAGTATTACCGACACTTTAAAAGTAGCTAAAGACGAATTTGGCTCACCTAAGACCTTAGATTATTTAGCCCGTTTTTATAAAGTTGATAAATTAATTGACCGCACTTATCACGGCGCGTTAATTGATGCCCAGTTACTGGCGTTTGTTTACATTGAAATGACCCGTAAACAGGCAACATTAAACTTACAATCAGGTGATAGCCAAGCAGAAGATGCCAACGCCATTCGCCGAGTTAATAGTCATCACCAAACATTAAAGGTTTTGGCTGCCACTGCCGATGAACTAGCTGAGCATGCAAATCGTTTAGTTATTGTTAATGACAAAGGGGCTGCGCCACTATGGTTGAAATAAGCAGGGTTGAAATAAGCAGGGCTGAAATAAAGAGGGCTGAAATAAATACGATAAAAATAAGCAAAGCAAAAATTGCTTTGTTTAACACCAAGGCATTATTTATAAATCGCTTTGCTAGGGCGATAATGGCACTAATATTTAGTGCAAGTGCAAGTGCAAGTGCACAGCAAGTAACCACTGAAATCGAATACGTTGATGATAAGACAACCAATCAAATCCCTTACTTTGACAATCGCTTTCGTATTGACGAGCAACTTGATGAAGTAACACTCATATTTTATCGTCGTAGTGGCGCCCAACCTATTATTCTTATCCGCCCTGATGGTTCAAAACTAAACATCAACAATTACCCTGAAGACAAAGTGCAATGGTTTGATGATCAAACCTTTGATATGCTGAAGATAAAATCACCCATGATTGGTCCATGGCAAGTGATAGGGCAGGTACAACCCAATAGTAAAATTATGGTGGTATCAGAAATTAGATTAGAAGTGACACCATTACCTAAAATTACTTTACAAGGTGAAACATTGAAAGTGGTAGCGCGCTTATTTAATGGTGATGTGATAATTAACGAGCCTTCATTTCAAGACGTATTAACACTTAATGTTAATTTTTTTAGTACGAATAACTCGGCCTTCGATAATTTTGGCGCAGCGGCCATTAAATCAACCTCTTTTCGTGATAACGGCAGAGACTTAGACGAACATGCTAATGACAGTTTGTTTACTGGTGAATTTGAGTTAGATTTTGCCCCAGGCGAATGGCAGCCTATTTATATTGTTAAAATGCCTATGATCACAAGAGAGTTGCGACAAAAGCCGATTGTAGTGCAGAAAAACCCCATCAGCATATCAGTAGTAACAAACCAAGGTGAAAATAATACTCATGTAGTTACATTTACTATTGATGATAGTTTTGTCAAAGCTAATAGTATTCTCATTCAAGGCAAAGTGACTTTCCCCGATCAACAAGTAGAGCCTTTTACTGTAGTGCAAGAGCAAGGCCTAACCCGCACCCATAGCATTGCTTTTACCGAGCCGGGAGTGCACCACATAAAAGTAGGGGTGTTTGGTGATATTAAAAACGGTAGGGAGTTTCAAGCAATATTACCTGAGTTTACTTTTAATGTTGACCACTTACCCGAGGCGGGTATTTTAGCCATTAACCGTGAACCTAATAATTTAACCTCTGAGCAAAAAAGTGCACAAGCAATCACTAATGCAGCGATAGAAGCTGAAAAGCGTGCGCAAGCAAAAGCAATGCAAGAAGCTAAAATCGCTAGCGAACAACAAGCAACACTTTGGTATATTGTTGGTGGAAACAGCTTAGTGATTATCATTGCTGCACTGATGTTTGTTTTTATACGACGTAAAAAGCGTAAATAAAATAACTTAATCGTATTTTATTATCCTTTTTTGCTGTTAAAAACGTCGGATTGTTCATCAATTAGACATATAAACAAATGAATGGAAAAAACTGGTTGACGGCATCGAATCTTAACCGTATTATTCCGGCCGCATTCAACGAGTTGTGTTGAAAGCAGTGATTAATATGTGGAGTGGTAGTTCAGTTGGTTAGAATACCGGCCTGTCACGCCGGGGGTCGCGGGTTCGAGTCCCGTCCACTCCGCCAATTAATCCAAAGGTTGTAAATCCTTTCAAAATTTACAGAAGCAAGATGTGTGGAGTGGTAGTTCAGTTGGTTAGAATACCGGCCTGTCACGCCGGGGGTCGCGGGTTCGAGTCCCGTCCACTCCGCCAATTGTTTCAAAGGTTGTAAGTCCTTTCAAAATTTACAGAGGCAAGATGTGTGGAGTGGTAGTTCAGTTGGTTAGAATACCGGCCTGTCACGCCGGGGGTCGCGGGTTCGAGTCCCGTCCACTCCGCCAATTGTTTTAAAGGTTGTAAGTCCTTTCAAAATTTACAGAAGCAAGATGTGTGGAGTGGTAGTTCAGTTGGTTAGAATACCGGCCTGTCACGCCGGGGGTCGCGGGTTCGAGTCCCGTCCACTCCGCCAATTGTTTCAAAGGTTGTAAATCCTTTTAAAATTTACAGAAATAAATACGCGGAGTGGTAGTTCAGTTGGTTAGAATACCGGCCTGTCACGCCGGGGGTCGCGGGTTCGAGTCCCGTCCACTCCGCCAATTTATTTTATAGTAAATTTGAATTTAACTCATTACGTAAGAATCTTCAAAAACAAAATTTATAATCCAGATTATCAATCCCTCATAGTATGCAAGTAGCCTTTGCCTTAGAGTATATGGTACTTCCCCCCATTTGCTAGACTCATGTCATTAATAATTATTTATAACTATTACGAATACAGAGTTAATAAAAAACAGAGCCAATAAAAATTAATATTTAATCTATTAAAGCCGACAATGGACTTGTAACACCGTTTGCGCCGCGTTCTATAACATGTGTATATATTTGTGTTGTTCTAATGTCACTATGTCCCAATTGTTCTTGCACGGTACGAATATCTGCACCTCTTTGCAGTAGATGAGTCGCGAAACAGTGGCGCAAGGTGTGGCAAGTTACGTTTTTATTTATATTTGATTTTATTGAAGCCACTTTTACTGCCTTTTGAATGACAGTTTCGTTTATATGATGGCGTCTTACTTGATTGACTTCAGGGTCTAAAGATAATCGATTTGATGGAAATAAATAATGCCAATTAAACTTTTTAGCCGCGTTTGGATACTTTCGTGCTAAAGCAAAAGGTAAATATACGCCAGAGTAGTCAGTATTTCTTATATCTAATGCGTAATAAGCTTTCACCTGTAATATTTGCTCTTTTAGTGCCTCAGTTAACTCAGGGGCCAAGGTAACCGTTCGATGCTTGCCCCCCTTACCATTCCATACTTCAATGCAATGGTAATCAAAATTTATATCTTGAACCCTTAAACGGACCGCTTCCATTAAGCGCAAGCCACTGCCATACATTAATTGACACAGTAACAGGTTATTTGTATTTACAGTCTTTAAGAGTGCTTTGACCTCTGCTGTGGTTAATACTGTTGGTAGTTTTGGCGTTACTCTAGATTTATTAAAACGTAATTCAAGGCTAAGCGGTTTTATTAAAATATGTTTATATAAGTAGTTAACTGAATTTAACGCTAACGCCTGAGATTTAGGGGCAAGATTTAAGTTATTTGAAAGATAACTAAGAAATTGTTCAACTTCTTTATCGTGACAGTCGTTTGGATGTACTTTTCCAATAAAAATGATATAGGCTTTAATCCAATATAAATATGATTCTATAGTGCGTTTAGCGTAGCGTCGTGTCCACATAGTTTCTTTGATATGTGAGAGAAATTCAGATTTCATAATTATTCCTTATTAACTACAAATAACCACTGTGTATTAATACAGTTTAGTTGCAGATCCCGCTTTTGTGTAGAAAGCAGGATTTAATCGGCCTTTCTACATCGCTATATTCAACAAGTAAAATTAACGTGTTGAATATTAATATTAAGTTATGTATATTAATTTGAATAAATATTCATTAGTTGGACACTCACCTTTGTTGAAAGTGGGATTTTATCCGTCTAATAAGCTGTTATGTGTCATTCAATTTAAGGAGTTATTAACATGGACAAATTAGAGATTTCGTGGTCGCAATCTATGCCTGTTTGGTGGAGTTTTTTTTGGCGAGCAACGGTTTTTGGTGCAGTAGCGGGGGCAATTCTTGGTGGTATTGGTGGTGTAATTGTAGCCTTAATCGGTAAGCCTGAACTTGCAGCAACTATTGGTGGGGTAGCTGGTTATATAGCAGCAATACCTGTTTCAATATATTGCATGAAGCATATTTTAAATAAATCCTTCAAAGGGTATTCATTGCGTTTCGTTAAAGATGAGTCGATGTAACACATAACAAGCTGTTAAAGCAGGACAAAATTCAGTTGGCTGTTTTCGCTTCGCTCGACATTTTAGCCAACTAAATTTTGCCTCTTAACAGGGCGTTAGGCAACTATGGAATCAACTGTGAATCTCAGCACTCGAATCGCGAAAGAACATGACAAAAAATACTTCTTCGATTTGTATTGCGATTCTATGAAAGCTCATATTGAAAGCCTTTGGGGATGGGATCAGGATTGGCAAGTTAGTGATTCTGAAGATCGTTGGAATTTTAGCGTAAACTATATACTTTTTAACGCAGAAAAAAGAATTGGCTATTTCCAAGTGACAGAAGAGAAAGATGGAGCTTATATCATGATGTTTATCATCGATAAAAAATTCCGCTCTAAAGGAATTGGCAGTCACGCCTTAACCATACTTAAAAAGTTACTCTTAAATAAATCATTATCTTTACGTGTTTTTAAAACAAATACTAGAGCACTATCTTTTTATAAGGACAATGGATTTTCTATAATTGAACAAGAAGACAAGTTTTATATAATGCATCAAAGAGTTGCCTAACAAGCCACTCAAGCAGGACAAATAACAGTTGGTTTTGTTCGCTTCGCTCTCTATTATAACCAACTATTATTTGCCTCTTAGTGGGGCGTTATGTGTAAAAGGAGTTCACCATGTCGGTCGGGATGAGTCTAGCAATGAAGGCTAAGCAGCCGAAACAAAAACGCTGTGATAGGTGTGACTTATATTATCCTGTGACATTAGATGAATGTGA
>NZ_VOLS01000005.1 GCF_007954265.1 Colwellia sp. C1TZA3 | reverse complement strand
CCTGCTTACTTTTACATGTTTGGCAGCTTGAGTTCTGTCAGCTCCATCCTTAATGTGCAATAAAGCTAATAGGCGAATTCTCATTCTGCCATTGGTTTCTTGAGCAATAAGTGCCTTTAAATTAATAAGCTCCAATTTCTCAGATAATTGTTTTTTAGTAATATATTTCATAACTACCATTAGATCACAAATTTAATGTAATTGGTATAACGCACACCTTGGCGCGCTTTTAATGCTGCCCGTTCATCGTCACTTCGCTCATTCCATTCATCTTTCCACTCACTAACGACACAAGGCCCATAAACTTCAGTTAAGCCATAACTTTGAGTAATTTCAATACCTAAGTTTTCAATACCCTTAATAACCGCCGCCGGTGGCGGAGCACCGGCGGTCATCGCTTTAATATTTTTAGGTAATTGCGCCAGCAAGCTTTCGTCAGCATTTAAAATCATATTAAGCACGATTGGCGCACCACAAAAATGACTGACCTTATGCTCAATCATCGCATTCACGATGGCGCCCACTTCAACTTGCCTCAAGCAAATTTGCGTACCACCAACAGCAACTATGGTCCACGGAAAACACCAACCATTGCAATGGAACATCGGCAAAGTCCACAAATAATTGGTCTTACTGTCTGTTGGCCAAACAAAGTTATGGCCAAGAGAATTCAGGTAAGCGCCGCGATGTGAATAAACTACACCTTTAGGATTACCCGTAGTGCCCGAGGTGTAATTAAGTGCCAAAGCTTGCCATTCATCATGAATAAGTGAACCAGTGAAATTTTCATCCCCTTGAGCGAGTAACTCTTGATACTCCATTACACCAAGGCGTTCACCGCCCGGCCCTTCTGGATCATCGATATCAATCACCAAAGGGTTACGCTTTGATAGTGCTAATGCTTGTTTAATGACACTTGAAAACGCGGTGTCAGTAAACAGCACATCACATTCGGCGTGATCAAGAATAAAGGCGATATTTTCTGCATCAAGCCGGATATTAATTGCATTAAGCACGGCACCGGTTAGTGGCACACCATAATGTGCATCCAAAAATGCTGGAATATTAGCCGCCATAATACTAACGGTTTGCCCAGGATTGACCCCGTTTTTAATGAGACTTGAGGCTAATCGACGAACATTTTTATGGTATTGCTGATAAGTGATTTTTTGCTTGCCATGGATAATTGCAATTTTGTCTGGATAAACATCCGCGCTACGATTTAAAAAGTTTATCGGTGTTAGTGGCTGACTATTAGCGGCAATTTTATCTAAACTTTGGCTATAAATGTTACTCATAATTTTCCTTATTTATTTTACCGAAGCGACTATTAATACTAATTAAATTAATGGTAAGTGAGGTACTTCATTATATCAATTGGTATAACACGGTCATTTTATATAATGCTCGGTTTACAATATAAAAATAATCATACGCCGATAATTAAATTAAAAAATTATCCTTTGGTCTACATTAAAGTCATTTACGCCGCCTTATAAAGGCTAAGAAAGAATTGTCATTTCGGAATATTTTTAAACACGTTATAATATTGCATTAAATTTCACTTAATGTTGCATCTGTGGGTATAACGTTAGGTTTTAAATCAAATCATCAAAAGGCACTACGCATATGAAAGTTGGGATTATCATGGGGTCAAAGTCGGATTGGCCAACCATGCAGCACGCTGCTGAAATGTTAGATCTATTTAATGTGCCTTATGAAACAAAAGTTGTTTCTGCACATAGAACGCCTCATTTACTTGCTGAGTATGCACAAAGCGCTAAAAACCGTGGTCTTCAAGTTATTATTGGTGGCGCAGGTGGCGCAGCACATCTACCCGGTATGACCGCTGCTTATACAAGCTTGCCGGTGTTAGGTGTACCTGTGCAATCAAAAGCCTTAAGTGGTCAAGACTCATTACTCTCTATTGTACAAATGCCAAAAGGCATTGCTGTTGGTACATTAGCCATTGGTACGGCAGGTGCTGCGAATGCTGGCTTATTAGCCGCTCAAATCATTGGTCTTTCTGACCCAGCAGTACAAGCGGCTGTTGAGCAATTTAGAGCTGAGCAAACACAAACAATTCTTGATAACCCAAACCCTGCAGAATAGGCTAGCTAAATGAATGTTTTAGTATTAGGTGCGGGGCAACTGGCTCGTATGATGGCCTTGGCGGTTAAGCCTTTAAATATCAATATACGAGCTTTTGATGTTGGCTCAGGCACTGTAGTTGATCCGCTTTCAACTGACATTGTTTTTGGTAGATTAACACAAGGCATTGAGTTCGCTGACTTTATAACCGCTGAATTTGAGCATATTGATCACCAAACACTTGCACTTTGTGAGGCGTCTGGAAAACTGCGCCCGAGCAGCCAAGCCATTAAAGTGGGCGGCGATAGAAGATTAGAAAAAGATCTGCTAATAAAGTGTGGTGTGGCAAATGCCCAGCACCAAATTATTACCACCAAAGCAGACTTTGACCAAGCTTTAAATAGCCTGTCTATGCCGTTAATTTTAAAAAGCGCTTTGGCAGGTTATGATGGTAAAGGTCAATGGCGATTAAAAGATAAAGCACAAGCGGAAGACATTTGGCTTGATATTAAAGCTTTTTTTGATGGTGGCGTACAAGGCCTTCAACATGCGGTAGTGGCCGAACAAATGGTGCCTTTTGATCGCGAAGTCTCCTTAGTTGGCGCGCGTGACAGTCAAGGTAATACGATAGTTTACCCATTAACTCAAAACCATCACACTAATGGCGTGCTGAGTGTGTCAATTGCCATCGAAATAGATCAAGCACTACAAGCACAAGCAAAACAAGTATTTGATAGCATAGCAAAAGAGTTAAATTACATTGGTGTATTAGCCATTGAATTTTTCCAAATCGGCGAGCAATTGTTAGTAAATGAAATTGCCCCTCGCGTACACAACTCAGGTCATTGGACCCAGCAAGGTGCAGATACGTGTCAATTTGAAAACCATTTACGAGCGGTATGCAATTTACCACTTGGCAGTACCCAATTAATTCGTCCATCAGCCATGATTAATATATTGGGTGAAGATGAAGTACCGAATGAAATTTTGAGTGTAGCGAGTACCACTTTACATTGGTATGGAAAAAGCAAACGCCCGGGCCGTAAAATGGGTCATATTAATGTTTCAGGCAATGATGAAAAACAATTAGCTGCACGATTAGCGTTATTAGCTGATATTTTGCCAACAGCAGCATTTGATGAACTTAAACCTTATGTCGCCAGTTACAAAAAACAACTGAGCTAACACTCAATTAGCGATTAAAAAAGCCAGTGATGCCTTACGCATATGTCATACCAAGTTGATTAATTACCTGCTCATTTTTAATGGTTAAAATGAATAACTACAGCGTTATAAAATTTATAAGGTGAATAACTACTTATTAAATTTTATGCCTTGTATTTATCCATTTTTCCTCATGAAAAAGGTGATCACTTAATTAATCAAATTGGTATCACTGGCTTTTTTACAGCACAATTTATATCTCTATTTATAAGAAAATTAGATCTTCTGAAAGTAACTACAAGGTTTGGACGCGCATTGTAATTTTTCACCTGCCGCCATCTGTCTTTTTAATAATAAAGCAAAGCCACATTTTTCACATGCGCCATCCACTGGCTCATGATTGACAACAAATTTACATTTTGGATAGTGATCACAGGAATAAAATGTTTTACCAAAACGGCTGATTTTTGATTGTAGTTGGCCCTTTTTACACTGCGGACAACTGACATTTTGTTGCTCAAGTTCATTATGATCTTGCGCAACGATGTAAGAACACTCAGGGTAGTTTGTACAGCCAATAAACATACCATAGCGACCTTGTTTGACCGCCAATTCGTGATTGCATTCAGGGCATTCACTGCCCATCAGTATTTTGTCATCAACGCGCTCATGTTCAACAACAGCTCGAGTGTATTGGCAGTTAGGATAGGTAACACAACCAAAAAATGAGCCTGACTTACTGTGTTTAATGGTGAGCTGCGAAGCACAGTCAGGACAAATTTCAGCAGTTTTTTCTAAGGCATGCTCATGACGTGAAAACAGGGGTTTTTCGAGATTTGACATAGTAATGCACCTAAAATATTAGGCGGATATTATGCCATATTTTTGCCGTCTTAATGTAGGCTATTTTTCGTGCACTTTTAGTTTCAGAAAAAAGTTAATGCAACGGGCCTTCTTGCTCATCAAAAATCAAGTCTTCCATCTGAGAGTAGGCACTTTCTTTACCTGGCACATTAAACAGCACCATCAACACAACCCACTTTAAATCATCAATAGAGAAAAATTGAGTGTCTAACTCCATAACACGGTCAATAACCATTTCACGGGTAGTAAAGTCTAATAAATTAACCTGCTCTAAAAACATTAGAAAACCACGACATTCTACATCAAGAATTTGGCTCTCTTGTGCGGTGTAAATTCGAATAGATTGATTACCTACTCGTGTTAAATAAGGATAAGCCTCAGTGTCTTGTAAGGCGGTAAGTTTTTCCAACCAAGCAAGTGCTTTATAAATTTCATCTTGGTGGAAACCAGCACGGGTTAATTCGTCGGTAAGTAGCTCATGATCCACCATAACTTCGGCTTCACTATGAATATAATTTTCAAAAAGGTACATCAAGATATCAAACATAACTAGCCCCTATTTAATTTAAGATAACCCCCTGGCACAGCAGAAACTAGACCTCTAAGTTCAAGCACTGTTAATCGAGTTAGCACTACATCTATGGGTAGTTTACTGCGCGACACCACTAAATCTACGGGTGTAATTTCATAACCCACACTAGCTAACATTGGATCGTTACACAAGTGCTGTTTTTTACTTTTTTCTGTTGAATTATCTTTCGCTTTGTTTCTATTTAAGTTTAAATTATCTGTAACGAACTCTTCAAACTCGTCCACTATATCGCTGGTATCTTCAACAAGTTTAGCGCCTTGCTTAATTAACCAGTGGCAACCTTTTGCCTGCACATTATAAATAGAGCTAGGTACTGCAAATACTTCCCGCCCTTGTTCTAATGCACAACGCGCCGTGATCAACGAACCACTTTTCAATGACGCTTCAACAACCAAAACCCCCAAACTTAAACCGCTGATTAAACGATTTCGCTTTGGAAAATGTCCCGCCTTAGGTGCGATACCAGGGGCAAACTCGCTAATGATTAGACCCTTGTTTTCAACAATATCTTTTTGTAATTTTTTATGTCGAGCGGGATAAGTTATATCTAGTCCTGTTGCTACCACCGCAATAGTATAACCCTGCTGATGCAAGGCCCCTAAATGTGCTTGCCCATCAATACCCGACGCTAAACCACTAGTAACAACGAATTGTGTGGTTAGCTGACCCGCCAACTTATGAGCAATTTCTCGACCAGATATACTGGCATTGCGGCTACCCACAATGGCAATTTTAGGGTATAACAATAAATCCGCATTGC
Organism: Colwellia sp. C1TZA3; assembly: GCF_007954265.1. Lineage (GTDB taxonomy): Bacteria > Pseudomonadota > Gammaproteobacteria > Enterobacterales > Alteromonadaceae > Cognaticolwellia. The sequence continues at coordinate 103,769 of NZ_VOLS01000005.1, read as the reverse complement.
CACGGACAAAAAGCACTAAAGGTGGGTCATAAATTTCTTTTAATAATGGCGGGTATAGCGGATCATCAAAGGCAATGATTTGGCTATGACAATGACTTGAATCAAATATTATTTTTGTCAACAAATCCCAGGCAGGAGCAGTTATTGCAGCGCGCTGTGGGTTGGTAAGGCCTGACAACGTTAAGTCAGTATTCGCGGCGAATAAAGCGCTTAAACCAAATTTTTTGACTAAGGCAATTTTTTTATGAATGGCTAGCCGTGGAATAGCTCTCACTGCTAACCAATAATGCGTTGGAGTTAACTCCAACGTTAGCGTGTTACTGGTATTTGCCACTTGCTTCTCCTTAAGAGTGGCCCAATTTTAGGGCTAGGGTGCAGTAACTCCGTCAAGCACTTGTAATGGCTTTTCAGCACTAAGGATCAACGCCATACTGACCTTGTCATAAACTTTAAATACCATCACTTTGCCGATCACTTCAGCCGGCATATCGTAATCTGAATCGCTGTCATTAGCTATTTTGTTCCAATCAGAAGTGTCTTTACTGTATTGCGGTCCATTGTCTGTTTCAATAACGGCGGGGCTTTTTCGGCTAACGGTTAACACATCGCCAGCTTGTACGGCTTGGCTATTACCTTTATTAATCATTACCACATCAAATTTAGCAAATTCACTTAGCTTAGTTACCGAACTAATGATCAAGCCGTTAGTGCTTTTAGCGCCTGCTCGCATGGTAAAAATAGAGGGGTAATCTTGTTCATCATTTACTGGCATAACATAAGCGCCAGAACGAATTTCACGCTTTGCTCCATCGACAAAAATAGTGCTTGGCTGCTGTTTACTCATATTGCCACTTTGTACGGCCTTACCGGTACCAATAAGTCGAATGTTATAACCTAAAGTCTGATGTGTTTCGGGGTCAACAATGGCATCAGCTTTATGGTAAATGCCGTAACTTTGGCCAACAATGAGCTCACGATTAATATAAACTTTAAAGCCATCAATACTTGATTTATAGCCGTTCTCACTACCAATAATGTGAGGTAAACCCGCTAACTCAGCTAAACTTCTCACCGTGTCATAGCGAATATAGGCTGCAATAGCATGCAAAGGTAGTGTACTAACCGGTTTTTGATCTTTTAATTGTTCACGTACTTTAGGCGACCATTTAAGTTCAGGCTTGCCTTTCACCAACATGGGTTGACCTTGGACGTCAAATACTAGCCGCAGTTCATCACCGGGGTAAATTAAATGTGGGTTATTAATATCGGGATTAAGACGCCATAACTTAGGCCACAACCAAGGTTGATTGAGAAATATGCCGGATATGTCCCACAAGGTATCGCCTTTCTTAACGATATACGATTTTGGAGCATCTGACTTTAATACTAGCTCATTGGCCATTAAAGATACTGACAGAGCAATGCCAAATAGCGATGATAAAACTCTTATTAGCATGTTAATTTCCCTATTATTAGAGGTTTTATCCTAAACCACTATGATTAACTATAATTAATGGCTAAAATTGAAACATAACACTCTATGCGACATTTCGCGAACTCTTTTGATAAATTATGGCTATTTTACCTGTATTACGATTTCCTGATGAGAGATTAAGAACAAAAGCGCAACCTGTAACTGAAGTTAACGATGAAATTCGTAATATTATCAGTAACATGTTTGAAACCATGTATGATGAAAATGGTGTTGGTTTGGCGGCAACGCAAGTTGATATTCACCAAAGAATTGTCGTTATTGATGTTTCAGAAAATAAAGAACACCCTTATGTGTTAATAAATCCTGAAATCATCCGTAAAAGTGATGACACCATTATTAATGAAGAAGGTTGTTTATCGGTACCCGGCTGTTATGCCAAGGTTGACCGTAGTATTGATGTCACCGTTACCGCCCTTGATGAAAATGGCCAAACCTTTACTTTAGACGGTGAAGAGCTCTTAGCTATTTGTATTCAGCATGAACTTGATCATCTTAATGGCATCTTGTTTGTTGACTATTTGTCACCGCTTAAGCGCCAGCGATTCAAAAAGAAATTAGAAAAAGAAGCGCGTTTGGATAATGCCAACGCTTAAGTGCCATAGCACTTTTATAACTCATACCAATTAAGTTAAGTAAGTGAGCGATTACTTAACTTAATTGATATCAATTGCATTCTGGAAACTCCTTTGCCCAACGCCGTAACTACACCATTAAATATCATTTTTGCTGGTACCCCTGACTTTGCCGCGCAACATTTAGCGGCGTTAATTCAATCAAAGCATAACATTGTTGCCGTTTATTGCCCGCCCGATAAACCGGCTGGCCGCGGTAAAAAGCTCAGCGCTTGTGCAACTAAACTATTAGCCTTAGCGCACAACATTCCAGTTCAACAGCCAGAGAACTTTAAAGCTGAACAAACACAGTTAACGCTGGCAAATTACCAAGCAGATATCATGGTAGTGGTGGCTTACGGCTTATTATTACCAACAGTAATTTTACAGACACCAAAATTAGGCTGTATTAATGTTCATGGTTCCATTTTACCCAAATGGCGTGGTGCTGCACCGATTCAACGTGCTTTAGAAGCCGGTGACTCAAAAACTGGTGTTACCATAATGCAAATGGATAAAGGCCTAGATACCGGTGATATGATCTTAACCGCGACTTGTGATATTACCGTAAAAGACACCAGCGCAAGTTTATACGACAAGTTAGCTGAACTAGGTCCAAAGGCATTATTAGACACCTTAACGCTAATGGCTTGTGGCCAACATCAACACCAGCCACAAAATAATGCACAAGCAACTCATGCGGCCAAACTTGATAAAGCAGACGCTGAGTTAAATTGGCAACAACCCGCGACCATACTTGATCGAAAAATCAGAGCTTATATTCCATGGCCAGTGGCGCAATTTACTTTTGATGACAATAGTCAACAACACCGTATTAGGGTTTGGCAAGCTAGCGTTATTGAACTTGAGCATCAGCACCTACCTGGCACGATCATAAGCTGCGATAAACAAGGTATTGTCGTTGCTACAACAGCAAATGCTTTACGGCTTGAAATATTACAACTGCCGGGCAAAAAAGCCTTAGCTGTGGCCGACATACTCAATGGCAAGGCAGATTGGTTTGCCCAAGGCCAATCAATCAATAGGCTAATACAGCCTCAACAAGAGTTAACTTAATTATGGCTGCGAACCTTAGAGCACTCGCTGCTCGCTGTACCTTTGCCGTTGTTGATAAAGGCCGTAGTTTGTCAGATGAACTACCACAACAAATCGCAAAAATAGATATTAAAGATAAAGGCCTATTACAAGAACTTTGCTATGGCGTATTAAGACATTTACCTGAACTTGAACATGATGTTCGTGACTTTATTAAAAAACCCTTTAGCGGTAAACAACGCGTTGGTCACTTTTTATTACTGGTTGGGATTTATCAAATTAAATATACCCGCATACCCGATCACGCTGCGTTTAATGAAACTGTTTCCGCTTGTAAACCATTAAAATGCGACCATTTAAAAGGGGTGATTAATGGCGTATTAAGAAATTTTCAACGCCAGCAAACACAATTAGCTAATAAAAAGCTATCTGTCGACACCAGTAAGCTGCCTGCAGCTGTCGCCTTTAACCATCCCTCTTGGTTTATTAAAAAACTACAAAGTGGCTACCCTGATAGTTGGCAGGATATTCTTACAGCAAATATGCAAAGACCACCAATGTGGTTGCGAGTTAACGCCCTGCATCATAGCCTTAATGAATATCTTGCTTTATTAGTCGCTGAAAAAATTGATTATGCCTATGTCGATGAAAAATCATCAGCGATACGCTTAACTGACGCCATCGATGTCAATAAATTACCTGGATTTCAGCTCGGTAGGGTATCAATTCAAGACGGCGCCGCACAACAAGCTGCGCTTTTACTTGATTGTCAGCCTAATGACAATGTACTTGATTGTTGTGCCGCACCCGGTGGCAAAACCTGTCATATACTTGAATATAGTCCGAAAATAAAAGCGCTGACCGCCATTGATATTGAAGAGTCGCGTTTGCTGCGAGTACATGAGAACCTGCAACGTCTGAACCTGCAAGCAAAGGTGATCACCGCTGATGCCGCCACACCTGAAAAGTGGTGGAATGGCGAATTATTTGACCGAATTTTACTTGACGCCCCGTGTTCTGGTACCGGTGTCATACGCCGACACCCTGATATTAAGTGGTTACGTAAAAGCCAAGACATTGCGGTATTAACTGACTTGCAACACGATATATTAAAAAATGTATGGTCTTTATTAAAACCCGGTGGTACTTTGCTTTATGCAACATGCAGCGTATTACCAGAAGAAAACAGTGAGCAAGTTCGTCGTTTTCTTGCTGAAAATTCAGATGCTGAACATCTCGCAATAACCAAGAATACAACGGATATTGGTTGGCAGATACTGTCTAACGACAATTCAATGGACGGTTTTTACTACGCCAAATTCATTAAAAAATCACAGCAAAAACAACTATAAAGCAATCTTAAATGAAAATTATAATTATTGGTGCCGGACAAGTTGGTGGATCATTAGCGGAGAATCTTGTTGGCGAAAAAAACGACATTACGCTAATAGACACTAACAGTGAAACCTTGCGTGAATTACAAGACAAAATGGATTTACGCGTTGTCGTTGGTCAAGGCTCTCACCCTGACATACTAAAACAAGCCGGCGCTGAAGATGCTGAGCTCGTTGTTGCAGTAACCAACGATGATGCCACCAACATGATTGCTTGCCAAATTTGTTATTCGCTGTTTAATACTGCCAATAAAATTGCCCGAATTCGGTCTAGTCAAATTCTGAAATATCAAAAAGAACTGTTTCAGAATAAAAACATTCCCGTTGATCATATTATTGCGCCTGAACAACTGGTGACCCGAGATATTGCTCGACTCATTGATTATCCAGGTGCCCTACAAGTATTAGAGTTTGCCGAGGGTAAAGTTAGTTTAGTTGCCGTTAAAGCTTATTACGGCGGATTATTGGTTGGTCATGCCCTGTCTACTTTACGCGAACATATACCAAATATTGATACCCGGGTTGCGGCGATTTATCGCAATGGCAAACCTATTCGTCCACTAGGTACTACCGTTATTGAAGCCGATGACGAAGTATTTTTTATTGCCGCCTCAATTCATATTCGCGCGGTAATGAACGAACTACAAAAATTAGAAGCGCCTTATAAAAAAATCATGATCGCTGGTGGCGGTAATATAGGCTCAGGTTTAGCGCGCTTATTGGAAAAAAACCATCAAGTAAAATTAATTGAACATTCGGTTAAACGGGCAGCCTATTTAGCGTCTGAGCTAAATGACACCTTAGTGTTTACCGGCGATTCTTCTGATCAAGAGTTGCTATTAGAAGAGCACATTGATCAGTTTGACGTTTTTATTGCTGTTACTAACGATGACGAGGCTAATATTATGTCATCGTTATTAGCAAAACGCTTAGGTGTACGCAAAGCGATGGTACTGATCCAGCGCAGTGCTTACATTGATTTAGTCCATGGCAGTGATATAGATATTGCTGTTTCGCCGCAGCACGCAACCATTTCCGCGTTATTAACTCATGTACGCCGTGGTAATATTAATAATGTTTATAGTTTGCGTGGTGGCGCAGCAGAAGCGTTAGAAATTGTGGCTAAAGGTGATGAAAAATCATCGAAAGTGGTGGGGAAAACTATCCAGCAAATTAGGTTACCGCCCGGTACAACCATTGGTGCAATTGTACGTGGTGAAGAAGTATTAATTGCTCATTCAGATACCCGAATTCAAGCAGAAGACCATGTGGTGTTATTTTTAGTTAACAAGCGCTATATCAGCGACGTTGAAGCTTTATTCCAACTAGATGCAATCACATTTTTCTAATCGGTAATATGGGTAGCAAGAAAAGTTTACCCTAGGTTCGCCAAAATGCTGGTGTGAGTAATACCAGCAAGGTAAATATCTCTAAACGGCCAAACAACATAGCAACCACCAAGACCCATTTACTAAAATCATTTATTTCTGCATAATTTGACGCAACCTGCCCCAAACCTGGGCCCAAATTATTCAAGCATGCAGCAACAGCGGTAAAAGCTGAAATATCATCCATTCCGCCCGCTAATAACAACAACATACAAACAACAAACACAGCCGCATAAGCAGAGAAGAAACCCCATATGGCTTCTACCACACGATTTGGTAACGCTTTCTTACCTAGCTTAATAGCAAAAACCGCTTTGGGATGCACTAATCTATTTAATTCGCGCACACCTTGTAAATAAAGTAGTAACACCCGAATGACCTTCATGCCACCACCGGTACTGCCCGCACAACCACCGATAAAACTGGCAAATATTAATAAAATTGGCAGCAGTGTTGGCCAGTTAGAAAAAGCGACTTCGCCCGAAGATGTTGTTGAAAAACCGGCGGTAGTGCTAATTGAAACCGCGTGAAACAGCGCTTGTTCGAAGTTATCAAAACCCGACTGGTAAACATTAAAACTCATTAGCACGATAAAACACACTAAGATTAAAACTGCTTGAATACCCAAAAACACTTTAAATTCTGAATCATAAAAATAACTGCGTAGTGATCGGCTGTTCACTACCGCAAAATGCAAAGCAAAATTGACACCAGCAACCAGTAGGAAAAACACACAGATAAAATTGATCAACGGACTATCAAAATAGCCCATGCTTAAATCGTGTGTCGAAAAACCACCAATCGCAATGGTAGAAAAAGAGTGGCAAACAGCGTCAAATAAATTCATCCCTGCGGCCCAATAACTCATCGCACAAGCCACAGTTAAGGTGACATAGATTAGCCACAAATGCTTGGCGGTGTCAGCAATACGCGGGGTCATTTTTGAATCTTTCACTGGGCCTGGGGTTTCCGCGCGATATAACTGCATACCACCAATGCCTAGCATAGGTAAAATAGCTACTGCTAACACAATAATCCCCATACCACCGAGCCACTGTAGCTGTTGTCGATACCAAAGTACCGCGTGTGGTAATCCGTCAATCTGCGTTAATATGGTTGCGCCTGTAGTCGTGAGACCAGAAAAAGACTCAAAAAATGCATCGGCAACGCTAAGGTTAGGTTGATCTAATAATAATAAAGGCACCGCTGAGAAACTCGCCAAAACGGTCCAAAACAACACCACAATTAAAAAACCTTCTCGTGCCCTTAAATCGCTTTTTTCGGCTCGATAAGGATACCAAGATAATAGCCCCGCGATTAGGCAAAAAAGAAATGACATTAAGAAAGAAACCCCACCACCATCTCGATAGACCAGAGAAATAAAAGCAGGCGGCAACATAGTTACGCTCAGTAAGGCGACTAATAACCCTAAGATTCGGATGATATTTTTAAATTGCACGGTAGTTTATTATTGCTTTTTAGTTATGGATTGAAGGGTTAACTGTCCCGCAGACATTGTTTGTAATTGCTGTTGGAAAAGCTCAATTTTTTCATCAGGTAATGCGAGTATCAGAACAACATTCTCATGGTAGTCTTGCTGGATAATTTCGCCACCCATTTGACTAATAAAATGTAAAACATCATTTACTTGTGCATATTGACACGCTAGTGTTTTGCGCACCATAGGAATTTTCAATTTTGTTGGTAAAATCGTCAACGCTTGCTTTACACTGCCGCCATAAGCACGTTGTAATCCACCGGGCCCCAGTTTAGTACCGCCAAAATATCGCACAACAACAGCACAAAGCTCACCAAGATTACTACCCATTAGCATATTTAGTATGGGTTTACCGGCAGTGCCTGACGGCTCCCCGTCATCAGAAAAACCATATAATTGGCTGTTTTCAGGCCGGCCAGCAATGAAGGCATAACAGTGATGACTAGCCTGTGGATGTAATATTTGTAAACTTTTAATAAAAGCTTTAGCATCAGCAGCGCTAGTGCAAGGTTTAAGGTAGCAAATAAAGCGGCTGCGCGTGACTATGGTTTCATTAATAGTCGCTTGAGCCGCTATTGTGTATGGTGTAGACACAAGTGGTTTCGCTTAGTTTAAGTCAGAATTTCGTGTCATATTTTCATTATGTGATTGGTGAACAATAACATTATCTTCTATTCTGATACCGCCAAATGGCCGCATAGCATCAACTTCTGACCAGTTCACCATTTTACCATGAGCCGATTTTTTTAGCTCAGCAAGCAAAGAGTCAATAAAATATAAGCCAGGTTCGACAGTAAATACTTGATTACTTTCTATCACCCGCGATGTCCGTAAAAAAGCATGTTGCTCTGGTGTATTAACGTGAGTGCCACGTTCGTCAGCCATAAAACCGCCAACATCATGCACTTGTAAACCTAAGTGATGACCTAAACCATGGGGGAAAAAAGTAGAAATAATACCGCTTTCAACAGCCGTATCGACATCGACATTAATAAAGTTAAACTCTCGTAATACCTTACCTATTTCGCGATAAGTGGCGATATGTAGATCAACATAACTAAGCCCTGGCTTTAAAGCGTCAACCGCATTCAACATTAAAATGTCCATGCGAGCAATTAGCTCAGCAAAACGATCACGCTTGAAAGAATACGTGCGGGTAATATCAGCGGCATAACCATGAAAATTAGCCCCGGCATCCAATAAAAATGAACGATGGGCTTGTGGTACACCGCGATCTAAAGCGGTGTAATGCAAAATAGAGCTATTTTCATTTAACGCGACAATATTGCCATAAGGTGTTTCACTTTCAACATGTTGTGTAGCTTTAAGGAAAGCGTGTTGAATATCATACTCTGAGGCACCATCAAAAAAAGCGGCTTTGGCTGCTTTATGACCCTTAACCGCAATCTCATTTGAACGACGCAAACAGGCTTGTTCGTATGAGGTTTTGTAAGCACGATGAAAATGAAAATAATTAATCAGTGGCTCAGGATTAATATGTTCAAAACCTAACGCTTTCGCCACTTCAATATGAGCGCCAATATAGGCAAAAGATTTTTTATCATAAGGCAGTAATTTATCAACATCACTGGCTTTAGCTAAAAGCTTTATATCAAAAAACTCATGCCAATAATCGTCCGCTAAGCTAATAACTTTATGCCAAAAATCAACTGGTTGGTAATAAATTAGTGTCGGTTTATCTGTGCCGTTAACCAACAACCAACAATTAGCAATATCAACTAAAGGTAACCAAGCTTTAAAGTGTGGGTTAACGCGAAATGGATAGCTGTTATCGTCTAAAAATGCTTTAATTTCTTGACCAGAGTGAATGACTAAGCCTTCAAGATTTTCTCTTGCTAATACGGCTTTGGTTCGTTTTTGTAACTCAGCTACATGAGCTGGGTATTGGCTAGCTAGTGTATTCATCTGGTAACTCTCTAAATTTCTTTGGTATTAATTATACCTTATTTAAGCCACTATTATAATGCAAGTGGATGCTATTCGTTTATGCTCATCGCAATAATGTGGTCAAATAAAGAGGCCGCTTGCCCTACTTTGTGTTGATATATTTGCTGATAAGCTAAAACACTTTTAACATATTCTCGGGTTTCTTTGAACGGAATGGTTTCAATCCAAACATCAGCAGGTAATGACTCAGCGTTTTTCAACCAACTTTTTACTCGATAAGGCCCAGCATTATAAGCCGCAGTAGCCAGTACTTGGTTACCATCATGACGGTCGAGTAAATCACGTAAGTATTTTGTGCCTAATTTAATATTATTTTTGGCTTTGAATAAATACCGATTAGAGACTTTTTTACGCGCTAGCTGTTTTGCTGTACCTGGCATAATTTGCATTAAACCTTTAGCGCCTGCCGGAGAATTAGCATCTGACATAAACGAGCTTTCACGACGCGTTATAGCAAACGCCCAAGCTGGATTAATTTTTTGCTGGCCGGCATAGTGTGTAATTTCACTTTCAAAGCCCAGTGGAAAACGTAAATCTACATCGTTAAGATAACCCACTTTAGCTAAGGTAAATATTGCCCTGTCATACCATTTCATTGGCAACTTTAGAGGCAACTAACTTTTCGCGCTTATTGAGTTTTGACAACCAATAATTCCATTCTTTGCGGGCATGATAAAACCGACCAATAGCAAATAGCTCAAAAGCTCTTTTTGCTTCAGGACTTTTAGTCACCCAGGCTCTTTCATCTACACTAACAACAAGCGGTATATCTTGAAAATTAGCTGGTTTCTTTAAATAACTCGCAGCTAAAAAACCATAATAATGTCGACTTAGCGCAAGCTCATTTAAGCGTAAGTTTCCAGCCACTAACTCATTGGTAGCTAATAAACTTCTGCCATACCAGTACTGCCACTGCAGACTTTTTTGCACTGTCTTAGGTAACTTTAGGAGCTTAGTTTTGATGTTCTGCCAATTTTGATCGCGCAGAGCGTCGGTTATATACCACTGGGTTAGGTTACTGGTGAATAAATTTTCATCCACTTTCGCTAACCATGCGGCCGCATCAAGGTGATTTTTGCTGGCTAACGCTAGGGCAAACTTGAAAGTAATTTGTTGCTGTTGCTGCAAAGAAAACGGTAACAGCGACTTTGCTAACTTATAAGTATTAAGTGCTTGTTCTGGATCGCGCCATATTAGACGTTTTAAACCATAAGCGACTATCTCCGCCTCTCTTGGGGTTTTGTTTTTAAATTTTGATAAGCGTTCGGTATAGGACGGATTGCGACGTACTTTATGCCAAAGCTGAGCTAAATATTGCTCATTTTCTGGTAATAACAGCGTCAAATACGGTATTAAGGTATGTTTACCGCCATCGGCTGATAATACAATACGTTGCCATATGACCTCGTTTGTTTGATACCCTGCTTGCTGCCACTGTTTAAACAAGGGATCGCAAACTTTTGGTTGCGATTTACCCACTATCCACAGCGAATTTACTTTGGGTAATATTTTCGTTGGCGACACGCCAGATTGCAATTGAAAGCGATAATACTGACACGTTAGTTCAACATCACTGGTGGCTTCGAAAAAATGTTGAAAAAGCACCGGCTGCTTACGTTTAGCCAAATAAGTTAACCATTTTTTTCTTAAGGGCCAATCCAGTGGTGTGCCTTTATACTTTGTTAAAAAGTCTCCTATCTCTGGCGCTGACGACAACTTCATTTTGGTCATTAGGCGCTTCTGATCCAAATAAGGTTGCAGCGGATAATAATGTAGTTGGTTATATAGGTTTTGATAAGTAGCAGAACTGTAGTTCCAAACTTGCTTTTCAGCTTGCAAGAAAGTTTTTCGCTGTTGGCTTTCATCATTAGCGAAAGTTGGCGTACTCGCTAATAGCGCACTTAATATGATGGTTTTGATAAATCGGAAACTACCTAGCGGCATTTGAGGACCTTGAAAAAATAAGCATGGATCAATTATTCACCTCTAACGTGACAAAGCAAGCCTATTTGAGACAATTATTAGCTTAATTGTCAATATTTGTCCTTAAAATTAGCTCGAGATGATTAAAAATCGACTGAACAAAAACAATCAACGTAAGTTTATTGTTGCGTCATGGTGAATAGGCTTTAAAATTAGCACCAAACCATATTCCCTAGCAAGGTAAAGCATGACCGACTGCTGTTTTTCTGATCCAGACCACCAATTAGATGCCATTGGGCTTCGCTGTCCCGAGCCAGTAATGATGCTTCGGCTAAAAATACGAAAAATGGCCGTAGGTGAAACCCTTCTAGTAAGCGCTGACGATCCGTCAACTGCAAGAGATATTCCAAGTTTTTGTCGATTTATGGAGCATCAACTAATTAGTCAGCAAATCAAAGTAATGCCTTTTCAATACGTTATTAAGAAAGGCTTATGATACTAAGGTGAGTCGCTAAGCTAGTAGCTAAGCTTTAAACAGATACTGTTAATTTTAATGGCCACCTTACTTTGCAATTGATTTGAAAGCGCAACAATAAACCCAGGCTTTTTTCTATCACCTTCCCAATGCCCAACGGTGGCTTAAATAAAAAAAGTGAAAATTTAACAACTCAATTTTATAACAATTCCTTGCACTTTAAACACATTAACTGTGCCCTTTTGTATTAGGGATTGCGGTTAAATTCACTATTTAAACTCAGAGTAAAAAAGACTTTTAAGAGGGTAAATGCTAATTACTGCAAAAAAAGTTAGCGAGTGAGGATTAATTATTAATACCGATTTGATTAATTAAGTGGTCTACTTTTTCATGAGGAAAAATGAAGAAATACAAGACATAAAATTTAGTATAGATGATAATACGGGTGTTGATTTTTATCGGTATGCTTAAGCTTGTTATAAAGCCTTATTCACACAATGTAACTTTCGCTTCAATTATTACTTATCAATAAGTAATAATTGAAGCATGTTAATATCTTTTGCACTATTTTTAGCAAGCTAATCATATGGATTACTTATTAAGCCATAAAATTAGCTTTTTATAATAGTGTGTAAACTATTATTTATAACCTCCAAAAGAGCCTGCAGGACCAGGAAAGACCACTGGGCTTTCAAAACCATCTTTTGCAACACTGCTAACACCAAAAAAATAGTTATCGATTACAATATTTTTTAACTCAAATTCAGTGACATCACCTACATATTGACTATGTGTCCATGTTGGCTCTGTAGTCAATCGCCAATGAACACGGTAACCCGCTAAATTATTTGCCATAGTCCCTTCTGGACGCTGCCACTTTAACGTTGTTGATGCTTTAACTGCCCCTGAAATTTCAGTATTTGCTGGCGGTGGTGGCGCCCAAGCCATCGCGGCCATAGTGACAGCGTTTAACGAGGTTAATTTTGCAGTAAAGTCAAAATCTACACCCGCCAGAACGTCGCCAAACGCTCGACCATTTTCGCTTCGAAGGTCTTGATGCTGACGATCGTAGTGCTCATTAGTTTCCATAATACGTACAGCAGGATAACCAACGGCATTAAATGGTCGATGATGCCCGCCTCTACCAAATCTGTCTAATCTATATATCATCATAACGTCTAAGTTAGGTATGTATTGGTCTGCAATTTGGTCAATATAGCGAGCTACATTTCGTGAAGGCGAATCTACTTCACCACCGGTGAATCTGCGTTTTTTAGCTTCTGCAGGTGTTTCAACATAGCGAACGCCTTCAGAAAACACTCTTGCTGTTGTGTTGTTAATAATGCCATTAATACCTGAAATATTACCAATCATGTCGTTATTAATGACCGCTTCAACACGCCAAGCTGCTTTTTTGGCAATGCCCGCCATTATTTTTCCACCAAACAAGCCCTGTTCTTCTCCTGATAATGCGGCATAAACAACAGTACCAGCAAATTTATGTTGTGACAGCACCCTAGCGGTTTCAATAACGCCAGCAACACCTGAAGCATTATCATTTGCTCCCGGAGATGCACTGGTGTAGTCAAGCGGGTCTGACACTCGAGAGTCTATATCACCAGACATCACAATATAGCGATTTGGATCGAGTTGACCGCGCTGAATAGCGATAACATTGACGACTTCTGTTGGCTCAGGAATACGTTTTTCCCCTGAAAATGTCTGTTTTTGAACAATAACTTCTAAACAGCCGCCACACTGTGCCGAAATTTTCTCAAATTCTGATTTAATCCAACGACGTGCAGCGCCAATGCCTTGGGTATCTGATTTTGTCTCTGACAAGGTATGCCGAGTACCAAACCCAACTAACTTGGTAATATCTGTTTTTAGTCTCTCTGCACTGACTTGTTGTTGTATCTCACGTAAGACCAATTGCTCACTAGGCGGCACCACGGTAGCGGCGTAAACAGGTATAGTGGCGACAAACGCACATAACACCGCAAAATTTTTGCGAGAAAAAGCATTAAACGATGGAGTAAACGCGCTACTCTTCGCTTTAGCAAAATGTATAAACATAACGACGACCTAATATTAATTGTGATTATTACTTTGTTAAAAGATTATCACAATTGAGAAGCTTGGCGAGTCCATCTACCTTATTAATAATTCAATTCAGCTCACTTTAAAAATTACTATTAGATGATTAATTTATGTGAGTTATACCAATTTGATTAATTAAGTGATCTACTTTTTCATGAGGAAAAAGGGATAAATACAAGGCATAAAATTTAATAAGTAGTTATTCACCTTATAAATTTTATAACGCTGTAGTTATTCATTTTAACCATTAAAAATGAGCAGGTAATTAATCAACTTGGTATTATACCAATCCCATTAAGTTATTGCTCACTTGTACTAGTTAAAATAGCTCAAGGCTGTGTTGCTCTCACTCCCAATAGCCAGCTATTGCTCAATCGAGCGCCTTACCTTGAATTATTTTTCCTGCACACAACAAGATCACAAACTTAATGGAACTGGTATTAGCTATGCTAAAAAAGTATATCAAGCCAGAATAACAATTTCGAATACTGCAAAATTTTGCACCGTTAGCAGTGTTAATTTAAATTAGTAAAGTCTATAAGAATAAGTGAGCGCTTACTTTAGCAAACAACAACCGTATTCTGCTAAACTAAAAAGTAGAAAAAGCTAAGTGTTATTGTGGTATTCAAGTCTACATTTAATAAGGCTTAAAACATTTATTATAGTTGCTGATCGATATCACTTTGCTAGTTTAGATGACTTTTAATGGTGATAAAAAAAGGAATGCCTTAGCATTCCTTTTGGTTTTTAATTCGCCACTACCGCAAGTATTACTGCAATAAAGAGATGTCAGCTATAGCGAGGAAACTATTGCGAATTTCGTTTAATAAGGTCAGACGATTAGTTTTAACTTCTTCATCATCAGCCATAACCATGACATGATCAAAAAAGTTATCAATCGGCTGCTTTAACGCCGCTAATTCGGTTAATGCGCTTTGATAATTTTTTGTCGCCATTGCTGGTGCTATTTTAGTCTTAACCACTGAAAAAGCTAAGGCCAACTCTGTTTCAGCCGCTTCTGTCGCTAAATCAGGTTTAAAAGCGTTAAAAAGCTCACCTTTAAATTTAACTAAAATATTACCCACACGCTTGTTAGCTGCTGCTAACGTCACCGCTGCTGCTAAGGTTTTAAAATACGTTGCCGCATGAATGCGCTTATCAAAATCTAATGGTGAAGATGGAGCGTTGGCTAGAACAGCTTGTATGACATCAACACTAATATTTTGATCTTGATAATAAGCACGGTAACGACCAAAAACAAATTCAAGCACCTGTTGAGTCACGTCTTGATTGATTAATTTGTCTTGATATAGCGCAACACTTTTTACCAATAAATCAGCAATATCTAAATCAAGGTTTTTCTCAATGATGATTCTGATCAAACCAATGGCCGCACGGCGCAAAGCAAACGGGTCTTTATCACCTTTAGGTGCTTGGTTAATGCCAAAGATGCCCACTAAGGTATCTACTTTGTCGGCAATAGCAACCGCACAACCTATAGTCTGCTCAGGTAATGCGTCACCAGCAAAACGCGGGCGATATTGATCTTCTAAAGCTTGTGCCACTGCGGCTGGCTCGCCATCATGCTGAGCATAGTATTTACCCATAGTGCCTTGAACTTGTGGAAATTCAAGCACCATATCTGTCATTAAATCGGTTTTACTTAATAAACCAGCACGGTACGCCATAGCCGTATCATCGCCAATTTTATTAGCAACAAATTCACTTAAACTAGCAATGCGTTCAGACTTAGCTTTCACTGTACCTAACTGCTTTTGAAACAATATCGACTCTAAACTTTGCAACCTTGAGTCAAGTGATTGCTTTTTATCAGTTTTAAAGAAAAACTCGGCATCAGCCAAACGTGGGCGAATAACTTTTTCATTACCTTTAATAACCTGACTCGGATCTTTACTATCAATATTTGACACAAAGATAAATTTATTCAACAACTTACCTTCGCTATCGGTGACGGGAAAATATTTTTGATGATCTTTCATCGAATAAATTAATGGTTCAGCAGGTACATTCAAAAATTCTTTATCAAAGCTACCGGTTAACACCACTGGCCATTCAACTAGTGAGGTAACTTCTTCTAGCAAGTCATCATCTGGTAAAACGAAACCGCCAATTTCTATTGCCGCAGCATTAATTTGCTGCTGGATAGTTTCTTTACGTGCTTGGTAGTCAACAACAACATGCGCGGCTTTTAACGCGCTTTCATAATCATTAGCATGTGCTAACGCAACTAAGCCGTGATGATGAAATCGATGACCGGTCACTACGTTGTTCGAGCTAATATTTAACGACTCACCGGCAATAACACTTGCACCGTACATTAATGTTAGCGTATGCACAGGTCGAATAAACTGTGTTCTACCCGACCCCCAACGCATGGGTTTTGGTACCGGTAACTTTGCAATAGCGATATTAACCATGTCAGGTATGAGTTGTTCAACATGCTTACCTTGTTCGATAGTTTTATAAAGTAACCATTCACCTTTATCTGTTATCAAACGCTCTGCTTGGGCAACAGTGATGCCATTTGAGCGCGCCCAACCTTCGGCAGCTTTACTTGGCTTGCCTTCAGTGTCAAATGCTACGCCAACGGCAGGACCACGTTTTTCAATGGCTTTGTCGGCTTGATTGGCGATTAAGTTATCAACTTTTACCGCTAAACGTCTTGGCGTTGCATACCAGTAAATATCTGAGTAGCTAAGTTTTGCATCATCTAGTTGTAATTTAATTTGTTCAAAAAACGTTGTCGCTAAAGTTCTCAACGATTTTGGTGGTAACTCTTCAGTACCGAGTTCAATCAGTAGTGTTTCTGTTGTCATTATGACTGTCCCTTAGCTGAATTTTTTTTACAAAGTGGAAAGCCAAGTTCTTCACGTTTCGCGTAATAGGCTTGTGCAACGGCTTTTGATAAAGCTCTTACTCTTAATATGTAACGTTGGCGTTCTGTTACCGATATGGCATGTCGAGCATCAAGTAAGTTAAAAGCATGAGAAGCTTTCATCACTTGCTCGTAAGCCGGTAGAGCTAAACCTGCTTCGATAAGTTTTTCACTATCTTTTTCGCACTGATCAAAAGTTTTAAATAAAGCATCAACGTCGGCATATTCAAAATTATAAGTTGATTGTTCAACTTCGTTTTGATGAAAGACATCACCATAAAGTATTTTACCCATTGGGCCATCAGTCCAAACCAGATCATAAATGCTATCTACGTTTTGAATATACATCGCTAAGCGTTCTAAACCATAGGTTATTTCACCGGTAACAGGTGCACATTCTAAACCGCCAACTTGTTGAAAATAAGTAAACTGTGAAACTTCCATGCCGTTTAACCAAATTTCCCAACCTAAACCCCACGCGCCCAAGGTTGGTGATTCCCAATTATCTTCTACAAAGCGAATATCATGCACAAGCGGATCAATACCCATTTCTTTTAATGAATCAAGATAAAGCTCTTGAATATTATCTGGAGAAGGCTTTAGCATGACTTGAAATTGATAATAGTGTTGTAGGCGATTGGGATTTTCACCGTAACGACCATCAGTTGGACGTCGGCACGGTTGCACATAAGCACTACTCATTGGCTCAGGACCAATAGAACGTAAAAATGTCATCGGGTGAAATGTGCCTGCCCCTACTTCTAAATCTAATGGCTGGACTATTACACAGCCTTGGCGTGACCAATAATCTTGCATCTGCAATATTAGTCCTTGAAAGGTCTTTATATTAAACGTACTCATAACATTCCGAATCTATAATTGTATGGGGTTAAATAAAACTAATTATACCGTTTGTCGCTTTATTAGCCTAGTGTCCTTATAGCAATTTAATTAATTAACTGATCGGGTTTTTCATTTCAATCATTAAAAACCAACAGACAATCAATTAAGGGTATAACTAGATGTTTGGCATTTAATTACTTTAAAATACCTGGTTAGAAACAAAAATGCCCGATTTGATGATCGGGCATTCTTATCTCTAAAAGTTTAAAGGCTAGACATCTAGGTTAGCTACTTTAAGCGCGTTTTCTTCAATAAAGTGTCTACGCGGTTCTACATGATCACCCATCAGGGTAGTAAACAATTGATCAGCAGCAATAGCATCTTCAATCGTTACTTGTAGCATTCTGCGTGAATCTGGATCCATGGTAGTTTCCCATAATTGATTAGGGTTCATTTCACCTAGACCTTTATAACGCTGAATATATTGGCCACGTTTTGATTCAGCCATTAGCCAATTTAATGCTTCGTCAAACTCAGCAACTTGCTTAATTTTTTCGCCACGTTTAACGTAAGCACCTTCTTCCATTAAGCCATTAACTGCTCTATTTAAACTCTGAATTGAAGCAAACTCTTTTGAGTCAAAAAATTCATAGTCACAGTCATAAACTGTATCGATACCATGTTTACGCACATTAAAACTTGGATAGTAAATATTGCGTTCTTGGTCGTGCTTAATTTCAACGGTATAGATAGAACCATTACCGTCTTGATCAGATAACTGCTTAAGTAGATTAGCAGTCCAAGATTCAACGTTTACTTTATTCTTAAAATCTTCCGTGGTAATAACTTCACCGTAGATCATCTTTTCTAGAATATCCGCAGGGATTAAACGTGATACACGCTTAATAGTTTCATGAGTTTTACGGAACTGTTTGACTAAATTTTCTAAAGATAAGCCTGATAAAGCCGGTGCAGATTCATTAACATGAATTTCTGCATTCTCTAGTGCCAGTGTTGTTAAATACTCAACTAAGCCATTTTCATCTTTTATATAACGTTCTTGCTTACCTTTTTTCACTTTATAAAGTGGCGGTTGAGCAATATAGATATAGCCACGTTCCATTATTTCAGGCATCTGACGATAGAAAAATGTCAGTAATAATGTTCGTATGTGAGAACCATCGACATCGGCATCGGTCATGATGATAATGCTGTGATAGCGCAGTTTTTCTGGGTTATATTCATCACGGCCAATACCACAACCTAATGCTGTGATTAATGTGCCCACTTCTTGAGAAGATATCATTTTATCAAAACGTGCTTTTTCTACGTTAAGAATTTTACCTTTCAATGGCAATATAGCCTGATTTTTACGATTTCGTCCCTGCTTGGCTGAACCGCCAGCAGAGTCTCCTTCCACAATATAGAGTTCAGATAGTGCCGGATCTTTTTCTTGGCAATCAGCTAACTTGCCAGGTAAACCTGCAATATCTAATACCCCTTTACGGCGCGTCATTTCTCTTGCTTTGCGAGCGGCTTCACGAGCGCGAGCGGCATCAACAATTTTCATGATAATAGTGCGAGCAACTGAAGGCTTCTCTAATAGGTATTCACCTAGTTTTTCGCCCATAGCTTGTTCTACTGCGGTTTTAACTTCAGAAGATACCAGTTTGTCTTTCGTTTGAGAAGAGAACTTAGGATCAGGGACTTTAACTGAAATTACCGCGGTTAGTCCTTCACGAGCATCATCACCAGAGGCACTAGTTTCAGTGCTGCCACCCTTTTTAGTTTTATTTAAACCTTCTTTAACCATGTAGCTATTAAGCGTACGCGTTAATGCGGTGCGAAAACCACTTAAATGAGTACCACCATCGCGTTGTGGAATATTATTAGTGAAACAATGAATGCTTTCTTGGAAGCCGTCATTCCACTGCATAGCCACTTCAACTACGATGCCATCTTCTCGTGCTAAATCGAAGTAGAAAATCTCTTCATTAACGGGGGTTTTATTAGTATTTAAATAATCAACAAAGGCTTGAATACCACCATCAAATTGAAAGTGATCTGACTTACCTTCTTCACGTTCATCAATAAGTCTAATTGATATACCTGAGTTTAAGAATGATAATTCACGAATTCTTTTCACTAGTAAGTCATAGTGAAATAGCACATCAGTGAAGGTCTCTCCACTTGGCCAAAACCTGACTTCTGTCCCTGTTTTATCACTCTCACCAACTTCTTTTAAAGGCTCTTGAGGCACGCCATGGTGATAAAATTGTTCAAATAATTTACCCGCTCGACGAATGTTTAGTTTTAATTTACTACTAAGAGCATTTACCACTGAAATACCAACACCGTGTAAACCACCCGAGACTTTATAGCCTGAGTCTTCACCACCGAACTTACCACCAGCATGCAATACTGTCATGATAACTTCAGCGGCAGAAATACCCTCTTCTGGATGAATTTCTGTTGGAATTCCACGACCGTCATCCTTTACAGATACCGAACCGTCTAAGTGAATTTTAACAATAATATCAGTACAGTGACCTGCAAGAGCTTCATCAATTGAGTTATCCAACACCTCAAATACCATATGATGTAGGCCTGTGCCATCATCAGTATCACCTATATACATCCCTGGTCTTTTGCGAACTGCATCTAAGCCTTTTAGTACTTTAATACTAGCCGAGTCATATTCATTTTCTATTGTCATAGCTTGTAGCCTACTCACTCATTACTGATAGTTTGCCATGTTTCACGTGAAACATTTTATAGTTTTCTTTCTGTGGAACGAGTTGTTCCACTGCTGCTTTATCTATTGCGGTAACAATTACCTGACATTCAATACCTGCTATTGCATTATTTAATAACGCTCTAGAGTGAATATCTAATTCTGCACCTACATCATCAATTAATAAAATTGGTTTTACTAGATTAACTCTTTCTATTAGTTTTGCTTGAGCAAAAGTTAACGCCAGTAAAAACAACTTTTGTTGTCCACGTGACAATTGGTTATCTACTGATGCACCTCTTAATAAAAATCGGACATCAAATTTTTGGGCACCAAATAGGCTGTAACCGTAAGCTAATTCTTTTTCTTTATATTGTTGTAAAACATCGTACAAACTTTTCTTACTATTCCAACCTTGTAAATATTGAATAACGATATCATCTGATACTGAAGGTAACATTATTTTCAGCCAATAACTTAACTCATTAGTCAGCGCTTCAACATAACTGGCGCGTAAATTAGCTATTATTTGCGAGCTATCAATAAAGACATCAGTCCAATAGCTCAAAGTGCTGCCCGAAGTTTTACTACGTAAACAAGCGTTACGCTGTTTAAGGATTCGTGAAAATTCTCTCCAGTGATCTGAAAATGAATGTTTCACGTGAAACAATCCTAAATCAATAAATCTTCTTCTTTGCTTTGGGCCACCAAAAAATATTTTAAAACTTTCTGGTGTGATGACTTGCACAGCTATATTTTTTGCCAACACAGAAAACTTTGTTTCTTTTTCACCATTTATACGTATTTCAGTATGTGCTGTACTTTGACCATTAAAAATTTTTCGTACGCCCATCTGGCAATCTTTATTTGTTTTAGCGCTAACAGTAAAACTACTCTTAGTATGCTGAAGTAGGTTTTCTACTTTTGAACTACGAAATGACTTACCGTGACCTAAATAGAAAATAGCCTCTAATACACTACTTTTGCCACTACCATTATCACCGATAATAAAATTTAGATCTGAATGTAATTCTACCGATATACTTTCTATATTTCGTAAATCTTGAATAATTAATTTACCAATACTCATTATAATAGGTCGTGGTTACAAACGCATGGGCATAACAACATACAAGGCTTCTCCGGATTCTCCACCTTCAATAACCACACTACTGTTGGCATCAGCTAGTGTAAATTTAACCTCAGTTTCTTTAATAGCGTTGAGTACATCTAAAACATAGCTAACATTAAAACCAATTTCAACTTCCTCATAAGGAAAGTCAATTTCAATCACTTCTTCAGCTTGTTCTTGCTCAGGGTTGTTGGCCGTTATCTTTAACTCTGTGCGACCAAAGTTAAGTCGAACACCTTTGAACTTCTCGTTAGATAAAATAGAAGCACGCGACAATACTTGCCTAAGTACATCTTTATTGGCGTTAAGAATTTTATCACCGTTACGTGGCAATACACGGCGATAGTCAGGAAAGCGACCGTCAACCAGTTTACTGGTAAATGAAAATTCGCTATCAATGATTCTAATGTGATTAGAACCTAAAAAGACCTGCACGCCTTCGTCAACTGGATCTAACAAACGAATAATCTCTAAAATACCTTTGCGCGGTACAATCACCTGTCGAGCAGGCAGTTCAAGCGCTTGATTAGAAATTTTACAAATAGCTAAACGATGTCCGTCGGTAGCAACAGAACGTATTTCGTGACCTTCTGTTTCAATCGACATGCCGTTGAGATAATAACGAACGTCTTGGTTCGCCATAGAAAAATGAGTACTTTCAATTAAGCGTAATAATTCAGACTTTAACAAACTAAATTCTACGTCACCTTGCCATTGTTCAATATTAGGAAAATCACTGGCCGGTAACGTTGAAAGTGAATACTTACTACGGCCGGTACTAATTTTTATAACATCGTTATCAAATTCAAAGGTCAGCATAGAATCATCGGGCAGGCTTTTACAAATATCAAGTAACTTACGCGCAGGAATGGTAACCTTGCCATCTTCTGCATGATTATCTACTGTTGCATAAGCCACCATTTCCAGCTCTAAATCAGTAGCTGTCAAGGTAAGTGACTGCCTACTTACATCAAAAAGTATATTACCTAAAATAGGCAATGTACTTTTTCGCTCTACAGCACCAGAAACCAATAGCAAAGGTTTCAGCAGCAATTCTCTACTCAATGAAAATTTCATTTCTGACTCACTTTTAACTTACTTATTATTATGATGACAATGTTCTTATTAAATTTGAATAATCTTCTTTAATATCGTGAGATTCTTCACGTAAAGATTTTACCTTACGACAAGCGTGTAATACGGTTGTGTGGTCACGACCACCGAAGGCATCACCAATTTCAGGTAAACTATGATTTGTTAACTCTTTAGATAGTGCCATTGCAATTTGACGAGGTCTAGCTACTGAACGATTTCTTCGTTTAGACAGTAAATCTGCAACCTTAATTTTATAATATTCTGCCACTGTGCGCTGGATATTATCAATGGTAACCAACTTGTCTTGTAAAGCTAATAAATCACGTAGGGCTTCTCTGACAAAATCAATCGTGATAGCTCGACCAGTAAAATTAGCGTTTGCTATTACCCTATTCAAGGCACCTTCTAATTCACGAACATTAGAGCGTAAGCGTTTAGCAATAAAGAACGCAACTTCGTCGGCTAAATTTATATGACTTTCTTGTGCTTTGCGTTTTAATATTGCTACACGAGTTTCTAGTTCTGGTGGTTCAATGGCGATGGTTAAACCCCAACCAAAACGTGATTTTAAACGATCTTCAACATCTACTTCTTTGGGATAACGATCACTGGTCAAAATTATTTGTTGATTACCTTCAAGTAAGGCATTAAAAGTATGAAAAAATTCTTCTTGGGTCCTATCTTTACCGGCAAAAAATTGAATATCGTCAATGAGCAAGGCATCAACTGAACGATAATATTGTTTAAATTTTTCCATAGCGTTATTTTGTAACGCTCGCACCATATCTTGCACAAACCGCTCTGAATGCATGTAAGCAATTTTTGCATTAGGTTTGTTAAGTAAAATACCATTACCAACCGCATGCAATAAGTGTGTTTTACCTAAGCCAGTGCCACCATAAATAAATAAAGGATTGTAAGCCGCCCCTGGATTATCGGCCACTTGTGATGCCGCCGCACGGGCTAATTGGTTTGATTTACCTTCAACAAAATTATCAAAAGTATATTTAACTCTGATGTTGGTTGTTTTTGGTAAATTACTTTCTGGCGGTGGAGTGTCTCGATTTGGTGTTCTAATATTGGGTTGCAATTGGTTAATACTATTTTGAACATTAGTCTTTTGTGCTGGGATACTACCAACATCAAAACGCAATAGTGGTGGGTTTGCCGTGTCTTGCATCCCCACAAGTTCATTAATGCGATTGACATATTTGTCTCTAACCCAGTCCAAAACAAATCTATTTGGCGCATATAACGTCATAATATTATCTGTGATCACGCATTGTAGCGGACGTATCCACATACTAAACTGTTGTGCGGGTAATTCTTCTTGAAGAACAGACAAACATTTTTGCCAAAGTGTATGATCCAACAACGACTCCTGATAAGTACTATGCTCCCTGTGTTTAATAACCGCTAAAAATAAACGCTAAAAACACTGGAGAGTAAAAAAATTAATTTTTATAATCCGCCTATTATCTCTATAGTTATCCACAACATCAATATTGACTTTTCAATAAATGGCTTTTATTTTCAGTTATTTTTATTAAACTCAATTAAATTAGGCCTCTTGCTTACTCTTAATAATAAAATAGTGCTAAAAAACTTTCAATATACGATTTAATTATGACTAAAAATTACCGAGTTACTGCCAGTAAAAAGGTACTATTGTGATAAAACTGTGGATATATTTCTGATCCAGACGATCCGCAGACGATCATTTAAAAATAGCTAGTGAATAATCATTGACAAAGTTTCGTTCTCTATATAGAATTTCGCTTCATTTTTAGACCCAGTGTGCTCATGAAGGCTGTTTTGCCAGGGCAACAACAACAGACGGATTAGCGTAATGAAAAGAACATTTCAACCTAGTGTATTAAAACGTAAGCGCAACCATGGCTTCCGCGCTCGTATGGCTACGAAAAACGGCCGTGCTGTCATTGCACGTCGTCGTGCAAAAGGCCGCAAAAGCCTTAGTGCTTAATCTTTTAACTTGAAACTTAAGTTAAAGGAACAGTAACCGCTATGGTTACTTATGAATTTAATCGGGAGTCACGCTTGTTGACTCCCGGTCAATTTCAAGCTGTGTTTGCAAAACCTCTTCGTTTTGGCTCTAGCCACATCACCATACTCGTCACCCCAAATTCTGATAATAATAACCGTCTTGGTCTAGCCATTGCTAAAAAACGGGTTAAATTAGCTGTTCAACGAAATCGTATCAAACGACAAGTTCGCGAAAGCTTCCGTTTAAATCAACATAACCTCCCCTTTGTCGATATAGTAGTTATGGTAAAATCTGGCACTGACAAGCTCGAAAATAAAGAAATTAATCAGCAATTGGAAAAAATATGGCGCAAAATAATTCAACGCCACAAAAAGTAGCTATTACACTAGTAAAAGCTTATCAGTACTGGCTTAGCCCATTGCTTGGACCCCATTGTAGATTTAACCCAACATGCTCTTTTTACGCGATAGAAGCAATTAATCGCTTTGGTGTGATAAAAGGTTGTTGGTTAGCAGGCAAACGTATACTAAGATGCCACCCACTCAATGCGGGAGGACATGATCCCGTGCCACTATCAAAAAAAGAGAAATAAGACATTATGGAATCCCAACGCAGTTTTCTTTTTATTGCGCTTATGGTTGTTACCTATTTGCTATTTAACCAATGGCAAACAGACAAAGCTCCAATTCTTGAGCAACCAGCAGTAACTCAACAAACAACGCCAAATAATAGTGATGGCGAATTTGTTCCTGAGTCATCCGCTACAGCAACGTCTATCAGCAATGAAACAAAAGTAGTTAGTGCTACACTAATTTCAGTAAAAAATGATGTTTTATCACTAAAAATTGATACTAACGGCGGCGACATTGTAGAAGCAAAATTACTTAAGTTCGATACAGAACAAGGTAATGGCATACCCTTTACTATATTGCGCAACGACCGTGACCGCTATGTTGCGCAAAGTGGTTTAACTGGTGCACAAGGTTTAGACCGTGTTATTCCTGGTCGACCGATTTATCAAACATCGGCAACATCATATCAAGCAAATCCTGGTGAGCCACTAGTGATTGATTTAAATTATCTTGATAACGACGGTTTGTCTGTTACCAAGCGTTTTACACTCAATTACGACAGTTATGCCATTGATGTTGAATATATCATTGCTAATAACGCTAAGAGCCCTGCCAGCATACAAATGTATGCGCAACTAAAACAAACTACCTTAATTGATAGTTCAAGCGGTTTAATTCCTACTTATATCGGCGCTGCCTATTCGACCACTGAAGATGTATATGAAAAATATGACTTTGATGATATCGCTGAAGCGAACCTGAGTGTTTCTACTCAAGGTGGTTGGGTTGCTATGTTACAACACTATTTTGTTTCATCTTGGGTGCCAGAAAAAACCTCAGACAATCAGTTATATACTAGATACTCTACTAACCAAGACGCAGTAATTGGCTTTAAAGCTCCAGCAATAACGATTGAACCAAATAGCACAGCGACAACATCAGCGACTTTTTATGTTGGTCCAAAAGATCAGGATGTACTGGAAAGTATTGAAGATAATCTTGATCTAACCATAGATTACGGCTTTTTATTCATGATCAGCCAACCATTATTCTGGTTGCTTATTAAAATCCAATCTATTGTCACTAACTGGGGTGTAGCGATAATTATCATTACTCTTATCGTTAAAGGTGGTATGTATCCATTAACCAAAGCGCAATATACCTCAATGGCTAAAATGCGGGCACTACAACCTAAAATGGCGCAGCTGAAAGAGCGTTTAGGTGACGATAAACAAAAAATGTCACAAGCCATGATGGAGCTTTATCGTAAAGAAAAAGTAAATCCTGCTGGTGGCTGTTTACCCTTAATCGTCCAAATGCCTATTTTTCTTGCACTATATTGGGTATTTTTGGAAAGTGTTGAATTACGTCATGCACCCTTTATGTTGTGGATACAAGATCTGTCGGCACAAGACCCGTTCTACATTTTACCGGTATTAATGGGTATCAGTATGTTCATTATGCAAAAAATGCAGCCAATGACCGTACAAGATCCGATGCAACAAAAAATAATGCAGTACATGCCAGTCATGTTCACCGTATTCTTTTTCTGGTTCCCATCAGGCTTAGTACTTTACTGGTTAGTGAGTAATATTATTTCAATTGTACAAATGAAGATAATATTCTCGGGCATCAAAAAGGCCAAAGCTAAAGAAAAAACAATATAACATTGTTTTATCGACTAAAAAGGTAGCTCAGGCTACCTTTTTTTATGCCCATAATTTATAGTATATTGGGATGTAATTAACTGTTTTTCTGAGAAAAATTAACCAGAAATATAGTTAATACTTTGATTTTTAAAAGTACTATTTAGCTAAAGATCATCCATTTTTAGTGGTTAAAATGAATAATTACAGCGTTATAAAATTTATAAGGTGAATAACGACTGACTAAATTTTATGGCTTGTATTTATCCTTTTTTTCTCATGAAAAAAGTGATCACTTGCTTAATGGAACTGGTATAAGTTACAACACTCGACATGATCTTAACTGTTTTTAATATAATTGGCTTAATATAGTTAGTTATCCCGCCTTATTTTTGGTGTTTTTCTCCCTGTAAAAAATAAAGCACCGATAATCAGTCGTGCCAATTACAGGAATTGAAATACTACAAAGATAAAAAAATTAATTAGAGACTGTGCACTTATACCACGGCTTATATCACGAGCTTTTACCATGTAAAGCATTAATAAATTAAACAATAGCTCAGTACACATTTGCAGCAAGTCATTAACGCTTTATAATGTCGCCAATTAAAGCCTTAACCGTTAACTGAGAACCCAACATGACCGACCTAGCTTTTACATCAGGCCAAAAAGAAACCATAGCAGCACAGGCTACAGCGCCAGGCAGAGGTGGTGTTGGTATTATTAGAGTTTCAGGGCCTGAAGTTAAAAATGTCGCTCAAGCTATTTTAGGCAAAGTACCTGAATTACGTAAAGCTGAATATTTAACTTTTAAAGATCATAAAGGCCAAGCACTAGACCAAGGCATAGCACTTTATTTTAAAGGCCCTAATTCCTTTACCGGTGAAGATATTTTGGAGCTACAAGGCCATGGTGGCCCCGTTATCTTAGATATGTTACTTAAAGAGATTTTAACCCTGCCTAAGGTGCGTATGGCCGGACCTGGTGAGTTTAGTGAGCAAGCATTTCTTAATGATAAACTTGATTTAACCCAAGCAGAAGCCATAGCAGATTTGATTAACTCAAGCTCAGAACAAGCAGCTCGCTGTGCTTTACATTCGTTACAAGGCGATTTTTCTAAACTTGTCCATCAAATGGTGAACGACACCATACATTTACGCATGTATGTAGAAGCCGCGATTGATTTTCCAGAAGAAGAAATCGATTTTCTCGCGGACGAAAAAGTGGTTAACGACTTAAAAGCCATTATTAGTCAAGTAACAGAAGTAAAAAATAAAGCACAACAAGGTAGTATTATTCGTGAAGGCATGCGGGTTGTTATTGCTGGAAGACCAAACGCAGGTAAATCGAGCTTACTTAATGCCCTTAGCGGTAAAGAAAGCGCCATAGTCACTGACATTGAAGGCACTACCCGTGACGTATTATCTGAACAAATCCATATTGACGGTATGCCACTGCATATTATTGATACCGCAGGATTAAGAGAGAGTGTCGATGAAGTAGAAAAAATAGGCATTGAGCGGGCGTGGCAAGAGATCAAACAAGCAGACCGCGTTTTACTTATGGTTGATTCTGCACAAGATAAAACCGACGATTTAAAAGCAGCTTGGCCAGAGTTTTTTGAAAAATTACCCACTAATATCGGCTTAACTATTATCAGAAACAAAGCTGATATTAGCCAAGCAAAAACCGGTTACAGCGAACTCAACACAACCCCGACAATAACCTTGTCTGCTAAAACAGGTGCAGGCGTTTCAGAGCTAACTGAGCACCTTAAACATATCATGGGCTATCAGGGTAGTACTGAAGGGGGCTTTATGGCCAGACGGCGTCACTTAGTTGCTCTTGAACAAGCCCACCAACATCTAATAATAGGCTTAGAGCAACTTCAATCTTATGTCGCTGGTGAAATTCTGGCTGAAGAACTACGTTTTTGCCAACAAGAGCTCAACAAAATCACTGGTGAATTCACCAATGATGATTTATTAAGTGAAATATTTTCATCATTTTGTATTGGTAAATAAGACAATAACTAAGATGGTGCTAAATTAACTCTAAATAATTTAGCACCATCTTTTGAAATAAACTTTATACTTATCAATTGATTTAGCAAAAATCAAACACTTTTTATTACAAGAAAGGGAGAGAAAAAATGAAACTTATAAAAATAATTATTTTAGTTGCTATTGTTGGAGTCATCAGTAACTTTGTCACAGCTGCTAATTTAACGCCTGATTTAGTACAATGTGCCAATATGAAAAGTGAAAAGCAAAGACTTCAATGTTTTGATGCTTACATTGATAAAAATTCAACAAAAATTGCTGGCGATATCACTGTAGTAAGCGAACCAAAAACAACAGAAATTCAAGATAAAGAGCAGCTAATTTCATCTTTTGGTCAGGCTCATCGGTATTCAAACAAAGAACGTAAATTTGATGAAATGACCTCTATTGTTAAATCTGCAAGAAAAAATTTACACAAAAAATGGGAAATTGAATTAGAAAATGGTCAAATTTGGATAGAAAAAGGGGGAGATAGACGAGCAAAGTTCTCTGAGGGGGACGCTATAATAATAACAAGAGGGATCATGAATAGTTTTAAACTTAAAAAAGTTGGTACTAAACGCAGGATTAGAGTAAATCGCACATTATAAATTAAATACCAATCACTGTAATACCAATTTAATTAATTAAGTGATCTACTTTTTCATGAGGAAAAATAGATAAATACAAGGCATAAAACTTAGTCAGTAGTTATTCACCTTATAAATTTTATAACGCTGTAGTTATTCATTTTAACCATTAAAAATGAGCAGGTAATTAATCAACTTGGTATAACAACACTTAGAGCAGTTTCACTAATTATCTGGTTTACTTTATATGCAGAGGGAAAAGCCAAATACAAGGCATTTATTTTAATAAACCGTTATTCAGGACACTAGGTGCCTGCATTGTCTAATAAGCGGCATCCATGCAGCGATAATGAGTAAATAAATAACGCCGTAGTGGGTTGTTTTAACCAGGTGAAATGATCAGATAATTAATGAGATTGGTATTATATAAATGCCTATCGTTGATTCCCCCTTAGGGTTTACGGTAGGCAGCAATAATAATAAAGCGTTATAAATATTTGCTGGAAAATTTTCTGGACAAGCAGTAAAAACACCAGATTCAAGCAAATACTAACCGACCATCACAAGATAATGTCTAAAACAACCATTAAAACCACGTTAAATGCCAAGTACCTTGTTTATGCACTTTATGAGCAATCTAATACCAATTCCATTAAGTTATTGCTCACTTGTACTAGTTAAAATAGCTCAAGGCTGTGTTGCTCTCAATCCCAATAGCCAGCTATTGCTCAATCGAGCGCCTTACCTTCAGCCATTTTTCCTGCGCACAACAAGATCACAAACTTAATGGAACTGGTATAACACCGATAATAACCCAAAGGTTAATTATCTAAAGCGATTAGCAGTAATGATTGGGTTTAATCTAGATCATCAACAAAATAATATCCATTAACAATCTCAATTTTATTACACCTATGCGATGGCTGCTTAGAGCCCAATTTTTTCACATTTTTACATTTTAAGCGCTGACTTTTAGCACCATATAACTTAATATATTTTTGACCTTCGAGTGCTAATTTTTCTAAGTAATCAGCAGGTAATTTATCTTGGAGCATTGTTAATGGAAGTTCCCATGCTTGAGTTTTTTGTTCATTAGCAACAGTAAGCCAACCGTAACTTTTAATTAAATCTTGTTTTGTACCTTGTGCGTTTAAATACATTGTACCAACGATATATTGCGATGTTTTGTCACCTCTTTTAGCAAATATTTCAAGCTTAAATAAAGCCTCATTGTAATTATTAACTTTATATAACCCAATAGCCGTTCTCAATTCTTTGTTATAACTGTCGATATCGAGTACATTTTCTGACGAGAAAGCCGTGCTGATAAATGTGATAGGGAGTATCATCAGCGCAATAATTAAGTGATTCATTAATCTATTCATCTTTATTCCAAAGCAAATTTTACATTTAATTAAGAATAACTATTTTGATATTTCAATGTTTTTTCAATTGTAATAATGTGTTGCTTGTAACCTTATAATGTATAAAAAATTTAACCTAAAACAACATAAAATAATTTAATAGGAACAGTAAATGAGCTCATTTCAAGTCATTGTTGGCAGTATGTTAGGCGGCTCAGAATATGTCGCTGAGGCCTGTGAAGAAACATTAACCGCACTCGGCCATCAAGTTGAACTGCATTTCCAACCTAATTTTGCACAAATATTAAACAAAAAACAAATTTGGTTAATTTGCACCTCAACCCATGGTGCTGGTGATTATCCCGATAATATTCAAAAATTCGTAACAGATCTTAAAAATAGCGATCAAGATCTATCCTCAGTTAAATTTCTAACGATCGGTCTCGGTGACTCAAATTACGATACTTTTTGCTACGCAGCAAAAAGTATCAATAAGCTTTTATTATCAAAAGGTTGCAATGAAATACTACCTTTGATCACATTAGATATGAGTCAAGATATCGATCCAGAAGAACGATCTCAAATTTGGTTAAATGAAAATAAAGATCATTTATAACCAACTTACCCATAAGTTATTAACAGTTACAACCTAATAAAAACCCCATTGTGGATAACTCTGGGTAAAAGCTATTAATTTTCTATTATTATTCAGTGTATAGAAATTAACTTTAATTCGCCTGTGGATAAGTAGCCGTTTTGATCAGAGCTTATAACGTACTTGATCAAAGCTTGATCACAACAATACATGACTATTAATATATTGTTTTCTATAAATAAAAGTGACTTATCAACAGAAAATAATGATCTTAATAAGTAATAATAATAAGATCTTTAAAGAGATCTTTATATATTACTTAAGGATCAAGCTTAGATCTTTTCCTAAATTAGATCATTCCCATGAAGCCAAAAAGGCGCTAAAATGTCGCTCTTAAAAATTAAATAGCAAATAAACAAAGGTCAGTAATTTATGTGGTATCAAGAGTCTTATGACGTAATTGTTGTTGGTGGCGGTCATGCTGGAACAGAAGCGTCACTTGCAGCAGCTCGCATGGGCTGTAAAACATTATTGTTGACTCACAACATTGACACCCTTGGTCAAATGTCATGTAACCCAGCGATAGGCGGCATTGGCAAAGGTCATTTGGTTAAAGAAATTGACGCTCTAGGTGGCATAATGGCTACAGCAGCTGACCATGCAGCGATCCAATTTAGAACCCTAAATGCCAGCAAAGGTCCAGCGGTACGAGCAACTCGGATACAAGCAGATCGGAATTTGTATCGAAACTTTGTTCGTAACTATTTAGAAAATCAAGAAAATTTAACAATATTTCAACAGCCTTGTGATGATCTTATTTTAGAAAATAATAAGATCGTGGGTGTTTCTACGCAAATGGGTTTGAAATTTAAAGCGAAAAGCGTTGTCTTGACGGTGGGTACTTTCCTAGCGGGTCAGATCCACATTGGTCTGAACAATTATCAAGGCGGTAGAGCCGGTGATCCTGCTAGTGTAAATCTTGCTGCTCGTTTACGTGATATGCCATTTAGAATTGATCGTTTAAAAACAGGAACACCACCACGCTTAGACGGCAGAACCCTTGATTTTTCTGTAATGGCAGAACAGCCAGGTGATGATCCTCGACCAACTTTTTCTTATATGGGCTCAGAAGACGATCATCCAAGACAAGTTTCATGTTTTATTACCCATACCAATCAGAAAACTCATGATATTATTAGATCTGGCCTAGACCGTTCCCCCATGTATACTGGTGTTATTGAAGGTGTTGGACCTCGTTATTGCCCATCAATTGAAGATAAAATACATCGTTTTGCCGATAAAGACAGTCATCAAATATTTGTCGAGCCTGAAGGGTTAAATACCCATGAAATTTATCCTAATGGTATTTCTACTAGTCTGCCATTTGATGTTCAGATGGATCTAGTTAGATCGATCAAAGGTTTTGAAAACGCCCATATAACTCGTCCAGGTTATGCTATTGAATATGACTTTTTCGATCCGCGCGATCTAAAACAAACGCTAGAAAGTAAATTTGTTGAAAACCTTTATTTTGCTGGCCAAATTAATGGTACTACTGGTTATGAAGAAGCTGGCGCTCAAGGGCTTGTTGCAGCGACTAATGCCGCGGCAAGAGTACAAGGTAAAGAAGAGCTAGTGTTAACTAGAGATCAAGCTTACATGGGTGTTCTTATTGATGACTTAGCCACTTTAGGCACCAAAGAACCTTATCGTATGTTTACTTCTCGTGCTGAGTACCGTTTATTATTGCGTGAAGATAATGCTGATATTCGTTTAACGGAAAAAGGTCGTGCTTTAGGTTTGGTTGATGATCAACGTTGGCAGCGATTTAATGAGAAAATGGAGAATGTTGAGCTTGAACGTCAACGTTTGCGTTCAACTTGGTTACAAAAGGATCATCCAGCTGTTGAGCAAGTCAATAGTTTATTGAAAACGCCCTTAAGTCGTGAAAACAGTCTAGAAGATCTACTTCGACGTCCAGAAGTTAAATACGACGATCTAGTCGCGATTGAAGGTCTAGGGCCTAAACTCGCAGATAAACAAGCGGCTGAACAAATTGAAATTCAAATAAAATATGCCGGTTATATTGACCGACAGCTTGATGAAATAGCGAAAAAGAAGCGTCACGAAAACACTTTGATCCCCGTAGACTATGATTTTAGCCAAATATCAGGCTTGTCAAATGAGGTTGTTGCGAAGCTCTCAGACGCTCGTCCTGAAACTATTGGTAAAGCATCGCGCATTTCTGGTATTACTCCAGCGGCAATTTCGTTATTATTAGTTTATCTGAAAAAACATGGCTTATTACGCAAAAGCGCTTAAATAGTCAGCATAAACGAAAGATGCCACCTTATGACATTATCTGACCAACTCATTGCTCTGATCAAAGAAACTTCGCTTGAGGTTTCAACAGAGCAAATTTCTTTACTTATCCAATATGTTGAATTATTAAACAAATGGAATAAAGCCTACAATTTAACCTCAATACGCGATCCTAAAGATATGATCATCAAACATATCATGGATAGTTTGATGGTTGGGCCATTACTTAAAGGTCAATCTTTTATTGATGTGGGTACTGGGCCAGGCTTACCAGGAATACCGCTGGCTATTTTATATCCTGAGCGTAATTTTGTCTTATTAGACAGTCTAGGCAAAAGAATTACTTTTTTAAGGCAAGTGGTTTTCCAATTAAAACTTGATAATGTTACACCCGTTAAATCACGTGTTGAGCAGTATCGTCCAGAGCAACCTTTCGATGGTGTATTAAGTCGAGCATTTTCATCATTAACTGACATGGTAACTTGGTGCGAACATTTAGTGAGTGTTGAACACGGACGGTTTTTAGCATTGAAAGGTATTTACCCGAGTGATGAAATAGCGGCATTACCCAGTAATATAGCGGTTGCAAATAGTTATGCTATTGCCGTGCCTCAGTTAGACGGTGAGCGCCATTTGATTGAATTGGTTAAATCATAAATAATAATAAACTTGAGCAGAAAAGTATTGAGGATCCTGTGGGAAAAATAATTGCGGTTGCAAATCAAAAAGGTGGTGTCGGTAAAACGACAACTTCGGTCAATCTTGCTGCTTCTCTTGCGGCAACTAAACGTAGAGTTTTACTGGTCGATCTTGACCCCCAAGGTAACGCTACTATGGGTAGCGGTATAGATAAATACGAAGTACCAGCAACCTGCTACGAATTACTTATCGAAGAACGACCATTCGAAGATGTGGTTTGTAGAAATACGGCAGGTATTTATGATCTTATTGCCGCAAACAGCGATGTAACGGCGGCAGAAATTAAATTGATGGAGGTTTATTCTCGAGAACATCGTTTAAAAAACGCTTTATCAAAAGTAAGCAAAGACTATGACTATATTATTATCGATTGTCCACCCTCATTAAATATGTTGACGGTTAATGCCATGACTGCAGCAGATTCAGTATTAGTGCCGATGCAATGTGAGTACTATGCTTTAGAAGGTTTAACTGCTTTAATGGATACCATTTCGCAGTTAACCTCAGTAGTAAATAGTAAACTTCATATTGAAGGTATTTTACGTACTATGTATGACCCTCGTAACCGTTTAGCTAATGATGTTTCTGAGCAATTAAAGCGTCACTTCGGTGATAAAGTTTATCGCACCGTTATTCCACGTAATGTCCGTCTAGCAGAAGCGCCTAGTTTTGGTGCCCCAGTGATGTATTATGATAAATCTTCTACAGGTGCAAAAGCTTATCTCGCCTTAGCCGGTGAAATACTACGTCGTGCAGAAGAAAAAAAACCATCTACACCGCAAGCCACTACTGAGTAATAATAAGGAATATTATGAGTCAAACAAAACGCAGAGGTCTAGGTCGCGGTCTTGATGCCTTATTAACAAAACCATCAACAGATTTAACCAGTAATGTGGGCGATACAACAGATACGCCAAACAAAAATGCTGAATTACAGAATTTACCAATAGAACAATTGCATCCTGGCAAGTATCAACCGCGCAAAGATATGTCGGCAGAAGCCTTAGATGACTTAGCTAACTCGATTAAATCACAAGGCATTATTCAGCCTATTATTGTTCGGCCAGTTAGTGAGCACAGTTATGAAATTATAGCCGGTGAGCGCCGCTGGCGTGCAGCTCAAATAGCGGCACTGGATACCGTACCTTGTTTAATAAAGCATGTGCCTGATGAAGCTGCAGTGGCGATTGCTTTAATAGAAAACATTCAACGTGAAGACTTAAATGCGATGGAAGAAGCTATCGCATTAGAACGATTGCTAATTGAATTTGAATTGACCCATCAAGAAGTTGCTGATGCGGTTGGTAAATCAAGAACGGCGGTAAGTAACTTATTACGCTTAAATAATCTTAACAGTGAAGTTAAAACTTTACTTGAGCATGGCGATATCGAAATGGGCCATGCTAGAGCACTATTAGCCTTAGATAATGACATTCAAACTAATACGGCACGTATTGTGGTAGCAAAAGAGTTAAATGTGCGCGAGACAGAAGTATTAATCAAAAAATTACAACAACCGGCAAAAGAAATAGTCACAAAGCCAGCAGATCCTAATACCAAGGCATTAGAGCAAAACTTGTCTGAAAAATTAGGCTCGCATGTTGCTATAAATCATAATAAACAAGGTAAAGGGAAATTAGTTATATCTTACAGTGACCTATCTGAACTTGATGGTATTGTCTCACGCTTTAATTCTTTTTAGTATGACTTGAAAATAAGCCTTTAAAATCGATAAGGTTTAAGGATTTAGGTTGAAATAATAAAAACTCTTGAATAGCCATTTTTGATCAAATGAAAAACGGCTATCTATTTACTGTTTTTTCTTTTGCTTTTATAATTCATCAGTAATGTTTCAATTTTAGATTATACCTTAGTCGTAATTTATTCATTTAGCGCAACATTTTGCAGATAATGTCGGCAATGAGTAGCCTATTTTGTTGCATTAGTGCTGTAATTCAGTATACTTGCGACGGCTTTTTAGAGATGAAAAATTATCTTTAAAAAACTGTAAGCATTACGAAAAATATCGTAGGAGTTTCTGGTGAGTTTATTTATTTACAATGAGTTAGCTAGGCCAGGAAGAGAATTTGCATTTAAGCAAATATTAATCTCGATAGTGATTGTTTTGCTTTGCAGTTTAGCAACATATTTTATTTGGGGATTATCGTTTGCACTCTCGGTATTAAGTGGTGGTGCAATCAGTGTAATCCCTAATTTTTTCTTTGCTCATAAAGCATTTAAATATGCCGGAGCAAGAGCGTCAGAAAAAGTACTTGATGCTTTTTATAGTGGCGAGAAATTGAAAATAGTATTAACGGCCGTTTTGTTTGCGCTAGCCTTTAAGTTTTTAGCGATAGAGCCCATAGCTTTTTTCAGCAGTTTTTGTTTAGTAGTGGCTTTGCCGTTACTAACACCGTTTTTTATCAACAAGAATTTTTAAACTTTAATCATTAGGGTAATTAATATGTCATCAGGTGCTGAAATAACCAGCCAAGAATATATTAAACATCATCTAACCAATTTAAGTGCAGATAGTCAGGGACTTTGTTCCGCTAATTCTTTAAATCCATGTGATGGATTTTGGACACTGCACTTAGATACACTTGGTTGGTCGGTGTTTTTAGGTTTAGTTTTTATTACGCTGTTTCGTTCAGTTGCTAAAAAAGCAAGTACTGGCGTGCCCGGTAGATTGCAATGTGCAGTTGAAATGGTTGTTGAATTTGTCGATGACAGTGTTAAAAGTACCTTTCACGGCAAAAACCCAGTTATCGCGCCACTAGCATTAACCATTTTTGTTTGGGTATTGTTAATGAACGCCATGGATTGGGTGCCGGTAGATTTAATACCGCGTATTTTTGAGTTGTTTGGTGTTAATTACATGAAAGCCGTACCAACAACTGATCCAAATATGACCTTTGCTTTAGCATTAGGTGTTTTTGTTCTTATTCTTTATTACTCAATTAAAATAAAAGGTATCGGCGGATTTATTAAAGAGTTAACCACCCAGCCATTTGGTCATTGGTCACTCTACCCGATTAACTTTATTTTAGAGATGGTTACCTTACTGGCTCGCCCGTTATCACTCGCACTTCGTTTGTTTGGTAATATGTACGCTGGTGAATTGATCTTCTTATTGATTGCGACAATTGGTGTGTTCCAATTGCCAGTACACTTTTTATGGGCTGCTTTTCACTTGTTGATCATCCCATTACAAGCGTTTATCTTCATGATGCTAACGATTCTATATTTGAGTCTAGCGCACGAAGATCATTAAATTTCTTGCCCTTGTTACTTACAAAGTAACAAGGGCAAGAATAACAGTTTCAACCTTAGTTTTTAAACTTTATAACTTTACTTAAATAATCGGAGATAAATATGTTATATATCGCTGTTGCTTTATTAATCGGTCTAGGTGCTCTTGGTACTGCGATTGGTTTTGGTTTACTTGGTGGCAAATTTTTAGAGTCTGCTGCACGTCAACCTGAATTAGCACCTCAACTGCAAGTTAAAATGTTCATCGTAGCGGGTCTTATCGATGCTATTGCAATGATCGGTGTTGCTATCGGCTTATACCTATTATTCGCAGTTGGTGTTCCAGCTTAATTTAAACGCGAATTTTAATAGGAGATACATAAATGAATCTTAATATGACCTTAATTGGTGAATTAATCGCATTTATCGTATTCGTAATTTTTTGTATGAAGTATGTATGGCCACCAATTATTGGTGCCATAGAAGCCCGTCAAGCATTAATTGCTGATGGACTTGCTGCTTCTGACCGTGCCGCTAAAGATCTTGAGCTTGCTCAAGAGAAAGCTACAGCACAATTAAAAGAAGCTAAAGCGCAAGCAGCAAGTATTTTAGAAGCTGCTAAAAAGCGTGAAGTTCAGATAATTGAAGAAGCTGCAGTAAAAGCACATGCTGAAAAAGATAAAATTTTAGCTTCAGGTCATGCAGAAATTGATACTGAACGTAACCAAGCTAAAGAAGAATTGCGCCAACAAGTGGCTGTTCTTGCTATTGCTGGTGCCGAGAAAATTCTTGAGCGTTCAATCGATGCCGCTGTACATAGCGACATTTTAGATAAACTTGTAGCTGAACTTTAGAGGGAAATGAGCTTATGTCTGAATTGACAACCATCGCTCGTCCCTACGCTAAAGCGGCGTTTGATTTTGCTATTGAAGCAAATACAGTCGAAAACTGGTTAGAAATGCTAGTTTTTGCTGCACAAGTTGCCAACGACAACACCATAAAAGACTATCTTTCTGGTGGTGCGTCGGTAGAACAAGCACAAGACATTTTTTTGAAAGTCTGTGATGTTCAACTTGATAGTAATGGCCAAAACTTAATTAAAGTAATGGCTGAAAATCAACGTTTATTGGTGCTACCACAGGTTGTTGCTCAGTTTCGCGAATTAAAAGCTGAACATGAGAAAACAGTTTCTGTGGATGTAACGTCTGCTGTTAAATTAACAGTAGAACAAGAAACTACATTATGCGCTGCGCTTGAAAAGCGTTTGGCTCGAAAAGTAAAACTTAATTGTAAAATTGATGCAAACGTAGTCTCTGGCTTAGTAATAAAAGCTGGTGACATGGTAATAGATGGTTCAGTACGAGGTAAATTGAACCGCTTAGCAACAACAATGCAATCCTAACGGGGAACAGAGTATGCAACTGAATTCCACTGAAATCGCTGAACTGATCAAGAGTCGTATTGAACAGTTTGACGTAGTTAGTGAAGCTCGTAATGAAGGTACTATCGTTTCTGTAACTGACGGTATCATTCGTATTCATGGCCTTGCAGACGTAATGCAAGGTGAGATGATTGAACTTCCTGGCAATCGCTTTGCTATCGCTTTAAACCTTGACCGTGATTCGGTCGGTGCGGTAGTTATGGGTCCTTATGCGGATCTAGCTGAAGGCGTTAAAGTAAAATGTACTGGTCGTATTTTAGAAGTACCAGTAGGACGTGGCTTATTAGGTCGCGTTGTTAACACATTGGGTGAGCCAATTGACGGTAAAGGACCTATCGAAAACGATGGTTTCTCTCCAGTTGAAATGGTAGCACCAGGCGTAATCGATCGTAAATCTGTTGATCAACCTGTACAAACAGGTATTAAATCAATCGATTCAATGATTCCAATTGGACGTGGCCAACGTGAACTTATCATTGGTGACCGTCAAATTGGTAAATCTGCAATCGCATTAGATGCAATTATCAATCAGAAAAACACTGGTATTAAGTGTGTATACGTAGCTATTGGCCAAAAAGCCTCTACCGTTGCTAACTTAGTTCGCTCATTAGAAGAACACGGCGCGTTAGATAATACTATCGTTGTTGTTGCTGGCGCTTCTGAAGCAGCCGCACTTCAGTACTTGTCAGCATATTCTGGCTGTACTATGGGTGAATACTTCCGTGATCGTGGTGAAGATGCACTAATTGTCTATGATGATTTGTCTAAGCAAGCTGTTGCTTATCGTCAAATTTCGTTACTTTTACGTCGTCCGCCAGGTCGTGAAGCTTACCCAGGTGACGTTTTCTATCTTCACAGTCGTTTACTTGAACGTGCTGCTCGTGTAAACGAAGCATACGTTGAGCGTTTCACCAATGGTGCTGTAAAAGGTAAAACAGGTTCTTTAACCGCTTTACCTATCATTGAAACGCAAGCGGGTGACGTATCTGCATTCGTACCAACTAACGTAATCTCAATTACTGATGGTCAGATTTTCTTAGAATCTAACTTGTTTAACTCAGGTATTCGTCCTGCGGTTAACGCTGGTATTTCTGTATCTCGTGTTGGTGGTGCTGCTCAAACTAAAATCATCAAGAAATTAGGTGGTGGTATTCGTTTAGCTTTAGCACAATATGCTGAATTAGCAGCGTTTGCTCAATTTGCCTCAGACTTAGATGACGCTACACGTGCTCAATTAGAGCATGGCCAACGCGTTACTGAATTAATGAAGCAAAAGCAATACAGTCCATTGTCAATTGCTGAAACAGCCGTATCTTTATTTGCCGCAGATAAAGGCTTTTTAAACGATATCGCCATCAACAAAGTTGTTGATTTTGAAGATGCATTACGTTCGTACGTAAACAATGATCACGCTGAGTTGATGGCTACTATCAATGAAAAAGGCGACTATAACAAAGATATTGAGTCTGGTTTAGCGAAAGCGATTGAAGCTTTCAAAGCTACCCAAACTTGGTAATTTAGTTAACCTTTTCGGGGAGAATAGTCATGGCCGGTGGTAAAGAGATAAAATCGAAGATCGGAAGTGTAAAAAATACACAGAAGATCACCAGTGCAATGGAAATGGTTGCAGCTAGCAAAATGCGTAAAGCGCAAGAAAGCATGGCTGCCTCTCGTCCGTATGCTGAAAATATGCGAAATGTGATCGGTCACATCGCGCTTGGTAATTTAGAGTATCTTCATCCTTATATGGTTGAACGTGAAGCTAAGCGTGTAGGTTATATTGTTGTCTCAACAGACCGTGGTTTGTGTGGTGGTTTAAATATTAATTTATTTAAACAAGTACTTGCTGACGCAGGTAAACACCAAGCAGCTGGTGCCGAAGTTGAATTTGCCGTAGTGGGTTCTAAAGCTACGTCATTTTTCAACAATATGGGTGCCAAAGTTGTTTCACAAATTTCTGGATTAGGTGATAACCCATCACTAACTGATTTAATCGGTAGTGTTAAGGTTATGTTAAACGCCTATGATAATGGTGAGATTGACAGATTGTTCATTGTATATAACAAATTTGTTAATACCATGACGCAAAAACCGACAATCGATCAACTTTTACCTTTGCCTAAGTCAGATGATGACGCTATTAAGCATCGCTGGGATTACATATACGAACCTGATGCTCAAGCAATACTTGAATATTTATTGGTGCGTTATACAGAATCTCAAGTATATCAAAGTGTGGTTGAAAACCTCGCATGTGAACAAGCCGCTCGTATGGTTGCAATGAAATCTGCAACCGATAACGCGGGTGACTTAATTGATGATTTACAATTGGTATACAACAAAGCGCGTCAAGCAAGTATTACTCAAGAATTGGGTGAAATTTGTGCTGGTGCAGCAGCGGTATAAGCAAAGGTTCTTTGTTTATTTTATTAGTAAATAA
Source organism: Colwellia sp. C1TZA3 (assembly GCF_007954265.1). GTDB lineage: Bacteria > Pseudomonadota > Gammaproteobacteria > Enterobacterales > Alteromonadaceae > Cognaticolwellia. The sequence goes on along the minus strand of NZ_VOLS01000005.1, from coordinate 62,193 downwards.
GAGCACTAGATTAGAGGATTAAACATGAGTACAGGTAAAGTCGTCCAAATCATTGGCGCAGTTGTGGATGTAGAATTTCCACAAGATGCTGTACCTCAGGTATATGACGCATTAAATGTAACTGAAGGTGACCTTTCAGGCTTAGTACTAGAAGTACAACAGCAATTAGGTGGTGGTGTAGTTCGTACTATCGCCATGGGTTCATCAGATGGTTTGCGTCGTGGTCTGAACGTAGAAAACACAGGTAATAACATCCAAGTACCAGTAGGTGTATGTACATTGGGTCGCATTATGAACGTATTGGGTGAGCCTATCGATGAAGCTGGCCCAATCGGCGAAGAAGAAAAATGGTCAATTCACCGTCAAGCGCCAGCTTATGCTGATCAAGCGTTGTCGAATGAATTACTTGAAACCGGTATCAAAGTAATCGATTTAGTTTGTCCATTCGCTAAGGGTGGTAAAGTAGGTTTATTCGGTGGTGCTGGTGTTGGTAAAACCGTTAACATGATGGAACTTATTCGTAATATCGCGATTGAGCATAGCGGCTACTCAGTATTTGCTGGTGTAGGTGAGCGTACTCGTGAAGGTAACGATTTCTATCATGAAATGAACGATTCAAATGTACTTGATAAAGTATCACTTGTTTACGGTCAAATGAACGAGCCTCCAGGAAACCGTTTACGTGTTGCCTTTACTGGTTTGACAATGGCTGAGAAATTTCGTGATGAAGGTCGTGACGTATTATTCTTTGTTGATAATATTTATCGTTATACCTTAGCTGGTACTGAAGTATCTGCACTACTTGGTCGTATGCCGTCAGCCGTTGGTTATCAACCAACACTTGCTGAAGAAATGGGTGTGTTGCAAGAGCGTATTACTTCAACTAAGAAAGGTTCAATCACTTCAATCCAAGCGGTATACGTACCAGCAGATGATTTGACGGATCCCTCTCCAGCTACTACTTTTGCTCACTTAGATGCAACAGTTGTATTGAGTCGTGATATTGCTTCGCAAGGTATTTACCCTGCAATTGACCCACTAGATTCTACTTCTCGTCAACTTGACCCACTAGTGGTCGGTGCTGAGCATTATGAAACTGCCCGTGGTGTTCAATCAACATTACAACGTTACAAAGAACTTAAAGATATCATCGCCATCTTAGGTATGGATGAGTTATCTGAGGAAGATAAATTATCAGTGAATCGTGCACGTAAGATTCAACGTTTCTTATCTCAACCGTTCTTTGTTGCTGAGGTATTCACTGGTTCTCCTGGTAAGTATGTATCACTTAAAGACACCATTAGTGGCTTTAAAGGATTACTTGCAGGTGAGTATGATGATTTACCTGAGCAAGCTTTCTACATGGTTGGTTCTATTGAAGAAGCAGCTGAAAAAGCTAAAAACATGTAATGAAGGCTGGTGATTAACATAAGTTAGTCACCTATTAGGAGGTCACATGGCATTACTTTCTGTAAATCTGAATGTTGTTAGCGCTGAAGAAAGTTTATTTTCCGGTAGCATTGAATCATTACAGATCACAGGTAGCGAAGGTGAGTTAGGCATTATGCCTGGTCACGCACCTTTGCTGACCTCACTAAAACCTGGTATGGCAAGAATCGTCAAAAAAGGTGGTGATGAAGAAATCATTTACCTTTCTGGCGGTATGCTAGAAGTTCAACCAAATAACGTTACTGTATTAGCGGATATCGCGATACGTGGCGCTGATTTAGATGAACAAGCTGCATTACAGGCTAAAGAGCGCGCAGAGAAACACTTGAATGAACATGGTAATGATGTTGATTACGCAGAAGCCGCAGCTGAACTAGCTCGTGCTGTTGCGAAATTACGGGTTATCCAAGCAACAAGTAAGAAATAACTCTGGCCTTTAACATTAAGTTTTAGTGATACAAAAAAGCGACTTTTACTCCGGTAAATAGTCGCTTTTTATCATCTACTCTTGTTGAAAAAGCATTTACTCCGCTTAATCCACCTAATCCCACGATCATCTTAACTCTACCCTATTGCTCAAAGACAAAGTTTGTCAGTCTAAATACAAAAATAATAGCAAACTTAAGCATCGCCTAGCGCTACTGGCAGTGCACTTTAGTACTACATTTTTAAAAAAATGAATTTGTACGAAAAAAGCACTATAGAGGTATATACCCGCTCCACTTCAAGATGTAGTTTCAGAGCTAAGCTAGGAAATCAGATCAAGGCGCGCTACGAAGATAATGGTTATACCAATTTGATTAATTAAGTGATCTACTTTTTCATGAGGAAAAATGGATAAATACAAGGCATAAAGTTTAGTAATACCAGTTCCATTAAGTTTGTGATCTTGTTGTGCGCAGGAAAAATAATTCAAGGTAAGGCGCTCGATTGAGCAATAGCTGGCTATTGGGATTGAGAGCAACACAGCCTTGAGCTATTTTAACTAGTACAAGTGAGCAATAACTTAATGGGATTGGTATAAGTAGTTATTCACCTTATAAATTTTATAACGCTGTAGTTATTCATTTTAACCATTAAAAATGAGCAGGTAATTAATCAACTTGGTATCATTCCCTTATCAAGTAGGACTGGTTTTCTAGCTTAGCTCCTTACGGGCAAGCCGATAAAGGGTTATCTGTGGCGTTATGGATTTCGACAATATTCCCACAGGGATGTGGGTTATTAGAGCAACGCAGGAGCAGTTGCCAAGAATAACTATTCTCTTCAATCCATGCCCGGTACCTAACCCTTTCTCGACTTGCACAAACCTGCACCTTGAAGTGGAGCGGGTATAGTTACTAACTATTTTAATCTAGCGCAATAATTTGTTCGAGTTTGTTACATTAATTAAAGACTAAAACTTAATAAGTTAATTGCGACTAAAGGCATTATATTGCGTCTAAATAACTAGGTTTTTTGCTAATGAGTAGCTAAACTAAATAGCTCATTCATCATTAAGAAAAAAAATGATTTACAATAAAGTGTCGTGGAAAAACAGTCAGCAACAATATGGTTTGCTGAGTAAATTATTACACTGGCTCTCGGCATTAACGGTTTTTTCGTTATTTGCCTTAGGTTTTTGGATGGTGGAGTTAAACTATTCGAGTAAATGGTATCAATTAGCGCCACATTGGCATGAAAGTGTTGGCATACTTTTATTGATGGTAACTATATTTAGATTGTTGTGGCGTCGTATTGCCGGCTCTCCTGGTGCAATAACCAGTCATAGTACCTTTGAGAAAAAAGCCTCTGCTTCAATGATATTTATTTTGTATATCACGCTGTTTACTGTTTTGATTTCTGGTTATTTGATCTCCAGTGCCAATGACAAAGCTATTGCTGTTTTTGACTGGTTTAACGTTATACCATGGGTGTTGGGGATAAAAAACCAAGAAGACATTACAGGTGTGATACATTATTACGTGGCATACGGCATAATAGTTTTCGCGTTATTGCATGCATTAGCTGCCTTAAAACACCATTTTATTGACCAAGACGTCACGCTAAAACGTATGACTAAAATCAAAGACGAATAATTAAAGGAACTTATATGAAAAAAATATTACTTGCTAGCGCTCTATTAACCTCGAGTGTACTAACACCAGCTTTAGCGGCTGATTATGTTATTGATACTGAAGGGGCACATGCCTCGATTAATTTTGCAGCAAGCCATCTAGGTTTTAGTGTACTTGCCGGTCGATTTAACGACTTTTCAGGTAACTTCTCTTATGACAAAGATAATGTTTCTGCGTCAAAAATCAAGGTGATTGTAGACACCTCAAGCTTTGATTCAAACCACGCTAAACGTGATAAGCATGTGCGTTCAGATGACTTTTTAGATGTGAGTGAATATGCACAAGCAACATTTACTAGCAGTAAAGTTGAAGATAAAGGTGATGGTAAACTTGCTATAATAGGAAGTTTTACCATGCATGGTGTTACTCAACCATTAACCATTGACGCCGTTAAAGTGGGTGAAGGTGATGATCCTTGGGGTGGCTATCGTGCTGGTTTTAGCGGTACCGCAACTATCGCTATGGCAGATTTTGGCTTTAAAAAAGACTTTGGCAAAGTAGACCTGACTTTACATATTGAAGGTATTCGCCAGTAATAAGAAAAGTTAATTGAAAAAAGGGCTATGTGCCCTTTTTTTGCTATAAATTTTATAGTTGCCTAAAAAAATTCTTACCATATCAGCTGTTATCAATGCCGCTATATTGGGCTTATAAAGTTACTCGCTAAACGTAAACTCTTTGGGTGGCGTTAAGCCCATTAAATGTTGGACAAAATAGTCCCAGCGTTTGCGCATCATATACGGCTTTCTGGCAAAGCCATGACCACGGTTTGGTAGCATCAGCATGTCAAAGTCTTTATTAGCGGCAATTAACGCTTCTACGACGATTAGGCTGTTATATGGCGGTACATTAGTGTCAGTTGTTCCATGGGCAATGAGTAGCTTGCCCTTTAGGTTTTCAACCAATAATTGGTTTGCTTGGCTGTCGTAGTTAGTGCTGCCATCTTCATTTTCTACTAACATACCATGATATTTTTCACCCCATTCATCAGCATAGTTTCTATTGTCGTGATTACCTGCTTGTGAAACGGCAACCGAATAAAAGTCTGGATAAGTTAACAAGGCGCGTGTTGAGGCAAAACCACCACCGGAATGGCCCCAAATACCAACGCGTGTGCTATCAATCCAGTTGTATTTTTTTGCTAACTGTTTAATGGCAGCAACTTGATCGGGAATACCACTATCGCCCATGTTTTGATAATAAAAATCATGGAAGTTTTTTGAACGTCCAGGCGTACCTAACGCGTCAATTTCGATAACAATAAAGCCAAGCTCAGCAATCGCTTGGTTATCGCCTCTAGCCGTTCTAAAATGACGCCCACGAATACTGCCTACTTGTGGACCTGGGTATAAGTAATTCACCACAGGGTAAGATTTGCTGACGTCAAAATCACTAGGCTTATACATAAGTCCATAGATGTCATGTTCGTTATTACGGTCTTTGACAATAAAGGGTGTCGGTGCTTGCCAACCGGTATCGGTAAGTTTAGTAATATCCATTTGTTCAACGATAAAACCTGATTTACTGCTGGTACTGCGAATAAAGCTGGTTTCTGCTTGGTTTGGTGTTGAAACTCGGTCTAAAAAATATTCAGCATTTTTGCTCAAGGTAATGCGGTGATGCTTTTGCTCAGGGCTTAATAAGGTTAAATTTGAACCATTTTTGTTAATGCTGTAAAGGTAATGAAAATAGGGATCACCACCTTCTTTACCTGCGCCAGAAAAAATTAATTTCCCGGTTTCTTGATCAACATTGAGTAATTCTAATACGGTCCAATCGCCGTGGGTTATTCGATTTTTAATGTTACCGGTCATCGCATCTACTAAATACAAATGTCCCCAGTTTGAGCGCTGCGAAAACCAAATAAATTCATTACTTTGATCAAGGTATTGCCAACTAATGCCACCAACACCTGACTCGAAAAAGCTATTGGCAGTTTCAGTTAATACCGTACGTACTTTACCGCTATTAGCATCGGCTATTTTTAACGTTGCCGTTTTGTGATCGCGTGTTGACGAGACAAATGCAAAATGGCTGCTATCGCTCGACCAGTCAATGTCTAACAAACTACCATCACGACCGGCAACATGGTCTGTTATGGTTGATCTGTGAGCATCTGCCGGCATATCTAGCACCACTACATTCGCTTGTTCAACGTCAATCATCACCCGGTGAATTTTGAAGATATTTTTATCTCCCGGTAATGGATATTTCCAAACATCGATGGTTGGGTGGCCAACGGCGGTAGACACTATGCCCATTTCACCAACGTTTCGACTATCATGTTTAAAGGTGGTTAATTTTTTCGAGTCGGGTGACCACTTAACTACTGGCTTGTCACCACGAACCCAACCTGCATTGTTGGTGGCGTAAGCAAAGTTTTTTAAGCCATCAGTGGTTAATTGTTTTTCGCTATTATCACTAAGGTTACGTAGCCATAAGTTGTGTTGTTTAATATAAACGGCTAGCTTGTTATTTGGTGAAACTAACTCATTATCCTTAATGGCGACTTTATTTAGCTGACATAAGTAACTTTCAATATTACATTGGTACGACTTACCCTCAACGGTTAGCGAAATTAGCTTATCACCGGTGAAATTAAAGCGATTAAAAGGTAGTTTTTTTGGCTTTATTTCTTGTGCAGTAAGCTGGGTTAATGCGTGGCTAATTTTTTGATGATCAAACGCCAATTGCTTTTCTTTTGTTACTGGATCGAAGATAAAAAACTGCTTACCATGCTGGGTTTGGCTGCTATAAGTCAGCTTATTGTTTTCAGTCCAGTTTGGATGCTCTACTGTTCCAATAACTAATTTTTCGGTATGCTTGCCCAGTTGACGTTCAGCTTGTTGGTACTTTTCAATACTGAGTGATTCAGCATTAACATTAAAAGCCAAGCAGGCTAAAATTGTGCTTGATGATATACATTTTATTTTTGAAACCATGAAGAACCTTGAGTTTATTAGTTATAAAAATAGTATTTTCAAAATCTTATCATTTCATATAACGGTACTGTAGACATTATCGACCAGGTGAATATTGATTGCGATAACTAACCACTGACTCGCGGTTAATTCATTGATTTTTACTCTATGTAGACTAAAGTCTAGGCTATTTTTTGTCAATTTTAGACTTAGGTCTAATTTATAAATTAACGCTGACTCTCTACTGTTACTAACATCATAAATAGTTTTGATTAAAATTCGATCAAAGTGATGCAATAGAGAGTGATATGCCTAATCAGAGTGGTCAACAAATACAATTGTCTTGGTTGCAGTCGAGTCATGGTGAATGGTTTTATTTTATGGACAAAAATTTTGTCGATGAAGATACCGTACTAGCTCGTGAGCAAGATTATATCTGGTTAGTTTCACAAGCTACATCTGCTGATAAGGTCAGTAGCTATCGTGTTGCTCACCAAACAATAGAAACATTTATTGAGCAATTAACAGGTGTTAATCAGGTTGTTGTATTTGGTGTGCCTCACGAAAAAAAAGGCAACGCGCTTCATGTCTATGTTGAGTTAAATAACCCGGCTACTGAATGGTCAACATTATCAAATACTATAAATGCAAAGCTTGCTGGTTGTTTGGGGGAATTTGCTCAGGCTGAGATCATCAAATTTGTTGATCAATTGCCGAACACTGAAAATAAAAATGTTTCTAGAAAAATATTAAAATCTCAAAACATAGCTATGAAGCATGCAGCATAAAAAATTATAAAAATAACGATAACGGTTTCTACTTTTTATAAAAATACGCTATCAAAAACTAAAGCGATACTAAAACGATAACAACACCACCAGAGCATAAATATTGTTGCTCTTAGGTTAATAACACACGGGGAAAGTAAAATGTTTAATAAGAAAAAGCTTTTATTAGCAACAGGCCTTTTAGCCATGGCTGGCAGCGCAACAGCTGGTTATGAAATTAAATTGTCAGATGAAGACACCATTACCTTTGGTGGTTATATCAAGTTAGATGCACGTTATGTTGACGGTAATATTAACAGTATTACTAATGATTATTGGGCTGGTGCAGGTAACGTTGGCGATATTTCTCGCACTAGCCTTCGTGCAACAGAGTCGCGTTTTAATACTAAATATGTGCATGGTGATGTAACTGGCTTTATTGAGTTAGATTTTCATGGCGGCGGTGGTAATGAAATTGTTTCAAACTCGGCAAACCCAAGATTACGCCACGCCTTTATCAAATATAAAAACATTTTGGTTGGTCAAACATGGTCAACATTTATGAATACCAGCTCTTTAGTTGACGCCGTTGATTTTGCTGGTCCGCTTAACGCTGTAGCCTTTATTAGACAAGGGCAAGTGCGTTATACCCAAGGTAACTTTCAAGTCGCTTTAGAAAACCCTGAATCTGACAAAGGTGACTCGAGTCAAGATTCTATGCCTGACGTTGTGGTTAAATATACCTTTAATGGTGATTGGGGTAACGTTTCTGTTGCGGGTTTAGCTCGTCAATTAAATACCGCGACTGTAACTCCTGTAGCCTTTACCCCAGCAGTAACAGTTACAGATGCTATAACTGGTGAGCTTATGACAATTAAACCATCTGTAGCAGCTGTAACTGGTATAGTTAGTGATACAGAAACAGCAATTGGTTACGGTATTTCGGGTAAAATAAACACGTTTGGTAAAGATGATTTTCGTTTTCAAGTGCACGGTGGTGAAACTGGACGTTATGTTGGTGTAGTAGCGGCACGTGATTTAGTCGGCGAAGAAGTAGAAGAATCAACCTCGTATATGGTTGCTTATCGCCATTTTTGGAGTGATGATATTCGCAGTACCGCATTTTACGGTAAAACAACAACAGACGTTGCTGATGCTGATAGAAGACATTGGGGCGTTAATATCTTTAAAAGTTATACCAAAGAGCTTTCGTTTGGTTTTGAAGTAGGTAACTTTGAATCAGTAGATCAAAATGCTGATTCAGATTACGCACAATTTACAGCTAAATACGTGCTTTAGTTTAACATCTTGCGTTAGTTAACCTCCCAACCGAGGTTATTTTGGGGAAGCTCTTTGCTTCCCCTTTTTTATGTTCAGGCCGTTCATCGCCATCTCGGTAATTGCTCCTGCATTACTCTAATAGCTTACATGTATGGATTTCACATTGATGAACGGTCATCTTATAGGGTCGTTTCTAACATCTCGCTTTTAACTTATAGCTGACAATTAATAACTAAGTAATAGTTATTTTTTTAGGTTGGCAAAAGCGTCAGCAAAGGCATTCCCCATAGCGGCATTATTGGTGGCTTTTGGTTGCTGTGTTTTTGCTTTATGTCTGTTCTGTTGTGGCTGTTTAGTATTTTTGTCATTCGGCTGCGTTTTCTTAGACTGTTCTGTGGACTGATTTTTAACTGCTGCTATCACTTCATCTAAGCGCATGGTTAAACTGATACGTTTACGTTGTGGGTCAACCTCCGTCACTTTAACTTTGACCACTTCACCGGCTTTGACAACTTCATGTGGATCACTGACAAATTTATCGGTCAGTGAAGAAATATGCACTAAACCGTCTTGATGCACACCGACATCAACAAAAGCGCCAAAATTCGCCACGTTAGAAATAACCCCTTCGAGTATCATGCCGACTTTAAGGTCATTAATGGTGTTAACACCAGCTTGAAAGGTTGCGGTTTTAAACTCTGGGCGAGGATCACGGCCCGGTTTTTCTAACTCGCTAATAATGTCTTTAATGGTTAGCAAACCAAAAGCATCACTAGTTAAGGTTGCAATATTAATTTTTTCTAGCGCTGATTTATTACCGATCACATCACTAATATCAGTGTCGAGTTGTTGTAAAATTTCTTCAACTAAGCGGTAAGTTTCAGGATGAACACCTGAATAGTCTAGCGGGTTATTACCCTGACTTATTCGCAAGAACCCTGCGGCTTGTTCAAAGGCTTTTGGCCCTAAGCGTGCGACCTTTTTTAATTCATTTCGATTGTTAAATCGGCCGTGTTCATCACGAAAGCTCACGACATTATTTGCCATGGTTTTGTTTAACCCTGAAACCCGTGATAACAGAGCGGCAGAAGCGCTGTTTAAGTCAACCCCAACCGCGTTGACACAATCTTCGATAACATTGTCTAAGGTTTGGCTGAGTTGGCTTTGGCTAACATCATGTTGATATTGCCCAACGCCAATCGCTTTTGGGTCTATTTTAACCAGCTCTGCGAGTGGATCTTGTAAGCGACGTGCAATTGATACCGCACCACGAATTGACACGTCTAAATCAGGAAATTCTTTCGCGGCAAATTCCGATGCTGAATAGACTGATGCGCCAGCTTCACTAACAATCACTTTTGTCGGTTTATTAGTGTCTAATTTAGCAATAACATCAGCAATAAGTTGGTCACTTTCGCGTGAAGCGGTGCCGTTGCCTATCGCGACTAATTCTACTTTATGTTGCTGGCATAAATTAACTAAGGTACGTACTGATTTATCCCAATGATTTTGTGGCGCATGCGGAAATATAGTCGCCGTTTGTAATAATTTACCCGTGGCGTCAACAATGGCTAACTTACAGCCAGTTCTAAGACCGGGATCTAAACCTAAGGTTGTTTTTGGTCCTGCAGGCGCTGCCATCATTAAGTCGTTTAAATTACGAGAAAAAACCTTGATAGCTTCTACTTCTGCTTGTTCACGTAATTGCCCTAATAATTCAGTTTCTAAGCTTTTGCTGAGTTTTGTTTTCCACGTTGTTTGAACTACTTTAGTTAAAAACGTGGCCGCGGCTTGTCCGGTTAAGCGTAAATTAAAATGTTCGGTAATAAGCTGTTGTGCACTTGAAAATTCGCCTTCTTGGCCGGGATCAGCATCAATATTTAATGATAATAGCTTTTCGTTACGACCGCGCAACATAGCAAGCATGCGGTGTGACGGTACCGACTTTAATAATTCAGAATGTTGAAAGTAATCACGATATTTAGCGGCTTCTTTATCTTTGCCTTTGAGCAATTTACTACACAAGTGAGCTTGCTTAAGTAAGTGACGGCGTAATTTTTGGATTAAATTGGCGTCTTCAGCAAAGCGCTCAACCAGAATATAATGAGCGCCTTCAAGCACTGAGTTTATATCACTAAAACCTTGCTCTTTATTGATAAAAGCTTTTGCTTCTTGCTCAGGGTCGAGTTGCCAATTATTATAAATATTATTGGCCAACGGCGCTAAGCCGGCAGTAATGGCAATTTGCCCTTTAGTTATTCTTTTTGGTTTAAAGGGTAAATAAAGATCTTCTAAACGGGTTTTATTGTCGGCATTATTGAGTTCTGTGGCTAACGCAGGGCTTAATTTACCTTGCTGTTCAATATTGCTGATAATAACTTTTCGACGATCGGCTAAATCTCGCAAATAAACTAAGCGTTGTGCTAGGTGGCGCAAATGGTTGTCATCAAGCCCTTGGGTGACTTCTTTTCTATAACGAGCAATAAAAGGAACCGTTGCACCTTCATCTAATAAGTTTATAGCAGCATTTATTTGGCTGGTTTTTACATCAATTTCTTTGGCTATTTGCTCAGCAATGGGGGTCATTTATACGGGATCCTAGTGAAATAAAAGTGGGGTATTTAGCGTGTATTTGTTGTATACAGTATATACCCAAACGCTAGTCAGGTGCGATATACCCGCTAAGATTTTTTCTTGTCAGGAAGAAAAAAATTCTGCAGATTAAATGGTTAATTTGATTTTAATAGAGAAGCATTTAATTTAACGTTACAATGCCTGCATACGTTAATGCCAAGTTAATCAGTTTATGTTTAATGACAACTTGAATTATGTAACTTTATAAAAATAATCGGAAAAATTATGGCTCTCTCTGTTGTTATCTTAGCGGCGGGTAAAGGCACTCGCATGCGCTCTGCTTTACCTAAAGTTCTTCATCCTGTTGCTGAAAAGCCAATGGTTTCTCATGTGATTGACGCGGCACGTCAAGTTGATGGCGAAAATATTTACTTAGTTTATGGTTTTGGTGGTGATGTGCTTAAAGCCAAAGTCACCGGTGATGACTTAACCTTTGTCGAACAAAAGGAGCAATTAGGCACAGGTCATGCTGTTGATATGGCAGCGCCATTTTTATCAGATGATGAAAACGTATTAGTACTTTATGGTGATGTACCTTTAACCAAGGTGAGCACATTACAGCGTTTAATTGCCGCTAAACCTGACAATGGCATGGCATTATTAACCGTGCATTTAGCTAACCCAGCCGGCTATGGTCGTATTATGCGCGATAGCTCAGGCACAGTGGTTGGCATAATTGAACAAAAAGATGCCACTGCTGAGCAACTATTAGTGAATGAAGCTAATACGGGTATTTTATTGGCTAATGGCGGTGATTTAAAACGCTGGTTAGCGAATTTATCAAGCGATAACGCCCAAGGTGAATATTACTTAACGGACATTATTGCCGCTTGTCATCACGAAGGTAAGCTTATTGCCACCGCTCACCCTGACAGTGAAATTGAAGTAGAAGGTGCCAACAACCGTTTGCAACTTGCCGGTTTAGAGCGCGCTTATCAAATAAGAAAAGCAGAAGAATTGATGATCGCTGGGGCAAGTTTACGTGACCCTAACCGTATTGATATTCGTGGTCATGTTAGCGTTGGCCAAGAAGTGGTGATTGATATTAACTGTATTTTTGAAGGCAATGTCGATATTGCCGACAACGCCATCATTGGCGCCAATTGTATTTTGAAAAACTGCACTATCGGTCGGGGCGCTGAAATTAAGCCTAATACGATGATTGAAGGCGCCATTATTGGTGAGTTAGCCTCAGTAGGGCCATTTGCACGTATTCGTCCAGGCACAGAATTAAAGCGTGATGCGCATGTCGGTAACTTTGTTGAAATGAAAAAAACGACCTTAGGTACAGGTGCAAAAGCGGGTCACTTAAGTTATTTAGGTGATGCTGAAATAGGCGCCAACGCTAATATTGGTGCCGGCACCATTACTTGTAACTATGACGGTGTGAATAAAGCTAAAACGGTTATTGGCGCTGGCGCATTTATAGGCTCAAATGCTTCGTTAGTGGCACCGCTTACGATTGGTGAAATGGCAACAACAGGCGCCGGTTCGGTTATTGTTAAAAATGTTGATGATCATGACTTGAGTGTGGCGCGCGGTAAACAGCGAAATATTGCTGGTTGGAAACGCCCGAGCAAAAAATAACTTAATATACGGGTTATAATCTTATTAAAATTTATGACGATATAAATGCACTCGTGTAAACATGAGCGCATTTTATTTTTTTTGTTAATTTATACTAATCTCACTCATTTTTTACTTACCTTTACAGGTTTAAATAAGCAATAATTTTGTTATTTAATAATTAGAATAACTAGTTATTAAATAAAACCTCATCTTTGGCTGTTTTTCTGCGTATAAAATAGCTCACTTAATTTATCAAACGGGTATTATCAATAAATTAACTGTAAACAGACAATAATATCAAAATCTGCTATTTAGACTAAAAAGCACATTAAATTTAATCAATATTTAAGTAAATTGGTGACCGATCTTTAGATAAATATTGTTTTTATTTTCAGCTTTTGTTTTAATAGCTAAGTTTTAAACCGAAACTTTTTAAGAGTAAAACGAAAGCAATGTCAAAACGAAATACTCAGCAACGTCGACACACCATTATTGCCGAGCTAAGCAACCTAGGTGAAGTAAGTGTTGATAGGCTGGCAAAAATGTTTGATACCTCAGAAGTTACTATCCGTAAGGACCTGGCGGTACTAGAAAATAGTGGTTTACTACTGCGCAGATATGGTGGCGCAGTGCCTTTACCTCATGAAATTATCGCGCCGAAAACAGATAAAGTTTCGAAACGAAAGATAATGATCGCAAAAAAAGCAGCATCACTGATTCGCGACCATAATCGTATTATTTTAGACAGTGGTAGTACAACATCAGCTTTAGTGCGTGAGTTGAATGTCAAACAAGGCCTAGTGGTAATGACTAACTCACTTGCCATAGCTTCTGATCTACACGCACTAGAAAATGAACCAACATTATTGATGACCGGTGGTACTTGGGACCCGCATTCGGAATCATTTCAAGGGCAAGTGGCAGAAAGTGTTTTACGCTCTTATGACTTTGATCAGCTATTTATTGGTGCCGATGGCATTGATTTAGCACGCGGTACAACAACGTTTAATGAACTGCTAGGTTTAAGCCGAGTTATGGCTGAAGTGTCTCGTGAAGTCATCGTAATGCTAGATTCAGAAAAACTTAATCGAAAAATACCTAATTTAGAATTACCCTGGGGTAAAATTCACACGTTGATCACAGATGCAGACATGCCTGAAAACGTGCGAAGTGAAATTATTAAACAAGGCGTTAACCTTGTTATCGCAAGTTAAAAAAGGATAGAGAATATGTGTGGAATTGTTGGTGCTGTCGCACAGCGTGATGTAGCAGACATCTTAGTAGAAGGTTTAAAGCGATTAGAATATCGTGGTTATGACTCTGCTGGTGTTGCAATTGTTGATAATAATAACCAACTTCAGCGCGCCCGTCGCCTAGGTAAGGTGCAAGAACTTGCTGATGCATTGCAAGCTAATCCAATAGCGGGTGGCACCGGTATTGCGCATACACGTTGGGCAACACATGGCGCGCCGAGTGAAGCTAATGCTCATCCGCATATATCGTCAGAAACCATCGCGGTTGTGCACAATGGCATTATTGAAAACCATGATGCCTTACGCACACGTTTACAAGCTTTAGGCTATAGCTTTACCTCTGAAACAGACACTGAAGTTATCGCTCACTTAGTGCATCATGAATTAAAATCAGGCAATAGTTTATTAAGCGCGGTTCAAGCGACCGTCAAACAACTAGAAGGGGCTTATGGCACTGTTGTGCTTGATACCCGTGATAAAGACCGTGTGGTGGTTGCACGTTCTGGCAGCCCATTAGTGATTGGCTATGGTGTCGGTGAAAACTTTATCGCCTCAGATATGTTGGCACTATTGCCGGTGACGCGTAAATTTTCATTCTTAGAAGAAGGTGATGTTGCTGAAGTTACCCGTTTTGAAGTGAATGTTTTTGATACTGACGGTAAACCCGTCAAGCGCGAAGCGAAAGAATCTGAAGTTAGCCATGATACCGGCGACAAAGGTGAATACCGTCACTACATGCTAAAAGAAACCTTCGAGCAACCTACCGCTATTCGTAATACTTTAGAAGGTCGCTTGTTGGCTAATGTTTTAGATATCAACACTTTTGGAGAAGGTGCTGATGATATTTTTCAAGAAATCGAACATGTACAAATTATTGCCTGTGGTACTAGTTACCATTCAGGTATGGTGGCACGCTATTGGTTAGAAGCGCTAGCTGGCGTGTCATGTAATATCGAAATTGCCAGTGAATTTAGATATCGCCAATCACATGTACCTAAAAATGCTTTGTTAGTGACTATTTCACAGTCAGGCGAAACTGCTGATACCTTAGCCGCCTTGCGTTTAGCTAAACAGATAGGTTATCGCGCTAGTTTAACCATATGTAATGTTGCTGGTTCTTCATTAGTACGTGAATCTGATTTAGCTTTTATGACTAAAGCCGGTGCTGAAATAGGCGTTGCTTCAACTAAAGCTTTTACCACCCAACTGGTGGGCTTATTAATGATGACCTTAGCGATTGGTCAGCATCACGGTATGTCAAAAGAAAAGCAAACCGAAATTGCACAATCATTAATGACCTTACCGAGTAAATTAGAAGAAGTGTTAGCGCTTGCGAGCTCAATTGAAGACTTAGCAGAAGATTTTGCTGACAAGCATCATGCGTTATTCTTAGGACGTGGTGACCAGTATCCTATCGCGATGGAAGGGGCATTAAAGCTGAAAGAAATTTCATACATTCACGCTGAAGCTTACGCGGCTGGTGAACTTAAACATGGGCCACTAGCGTTAATTGACGCAGAAATGCCAGTTATTGTTGTAGCACCTCAAAACGATTTAATTGAAAAGTTAAAATCTAATGTTGAAGAAGTACGTGCTCGGGGTGGTTTAATGTACGTATTTGCTGACTCAAACGCTAACTTTAGCAGCGATGACACCATGAAAGTGATCAATGTGCCAGTATGTGATGACTTAATTGCCCCTATTGTTTACACCTTGCCGTTACAGTTACTGTCGTACTATGTTGCCATCATCAAAGGTACCGATGTTGACCAACCGCGTAATTTGGCCAAGTCGGTAACGGTTGAATAATTTGATGTCAAAAGCTGACAAATTGCGGCGGTTATTTAGCCTTGTAAACTAACCAACAGCTTAGAAAATTTTAAAGCAGCCTTAATTTTAGGCTGCTTTTTTTGTTGCTGGGATTTAGTCAGTCAAAAAAACCAACCAATAAGCATGATGAATGTTTCTACTATAATACCAGTTCCATTAAGTTTGTGATCTTGTTGTGCGCAGGAAAAATAATTCAAGGTAAGGCGCTCGATTGAGCAATAGTTGGCTATTGGGAGTGAGAGCAACACAGCCTTGAGCTATTTTAACTAGTACAAGTGAGCAATAACTTAATGGGATTGGTATAAGATAAATAATGCAGTCATATTCGCTGACAAATATGCAGCTCATTAACCAATTTATTCATTCAGTGTAATGAAATATTAGTATTAGGATATGCTATCCGCCGCCATCGCTAGTGATCACCCCATGCCAAATAAAACCTTGTAAATATTAACCCCAGCTAGACAGCTTTCTGGTTTTTTCTGGTGTTTGCTGGCTTTTTTGAATTACTATGAGAACACTTTAGCGCTGTTTTGCTAGGGTGATATGGCTTTCTATCGGTATGTGCCGCAGGCTGGCATGATTGGTTTTTATTTCGAAGTAGTTGAAACCTGTGTTGATTATTTATTAAGCTATTTTATCTGCTGTGTAGATTTTTTGTTGTTGATTTTTCTATGCCAGCAAAAGCTATGCTAATTTTGATAATGATTAATAAGTTTATTTTAGCAGCCAATAATCCAGGTGTTAATTCGCTCTAACGGTGGGTTATAAACATGTTGTAAGGGTTAGTTAGATGCGTAAGTTACTGTAAATTTTAATAGTTATCTTGAGTGATATAGTGCTAAAAAACAACACCAAAAAAAGACTTTCTGATGGATGAAATTAGCCGCATAAATAAAGTGAACTTATGCGATGAGTTGTGCTATCTTTACGACCAACGGCATTAAAAAAGAAAAAATAGTCTTAGTCAAGACTGTAAACCATTAGTAGCGCATCCAGGGACGATAGGTTGGAAGCGCTCTTGATGGTTTTTTTGTGCCCAAAATTAATAATTTATTTTACGAAAATGGGGAGTGAAGAAAAACAAAAGTAGAAAACAATAAATAGAAAATAAGAACAAAAAAACACATAAAAATATAATTATAAAAATACATAATAAAATACTAGAGGAATCAACATGTCATCAACATTTAAAATAGCCACCTTAGCTTTAGCGGTAAATATCGCTTTAGGTACTGCGCCATCATTCGCTGCTGAAAATGATGCAGATAAAGTCAAAAAAGAAAACATTGAACGTATCGCTGTTGTCGGTTCTCGTGGTGCACCACGCTCAGTTGACGACTCACCAGTACCTATCGATTTAATTGGCTCAGAAGAGCTAGAAAGATCGGGTAACACCGATATGCTTGAATTGTTAAAAGGCACTGTACCTTCGTTTAACGTACAGAGTAATCCAATTTCAGATGCTGCCAGTTTAGTTAAACCCGCTAACCTTCGTGGTCTTTCATCAGACAGTACTTTAATACTGGTCAATGGTAAACGTCGTCATCGTGCCTCTGTTATTGCCTTGTTAGGCGGTGGTATTAATGATGGTGCTCAAGGCCCTGATATTTCAGTTATTCCAAGTTCTGCCCTAAAACAAGTTGAAGTTTTACGTGACGGCGCAGCAGCACAATACGGCTCAGATGCTATCGCCGGTGTCATGAACTTTGTCTTAAAGGATGATGCAGATGGTGGTTCATTAACTGTACGTCATGGTTCATATTATGAAGGTGATGGCGATAGCACTGAAGTGTCTGGTAATATTGGTATGGCATTGACTGATGATGGCTTTGCTAACATTAGTTTTCAATATAAAAATGCTGACGCGACTAGTCGAAGTGAACAACGTCCTGATGCTCAAGGTTTTATTGATGCAGGTAACACAGACGTTGAAGCGCTAACCCAAGTTTGGGGCTCTCCAGAAGTTAATGATGATATCACTATTTTTGGTAATTTCGGTTTAGATATTGGTAATGACCGTGAAATTTATATGTTTGGTAACTTCTCTGAACGTGATGTTCGTGGTGGTTTCTATTATCGTAATCCTCATAACCGTGGTGGTGTCTACTCTAATGACGACGGTGCTTCATTACTGATTGGCGATCTTGCACAAACTCAGGGAGCTGAGAGAACTTGTCAACCAGTAGCCGTTACTACCGGTAACGTACTAACTCAGCCGGATTACATTGCCAATGTCGCAAATAATGATAATTGTTTTGCCTTCAATGAACTAGCACCAGGTGGATTTACACCTAACTTTGGTGGCAACATCGTTGATACTTCACTAACGATGGGAACTCGTGGTCAGATAGACGATACTTTGTCGTATGATGTTAGTGGTTCGGTAGGTCGTAACGAATCAAGTTACGTTATCTATAACACTTTAAATGCGTCATTAGGCCCAGAAACACCGCGTGATTTTAATCCAGGTAGCCATGTTCAACTTGAAAAATTCTTTAACGTTGACTTAGTGAAAGAACTTGAAGTGGGCTTGGAATTACCATTAATTATTGCTGGTGGTTATGAATATCATCAAGAAACTTTTGAAGTAACCGCAGGTGATACTGAGTCGTTTACTGCAGGCCCATATACAGACCAAGGTTTTAGCATTGGTTCAAATGGTTTTCCTGGTTTTAAACCCTCTTCAGCGGGTTCATTTTCTCGTCAAAACTATGCGCTTTATCTTGATGTTGAAGCACAATACACTGAAAACTTTTTGATGGGCTATGCCCTACGTTTTGAAGATTACAGTACTTTTGGTAACACCACGAATTATAAAGTGACCGCACAATACAACGTGACAGATGACTTTTCATTACGTGGCTCAGTAAGTTCAGGCTTCCGTGCGCCAACGGTTGGTCAGGCTAACTACTCAAATGTACAAACCTCGCTTGATGACGGCATACTAGTTGATTCTGCGTTATTAGCGGCGTCTAACCCTGTAGCTCAGCAGTTGGGTGCAACTGAATTGTCACCTGAAGAATCAGAAAGTGTTTCATTGGGTGCGGTTTGGGAAATAGAAGGTATTCATTTCACACTTGATTATTACAATATTGAAGTTACTGATCGTGTTTCTCAGTCTGCTAAAGTTAATTTAACTTCTGAAGATAAAGTGAAATTAAAAGCGGATGGCGTACCAAACGTAGATTCAATTCAACAGGTAAGTTTCTTTACTAATGATTTTGATACCACAACTCAAGGTGTTGACTTTGTTGCTAACTATTCTACTTCATTGTTAAATGGTGATACTACTTTTGGTCTTGCTTATAACTGGAATGAAACAACAGTTGATAGATTTTCTGCCGTTACTGGTGACTTTAAAGTATCTCGTTTAGAAAATGATTTACCAAACCATCGTGCAACCTTTACTTGGTCACAAAGCTGGGACGAAGTTAGCATGTTTACGCGTGTAAACTACTACGGTCAATATCAAGGTGTTCATGCTGACTCTAGCGGATTAAGTAAAGATGCAGATGCTGCTGTAACTGTTGATCTTGAAGTTAGCTACCATATAATGGATGACTTTAAAGTAAGTGTTGGTGCTCAAAACCTACTTGACCAAGACGCAGAAGCATTAGATTTTGGTCCTGATACACCGAATAACCTTCTTGGTGGTAAATACTATGAAACCTCACCATTTGGTTTTAATGGTGGTTTCTACTACGTAAAAGCAACTTATAAGTTTTAAGTTACTCTTACTGGATGTAGTCTTGGGTAAAGTTAACTTGTAAATTATTTAAGCATAACTTTACTGAGAGACAAATATTTTAGTCAGTCGAAAATCCGAAATCAAGTGATTGATTTCGGATTTTTTATGTCTAAAAAATAACAACGTCTTTTATCTTTAGTAGCACTGAATTTATAAGCTCATTAACCACAATTCATCATTGCCATGCCTTTTTTAGATATCAGAATAATCAAGCTACTGTGTGGATTTGTCTTGAAAACGGCAGTAATACCAGTTCCATTAAGTTTGTGATCTTGTTGTGCGCAGGAAAAATAACTCAAGGTAAGGCGCTCGATTGAGCAATAGCTGGCTATTGGGAGTGAGAGCAACACAGCCTTGAGCTATTTTAACGAGTACAAGTGAGCAATAACTTAATGGGATTGGTATAATACCAAGTTGATTAATTACCTGCTCATTTTTAATGGTTAATATGAATAACTACAGTGTTATAAAATTTATAAGTAGAATAACTACTTACTGAATTTTATGCCTTATATTTACCCACTTTTCCTCATGAAAAAGGTGATCATTTAATTAATCAAATTGGCTATAAAAAGATAAAGTTCACCAGCAAAGGTGATAGCTAATAAAGCCAGAGCAATCAGCATAAAGTCATAGTAACAACTGTTTGGTTTATTCTTGCTTAAATTTATCTCATTTAGTCTGTAAATAAGCACGTTTTATAAAAACTTAGCTATTATTAAGAGATCTTATACCAGTTCCATTAAGTTTGTGATCTTGTTGTGCGCAGGAAAAATAATTCAAGGTAAGGCGCTCGATTGAGCAATAGCTGGCTATTGGGATTGAGAGCAACACAGCCTTGAGCTATTTTAACTAGTACAAGTGAGCAATAACTTAATGGGATTGGTATTAGTTATAGGCTAAGATAAAAATATATTAACTTCCGTTGAACGTTATACCGACTTAGTCTGTAAACTTTCACTTAGCTTCAAATTAGTGTTATCAAATTACATGTAGAATGAAAGATAACCATTAATTATCAGTGAATTAAGTTGTTGTTGGTATGTGAGCATTAAGTCAGTGGCAGTTTTTAATTCAAGCAACTGAGGAATATATTATGTTAAACTGGGCACTTACTTTTTTAGTTGTTGCGATTGTTGCGGCGATATTTGGTTTTAGTGGTATCGCAGGTACAGCCGCTGGTATTGCACAAACTATCTTTTTTATCTTCGTTGTGTTGTTGGTTATCTCATTAATCGCCAATGCAGTTCGTGGTAAATCACCAAAAATTTAGGGAAAATTTATGACTTTTATAAAAAAAATATCAACTTCACTTATTATCTTTGTTGCCATGTTTGGCTTAACAGCTTGTAGCGATAAAGAGGCAGAAGAAGCGGGTAAAAAAGTAGAAGAAGCCGTTAAAGATGCTGGAAAAATGACTAAAGGTGCGGGTGATAAAGTAAATGAAATGAAAGAAGATGCTGGCAAGGCTATCGACGCTGCGGGCGAAAAAGTAAATGAAATGAAAAATGACGCAGGCAAAGCTATGGAAAATGCAGGCGAAAAAGTAGAGGAAATGAAGCAAGACGCTGGCGAAAAAGTCAACGAAATGAAAGAAAGTGTCAGCAATAAATTTGGCGAAATGAAAAAAGATGCATATAACGCCATTGAAGATGCCTGTGAAAAGACAAAAGAAGGTGCAGATGCTAAAGATGACGATTGTTAGTCTATAGTATGTAAATTTTAAAAGGCCTTTATAGGCCTTTTTTTATGTTCTAAATAAGGGCATGGTAAGCTTCCCTAGTTACTCCTTAAGATATCGATAATTATACCAAGATCACTAATCATCTGAATATTTTACCTATTTAAAACAACCTACTACGGTGTTATTTATTTAACCATCATCGCTGCATGGATGCAGCTTATTAGACCATGCAGGCGCCTATTGCCCTGAACAACAAAGCTTCATTATTTCATATCATTCATCTTGATACGAAAGAGTGAAAATCGCCTGTTTTTTAGCAATAAAAAAATACGGTAGATAACGGCTGTTTGTTTGATTAAATCCTTAGCCCTTTAATGAACAAAGCTGTAAAAGCTTTGTTCAATTTAGAATGCTTTCCTTAGTACTTACCATCGTGAAAAATAATTAATTAAACTATTGTTAAATATTTTGGAATAAATATCTCAAGTCACCCGTTATCTCAGTGTCATTAACATAAATATAAACAGACATTAGAGGAAGTAAACATGACTAAGTTAAATAAAATTGCACAAGTATTGGTATTAAGTGGCATGAGTTGTTGGGTAAGTATCGTGCAAGCTGCTGATCTTGAAATTAGCCAAAGCACTAACATAAACCAACAAACTAAGTCATCTCAGCAAGTTGACTCATCTGATAATTCGGCACAAATGTCGACACAATCAGACGCTTCAGCTCAGAGCGATACCCAAGTTAAGGCGAATAGCGAAGAAGATAACGCAGCAGAGCCTTTACCAAGCGAACCAGCAGCGCAGCCGTCAAGTAACGTAGCAGATGTTGGCACAGCGCAAGCTTTTGATAACAATAGTCAGTTAATTACTAACTTATCAAATGACGCCGGAAAAAACATCAATGTTACTTCAGGTACAGCAATAAGCTTGGCTCAGTCACTTAGCCAAGTGACAAGCGCAGAGTCTCCAGCGTTAGCTGAAAGCAATACCGCTGAAAACTCTGAAACAGTGCCTGAAGAAGCTATGCCGGGTGAAGCAATGCCAACTGAAGAAGTGCTAGCATCTGAAAATGTTGCTTTGAACCCTACACTTGAAAGCGCAACCTCATTTACTAACACTTCACAAGTAACGCAGCAATTTTCTTTGCAAGAAGTAGGTAATGTTGAAAATATCACCGCATTAGATACAGCGGCAAGCTTGAGTCAGTCACTTACCCAAGTCACCAGTGCAGAATTACCCGCAAAGCCAGAAAGTGCTGTACCTGAAGCAGGGGCTAAAGACGCTATGCCAGGTGAAGCAATGCCAGGTGAAGAAGTGCCAGCACCTGAAAATGTTGCTTTGAATCCTACGCTTGATAGTGCAACGTCATTTGTTAACACTTTACAAGTAACGCAGCAACTTTCCTTACAAGAAATGGGTAACGTCGAAAACATCATCGCATTAGATGCTGCAGCAAAAACGTCGCAAGCACTTGAGCAAACAGTTAACGCTAATGTGGCAGAAGCGATCACCGCAAGTGCACAAAGTGCCATTAGTGAAAACGTAAATGGTCAAATTACTAGTGCGGTTACTGAGCAAATTAATACTGAGTTGGCGGCTGCAACCGCTGCTGAAGTGGTTAATACCTTAACAAGCGATTTAGCTTTGTAATTTTTCACATGTTAAATGTGCCAGTAGCCCTGGCACTTTTTTTATTTGAGGTAGTTAAGATGAAATATATATTAAGTGGTTTAGGCTGTGTTTTAAGTATGCATTTAATGGCGGCAACGTCAGTGCCTGTTACGGTTAATGGTGAAGTTGCTTTGGGTTTAATTAACAACTCGGCACTCAGTGTTGATGAGCTTGATGAGGTTTCTGCACAAAGTGACAGTGGCCTGCAAAAAACAGCAGCAGTTACCGGTTTGTTAAAAATTAATGATAAAGCGAAAATAAGTGCTTCATATCGCTATAATGAAAAAAATTATCATGAGTTTGACGCCTTTGATTTGGCCTTACATCAAGTGAGTCTTGATGCTAGTTATCAATGGCGTAAAAAAGATCTAGGTCTACGTTATGATGGCGCTAAGGCTAAATTAGCAGGCGATAGCTTTTTAACCTTTCACCAAGCCAGTATTTATCTAGGCACTTTTCTTCAACCACAAACATTTTTACGTACCAGTGCAAAAATTAAAAGTAAAAAATTTGCTGTGATCACCAGCCGTAACGCCGACGCTTTTGGCGCGAGTGCTGAGCTGTTCCACTTTATTAACGACGGTGACACTATGTTTATGCTCGGCGTCAGTGCTGATAAGGAAACAGCGACAGACCAGCAGTTTAATTATAATGGTTATGGGGTAAGCACTAAGCTTTCGCAAAAGTTTGAATTATTTGGTTTAGCGCAAAAAGCCGCTATAGGCTGGCGCTTTCAATCAAAAGATTATCAAGCCTATGGTAATGAGGATATGCCAAGTCAGCTTGAGTCGAAAGCAGATGAACATAGAAACATTTTTCACGCGCAATGGCAGTTAGACTTCAATAAATATCTGGCGCTGGTCAGTAATCTTGAATATGGCGATTACCGTTCACAACTTGATAGCCAAACCTACAGCCAAACCCTTTCTTCATTGTCTATTAAAGCGCAATTTTAAGGTCTAAAGACCGCGCCCACGCCATAAATAGGGTCTTTACCTTTAGGGCCCAAATCTACAGCTAAATCATTTAGCTTATCTAATAAATCCTGCTTATTTTCACCAGAGTTTAGCGCTAAACAGGCTAAGGTTGCTGTAACATATGGGGCAGCAATCGATGTCCCTGATTCCCGGCCCACACGTTGGCCACTCTGCGCGGTTAGCACATTCACCCCTAACGCTGAGTAATCGACATAATCACCTCTATTTGACCAACGATACGGCTGTTGATCTTTGTCTATCGCACTGACCGCGATAACATCTTGATAAGCCGCAGGATACATAGGCGGAGCTGCTGGGCCTTCATTACCCGCAGCAGCGATAACAATTGCACCTTTTGCGCTAGCGGCGCTTAGTACGCTATGCAAAATTTGATTGTCTGGCCCCGCTAAACTCATATTAATCACTTGCACGTTTTGTTCTAACAGCCAATTTATCCCAGCGATGATGGCCGACAGCGTAGCGCCTTGAGCATAGTCTGATTGCTGATAAAATACTTGTGCGGAATATATTTTACCCTGCGGTAACAGTGGCACCAGTTGTGTGGATTGGCCCACCAATAAACTGGCGATCACGGTACCGTGTTGCAACGAGGCAGCTAAATCATCAGGTAAAAAAGATTTTTCGGTAATATCGGCGTGTTTAAAGGCGCTATGTTTGGTATCAATCGCGCTATCAACTAGGCCAACTTTTACTGCTAATTCACAAGCAGAATTAACGCGGTTTAGTGGTGTTATTTTTTCATTGGTGATGTTGTTATAGATTAAATTTTCATCTAACCGCTGACTTGTTTGACTTTGTGCTTGATAAATATGATTTCTAGCTAAACTTAGCGTGGCTTGCGTTGAGAGTATATCGCTTAACGCTTGTTTTGAGTCTAAAGCTTTTGGCACATTAAAGCGTAGCAGAGTCATACCCAAATCAGCATAACGCGACTCGGTAATAATAAGCGCGCCGTGCTCAAGTAAGTGTTTTTTACTGCTATCGTCAGCTAATAGTAGCCATTGTCGCTGAATTGCTCGAAAACCACTTTCTACTTCAACATCAAGCCAAAGGTTGTTACCTGCGGTGGTCGTTATCGCTAAAGTGGCAGGCAAAGCGTCAAGTGGCTCAGTGCTAATGTTATCAATGTTAGGCAAATTACTTAATTCAAAGGGTGCTAACGTTGGCCTATCTAGTTGTCGAGTAATATTGCCAACAGTGCGCTCTATGGTATTAATTTGTCCTAACACAGCCCCTGTGGGTAATTGTTGGGCAGATGAAAATGTACTAAAAACAGCAATAAATATGGCGGTAAAAGCTAAGGTTTTCATGTTAATCTTGAGCCTCAAAAATAAGCGTGTAGTCAATAAAACGTTTCAAGTGAAAATAAATTTCCTGTTATGGAATAAAATTTTTTTACATACGTCTTCTTAGTACAGAGGAGTAAAAAACATGAATAATACCATTGAAAATATACTACCAATGCTAAGACGCTTTGCCTACTCATTAACCGGTAATGCCGCTGATGTAGATGATTTAGTGCAAATCACGCTAGAAAAAATACTGAAAAAAGGCGTGCCTGATGAAGTCGACGTGAATAAATGGGCCTTTAAGGTTTGTCGCAATGTTTGGATTGACGAATATCGTGCGCGTAAAGTCAGACAAAATGCAGTGCTTAAGCCTGAACTACAAGAACTACAAGAACCACAAAGCGTTAATGAACAGCAAGCATTCGACAGCAAAGAAATGCTAGCACAGGTTAATGTCGCGATGCATACTTTACCCGACGAACAACGCGCTATTTTGTCTTTAGTGGCGGTACAGGGTATGTCATACAAAGAGGTGGCGTCGTCAATGGAAATCCCTGTTGGTACTGTGATGAGTCGGTTATCAAGAGCGCGAACCGCTTTACTGGATATGATGAAGCCTAAAAGATTAGGAGCAGACGCATGAAAATAAGCGATGAAATGCTAAGTGCTTTTATAGATGCTGAACTTAGCGAAGCGGTAATGGAAGAGGTACGCTGTGCTTTAGAAAGCGATGACAATTTAGTGATGCGTTTAGCGGATTTAGCACAAGCGGATCATTGGGTGGCAAAAAATGCTGCCGTGATTGATAACACACCGATGGCTGATAATTTATTGCCGTTAGCGCAAAGCATTGATAAAAAAATAGCGCAGGATAAAAGGGTTGAAAAAACAGAGAATGTGGAGAGTTTATCCGCTTGGAAAAACCTCAATAAAATCCTACAAAAGCCTTATGCCTTAGCCGCAGGTGTTGCCATGTTATTTGGCGTAGGTACGGTAAGCTTAATGCAGTCTCAGCAAACGTCAACCTTGATTACTGTCGGGATAACACAAGTATTAGATCAGCAGCGAAGCGGCGAAATATCGTCAACAACCCAAGGGGGTAACATTACAGCTAATTTAAGTTTTACTAACCGTGCCGGCGATTACTGTCGCCAGTTTCAGCGTGTTAGCGAGCAAACGGCGAGTGTTAACATTGCCTGTAAAGAAAATGGCCAATGGCAGCTAAAAGCCAGTGAAAAAATAAAGCTAACTGAAAGCACACAAAATTACCGCGCTGCGTCTAACAAAGCGCAACTTGATAGCGCTATAGACGCGATGATCAATGGACCTGCTATGGACAGCGCTCAAGAACAACGAGCAATCACCAACAACTGGCAAATTGACCAACAATAATCGAGGTTAAAATGAAAACACTTATTACACTTATATTGATGACTTTATTAGTAACGGCTTGCGCATCTAAGCCAGAATATCGCCCGGCAAACAAAGGCTCTGTCGGCTATAGCGAGCAAAAAATAACTGACGACAGGTTTCGTGTGCAGTTTAAAAGTCTCTCTAATAGTGTCGCAGATGCCGCTGATTACGCCCTATTAAGATCAGCAGAGCTTACTCAAGCGCAAGGCTATGATTGGTTTGTGATCACCAGTAAAGAAACTTTTGTTGAGTCTGAAAAAGTTGAGCCAGCCTCATCAATAGGTTTATCGCACCAGCAGCGTGTTGAGCGTCGTTGTGGACTATTAACTTGTGAAACTTACCGCCGTCCAAGCAATGAAGTCGGTGTTGCCTTTAGTACTACTCATACTAATAGCCGCAAAGAAGTGCATAGTATTTTAGAAATTCGTTTGGGCAAAGGCGTTATGAGCAACGAGTCAAGCTACAGCGCTGCCGATGTGCTGGAAAACTTATCTAAAAAACTAGCAACAAAGGCTAATTAACCGATTGATTATGATGAGTTAAAAGCTGAGGTAAAATGTATTTTATTGCCGAAAAAATTTGAAAAGGCCTATGTAGGTTTTTTTTTGGCTGATACTTATTGAATTAAGTCACAGAGCAGTGATAAGTATCCTCGCGCCTAATTACTCAGGCACGAGGATATCATTTGCAAAGCTATGAGATAAAAATTATGCTAAATCGAAACGATCAGCATTCATCACTTTGGTCCATGCAGCAACAAAGTCGTGGACAAATTTTTCTTTGTTATCGTCCTGTGCATAAACTTCACTATAAGCACGAAGAATCGAATTCGAGCCAAAGATAAGGTCAACACGTGTTGCTGTCCATTTAACCTTATCTGTTTTACGTTCACGAATTTCATATAAATTATCGCCAACAGGCTGCCATTTATAGTCCATATTCGTTAAGTTAACAAAATAGTCGTTCGACAGCACACCTTCACGCTCGGTAAATACACCATGCTTGGTACCACCGAAATTAGTGCCAAGCATACGCATGCCACCAATAAGTACAGTCATTTCATGAGCAGCTAAACCCATTAACTGTGTGCGGTCGAGCATTAACTCTTCAGCACTAACACTATAGTCAGCTTTGAGCCAGTTGCGATAAGCGTCATGCAGAGGTTCAAGTACATCAAACGATTCCACATCGGTCATCTCGTCAGTTGCATCACCACGTCCAGCGGCAAATGGTACTGTAATATCAACACCTGCAGCTTTTGCTGACTGCTCAATACCAAGATTACCAGCGAGTACAATAACATCAGCAATACTTACGCCACTTTCGTTTGCAATACCTTCCAGTGTGGTTAGCACTTTAGCTAGACGTGTTGGCTCGTTTCCTTGCCAGTTATTTTGTGGCGCAAGGCGAATGCGAGCACCGTTAGCACCACCGCGCTTATCAGAGTCACGGAAAGTTCTAGCACTATCCCAGGCAGTGTTAACCATTTCGCTAACACTTAAATCACTAGCCGCTATTTTTTCCTTCACCGCTTCTGTATTATAATCTGTCATACCTGCAGGTACTGGGTCTTGCCAAATAAGATCTTCTTGTGGTACTTCTGAACCGATGTAACGTACTTTTGGGCCCATATCACGATGGGTCAGTTTGAACCATGCACGGGCAAAAACGTCAGAGAAATATTCAGTGTCCTTGGCAAAACGTTCTGAAATTTTAAGATAGGCGGGATCCATTTTTAATGCCATATCTGCATCAGTCATAATCGGATCTTGGCGTATACTAGCATCCTCGACATCAAGCGGTTTATCTTCTTCTTTAATGTTCACTGGTTGCCACTGCGTAGCACCGGCTGGACTCTTTTTCAGCGCCCAATCATGGTTGAGTAGCATAGAAAAATAACCATGATCCCACTGGGTAGGATGAGTAGTCCATGCGCCTTCAATACCACTGGTTACCGTATCGCGACCAATACCACGTTTAGTTTTGTTGTTCCAACCTGTGCCTTGCTCAGAAATATCAGCGGCTTCTGGTTCTCTGCCAAGTATTGAGGCATCGCCGTTACCGTGACATTTGCCCACCGTGTGACCACCTGCGGTTAGGGCAACAGTTTCTTCATCATTCATTGCCATACGTTCAAAGGTAACACGCATATCATGAGCGGTTTTTAATGGGTCAGACTTGCCGTCGACACCTTCAGGGTTAACGTAGATTAATCCCATCATGACTGCAGCCAACGGGTTTTCTAAATCGCGCTCACCAGAATAACGGCTATTTTCGCTACCACTAGGTGCGAGCCACTCTTTTTCAGCACCCCAGTAGATATCTTTTTCTGGATGCCAAATGTCTTCACGGCCAAAGCCAAAACCAAAGGTTTTCAGTCCCATAGATTCATAGGCAATAGTGCCGGCGTAAGCAATTAAATCTGCCCAGCTAAGTTGGTTACCGTATTTCTTTTTGATTGGCCAAAGTAGACGTCGTGCTTTATCTAAATTTGCGTTGTCGGGCCAAGAATTTATTGGAGTAAAACGTTGATTACCCGTAGCTGCACCGCCTCGGCCATCTGCGATACGATAAGTACCGGCTGAATGCCAAGTCATACGGATCATTAAGCCACCATAATGTCCCCAATCTGCGGGCCACCAGTCTTGACTGTCAGTCATTAGTGCGTGCATATCTTTGTTGAGTGCGGCTATGTCAAGATTTTTAACTGTTTCCTGATAATTGAAATTAGCCCCCATAGGGTTGGTTTTATTATCATGTTGATGAAGAATATCGAGATTTAGCGACTTAGGCCACCATCCCATGTTTGTCATCGAACTTTCTGTAGCACCACCGTGCATCACAGGACATTTTCCACTAGATGTTGTTTTATCTTTATTCATATTTTTTCCTTTAGTGAAGTAACAGGGATTTATCTAGGTTATAAGCCAATAGAACATCATTACCTATGGTGATCTTGTCCTATGGCAAGTATACCAATCCCATTAAGTTATTGCTCACTTGTACTAGTTAAAATAGCTCAAGGCTGTGTTGCTCTCAATCCCAATAGCCAGCTATTGCTCAATCGAGCGCCTTACCTTGAGTTATTTTTCCTGCGCACAACAAGATCACAAACTTAATGGAACTGGTATAAGCTGTTTAAAGCACCAATATTCTAAATCTTTTATTATCTATTGTTATTCAGCTAGATAGACCTACTTTAACAGCCAAAAATTTCAGTTGAAATGTGACGCTTCTACATTTGATATGATGGCTAAACGCGGATTTTCAAGTGAGCATACTCGAAGATCTAAATACCTATCTTTAGTATGGTCTTAGCCTTTTACGGCATCTTGAATGGCTTCACCAGCTTTTTCGAGATCTTTACCTGCACCATCAATGGTGGCACAAGCACCTAACGCGCTACTTAGTAGCAATACTGTTAATATTGATTTTATCTTTGGGTAGTATGTTTTAGCTGTCATTTTCCGTTCCTTTTTAGGTTATTAGCTTGTTGCGATACAGAGAATATCACGCTAAGCGCTATTTCATCTTCATGAGAGTATGGCGCAATTAAGCGCTTTCACCCTTAATATTGTTCTGGCGAGTGTGGTCAGAGCTATTATCCACAGGCGCTTTATCATTACCTTTATATCAGCTTTTATATCAGCTTTTATATCAGCTTTTTGGCTCAGTAGGCTATTAAATTTTTGTCACCTGGGCAAAAAAGTCTAGCGTTAGAATAGCAAAGGCATAAAAAGCTCATGCAGATAAAAGTAATACCAGTGCCATTAAGTTTGTGATCTTGTTGTGCGCAAGAAAAATAATTCAAGGTAAGGCGCTCGATTGAGCAATAGCTGGCTATTGGGAGTGAGAGCAACACAGCCTTGAGCTATTTTAACTAGTACAAGTGAGCAATAACTTAATGGGATTGGTATAACTACTTAGCAGCAGTGCCAAATTGCCAGAATGGCACTTGCATTGATAACACTATTTTTTAAGGGAATTAATGATTATTTAACCAAGCAGAGTATATTAGTTTAGCTGATGTTTTTAAGCGTTTTCGGTTGTTATAACGGCGATAATAAGGCGAGAAAAACAAGATAATACCGGTGATAGTAATGAGCACCAGCGCAACGGCAATGGGTAAAGTAAACCATAAGTTTGCACTGTCTTGCCAATAACTTGCATCATGTAATTGTTCTATTATGTTTGACCGACGAAAGGCGGTTTTTAAAATCTCGCCTGTTGTCGCATCGATTTGAATTTCTCAGTGTGACTTTGTCGGTATTTTGATGATGCCCTTGTTGGGGCGTACATCTAAACGGGCAATGGCTTGCTAAGAATTTATTTCCGCCTGCTTTACGGTTTTGGCAATATTATTACTCAAAACTGATGCTAGGTTGGCTAAAGGTAGCCTTTGTACTCGCTGGTTGAAGGTCTTCCACTTTTTTTTAACAGCATTCATGCAGCGATAATGAGTAAATAAATAACGCCGTAGTGGCTTGTTTTAATCAGGTGAAATGATCAGATAATTAGTGAGATCGTTTTAAGGCAGGTTAAAGCTTACATTACTAGATTACATGCTTGTCAGTCAGTTATTATTTAAGTGGTTATGTAGCAAATAATTTTTTATAATTATGCTGGTTAGTTATGGACTTAACTGAGCGTTTAAATTCACTCGGTGTTAGCGTTAACTTCTTTAAATAAAAATTATTTAGCGTTTTAAATAGTAAAGCTTAATACGCTTGATAAGCTTTGTAGTGAGGATAAACTTCTAGATAATCACACCAGGTACTAAAGTCTCGGTAGTTAAAGCGTTTGTCTGTCGTGGTTACCCAACGGGAAGTCGATCTCATGCGTAGCCAAAATTTAGCTTTATAGCCATCAATAGCAACAAAGCAGGCTAAGGACTCTTCGGTTTCGTTTTTAATTTTTACTTGGCTAAAACCAGTAGAGGATTCGCCAAAGGTGACAGTTATTTTTGGCAAAGCCCAAATGACCGGACTAATAATAAATGCCGCAGCGCAAAAGTACTTTGTAATTTTCATAGGTTAACTTGCTGTTTTTAATTGCATTTAACTCATGATTTCCATTGGATGGTTTGAGTATAAACAAAACTAACTGAAGATAATTTTAATTATACCATTGAAAGCGTTATTAGGTGTCTCCATAACTATTAGCAACTACAAAAAAGTGTCAAAAACGACAACGATTAAAAGACGCAGTAAAAAGAGAACTTATTCATGGCTAACATTACCCCGATTAAAAAAGAAACTCATCAGAATATCAAAATCGCCGCTAAGCGTGATTTATCAAATGTATCTAATCAACATATTGCACCGATCACCGCTCCTGAGTACTCTCAAGCAGCAACTAGTTATCCTATTGTATTGGTTAAAGATCAAGGTACAGAGCGCTACCGTAGTGTAGTAATGCTAGGTTTAGAAGCTGGTGAAAACTTATATCATAAAGAAGATTCTTGGAATGCGGTTTATGTTCCACAAAGTATTTCAATGGCACCATTTTCTCTAGGTTTAGACCCAGAAAAAGAAAAAACATTAACAGCTTGTGTTGATTTAGACAGTAAGTTTGTCGGCGAAGACAAAGAACATGAATTGTTTGATGCTGAAGGCAAGGACACTGAGTTTTTTCAAGGTGTACAAGATTCGCTAGGTCGTTTATACGACAACGAAGTCATGAACGAAAAATTCATTAAAGAATTACTTGATAATGACTTATTGTTAGAACTTGAACTTAATATTACTTTTGCCTCAGGTGAAAGTAAAAAACTTGTTGGCTTATATAATATTGACGATAAAAAAGTTCAAGAATTAAGTGATGATAAAGTTTTAGATTTTCATAAACGTGGTTTATTTGTGCCAATTTATGCCATGTTAGGTTCAATCGGTCAAATTAATCGCCTAGCGCAATTGCGTAACCAGAGTGAATCTACCGCTAAAGTAAATGCTATTCGCTTTTCACCAGTGACTGCTGCAGCAGAAACTGCTGCTGAGAAGTAATGGTGTCATAAGTTATAGCTAAAAAAGGACCGTTTGGTCCTTTTTTTTCGAGTGAAATTTAGCTTTTTCAGTCAAGAATCTTTCTCGACTGACACAAATTTGTATCTTTGTGATGAAAATACTGAATGAAAGCCAAAACTTAAATAACAAGTTAACGCCTTGAAGATAAATTAACTCATTGTCGCTTAGGCTTTGATTATGCGCAGAAGCAGTTAACAAAACTCAGTAAATAAACTGCTAATTTCGTTGGGATCCTTATATACTAACCACTAACTTTTGAGCATTAAAAATGAGATTTTACGTGGCGATTAACCTACCTTTTAGCAAATTAAGTCAATGGCAGCAGGTGGCATTTAATGCTGCATTACTTGAGCGCATGTTACCTAATTATCAAATGTTTGCTGAACATGCTGAATTTGGTGACTTTAAGGTCTTGAGAAATCAACTTGATCTTATTTGGCAATGGTTAGATAAAGCTAACCGTTGCAAAATTAATTATGATGCTCAAATTGCTAAACTTGAAGAGCAAGTACCTGATCCTGATGACTTTGACTTTTTAGGTGTTTTTCCAGCCTTAGATAGTGCTATGGCATTAATGTCGTTATTTCAAGGCATGCAAGACCTAGAAAGCGATAGCTTGAGCAATATTAGTAAATTGTCAGAAAATAGTGTGAGCTATTACGTTGAGTTGAGCTTAGCTCAGCAAATTGATGAAATAACCCCTGATGAAGAAGAGATAGTGATCTCAGCGCAACAAATTGTTGAACACCCATTAATGCAGTGGGAAATAGCGACACAAAATGAGTTATTTGACTTTTTAACCACGGCTAGTGAAAACAAAGCCAGTTGTTTGCAGGCAAAAGCTATGGTGCTAGAAGAAGGCTTATCTAATTTAGGCATAGATATTAATACTTAACTTTTAGTGGTTAATTAAGCGAAATTTAAGTTGAAGTTAAGCTCAGTAACCCTATATTTTAGTTGTTTATCTCCTTGAATTAGCCCGTTGGTTTGACAGCATAATATGCTTTATAGGTTAGACTTATATAGTCAAATTTTTAGATTAAAAGCCAACTTTAACGCTAACCCGTGCGCACTGCACGGGCATATAATGCTATGGACCGTTATGTTTGCTGTTAATTATCAAAATATGACTATTATTGAACGACTGTTCTTACTTCGCTCAGTTGCCATTGTGATCCAGCTATTAACTGTCGTTTTGGTTTATTTTGTCATGTCATTACAAATAGCCTTGTTACCCTTCCCATGGGTTATTTTTGTTGAAGCTTTATTTCATATTTTTAGTATTTTAATTTTTAGGCAGCGTAATACCGGTAATACTGCCATTCTTATTAAGATTGGCGCCAGGTACTGTTTTAAGCCAATCGGCAACATCGGGCATGACTAAATTACCTTGTGCAAAAGCGGTATCGGTTATTAACGATTAAGCCGCTGAATAATTTGCATTGTTAGAGCGATCCTATATTCTGTTTTGCACTATTTTACTTGCTCACCATCAGATAAATTTTAACGAGGGATTATTTATTGTTTTTTGAAGGCTCAGAAAAAAAAGCTGAAATTATCATTGATGCAAAACAAATTTCATTATTAGATGACCTCGCTGAAGACTTTTGGCTAGCACTTGTGCAATGTTGTAATGCGCAAATATTATCGATGATTGAAAATGACGACTGTAAAGCATTTTTACTGTCAGAATCGAGTTTATTTGTTTGGCACGATCGTTTATTAATTCTCACTTGTGGCAATACCCGCTTAGTGCATTCAGTACAGTATTTTATTGACCATATTGGCTTAAATAAAATCCAGCAAATAACCTACCAAAGAAAAAATGAATATTTCGCCCATGCTCAGTTGAGCAGCTTTGGCGATGATATCGCGCTATTGGGGCAAAATGTCAAAGGTAAGGCCTATCGTTTTGGTGAATTAGACGGTCATCATAACTATATATTTCACCAAGATAATAATTTTCAAGTTAGCGCAGAAGATAAATCTTATGAATTAATCGCTTATCAAATTTGTCAGCAAGCATCTAAAAAGCTAACGACAGTGGGCTTAATTTCTGAAGAAATTAGACAGTTTTTACAACTTGATCGGCTTTTATCTGGCTTTATATTAGATGATTTTGTTTTTAAACCTTTTGGCTATTCCATTAACGCAATTAAGGGCATGCACTACTTTACTATTCATATTACTCCACAAGCGAATAGCAGTTATGTCAGTATCCAGGCGAATATTAATTTGCTTGCCCTTATACCCGACTTTTTGACTATCTTAGCGCCTAAGTCAATTGATTTATTAAGCTTTAATGAGTTTGAGTTTAGTGAGCTAACCACACAATATATGCCAAAAAATTATATTAGTAAGTCACTTTTTCAACAACAGTTAAGTAATAACTATTTAGTGTGTTTTGCAAATTATATTCAACCACAACATACCTTTAGTCAGGCTGAAGCGCTCGATCTTAAAGGCAAGCAACACGCACTTTAATGACCTGATTTTAAACGCTGAAATAATAGCAGTGGGGAAAATATAAGCACAACATTAAATAGATCAACAAAGGAAGTTAAATGAAACTCAGTTATAGCAGTTTTACTCTTGGTGTATTAGTCAGTGCGACCCTATATTCAGTTAATGCACAAGCGGTTAATAATGTTGATAAAGTTGAGCGTATTGAACTGTCAATCAATAAAGCCATAACAATATTTCAAGTGCCGGGCATTGCTGTGGCTATTATTAAAGATAACGAAGTCGTGCTAAGTAAAGGCTTTGGGGTGCTTAAGCAGGGCAGTAAAGAAAAAGTGACTGCCGACACCTTATTTGGCATTGCCTCAAATACTAAAGCTATGACCGTGGCTTTGTTAGCAACTTTAGTCGACGAAGGGAAATTAACTTGGCAAACTAAAGTTATTGATATCATTCCAGCGTTTCAACTACCCAATGCTTATATCACGCGAGAATTCACTATTATTGATTTATTGTCGCATAACAGTGGCTTAGGTTTAGGTGCTGGCGATTTAATGATTTGGCCTGAAACCACCCTCACCAACCAAGATGTTATTAAAGGTTTAAAATATTTACCTCAAGTGTCGAGTTTTCGCAGTGAATTTGCTTATAACAACCTAATGTATGTTATTGCTGGTGAGATCATTGCAAAACTCACAGGTAAGCCTTGGCAAGAGGTTATTCAAAAGCGTATTTTTGCTCCATTAGGTATGGAGAATACCCGGGCAACATTTTCTTTAATTCCTAAAAGTAATCAAAATGTTGCCCGCGCCCACGTGCCATTAGATGGCGATTTGCAGGTTGTTGGTGGAAATTTCTTAGAAAGATTTTCATCAGCAGGCTCAGTTGCATCCAGCGCTAATGACATGGCGTTATGGCTTAAAACTCAGCTTAATCGCGGACAATATGGTGTTGCTGATGATAAAGCGTTACGACTTTTTAGTGAATTGCAAAGTCGTGAAATGTGGCAAGCACGCACGCTTTTATCCGTTTCACCACAAGTGAGCGAGCAAGATAAAACCCATTTTAATGCCTACGCGTTAGGCTGGTTCGTCAAAGATTATCACGGTGTAAAGGTGGTACGACATACGGGGGGCATTTTAGGTATGGTGTCAAAAGTAGTGATGGTACCAGAAGAAAACTTAGCCATGGTGATTTTAACCAATCAACAATCCAGCTTTGCCTTTAATGCCTTATCTCAACAAATATTGACTGAATATCTTGAGCTACCTAAAAAAGATTGGCTTGCACATTACGCTCGATTGCAGAAAAAAAATAATGCCGACAAAAAAGCACATTTAGCAGAAGTAGCTGCAGCCGTTGATAAAAGCTCAACACCTTCTTTACCGTTAGCAAGTTATGCGCAAAGTTATGTTGATGATTGGTATGGTGAAATAGCCATTAGCTTAGAAAATAACCATTTGGTTATGCAGTTTGCTAATACCCCAGCACTGCATGGCTCGTTAGCGCATTACCAGCACAATACTTTTATTGTGCGTTGGCACGATCGAACCTTAGAAGCCGATGCTTACGTAAACTTTAATTTAAACCCCGATGGCAGTATTCATTATGTCACGATGAAGGCGGTGTCTTGGGCGACAGATTTTAGTTTTGATTTTCATGATCTAAAACTACGGCCTAAATCTGCCAGTAAATAGTATGAGTGACGAATAAGAAAACGCTGATGGCGTTTTTTTAGCACAGTTTAATAAACTTAACTCCGGGTAAATAAGGCCAATGCTTATGCGTTGGTCTTACTCTGAACCATTTTGATAGAGTCGATAGATGACTTGACCAGCCACTTTTTCTTTTAAAAGCAACCAATGGCTAGGCATAACTTGTAAGTTATCGTCAGCTTCCATTTCAACATAGATCAAGGCATCTTCAGTTAAGCCTTTTTCGACTAATAACTCAGCGGCTTTTTGCGCCAGGCCTTTTTTAAAAGGTGGATCAATAAACACTAACGAGTAAGCTTGTTGGTTACTGTGCAAAAAGTTTAAGGCATTTTGCTGTATGACTCGAATATTATTTGCTTTGAGTAAAGCTTTGTTATCATTTAATTGCTGGGCCGCTGATTTATTCAATTCGACTAAAATTGCTGAATTAGCACCGCGAGATATGGCTTCAAAACCCAGCCCACCAGAGCCGGCAAAGCAATCTAAGCAATTAGCGTCTTGAATATAAGGCATCAACCAATTAAAAACCGTTTCTTTGACACGATCGGTAGTTGGCCGCAAACCATCGGCCATTAATACGGGTAATTTGCGACCACGATGTTGGCCTGCAATAATACGAATATGGCCTTTTGGGGCGCTTTTTTCTGATTGTTTTTTGACTTTGCTCATAACTTAAACAGCTTTTGTTTTTTGTCGGCAGGTTAGGTGATACTATATCGACAATTTTATCCTTGTTTACCTGCGAATAGCAATAAATCTAATGAATTGTTCAAGTTAGAACATGCCTTAGACAGATGTTTTTAGTAGTAAACCTCTACATCAAATTAATATTGTAAATACATTTATGTCAAAGAAAAAAGGTATGTTCGCCTGGTTAGGTCTGGGTAAAAAACAGCAAGAAGACGCGGCCTCAGTTGTTGAGAATGTTATTGACGAGACTGAGCAAGTAGCGGCTTCTGAAGAGCATTTAATTACTGATGCGATCAGTCATGAAGAAAAAATGACTGAAAATAATCAGCAAACACTGGCAAAAGAGCTTGCAATTGATAATGCCATTATTGAAGACTTACCTGCAGAGCCAGAGCCAGAGCCAGAGCCAGAGCCAGAGCCAGAGCCAGAGCCAGAGCCAGAGCCAGAGCCAGAGCCAGAGCCAGAGCCAGAGCCAGAGCCAGAGCCAGAGCCAGAGCCAGAGCCAGAGCCAAAAATTGGTTTTTTTGCGCGTTTAAAGCAGGGCTTAACTAAAACACGGCAAAATTTGGGTGGTGGGCTTTTTAGTCTATTTAGCGGTAAAAAAATTGACGATGAATTATTCGAAGAACTTGAAACCCATTTACTACTAGCAGATGTGGGTGTTGAAACCACAACAAAAATTATTACGGCGTTAACAGAATCTGCATCGCGTCAACAATTAAAAAATGCTGAAGCTTTATATGATTTGTTAAAAGCTGAGTTGAAAAAAATTATTGAACCGGTTACTCAGCCTTTAGTGATCCCATCATCTAACAGCCCTTATGTTATTTTAATGGTTGGCGTTAATGGGGTGGGTAAAACCACCACTATTGGTAAATTAGCTAAGCAGTTTCAGGCCGAAGGCAAGTCGGTTATGCTGGCAGCCGGTGACACTTTCCGCGCTGCAGCCGTTGAACAATTACAAGTGTGGGGTGATCGAAATGATGTTCCAGTTATTGCTCAACATACCGGTGCTGATAGTGCCTCTGTCATTTTTGATGCGATTAGTGCCGCCAAAGCACGTGGCATTGATGTGTTAATAGCTGACACAGCTGGGCGCTTACAGAATAAAAGTCACTTAATGGAAGAGCTGAAAAAAGTGGTGCGAGTAATGAAAAAGCTCGATGTTAATGCGCCTCATGAGGTGATGTTAACCCTCGATGCCGGTACTGGTCAAAACGCCTTAAGCCAAACTAAACTTTTTAACGAAGCTGTCGGCTTAACCGGATTAGCCCTGACAAAACTTGATGGTACTGCAAAAGGTGGTGTTGTTTTTGCTGTGGCAGATAAGCATGCCATCCCCATTCGCTATCTAGGTGTTGGTGAAGGTATTGATGACTTACGACCATTTAATGGTAACGACTTTATTGACGCATTGTTTACACGTGAAGCACAAGAGTAATAAGACTTGATATGATCCGATTTAATAACGTTAGTAAAACCTACCCAGGAGGATTTTTAGCACTTAAAAAAGTGAGTTTTACTATTGCCCCTGGCGAGATGGCGTTTTTAACGGGTCACTCTGGCGCGGGTAAGAGTACCTTACTTAAACTCATGAGTATGATGGAAAAGCCAACGGTTGGCAGTATTGAAATTAATGGCACTGAATTATCTACCATTAAGTATGCACAAATCCCTTATGTACGCCGCGGTATTGGCATGATTTTCCAGAGCCATAATTTGTTATCAGACCGTACTGTCTTTGATAATGTTGCTCTGCCTTTGATTATTGAAGGCTATAGTCAAAAAGAAACCCGTAAGCGTGTTGAAGCGGCACTTGATAAAGTGCATTTAACCAGTAAATTAAAATGTTTCCCAAATATGCTTTCGGGCGGAGAACAGCAGCGTGTTGGCATTGCCCGGGCGATTGTTAACAAGCCACCGATATTATTAGCCGATGAGCCTACCGGTAATTTAGACCCTAAGTTGTCATTAGATATTATTCGATTATTTGAAGAGTTTAATGATATGGGCGTTAGTGTCTTAATTGCCACGCATGATTTAGGACTTATTGCTCGTATGAGGTATCGTACACTGACTTTAAAGCAAGGTCATATGATCACCGACGGTATTGTTGATGGTTTACAAACAATAAGTGAACGCAATGGCAGCTAACGATACTCGCCACAATAGTCAGCATTTAAACTGGACTGGGCGCATTACTGCTAGGATTTTACGGCATTTACAGCAAGCCATAGGCAGCTTAGGTGACTTATGGCGCACTCCCTTTACGTCGGTAATGACTGTGCTTGTTTTAGGTATTAGTTTAACCTTGCCTGCCACCTTACATTTGTTTGTAAAAAATAGCCAAACGGTGACTGAACAGTGGAATTCTGCCTCAGAAATTACTTTGTTTTTGCAGTTATCAACCTCCGACAAAGTCGCACAAAATCTTGTGCAACGTATTCAGCTTTACCCGGAAGTCGCCAATGTTGTTTATATTTCTGCTGAACAGGCATTAACTGAGTTTAAAGTCAGTTCTGGTTTTGGCCAAGCATTAGAATATTTAGATGAAAACCCATTACCGGCCACATTACTGGTAACGCCTACTAAACGTTTTAGCCAAGCACAAGCAGCGCGTGAGTTATTGCTTAAATTAGAGCAAGAACGCGCTGTTGATCAAGGTAAACTGGATTTGGAATGGCTCACTCGATTACAGGCTATGGCAGCTCTAATAGAAGACGTTGTCATCGGTATCGCCATATTATTGTGTTTATCTGTAGTATTGATTATTGGCAATACCATTCGATTGGCAATACTTAACCAAAAAGATGCCATTGCTGTGATGAAACTAGTTGGCGCAACTGATAGTTTTATTCAGCGGCCATTTTTATATGCGGGCATTTGGTATGGATTACTTGGTGGTTTTGTGGCGAGTATTTGCGTCGCTATTTTAGCTAATTATATTTCTGGTGCTTTACGCCAGTTAACTGATCTTTATCAAAGCCAATTCGTCTTGTCAGGCTTGTCATTTAATGAATTAGTGATATTACAACTAACGGCGATTGCCTTAGGTTTATTAGGCAGTTTCATTTCTGTACGGCAACATATTCGCGCCATTGAGCCAACTGCAGATTAATCTTTACTGTTTTCAGTTGCTCACTTTATTCTGCCATCACCTTGTAATTTATAATTATTTTAATCTTGGTGACAAATTTTAACAAATTATCCATGAAAAAATTGAAAGAGAGTATTGTTTCACTCTGTCTTCTAAGCTAGTGTTAGTTCATTAAAGTTGTGATGATCTTTTATACACACCGACCCTTGTTTTTCATTTATCACTGAAATGAGCGTCTTGAGGTGGTTTGGGT
Organism: Colwellia sp. C1TZA3; assembly: GCF_007954265.1. Classification (GTDB taxonomy): domain Bacteria; phylum Pseudomonadota; class Gammaproteobacteria; order Enterobacterales; family Alteromonadaceae; genus Cognaticolwellia. The sequence continues at coordinate 21,320 of NZ_VOLS01000005.1, read as the reverse complement.
ATATATGCTATTATTATCGACTAGTTTAGATAGAGGAGTTATTAAATGAGTGAAGCAATGCAATCAATGGCGTTAACTGTGCCCAAAAGTGGCAGCATTGAGGCATACGTGCAATCAGCATATAGCATTCCGATGCTAACAGCTGAAAAGGAGCGTGAATTAGCAACTCGTTTATATTCTGAAAATGATTTAAAAGCGGCGCAAGAATTAATTATGTCGCACCTGCGTTTTGTTATTCATGTTGCTAAAGGTTACGCCGGCTACGGCTTACCACAAGCTGATTTAATTCAGGAAGGTAACATTGGCCTAATGAAAGCGGTTAAACGTTTCAATCCAGAAGTGGGTGTTCGCCTAGTATCATTCGCGGTGCATTGGATTAAAGCTGAGATTCATGAATTTGTCCTAAAAAATTGGCGCATCGTTAAAGTTGCCACCACTAAGGCACAACGAAAATTATTTTTTAATCTGCGTAAAAATAAAAAGCGTTTAGGCTGGTTTAGTCATGACGAAGTCCATAATGTAGCTGAAGCCTTAGGTGTTACCCCTAAAGATGTTTTGGAAATGGAATCTCGGATGAGTAATCAAGACCAAGCGTTCGAATTATCAACTGACGATGATGACAGTGCTAGCGCGAGTACTTACTCTCCAGCGCAATATTTAGAAGATAAGCAATCCGATCTTGCTACTGAAGTAGAAGACTCGAATTGGGAGCAGCACGCTAATAAAAGGCTAAGTAATGCTTTAGTAGGTCTTGACGAGCGTAGCCAAGATATTATTCGTACTCGTTGGTTACATGACGAAAAGACAACTTTACAAGAGTTAGCGAATAAATATGAAATATCAGCAGAACGCGTTCGACAATTAGAGAAAAATGCCTTAGCAAAATTAAAAGGTGCAATGGCCGCATAACGCTAAAAAATACTTAATTTAAACCGGCTTCTGCCGGTTTTTTTATGTGCAGAATAAAGAGCCTGCTATAACTGTGAGGCGTGATAATAGAAAATATTTATAGTGACAAGATAATTATTATGGTTATAAAACAACCGCTTAAATCTGGGTTAAGCGCAAATATTTAACCTAAAATAACACAATAATAATGAAAGTTACAACTTCCCTACGTTACATTACAACTCTTCAACATTAAATAACAAACCTCACTGAACTTTTGTCGCAAAATTGATTTCGGCGATAAAACGCTATTGTATAAAAAAAGCTAATAATTGAGGTTCGGAGAATTTAATGTATTCAGAAAAATTTTTAAGCCATGCTATCCGCATTGCTTTACTCGTTGGTACAACCAGCTCTTTAGTTGTGGCCGGTCAGGTCAGTGCCGCAGAAGACAAAGTGACTAGTGTTGAACGTATCGAGGTAACGGGTTCACGTATCAACCGTACTGATATTGAAACAGCCAGCCCAATAACGGTAATATCGGCAGATTTTATTACGCAAAGTGGCTACACCTCAGTAGAAGAAATATTATCAGCACAGCCTACCGCCGCAGGCATGAGTTTAGGCGCTACCAGCAATAATGGTTCGGGCGGAACCGCAACAGTAAACTTACGTGGTATGGGTGTTCAACGCACTTTGGTACTATTAAATGGTCGCCGTATGGTGTCATCAGGCACAGGTGCTGATTCAGCGGTTGACTTAAATACTATACCTGTTGCGATGATCAAAAATATTGAAATTCTTAAAGATGGTGCCTCTGCTGTTTATGGCTCTGATGCGATTGCCGGTGTAGTTAATATCATTACTAAAAAAGACTTTGTTGGTACTGAGTTAACTGTTGAAGGTAGCCAAACCGATAAAGGCGATGCTACAAGTAAAGGTATTAGCATTTTACATGGTGTAGAGCTAGCCAATGGTAATTTAGTCTTAGGCTTACAGTACTCTGACCGTGGTGAAATTATTCAATCTGACCGTGATTTTGTTGCACCGGGTCAATCTTCATTTATTCCGACAGGCTCTTTAGCGGGTCTAGTTGCAGATGCATCAGGTGGTTTTAAGTCAAGAGATAGCTCATACGACTATACTGCTGATAGTTATGCACAAACACCCAATGAATTATTAAGCTTCTTTACTGCTTATAATACTGAACTAGACTCAGACACTGAACTCAATGTTGATTTAATGTACACACGCCGTGAATCTAATCAGCAATTAGCACCACAGCCAGCGAACTTAGATTTAGTGACCAATAAGTTGAATTCTATACATATCGACAATATCCAAGATGTTTTTGATGAACTTAATTCAGCTATTGATAACCCTGATGACCAGCATGTTATTGATGAAAAAGTAAATTACCGACGTCGTATGACTGACGCTGGCCCACGTATTTATTCACAAGAAACTGATACCTATCGCGCGTCAATTGGCCTTAAAGGCTATTTAGAAAATGATGCGATGTGGGATATTTCGGCAACATACGGTCGAAATGACTCGAAAGATAGCGTTCAAAATTCGATTCATGCCGGTAATATGCTAACCAGTATCTATCAAGACCAAAGTTCTTGGTTCAGCGGCGAAGCATTTGATAAAAGTGTATTAGTGTCTGAAGGCATTATATACAATGAAGAAAATGAAGGCGGTAATGAGCAATTTACTTTAGCTGCGGGCTATAGTGGTGTAACTGAAAGCGATATTGGCTATGCGGTTGGCTTTGAGACCCGTCATGAAAGTGGTTATTATACTCCTGATGAAGTGACTCAAAAAGGTGAAAGTACCGCAGCACAGCAGTTTGCTACTGACGGTAACTATTCTGTGCAATCAGTTTACGGCGAAGTCTCAGTGCCAGTAACTGATGCATTAACCTTTGAAGCGGCTTCGCGTTACGACCAGTACTCTACCTTTGGTGGTGAGATAACGTGGAAACTTGGTGCTACATACCGAGTTAATGATTCATTTATGGTGCGTTCAGTAGCCGCCACAGGTTTTAGAGCACCCAGTGTCAGTGAATTATACGGTGGTGACAGTGGCTCTTATGACTATTTGAGTGATCCGTGGGGTAATGAGCTAGATGCACAAATTAAAGTCAATTACACCAGTGATGAAGACCTACAGCCTGAAGAAAGCGAGTCATTTACTTTTGGTGTTGTGCTGGAGTTAGCTGAAAATCTTTCTACCACAATAGATTACTGGGCGTTTGATATTTCCAATGCCATTAGTCGTGTTGATGTTCAGCAAGAATTGAATGCCTGCTTTAATGGTACTCAAGCTTCATGTACAGCGGTAAATATTACCGCTGGCGGTGACTTATCTGACTTAGGCGCTCAACTAACTAATATCGGCACGCAAAAAACTTCAGGTGTTGATTGGAATGTCAGCTATAGTCATGACTTGTTTAAAGTCGCCTTTGACACCACTTATTTAATTGAATTTGAACAAGATGATACGGACTACACTGGTACTATTGATGGTAATATTGGTGGTTATGCTGACATTAAGTCTAATTTATCGGTTTCTGGCTATGTCACTGAAGATTTAACCGTACTTTACAGCGCGCAGTTTATTCGTGGCATGGGTGGTGAATATTACGGCGAGCAATTCGCTACCGATAATGTTATCTATCATAACGTTTCTGCCTCATATTACATTAACGACCAATGGGCGGTTAATGGCGGTGTTAAAAACGTTTTTGATACCGAGCCTGAAGCAGTACAAGGCGGTAATGATATGGGTACAGTACCCAGTATTTATGATGTGGTAGGTCGAAATATGTTCATTAGTACATCATATAACTTTTAACTAACTCAATTGAGTTAGTTATCTGGGTTACCTTAAAAAAGCGATGGCATTACCATCGCTTTTTTTATGTTTAGTATCAAGGATATGTCACGATAACATGAAGGTGATAGTGTGTTGTTTTGACGTTTTAGCCAGAACTGAGGTTATATTATTATACCAAGCTCACTAATTATTTGAGCATTTCATCTGATTAAAACAAGCTACTCCGGCGTTATTTATTTAATTATTATCACTGCATGGATGCAGCTTATTAGACCATGCAGGCGCCTATTGTCCTGAGCAACTAGTTATTAAAATAAATGCCTTGTATTTGGCTGCTTCCCCTAAGTATAAAGTAGACCAGATAATTAATGAAACTAGCATTATTAAAGAATAAATGACGCTAAGGTCTCGCTAAGCCTATTTATTTTGTTAGACTAGCCGTACAAAAATAATACTAATCATAAAATGGAACTTTTGAATGGACTTGATGGCGAAGGAAAATACTCATGCGATACGCCAACTTCCTAAGTTAAAATCGCTACTTAAAAAGTATCGAGAGCTTAAAAGCATGCAATCGAGTTTGTTACAACTGTCTGAATTAGCCAGTTCAATAACGGATTTGGATACGTTTTATCAGGGCCTTGAGTCAGTAATTAAAAGCTTACTGGCTACGGACAGTTTCAATATAGCTTTGTTAAACCCCTTTGAGGAATTACAATTAGCCTACTGTCATAATCCTGTAGAAAAGCGTTTACATGAAGATCTTGATTTAGCTAAAGGGCGAAAAAGTCTCACCGGCTTAGTTTTACTGCGCCAAGCACCGATACATTGTTCTGCCAAAGAAAGAATGGCACTGGCCAAAGCGGATAAAATTGTCTTGTATGGCTCAGTATGGGCAGATTGGCTTGGTGTGCCGTTAAAACGCGGTAAACAGATTATTGGGGTTATTTCTCTACAAAGTTACGATAAAAAACGCTGTTTTTCTGAGAAAAACTGCCAAATTTTAGAATTTATTGCTGAACACTTAGTCACAGCGATAGATCGCGTGCGAAGTAGAGAATTATTAGAGTCTAGTATCCACCAACGTACCGTTAACTTAATGCAAACCAATCAACAGTTACAACGTGAAATTGTTGAAAGGCAGTTAGCGGTTAAGACACATCAAGTGCTACTTAATATTTCTGAGTTAACGACAAAATCGCAAGCCATTTCAGGTTTTTATCAAGCTCTACATGGCGAAATAAACAAGCTATTGCCGGCAAAAAATTTTTATATTGCATTATTATCTGAAGATAAAAGCCAATTAGAATTTCCTTATCATTGTGATGAAAAATTAGCACAGCCCACTACGAGAAAGCTCAGCGACAGCCTGTCTGAAATGGCGATAAAAATAGCTAAACCGATACTTTTGCGCGATAGCATAATGTACACATTAGCGGCAGAAGGTGAAGTAACACAATGCGACTTTAGCCCACAATACCCTGAGCATGCCTTGACACGCGCTTGGCTGGCAGCTCCTTTATCCGATCAAGGTGAAATTTTTGGGGTTATTGCCATCCAGCATTATCAAGATAAAAATGCTTATCACAGCAAAGACCTTGAGCTTATGCGTTTTGTTAGCCACCATATCGCCATTGAAATTTTACGACAAAAGGCACAACAACAAGCGATAAAAAGTCATGACGCGCTTGAAGAAATAGTAAATAAACGCACCGAAGAACTTCAAGCAACCAATCTCCATTTACGGATGCAAATCGAAGAACGTCGAAAAGCAGAAGCACGTTTATATCATGAAGCCCATCATGATGCTTTAACTCAACTGCCTAATCGGTCGATGTTTTCAGAGCGTTTAACTTATGCTATTCGGCATTTAAAACGCCATCCTAATTACAGATTTGCCGTTTTATTTATTGATTTAGATCGCTTTAAAATGATCAATGACACCCTAGGACATCATGCTGGCGATCAATTCTTAATCGAAATTTCGCGTCGCTTAGGCGATTGTGTGCGTGACAATGACATTTTAGCTCGGCTAGGTGGTGATGAATTTGTCGTGTTATTAGACTCATTACAAGCACTTGCAGACATTGAAGAGATTGCGTCTCGTATCATTACATCAATTGCACAACCTTTTGAGCTTGAAGGTCACACCTTGTATTCAAATGCCAGTATGGGCATTGCTCAAAGTCGGGTTAGCTATAAAGATGCCAGCGAAATATTACGTGATGCTGATGCCGCAATGTATGAAGCAAAAAGTTTAGGTCGTGGTCGATACGTTTTCTTTGAGGACAGCATGCGGGAAAAAATTATTGCTAGCATGACACTTGAGCAAGAATTAAGACAAGCTATTGAAAGTAAACAGTTTGAGTTGCATTATCAGAAGATTTCAGATCTAACCTCAACTAAAACTATAGGTTTTGAAGTGCTTTTACGTTGGCAACATCCAAGCAAAGGCTTATTAACGCCGAGTGAATTTCTTTTTATGGCAGAAGAAACCGGTATGATTTTGGATATAGAAACTTGGGTAATTGAACAAGTTTGTTTGCAATTAAAACGATGGCAACAGTTCAAAGAACATGAAAACACTTATATTGGTGTCAACCTATCAGGCCGTCACTTAACTCAAGCGAATCAATTAACAAAATTAATGGCTTTAATTAGTGCCAATACGGTTGAACCTGAACGACTGATTCTGGAATTTAATGAATCTGCTTTTGCTCGACATACCGAACTAGCACTTAAAGGCTTACAAAAATTGAAAGAGTTTGGTGTTAAGTTAGCTTTAGATGATTATGGCGCGGGTTTATCATCTTTTAATTTCTTACATAACTACCCGTTTGAATTTATTAAACTCGATCGCAGTTTTATCCATACTTTAAATCACAATGATAAAAACTTATCTTTAATTAAAGCCTTGCATGAGCTGGGGACAAAATTTGGCTATCAACTAGTGGCTGAAGGCATTGAATCTGAAGCCATGTTTAAGAAGTTGCAAACCGTAGGTTGTGAGTTTGGCCAAGGCTATTATATTAACCGGCCAGGAAAAATAGTGGAAGATAATATTGATGTTGATACTGAAAGTTATCTTGATGCTAAAAGTCACACTGTAGCAATTATTCCAGCCTAGTTTAACGCTCGAACTGTTTAACGCTAACCTTTGTGAAAAAAGCCTTCAATGCGCAAGGCAATACCTGGGGTTGTGTTGTAATTTTCTTGTTCGGGAAACTCTACAAAAGGCTCTATTTCAAAAAACAACCAATCACGCACGGCATTAAAGCGATATCGATAACTTAAGGTGTATTTATCAATAACAAAGCCTCTTGCACCGTTGCGTTCACCTTCCGCTTGCAAGCTCAGTACTGATGCCGTGGTGTGATTTATTTGATCTAGTTTATAAAAACCATGCTTCCAGCGAATACCACTAAAGGCCGCAGAGCCTCGAATACTATAATTTAGACGAAAGAGTGATTTTCTACTTAATTGATAATCGTATTCCAGTAATAATTTGGTGCCAAGACCATCATCAAGGTAGTAATACAATGACGGTTCAACTAAGAAACTCTGCTTGGTATTAATAGTTAAGCGACGTTTATGTTTTGCTCTAACAAATATATCACCACCTGAAATACCTAAACGATAATTCATCAACCGGTCATTTTTTTTATCTTGAGTATAGTTAAGCGCTAAAGAAAACTTTTCTTCTTCAGTGTTTGGCTTGGTGTTTACTGACTCTAGCGGTAAATTGTTGAGTTCATCATCTGTTTCGTCAGATAATACGACACTGACTCTATCTTGAAAATGTGGCAATTTAACCCGCAATCGAAAGCGCGGTTTGACTTTACTCCAGTCACGACTTTTTGGTAACCAAGCAAAACTAATTTTTGCGGTTGTTTTTGGACTTTGTTGTTCACCATCATTTGCGATAAAAAAACTATCAAACCAGTGCGCAGATTGATAAACGGAGTCAGAAACCGTTTCATGCAATCCTTGCATCCAGTGATCATCTTTTTGCTCAGCGGGCGCTTTTACTTCTGTGGCAGTATAAGCTTGGGCTGAGTTTGCAAATGCAAAGTAAAATAACACTAGGCAAAAATGCCAATAATACTGATTTTTACAATACATTCTTATCAAAATTTGTTTTACCTCATTATTTATCATATCAGTTGGTGATTTTTTTTCTATAAACTTTATAATGAAATCAATTAAAATATAGGAGTTTTTTATGGGCGGTATAAGTATTTGGCAATTATTAATTATTGCGGTCATTGTCGTATTGTTGTTTGGCACAAAAAAAATACGTAATTTGGGCACCGATTTAGGATCAGCAATTAAAGGTTTTAAAAGCGCGGTCACCGACGATACGGCAAAAAAAGAAGAGGCTAGTGAAGAAGACTTAGCTAGTAGCGACAGTTTAGGTGATAAAACAGCCAAAAAAAGCACCGTGGCTGAAAAAGACAAAGACCAAGTTTAATGTTTGATATAGGCTTTTGGGAACTACTATTAATTGCTATTATTGGCTTGGTGGTACTAGGGCCCGAGCGATTACCTGTAGCCATTCGTTCTGTGCGTAGCTGGATAACTAGCATGCGTAACTTTAGTGAGGGTGTTAAAAGTGAACTTACCGAAGAACTGCGTATTCATGAACTGCATGCTAACTTAAAGAAAGCTGAACAATCTGACATGAAAGATTTATCACCAGAAGTTGCAGCGTCAGTGAAGTCACTACAAGAAGCAGCAGCAATGGTCAACAACCCTTATCAAACAGCTGAAAAAACAACAGATTCGTCCGAAAAAGTTGAACAGCTTGATGATAATAAAAATGAAAAGCAGGGTAAATGAGTTCAGCAGTTAAACAGAATCACACATTATTTGATCACTTATTAGAGCTCAGAACACGATTATTGCATGCAGTGTTAGGTGTGTTAGTTGTTTTCTGTTGCTTGATTTACTTTGCTCAAGATATTTACCAATATGTCGCACAACCGCTTCTGGCTGTTATGCCAGAGGGGACGCAAATGATTGCGACCGATGTAGCATCACCCTTCTTTACGCCATTTAAACTCACCATTGTCTTATCAATATTTATTGCTATGCCATACATTTTATATCAACTGTGGTCGTTTATTGCGCCTGGTTTATATAAGAATGAAAAACGTTTAATGGCGCCTTTAATGCTTGGTAGTACTTTATTGTTTTATGGTGGTATTGCGTTTGCTTACTATGTAGTATTTCCAGTTGCTTTCGCATTCTTTTCTTCGGTAGCACCCGATGGCGTTACTATTGCAACAGATATTAGTAGCTACTTAGATTTTGTTTTAAAGCTATTTTTTGCTTTTGGCGCGGCATTTGAAATCCCCATTGCCATTATATTACTGTGTTGGACTGGGGTAACTACTCCAGCCAGTTTGCGCACTAAACGCCCTTATATTGTGGTTGGTGCATTTGTTGTTGGTATGTTGTTAACACCACCAGATATTATTTCTCAAACCATGCTGGCATTACCCATGCTATTGTTATTTGAGCTAGGTATTATTATCGCCTCTATTTATTATCGAACAGAGGACGAAACAGAATCAAAGGAAGAACAATGATGAACAATAATTCTCTTGTAACGCTCGCTATGTTGGCTTTGTTGTCACTGACGACAAAAGCAGCAACACTTGATGGCAATTTAGCCCAATGTGTAAAAATTCAAGACAGTTTAGCGCGTTTGGTTTGTTTTGATGACTTAGCTGAGCAGGCCATGCTACCGGTCAATGTGGTTGCTAAGCTGGAGAAAAATGTGCCAGAGGCTAAAGTGAAAACTGTCATGGCTCCTACGTCGACAAAAGCAGCAGATTTTGGTGCAAAACATTTAAAAAAATCCCAAGTAGTTGAAGAAGATCTACAGATTGTTTTTACTGTTGAGCAGTTAAGTGAAGATCAATACGGCAAATTATTTTTCACTTTTGAAAATGGTCAACAATGGAAACAAACAGATAATGAGTATCTTAAAGTTAAGGTGGGCGAGAGTGTCTTACTTAAAAAAGGCTTTATGAGTGCGGTTTATCTAAAGAAAAACATGCCAGATTCCAACAGAAAAATTCGCGTTAAACGCCTGAAATAAAAAGCTTATAATACCTTGATTGATATTGGCGTTAACTTAACCAATACACGGTTTGACAAAGACCTTGCTGCTGTTATTGCGCGTGCTAAAGCAAAAAACATTAATGCCTTGCTTGTTACCGGCACTAATGTTTTGGCAAGTAAGCAAGCCATTGAGCTTTGTCAGCACTATCCAGACTACCTATATTGTACTGCCGGTATTCACCCGCATGATGCCGATCATGTTGAGAAAAATTTCTCGCAACAATTAGCCGATTTAGCCAAAAATAACTGTGTTAAAGCTATTGGTGAGTGTGGGCTAGACTTTAATCGTAATTTCTCGAGTGCCATCAATCAGAAAGTTGTTTTTACTCAGCAGGTGGCATTGGCAGAGCAACTGCAATTGCCGTTATTTCTACATCAGCGCGATGCCTTTGAGCCTTGGTTTGAAATTTTAAAACCTTATATTACTCGTATTCCCGCGATGGTTTCTCACTGCTTTACTGGCAATCAAAAAGAATTACAACAGTGTCTAGATGCTGATATGTACATTGGCATTACGGGTTGGCTTTGTGACGAGCGCCGTGGTCAACTGCTACGTGATATTGTGCCTTTTATTCCACTAGAGCGATTGATGATCGAAACTGATGCACCTTATTTGACGCCAAGAAACATACGGCCAAAACCTAAAAGTAGCCGCAATGAACCAAGCTACTTACCTTATGTTGTCACCGTATTAGCCGAATTAATGGGTTATAGCGAACAGGAAATTATCAAACAAACGACCCTCAATAGTGCAAGAGTTTTTAATTTAAGTACTCATAATGCGTAATTTATACATCGCTCTTATGATTTTTTTTATTGCTTGGTTAATATTTTCCGTGGTGAATGCTCAAGGTGTGCTTTTGCTTGCAAAGCCAAGTTTGTTATTACAGTTACCTGTACAGCATATATTTATTGGTAGCGGTTTGATTCTGTCTTTGCTTTGTTTTACTTGGGCCAGCGCCATGCGTAGTTACAGTATGGTAATTTTAGCGTTATTTTTTGCCGTAAAGGCGCTGAGTATTTTGGTTGCTGGTGGCATTTCATTTTTTGGCTTATTTACTCACAATATTTATCTACTCAATACTGAACTCCTATTTTTCGCCAACTTATCTAACATGCTATTTTTCAGCTTTACGATTAAATTGTTTTCCCTAAAAAAAAGGGGTGAAAATAGCTATCAATTGCTATTAGGTTTAGCCATTGTTATGACGGTTATGGTGCCCCTAAGTTATGTGTTTGGCGATAGAGCAGCTACTTGGTTATTAACGCAAATACCGATTAGTATTAGTTTGCTTGCACTACTCTATGTCGCTAGTACTGTGAGAGAGGAAAAAAGGCGTCTAACCAAAATATATTCACTGATTTTAGTCGTGCAGCTAAGCTTTAATATGATGGCTTATTTACTCTACTACTGGCGTTTTTCTGCTCAAGTGATTCATGGTCTCGATATGGTGGCTTTTTGGTTTATGGCGATTATGGTGAACTATTTGATGGGGCGTAAATATTATTGTCATATCCGAGATGAGAAGTTAGCTAAACAGCAAGTGTTAGCCAGTGCTAAAGCTTCTGATCTTGTGCAGAAAAATTTATTAGCTTTACAAGATGAAAGCCAAGAGCAATCAGAAAACCGAGTACAAGAAAGAACTTTAGAGTTGAATATTGCCCTGCAAGAGTTAGAAGCGGTCAATCAAGTGTTAAAAGAGAAAAATACCCTTGATGAATTATCAGGGCTTTATAATCGTCGCTACTATGATGAAAAAATAATGGCAGAATTTAGGCGTAGCCGCCGTAACTTAACGCCACTTAGCCTAATTCTGGTCGATATCGATCATTTCAAAAACGTCAACGATAGTTATGGCCATTTAACTGGTGATAAGTGCATTGTTGAAGTGGCTAGTATGATTAACGCTTTATTGCGCCGTGGTACTGATGTGGGTTGTCGTTACGGTGGTGAGGAATTTTGTTTGATCCTACCTGAAACAGATGAAAAAGGGGCTTTAGCTTTGGCACAAAAAATTTGTCAAAGTGTAAGTCAGCAATACATTCTTAATAATGAAAGCGTTATTGATTTAACCGTCAGCTGTGGTGTGACCACGTATCAGCAAGAGCAAGATGTGACCCCTGAAATTATTTTTGACAGGGCAGACAAAGCCCTCTATAAAGCTAAGCAAGCTGGTCGAGATCAAGTACAAGTAAGTAAAATTAAATTATTATAGGAAATGACTATGAACAACGTCTTTGGCCAATATCCCGCCCGTCGTATGCGTCGTATGCGCTCTGATGATTTTTCACGACGTTTAATGTCAGAACATCAACTCAGTGTCAATGATCTGATTTACCCTGTTTTTGTCTTGGAAGGTGAAAATCAGTGTGAAGCTATTGCTTCTATGCCGGGGGTTGAACGTAAAAGTATCGATCTGTTATTAGAAGAATGTCAGGAACTGGTGGATTTAGGCATACCTGCGATTGCCATTTTTCCAGTTACCCCGGCTGATAAAAAGTCACTGTTGGCTGAAGAAGCTTATAACATTGATGGTTTGGCCCAGCGTGCCGTACGAGCAGTGAAGGCAAATTTCCCAAGCTTAGGTGTGATCACTGATGTTGCCTTAGATCCATTCACCACTCATGGTCAAGATGGCATTATCGATGATAACGGTTATGTCCTTAATGATGTAACTAAGGATATTTTAGTCAAACAAGCCCTGTCTCATGCACAAGCGGGCGCTGATGTTGTTGCTCCTTCAGATATGATGGATGGCCGTATTGGCGCGATTCGTCAAGAACTAGAGCAGCACCGTTTTGCCAATACTAAGATCTTGGCTTATTCTGCCAAATTCGCCTCTAGCTACTATGGCCCATTTCGTGATGCTGTTGGCTCTGCAGGTAATATCAAAGGCGGTAATAAATTCTCTTATCAAATGGATCCCGCCAATAGTAATGAAGCCTTGCATGAAGTCGCGCAAGATATTCACGAAGGTGCAGATATGGTGATGGTTAAGCCAGGTATGCCCTACCTAGATATAGTGCGCCGGGTAAAAGATAATTTTCAAGTGCCGACTTATGCTTATCAAGTCAGTGGTGAATATGCCATGCATATGGCCGCAATTCAAAATGGCTGGTTAGCGGAAAAACCTTGCGTAATGGAAGGCCTGTTGGCGTTTAAACGAGCTGGAGCAGACGGTGTTCTCACCTACTTTGCTAAGCGAGTAGCGCGTTGGTTAAAAGAAGAACAGAACAAGTAATCAACTTGGTATAAATAGCAGCTGAATACATCAAGGTGTGGTGAATTTACTGTTAGTCAATGGCCGTGCTATATAGCGCGGCTTTTTTATGCTCAGGAGCAAGCAGCGCTTGTTGTTCCAGAGGCTAATAAATATAGTAGTTAACGGTGCGAGTTTGGTGATGTCTTTCAGTCGGGGGTGATTAAGCCGCTTAATTCATTTTCATAGTCAATGTGCAAGCGATAACCTAGGCGGGCAATATGGTCGTTTTCTTGCTTTAATTCATCACGAATCAGCGCGTGTTGCATCAGCCAAGTTTTTGGTAAGGACAGGTGTAAAGCCTTATCGTTTAGTCGTATGTGGTAATTAGGTAATTTATCGTCTTTGCGGCGACGGCAAAGCTTTACTGCTAAGCGAAGAATAATAAGCAACTTTGTTGCATTTTCAGGGTCTATCGCTGATTGTTGTTCAATAAGTGTTTGGTTGATATCACCCTTATAAAGTGTGACTAAACTCACCAATAATTGTCGATCCGATTGACTAAAACCAGCTAAATCTGCATGACTAAGAATATAGGCACTGTGCTGTTGATGATATTTGTATTCAAGCAATAAACCTATTTCATGCAAATCCCCGCTAGCCAATAATAGATCTAATGCATTACCGTCAGGTAAATTCCAGACATTTTTTAATTGGGTAAATAGCGTGCGAATTTGCCGCTTAACACTATCGGCATGTTGTTGATCAATATGAAAGCGTTGGCTTAATGCTTGGATCGTGCGTTGGCGAATGTTAGTGGTGTGACTATTAGGTAACATTTCATATAGTAAGCCTTCACGTAAGGCACCGCTAGAGAGGGTTAACGCTTGGATAGAAAATTGTTGAAATAAAGCTATTAAAATAGCTAGCCCGCTGGCAATAACCGGACTTCGCTCTGTTGATAAGCCGGGTAAATTAATATCCTTGATATGATCAAAGGTTTGCAATTGTCTTTGGACGTGATAAAGAAAGTCCAATGAAAGCACACTGGGCTTATGTTGATAAATCAACATTTCGGCTAATGCTTGCATAGTACCTGAGCCACCCAGTACGCATTGCCAACCGATAGCACAAAAATCTGCTTTTACTGTCGCGATTGTTAGTTCAGCGGCTGATATTGCCTGGGCGAAGTTTTCAGCTGTCAGCGTACCATTAGGAAAATATTGTTGATTATAAGTGACGCAACCCAAGTTAAGGCTATGGGCTTGTTTAACGGTAAAACCTTGGCCAACAATAATCTCTGTGCTGGCACCACCAATGTCTAAAACTAAGCGCTTATCAGCGCTATAACTGGTATGAGCTACGCCAAGGTATATATGCTTAGCTTCAGCAATGCCGCTTAACAAGGTGACCTTATGGCCCAAAACTCGCTCAGCTTTGGCAATAAAATCAGCACGATTATGCGCTAATCTTAAGGTGGCTGTGGCAACAATTCGAATATTTTCTTTGGGGATATCTTGCAAGCGCTCAGCAAAAAAACTTAAACATTCTAAGCCTTTTGCCATAGCTTGCTCAGACAATATGTATGCTGCACTCAAGCCAGCAGCAAGGCGCACTTTACGCTTTACTTTATCAACAACTTGCACACTATCGGCAAGTTGTCGAGTAAGCAACATATGGAAGCTATTAGAGCCTAAATCAACCACGGCATACAGAGGTGATAAAGTCTCCATTGAAGTGGTCGTCATTAACTAGCTGTTCCTTTGAGGCCTAGTTGTACTGCGGCTGCGATTTTGGCCGCCATTGTGAGGCTTATGACGACGTGGGCGTGGTTTAGGTCTTGGTAAATCGGTCAATAGCGCATCATGATTATACTTACTCACGGGTAAGGAATGATCAATATAGCTTTCAATTGCTGGTAAATTAAAGACATACTGCTCACACGCTAAACTAATGGCATGGCCAGTAGCGCCAGCACGGCCTGTACGGCCAATACGATGAACATAATCTTCACAGTCATCAGGTAGGTCATAATTAAATACATGGGTAACGGCTTCAATATGTAAACCACGTGCCGCGACATCGGTAGCCACTAACACATCGAGCTGCCCAGCAGTAAATTGCTCTAAAATTTTCAGACGTTTCTTTTGAATAACATCACCGGTAAGCATGCCAACACGGATATTATCAGCTTCAAGGTGAGCATATATTTTTTCACAAACATGTTTAGTATTGGCAAAAATAATTGCTTTATCTGGCCAATCTTCTTCAATCAATGTTTGTAGTAAAGACATTTTATCTTCATTAGAAGGATAGAATAGCTCTTCTGAAATACGAACGTTGGTTTTCTGGTCGGGTTCTACTTCAACACTGTCAGGGTCGTTCATGTGCTCAAAGGCTAATTCTTTCACCCGAAAAGACAAGGTAGCCGAAAATAGCATACTTAAACGCTCAGTCGCTGCTGGCATCTTGCCAAACATATAACGAATATCTTTAATAAAGCCTAAATCGAACATACGATCAGCTTCATCAAGTACTACAACTTCGATGTTACTAAGGTTATAAATACCTTGTTTTAAGTAATCAAGTAAGCGACCACAAGTGCCGATTAAAATATCTACACCCTGTTCAAGTTCTTGGCGTTGACTTTCGTAACCTTCACCACCATATACAATACCAAGGCGTAACCCGGTACTTTTTGCCATTTCAATGGCATCGCGATGAATTTGGATAGCAAGCTCACGTGTTGGCGCCATAATTAAAGCACGCGGTTGATTGTGGCTAACATTTTTTTTCTGTAACAAATGATGAAATGTTGCAGCTAAAAAGGCAATAGTTTTACCTTCGCCAGTTTGCGCTTGACCGGCAATATCTTTGCCCGTCGTGAGGATAGGAAGAGACTTTGCTTGAATTGCAGTACAATATTCAAAGCCCATTGATTCGAGGCCGCTAACAACGGTAGGCTCGAGCTTAAGTTCGGAGAACTTTATTTCTGTTAAGTGTGTTTTTTTCATACCGCTAGCTTAACAGGTTACGCTATTAATAAAAATTAGATTCACATAAAAGCCTTAATAAATTGATAGCATTAGTTGATTTTGTAATAAAATGTCGATAACTGTTATATATCAATGTTGGTAATTAATGGTGATGAAGGTATAATCTTAACCAATTGGCGATAGGCCACCTTAATGGAGATATAAATGAGCGATAAAATTGTTCAGTTAACTGATGATAGTTTTGACACTGATGTAATCAATGCATCTGGTTTGGTCCTAGTTGATTTTTGGGCTGAATGGTGTGGACCATGTAAAATGATCGCACCATTGTTAAACGATGTTGCTGAAGAATATGCTGGTAAATTAACTATCGGTAAATTAAACATTGATCAAAATTCTAACACTCCACCTAAATATGGCATCCGTGGTATTCCTACGCTCTTGCTATTTAAAGATGGCGTTGTCGCTGACACCAAAGTTGGTGCTTTATCGAAAACTCAATTAAAAGAGTTTATTGATAAGAATTTATAAAAAAAGGCCCGAATGATCGGGCCTTTTTGTTATTTAGCTTAAGATCAATTAAGTGATCCTTTACTGGTTTGCTTTTTAATGCTAAATTTACATTTCGAACAAAAGAACATTTCAATACCATACTCAAACATCCTAAATCGCCAAACGGCGCAGCATAACAACCTAAATAGTCTAAGAACCCACCACTATGAATCTTAACGAACTTAAAGAAAAGTCGATCAGCGAACTAGTTCAGCTCGCAGAATCAATGAAATTGGAGCATTTGGCTCGTAACCGCAAGCAAGATATTATTTTTGCCATTTTAAAAGCCCATGCTAAAAGTGGTGAAGATATTTTTGGTAGCGGTGTTTTAGAAATTCTACAAGACGGCTTTGGCTTTTTGCGGTCAGCAGATTCTTCTTATTTAGCCGGTCCTGATGATATTTATGTATCACCGAGCCAAATACGCCGATTTAGCATGCGTACCGGTGATACTATTAACGGTAAAATTCGCCCACCGAAAGACGGTGAACGGTATTTTGCGTTACTGAAAGTTAATGAAGTTAACTTTGATCGTCCTGAAAATTCTCGTAATAAGATTCTTTTTGAAAATCTGACACCTATTCATCCAACCGACCGCATGACCATGGAACGCGGTAACGGTTCGACTGAAGATATTACTGCACGTGTGTTAGATTTAGCTTCACCGATTGGTAAAGGACAACGTGGCTTAATCGTAGCACCGCCAAAAGCCGGTAAAACGTTATTGCTACAAAACATTGCCCAAAGTATTGCCCATAATCATCCAGATGCTGAATTAATGGTATTACTTATTGATGAGCGTCCAGAAGAAGTAACGGAAATGCAGCGTTTAGTTAAAGGTGAAGTTATTGCTTCTACGTTTGACGAACCGGCAAACCGTCATGTTCAAGTAGCAGAAATGGTAATTGAAAAAGCAAAGCGCTTAGTTGAACATAAAAAAGATGTGGTTATTTTATTAGATTCAATTACCCGACTTGCACGTGCTTACAATACGGTTATTCCATCATCAGGCAAAATATTAACCGGTGGTGTTGATGCTAATGCTTTACATCGTCCAAAGCGATTTTTCGGTGCAGCGCGTAATATTGAAGAAGGTGGAAGTTTAACCATTATAGCGACAGCCCTTGTTGATACAGGCTCTAAAATGGATGAAGTTATCTACGAAGAGTTTAAAGGCACAGGTAATATGGAACTACACTTATCACGCAAAATTGCTGAAAAACGTGTTTTCCCAGCCATTCACTTTAACCGCAGTGGTACACGTCGTGAAGAGCTATTAACCAAGCCTGATGAGTTACAAAAAATGTGGATATTGCGTAAAATTGTCCATGAAATGGGTGAAATTGATGCAATGGAATTCATGATCGATAAACTGGCGATGACAAAAACTAACAATGAGTTTTTTGATTCAATGAAGCGTCAGTAATACTGAGAAAAACATTACTTAAAAATGCCAGCATTCGCTGGCATTTTTGTGTCAGCAATAAAATGACTTTTGATGACCTTTTGATGGCATTTTTATGGAAATTGAAATAAATAATTGCTCATTCTAAATTAGCCTAAGCAGCTAATATCGGTGTTATTTTCAATAATACCAATTTGATTAATTAAGTGATCACCTTTTTCATGAGGAAAAATGGATAAATACAAGGCATAAAATTTAGTCAGTAGTTATTCAGCTTATAAATTTTATAACGCTGTCGTTATTCATTTTAACCATTAAAAATGAGCAGGTAATTAATCAACTTGGTATAACTACCGATATAGCTAGCAACGGTGATGTCAGCATCAATCGAGCGCCTGACATTATTTTTCCTGTGCATAACAAGATCGCAAGCTTATCGAGTGGGTATAAAGCAGCTTTAGTATTGCAATGACTATTAAAGTCAAAAAAATAATTTACACGATATTGTTATCAATTAGGGATTTTATCTTTCAACCGTTATAATACTGACAAATTTTTGGTCTAATTCTAATCTGTAACGTAATGACTTAAGAGATTTCATCAATGAATGAGAGAAATTATCAAAACTGAAAGCTATTAGTCAGGCCATTTAATAAGAGCATTTAGTTAGTTTAATTGTTATAACTCATACACTAATAATACTGTAGCAAAACATCAAGCAGGCAGTAATAAGGTACAAAATAAATGAAAATGATTACATGTCAGGTAGCGTCGTTAACCCCATTAACAGAGCATGTTTATAAAGCGCTTTTAAAGCCGAGTCAGCCTGTTAATTTTTCTGCCGGACAATATTTAAATTTTGTGATGAGTGACGATGATAAGCGGCCCTTTTCAATTGCTAGTGCCCCAGGTGCACAGTTAATTGAATTACAAATTGGTGCTTTTGGCTCAGATAGCTATCCGATGCAAGTGATTGAGCACATTAAAGCCAACACAGAGGTGACTATTGAAATACCACTGGGTAATGCGCAGTTACGCGAAGAGAGTCAACGTCCGCTATTGCTTATTGCTGGTGGTACCGGTTTTTCTTACATTAAATCTATATTTGAATATTTAGCATTGCAAGACTCTCAACGTGAAGTCATGGTTTATTGGGGCTTACGTGATCCGAGTGCGTGTTACGAATTAGCACAAACAGCTACCACGATTAACAAGTTAGCTAATGGTAAATTTATTCCCGTAATTGAAGCGCCGAATGATGAGTGGCAAGGTCGTACGGGTATGGTACATAAAGTAGTGATGGCAGAAGTTAACAACTTAGCCGATTATGACATTTACTTAGCTGGCCGTTTTGAAATGGTCGCTGCCGTGCGTGAAGACTTTGTTAAGCAAGGTGCATTAATTGACCATATGTATGGCGATGCCTTTGCTTTTATTTAGACCCATTGGATTAAGTTATTGTCCACTTGTGCTAGTTAAAATAATCTAAGGCTGTAGTGCTCATATGGCTGTGAGTGCTTCAGTGGCACCGATGTCACTGATAAGCCGATTAGCGTTTGACGTTACGCTTACTGTTGTCTCACGAGAATAAATGCCTGTTACGTGAGTAAGTGCTTCAGCGTTATTTTTAATCTTAACTTCATATTAAAACTCAAATACTGTTGTCGACGGCTCTGGTAGGGTAATTATGTCAAGTGCGGTATTTCCAGGATTGAGCACTTCAAAAGTCACCAGATAAAAAACCTTAAATTCAGCCATGTTCAGTCTTGCGGTATTTTTTAGCCGTTTAAATGTGACACTTAGCCCAGCTCTTGTTTTTAAAGGGGCAAGTCAATCAACTAGGGCATGCATGTCAACATGTCTATCGTCAAGGATAAACTGATCAGTTTGAAATACCATAGAGTCCCAATCAGTTGGAGCTGAAACAATGATGATGTTTAATACCAAGTTGATTAATTATCTGCTCATTTTTAATGGTTAAAATAAAAACTACGGTGTCATAAAATTTATAAGTAGAATAACTACTTATACCAATCCCATTAATTTATTGCTCACTTGTACTCGTTAAAATAGCTCAAGGCTGTGTTGCTCTCACTCCCAATAGCCAGTTATTGCTCAATCGAGCGCCTTACCTTGAATTATTTTTCCTGCGCACAACAAGATCACAAACTTAATGGCACTGGTATTACTAAATTTTATGTCTTGTATTTCTTCAATACCTAGGGACAGCATTACAGTTAAAGATTAATAATAGGCTTCTTTTGCATTAGCTAAGTAAGTGTTTGCCAAAAATACAAAGTCGTCAATTGTGCTATTTAAATTGTTTGCAGCAATAAATAGGTGTGCGCCAAGTGCATAATGCAATACCTCACTTTGATGTAAAAAAGCGGCTAATGGCCCTTTAATGACACTGCCATCTTTCAAAATGTAAGGTTCAAAATTTATGATACCTTGTTCAAAGGTAAGTAATTGGTGCCGAATACAATAGTGGATAAGAGGTTTTTGTTCGTGGATCATCCGGTTGGCTAAACGCAGAGATATATTGTTTGCTATGCTATCTATCGAAGTTAGTTTGATGCCAACGTAATTTAATTCTTCACGGGTGATGCCAACCGTATTAGTCACACAATGTATATTGCGGATCTGTTGCCAATTAAGTTGCCAACGACCATGGCGATGATGAAAAACTAATGTCTCAGGTGCCACAATTAAACTGTAGGGTGGTTCAGCTAATTTTAGTAAACCGATAAATATCGTCACTAAGCAAGCGAGCACCATAAACATTAAAGGAAAGCGTGCTTGTTGCCAATAATAGCTGCATAGCCAAGCCATGATCAGTAAAGCTATAAAACCGGTTAAGGTAATAAACAAACCATGATGGCGGGCAACTGCTTTAATTTTCGTTATGTTATTATTTTTTTTCATAGGCTTTTAAATGGTCATTAATCTTATTTAAAATTTGTGCATGATATTTTGATTAGTATATACTCTGCGCGTTTTAGCTGTGAAGCAATAATTTTGTAGTAATACCAATGCCATTAAGTTATTGCTCACTTGTACTAGTTAAAATAGCTCAAGGCTGTGTTGCTCTCACTCCCAATAGCCAGCTATTGCTCAATCGAGCGCCTTACCTTAAGTTATTTTTCCTGCGCACAACAAGATCACAAACTTAATGGAACTGGTATAATACCAATCCCATTAAGTTATTGCTCACTTGTACTAGTTAAAATAGCTCAAGGCTGTGTTGCTCTCAATCCCAATAGCCAGCTATTGCTCAATCGAGCGCCTTACCTTGAGTTATTTTTCCTG
>NZ_VOLS01000059.1 GCF_007954265.1 Colwellia sp. C1TZA3 | reverse complement strand
TGCGCAGGAAAAATAATTCAAGGTAAGGCGCTCGATTGAGCAATAGCTGGCTATTGGGAGTGAGAGCAACACAGCCTTGAGCTATTTTAACTAGTACAAGTGAGCAATAACTTAATGGGATTGGTATAACTTCAACTTCAATGGCTAGCGATTAGTCTTTAGCTAATAAAGTAAGTACCATGTTGGTATAATTGACCAAGCCGAGTATTTGCTGGTCTTTAATGACCGGTGCGGTATTAATACCAAAGTTCTCAAATAGGCGGGCACAATAACGCACGTCCATATCGGGTGAAACTGACAATAATGGCTTAGCCATAATTTCGTATAAGTTTACCCGTTCAGGTGATCTATCTTTCGCGATAACTTGCTTAGCAATATCTGACAATAACACTAAGCCATACTCGTCATTTTCGTGACGTTTGTTAATAATTAACGCTGAGACATGATGGATTTTTGCCAGTTTTATTCCCTCGGCCACTGTGACCATGCCATCGGTAAACTGATAGCTGTTAGTGGTCATCGCATCTTTTACTTGCACTAATTTAGCATTCATAGTTCTTCCTCAATTTTACCTTTTAAACGCTCAACTTGGTGGGCAACACCTACCGCGTCTTCAATATCAATTTGAATGGCAATACCTTTACCGGGTTCTTCATCAAAACCTGCGACCTTAGCGATACGCTCTAAAATTTTTCGAGACAAATGCTCTTCAACAACAAATAATAATACATCGCGTTGGGACTCTAGTTGCAGGCCAAAAAATGTTCTTTGGCGGTTAATACCTTCGCCACGGGCATGATTAATTATTGTGGCACCCGTAGCACCAGCTATACGTGCTTCTTTCATTACCTTCTCGGTAACGTCATCTTCAATGAACGCAATGATCAATTTAAAGTGCATTACTTATTCTCACTTTCAGTTAGTTTTTTGGTTTGTATTTGACTAATTTGTGCATAAGCCATTACTGCAATTATTGGAAATAAGCTGGCAAAGGCAATCAGGCCAAAACCATCAATTAAAGGGCTTCTGCCGGGAATGGTATTGGCTAAACCTAGGCCTAAAGCTGCAACGAGTGGCACGGTAACGGTCGATGTTGTTACACCCCCCGAGTCATATGCTAACGGCACAATCATTTTTGGACAGAAAAATGTTTGGATAACCACCACAATATAACCCGATATAATGTAGTAATGGATTGGGTGCCCAGCAACAATGCGATAGCTACCTAAGGCGATACCAATGGCAACACCTATAGCTACAGCAATGCGTAAGCTGTTAGCCCTAATACCACCACCAGAGACTTCTTCTGCTTTTAATGCCACGGCAATAAGTGAGGGCTCGGCAATGGTGGTACTAAAACCTATGGCGGCAGCAAAAATGTATACCCAAGTATAGTCAGTCCAACTGATTACAGCGCCCGTGTTAATAAATTCGCTAGCGGTTAATTGCTCAGCCATTATTTTTCCTAGTGGAAACAAGGCTTTTTCTAAGCCTAATAAGAAAAACGCTAAGCCAATTAAAACGTAGAAAAACCCAAAGCCAACTTGTTTTATATTGGGAATAGGGCGGCGTATCACCAATAATTGAAAAATAACAATGATTGATAAAATAGGTAATACGTCAATAATGGTTGATTTTAATATCTCGAAGAACTCTATCAGCAAATTCAAGCTAGTGTGCTCCGTGGTTAATTAATAAATTTATTGTGCTCATTAGCTGAGTACCATGCCGTATAACATGACAAAAATCATCGGGGTAAGTGAGGCAAAAGCAATTAAACCAAACCCATCTGTCATTGGATTTCTGCCTTTAATTGCCGATGCTAAGCCAACACCTAATGCTGTGACTAAAGGAACGGTAATAGTTGAGGTGGTAACGCCGCCAGAGTCATAGGCAATACCGATGATCCATGTAGGTGCAAATGCTGTCATGATAACCACAACGACATAGCCACCTAAAATAAGATACTGTATTGGCCAACCACGAAGAATACGTAAAACCCCAATCACAATCGCTAGGCCAACAGCAAAGGCTACGGTATAACGCAGACCATTAGCGTATTCGTTTTGTGCAATCTCTGTTGCGCCAATAATACCGCCACTGGCGGCAACCGCCGCGGCTTCACTCGCTACGGCAATGAGTGCGGGCTCGGCAACTGTGGTACCAAAACCTAAACAAAAAGCAAATACTAGCAGCCAAGTTGTACTGCCTTTTTGCGCAAAGGCTTTTGCCATCGACTCGCCGATAGGAAATAAGCCCATTTCTAAACCATAAATGAAAAAGGTTAGCCCCAAGACCACCAAGACTAAACCAACAAAAATATCACCTAGGTTTGGCATGGGTTGTTGTAAAACGGCAAATTGAAAAAATGTGATCACAAGTATGATAGGTAATAAATCTTTACAACTACCGAAAAGTGCTTTGAGGAAAATAATTAACTGTTGTTTCATATCGCTATAGGAAATGCCAAAGAAAAAATGTCATTATACCAAACGTAATAAAACAAAAGTTGATCCAAAACAAGCTAGCAGTTCATTGTTAATAATTAAAAGTTTGGAGCCATATTGTTTTAAATAACTGACATAGTGTTGTATGGGTTAAATTATGATGCCGATGAAGAAACATTGGTGGGTGTCGAGGTGTTTTTATGAAGTAATAGCAGGCTATTACTTCATAAAAATAGGGTAGATAAATGTTAAGAGAGCATTATTATTACTTTTTTAGCTGTAAATAAACTGAACATATGACTAATAGGCTATCGCTAGAAGATTAATCAGGCAAAAAAGTAAGCGGTTAGGGTCCACAGCACTCCCGCTAGTGATGCAGCCAATGTGGCGGGCACTAATTGAGATTTCACATGGTCCATTAAGTCACAGCCGGTGGTCATGGCACTAAGAATAGTCGTATCAGAAATTGGCGAACATTGATCGCCAAAAACACTGCCATTTAGCACTGAGGCAAAACATAGCATCATAAATAATTCAGGATTAGCAACTCCTTGGCTTTGACAAATAGCCCAAGCTAATGGCATGGCTAGTGGAAATGCGATGGCATAAGTGCCCCAGCTTGTGCCGGTAGAAAAAGCGATAATCATGGTGATCAGTTGTAAAATTACCGGTAAACACCAAAAAGGCAGTTGTTCGCCAAGTAAAGACACCAAAAATAAGCCACCACCGGTTTCTTTACTGATACTACCAATAATCACCGCTAACATTAAAATAACCGATGCGAACACCACACCCTTTAAACCATTACCAAAACCATCAACCACATGATTTAACGACATGCCTTTTATTAAGGCAATAGCCGCAGAAAGTATTAATGCCGCGCCAAAAGCCCAATTGATTTTTGGCGAGCCGAGTATAACAAAGCTGCCAATGGCAATAGCGGTTAAGGTGACTAAAGGCAAAACAAATTCAAGCACATGAGGTTTATAACCGTCAGGTATATCGGTACTTTGTAATTCTTTTGCGCTTAAAGGCTTGGCAGTAGGGGCGTCTAGTTGTTGGGTCGTTTCAGCACGTAGCTTTGCCGCTCGTATACGTTTACCTGAAAAAGTGGTGATATTAAGACTTAACAGAAAAGTACCGGTTACCGCAAACATACTGTAAAAGCTAAAGGGAATGCTTTGGAAGAAAAAACTGATCCGGTCTGCTTCGGTAGCTAGAAAAGAAACACCGGGAATAAATATCAAGGCTTGAACGTAAGCTGGCCAGGCATTAAAAGCTAATATGGAGGCGATAGGTGAGGCGGTTGAATCGACAATGTAACTCATTTCTTCGTGACTAACTTTCGCTTTGTCTGCTAAGGGTCTTACAGTCGTGCCAACTAACACGGTACTCATGGTGCCACCTTGGAAAAATAATATGCCCAATAACCATGAAACTAGCTTTGCTGATTTTTTACCCTTAACAAAATGCTGGGTCATATAATTGGCAAAAGCTTGTGCTGCCCCAGTTTTAGACCAAATACCTAATAAACCACCCAACAGCCATAAATACAGTAATAATAGTGCCGCTGTGCCTTCCTTTGCAAGATTAGGAATAATAACTTTATCAGTTAAGTCGTAGCGCCCTAACATAATAGCACCAACGACCACGCCGCCGAGTAATGCGGTCAGTGGCTCACGGGTTAATAAACACAATGCAATGGTTATAAAGGCGGGCAGCAGTGACCAAACACCAAAATGAAAGGCTGGTTTGAGTAGTTTTAATTGCTGTTTTTCATCTCGAACCCATTGTTGCTCAAGCGTGGGTGAATTTGCCGAATTACTCAGGTTACGTTGGTTAAGTGGCGAACTTTGATAGTCAACAACCTGCTCAATAATAACCTTTTGACCCTTATAAATATAACTCGAAATAGCGTTATTGTTGGTACTGACATCATAAACATAACTTTGTTCTACCCATTGTGGCGCAATAAATTGTTTAATATAAATTGCGGATAAAATCGCAAAAATAAAGGCCACTAAGGCGATGCTATTGTGTTTTGGCATAGAGGTACTCTTTTATTTTTATTGTTATTGTTATTTTTATTTTTTTGAGACTGTTGTCTTTACCTACCTTAGTAGGAGGCAATAGTAAATTAGCTCAACGGTCATAATTTCAAGTTTACGATAACAGAATTGTTAAGGTATAAAATAAAATCAAACGTAAATTTCACCGCGTGATGAATAAAAATACCTGTGCCATTAAATTTATCGTCCATTTAATGCGGTATTAACGAACTTAACACAAACAAAAAAATTATTTAATAGACTCTGAGGTTCAAATAGTAAGTGCCTAACGTGATTGTTTTGTGTTTAACGTACGGACCTATATAATAGCGGTAATATTTTTAGGAAGCCCAGTATGAGCATTGTATATAAAACTAGAACTCAATTAGTTGTTGAAACACTTAGAGAAAAAATATTAAGTGGCGAGATTAAAGCGGGTCAACCTTTGAGGCAAGCCGCGCTTGCAGCTGAATTAAACGTGAGTCGTATTCCTGTTAGGGAAGCATTACTGCAGTTAGAGGGTGAAGGCTTAGTTGCTTTTGAACCTCATAAAGGTGCCACCGCGACTGAGCTCAATGCCAATCAAGTTGATGAACTCTTTGAATTACGGGCTATGTTAGAGGTTGATTTATTAGCTTATTCGTTGCCACGTATGAGCGACGAAAAGCTGGAAGAAGCAACGCAATTACTGAAAAAACTCAACAAGGCTTTAGGTAAAGAAAACGCTGCTAATACCTGGAGCAAGCTAAATTCTGATTATCATAATTGTTTATACTCTGGTGCTAATCGGCCACAAACCCAAGCTTTGGTTAGTACCCTGAATAAAAATGCTGACCGTTATATTCGTATGCATTTGCTTTGGGCTGGCGGTATTTCTAAAGCAGAATCTGAACACAATGAAATTTTAGCACTTTGTAAAGCCCGTGATGTTGAAAAAGCAGTGGCATTATTAAAACAACATATTCTTGGTTCTCGTGATGAGATTAAAGCTTTTTTAAATGAACGTGAAGCGATAATTAACAGTTAACTATCGCTGTTAAATCCTTAATAAAACAAGGCTTTTAAGTCTGATATTGACGGGTTAGTTTTTGATGTATTTTTGAGCGAATATTGACTTTTCACTGATGTATCTATAGTATACCCGCGCCTTCAAACCCCAAAAAATAGCGATCTTCGTTTAGTTTTCGTTTGAATTGCCTGCCATTAAGGTCTTTTTGGGGAAACCAAAGTATTTAAATACAAGCTAATTTTAAAAACCAAGCCGGATTGTAAAATTACGCTGATATTTTTGATGTTCTAATCAAAGTAGAGAAAATAATGTTTGAACTACACGCCAGTAAAGTGGCAAATTTAAAAAATGATGTTTTATCAGGCTTAACGGTATCTTTAGCGTTAGTACCTGAAGCGGTAGCATTTGCCTTTGTTGCCGGTGTTGAGCCCCTTGTCGGTCTATATGCCGCCTTTATGGTGGGCTTGATCACTTCTATATTTGGTGGTCGTCCGGGGATGATCTCTGGTGCTACCGGTGCAATGGCCGTTGTGATGGTGAGTTTAGTCGCTATTCATGGTGTTGAATATTTATTTGCTACGGTAGTGTTAACCGGAGTGCTGCAAATACTTGCTGGTATATTTAAGCTCGGTAAGTTTATTCGCTTAGTACCACATCCGGTTATGTTGGGCTTTGTTAATGGCTTAGCTATCGTGATTTTTCTTGCTCAGTTAGGGCAATTTAAGGTCACTAATGATGCGGGTGTATTAGCGTGGATGCAAGGCAGCCAATTGTTAGTTATGTTTGGTCTGATTTTATTAACGATGGCGATTATTCACTTTTTACCTAAGTTGACTAAAGCCATACCGTCATCACTTGTTGCCATTGTTGTTGTCACATTGCTAGCGCAAAGTCTTGATTTAGACGCGCGCACAGTAGTCGATTTTGTTCGTGATATGACCAATGATCCTGCGGCCTCTATTGCCGGCGGCCTACCACAATTTAGTATTCCAAGTGTGCCGTTTAGTTTTGAAACTTTCCAAATAATTTTACCTTTTGCGCTGATCCTAGCTGCTATTGGTTTAATTGAATCATTACTAACCTTAACGTTAATTGATGAACTAACGGGTACGCGTGGCCATGGCAATAAAGAATGTATTGCACAAGGCGCCGCAAATACCGTTACTGGCTTTTTCGGTGGTATGGGTGGTTGTGCGATGATTGGTCAATCGATGATCAATGTTAACTCAGGCGGTCGTGGCCGTATGTCGGGTGTTACAGCAGCACTTGCGCTACTGGGCTTTATTTTATTTGGCTCGGGTTTAATTGAACAAATTCCACTGGCAGCACTTGTTGGTGTGATGTTTATTGTAGTTATTGGTACCTTTGAATGGTCGAGTATTCGTATTTTAGGCAAAGTGCCAAAATCGGATGCCTTTATTATTATTTTAGTATCAGCGGTGACCGTTGCTACCGATTTAGCCATCGCGGTTGTGGTAGGTGTTATTGTTTCAGCCTTAGTATTTGCTTGGGAACACGCTAAGCATGTCGTGGTTCATCGTTCAATAAACAACAATGGTTCAACTGTTTATGACGTTTCTGGGCCGTTATTTTTTGGTTCTATCTCTGGCTTTTTAGAACAATTTGATTTGGCAGGAGATAGTGATGACGTTATTGTTGATTTTAAAGATTCACGCGTTGCTGACCATTCAGCCATCGAAGCCATTGATACTTTAGCCGATCGTTATATTAGTCACGGTAAGCAAATGCATTTAAGACATTTAAGTAAAGAATGTACACAGCTGTTAACTAAAGCCGGTAGCTTAGTGGAAATCAACGTGATTGAAGACCCTGAGTACTATATCGCTACAGACAAACTGGGTTAAATGAGCGTTTAGGTTTATATTAAGTAGATACTTAATGGTATCTACTTAATGGTATCAGCCCAAGAGCCAAATTTAATTTAATTGGTATGACACAAAGTATAACTAGATGCAGTTAGAATTTTTTGATGTTGTTAGCCCCTGTATTGGCCTTTGTCAGTCTGATGACAAAGGCCAATGTTTGGGTTGTTTTCGTACACGAGACGAACGCTTAAATTGGCTATCATCAGATACTAACCAGCGTAAAAAAGTTATAAAACGTTGTCAGCAGCGTAAAATTCGTAAAGCCAAGCTAGCAAAAATTAAAGTTGTTGACGTGATTGTGGAAGATAAACAACCCTCGCTATTTGAACCTCCAAGCCAGTCTAAGATAGATAACAGCAGCGATTTAGACTTTGGCGATTTTGAACTTTAAGCTTTTAACCCCCACTACACCCACTTATCGCAGATAGTTGACCGTTCAACGCAATTGCTCAATTCCCCCTATATCTCTGACTTGTTGTCGAAGACAATTCATAATATTGTAGTTATCAATATCGCGTTAATGCGCTGTAGTTAATCTCAAACTTTACATTAAATAACTGACACTGAATTATAATAAGCTCATACAAACTCGCCTGAATTACATAATGTTTTTCTATGGTGCGTGGAGCAAAACAGGATACATTTATGCAAAAATTTCTACCATCGCTAGTGATGGCAGCACTTTCTGTTGCCTTAACCGGTTGTTTGCAAAGCGAACAGCAAGACGAAAAAGTTGTTATTAATAAAAACCCATACCCAAGCACCTATAAAGTATTACCGTTACAAACCACGCTGATTAAAAACGCGACGGTATTAACGGGTACGGGTAGCCGTATGGAAAATGCTGATGTCTTAATGATAGACGGTAAAATTAATAAAATTGGTAACAACTTATCTGCCGAGGGCGCGGTTGAAATTGACGCTAATGGCAAATGGATAACACCCGGTATTATTGATGTACATTCACATTTAGGGGTATATCCAAGTCCCTCGGTTGAGTCGCATTCAGACGGGAATGAAATGAGTTCGCCTAATACTTCTGAAGTATGGGCTGAACACAGTATTTGGCCACAAGATCCTGGTTTTCAAAAAGCGCGCGCTGGTGGCATTACTACCTTACAAATTTTACCAGGTTCAGCCAATTTATTTGGTGGTCGCGGTGTTACATTGCGCAATGTACCTAGTCAGACTATGCAAGGGATGAAATTTCCAGAAGCACCTTACGGCTTAAAAATGGCTTGTGGTGAGAACCCTAAGCGAGTTTACGGTGCGCGTAAAGTATTACCTTCTACACGTATGGGTAATATGGCAGGCTATCGCATGGCTTGGGCACAAGCAACTGAATATAAACGTGCTTGGGAGAAATATGACGCTGATTACGCTGCCGGTAAAAACCCTGCCGCCCCCAAGCGTGATATCGAGTTAGATACCCTAAAAGGTGTACTTGATGGCGATATTTTAATTCATAATCATTGTTATAAAGCTGAAGAAATGGCGATGATGATCGATCTTGGTAAAGAGTTTAATTATCAATCAGGTACTTTCCATCACGCTATTGAAGCCTACAAAATAGCGGATACGTTGGCTGAAAATGGCAACTGTGCAGCAATGTGGCCAGATTGGTGGGGCTTTAAAATGGAAGCTTATGATATGGTGCATGAAAATGTAGCTATTGTTGATGCGGTAAAAAACTCTTGTGCAGTAGTACATTCTGACTCGGCTAATACCATTCAACGTTTGAACCAAGAAGCCGGTAAGGTTATGTATCGTGCCAACGAAAACGGTTTTGAGATAGCGCCAGAATTAGCCATAACGTGGATCACCGCGAACGCAGCACAATCTCTGGGTTTAGCCGATAAAACCGGGAGTTTAGAAATGGGTAAAAATGCTGATGTAGTGATTTGGAATCAAAACCCATTTAGCGTTTATGCACAAGCTGAACAGGTATTTGTTGATGGTGCTAAAGTATATGACCGCTTTGATGAAAAATACCAAGCGAAAAGTGATTTCATGTTAGGTCAAAGATAAGGTGAATAAAATGAAACAGTTAACATTATTTAAATCATCGCTAATTGCTTTGGCACTAGCGAGTTCAAGTGCAAGTTTTGCACAAAGCTTTGCGATTACTCATGCCACTGTGCACACGGTAACAGAGCAAGGTGTACTTGAGAATGCCACGGTAGTAGTTGAAAATGGTAAAGTAATTGCCATTAACCCTGAGACAATTAACGCCGATACCATTATTGACGCGACAGGAAAAATTTTGACACCAGGCTTAATTGGCTCAATGAATCAATTAGGCTTAGTGGAAGTTAGTGCGGTTTCACGCAGCCGAGATGCTAAGGATAAAAAAGCTAATATCACCTTTGATGCAAGCTTAGCCTTTAACCCTCGTTCTACGGTTATTCCTTATAGTCGTAAAGGCGGCATTACCAGTAATGTTGTTGCGCCTCGCGGCGGTGACGATATGTTTAAAGGCCAAACTTTTGTTGCCGACCTATCTGGAGAGTTTGATAGTGTTCGAAGCAATAACAATAGTGTTGTGATTGACTTAGGCGCTAAAAGTAAAGGTTCACGGGCATTAAGCTTGCAAAATTTACAATTTAAACTTGAAGATGCTGTTAAGGCATTAGCGAAAGCAAAGCAGAAAACTAAAAATACGAAAGATCAAAAAGAAGCAAAAGAGCCAAGTCGTGAAGCACAAGTAATTAATGCCTTACTCGCAGGTGAAAAAGCCTTAGTTGCTTATGCCGATCGTGCTACCGATCTTTTAGCTTTATTAAAAATTAAAGAGCAATTTTCACTAGATCTGGTGTTGGTTGGTGCAGCTGATGCGGTATTAATTGCTGATAAAATTGCTGCGGCTAACGTGCCTGTTGTCATGGCAGCGTTAGATAACTTACCGGGCAGTTTTGACTCTTTACATGCCTCACTTGAAAACGCCGCTAAGTTAACTCAAGCTGGCGTGAGCGTGGCCTTAACTTTAAACGGTGATACGCATAACCTTTACCAATTACGCTTTCATGTTGGCAATGCTATTGCTAATGGTTTATCACGTGACGTTGCACTTGCGTCGGTAACCGCTAATGTTGCCAAGGCCTTTAATCTTGATAGTGGCACCATTGCTATTGGTAAAACCGCTGATTTAGTGCTGTGGAGCGCTGATCCATTCGAACTCAGCACAAAAGTTAGTCAGATGTGGATTGATGGTAAAGAATATTCGACCCAAAGCCGTCAAGATGCCTTGCGTGAGCGTTATACAACGCCAAGCGATATGCCAAAAGCTTACATAAAGTAATTTGTATATAATGTAATATGTCAGAGCCACGTTAATACGTGGCTTTTTTTTTGCGTAATTTACGCTTTACTATTGAGCCATCAAACTGACTTCGTGAACTAATACCAGTTCCATTAAGTTTGTGATCTTGTTGTGCGCAGGAAAAATAATTCAAGGTAAGGTGCTCGATTGAGCAATAGCTGGCTATTGGGATTGAGAGCAACACAGCCTTGAGCTATTTTAACTAGTACAAGTGAGCAATAACTTAATGGGATTGGTATAATACCAAGTTGATTAATTACCTGCTCATTTTTAAGGGTTAAAATGAATAACTACAGCGTTATAAAATTTATAAGGTGAATAACTACTGACTAAATTTTATGCCTTGTATTTATCCATTTTTCCTCATGAAAAAGGTGATCACTTAATTAATCAAATTGGTATAACCCATAGAAAGTCAACTGGAATACTTTAACGCTTTCATACAACTTTTTAATTGCCTAGAATGTCTGTTACTCAATTTTTATGACAAACACTTGTGCTTATGCACCCGATACAGTGAGTGGACTTTAAAAGCTGGTTATTACCTGAAGGTAGTATTTATGCTTTAAGGTTATAGGCTAAGGCACGTACATAACGTGATGATTAAAAGTTAAACAGATAAGCAAAATGAAAACTATTTTTATTCAAATTGACGGCTGAAAACTTTAAGCTAATAGCTGACTTTTAAAAGCTGATGGACTAAATTTTTAGCTACACTACAACCTGTACCTGCTGCATAAGCTTGTAAAGCAGAACTATGTAATACCAGTTCCATTAAGTTTGTGATCTTGTTGTGCGCAGGAAAAATAACTCAAGGTAAGGCGCTCGATTGAGCAATAGCTGGCTATTGGGATTGAGAGCAACACAGCCTTGAGCTATTTTAACTAGTACAAGTGAGCAATAACTTAATGGGATTGGTATAAGCAGAACTGTGTAAACAAAACTTTGTAAACCATAGACATATAAACTTTAGAGATAAACAAATGCTAGAAGTATTGTTAGAAAATAAATTTGGTCGTATTGAGTTGTATGATCTGGCAAAAGGCCTACAAGCGCTGCGCTTCGTTCATCAAAAGGGTCAAGGCTCGGTTAGTTTATACGGTGGTCAAGTGCTGAGCTGGCAACCTACTGGCCAACAACCGGTGTTTTGGTTAAGTAATACTAGTCACTATCATTCAGGTAAAGCGATTCGTGGTGGTGTGCCGCTATGCTGGCCGTGGTTTGGTGGTGAGGTAAAATTACCTAATGGTGAATTAAATAAGGTCAGTAACCATGGTTTTGCCAGGCAAAGCCAATGGCAAATCGCCGATATTAAACTGTTAATGTCTGGTGTTGAAATAACATTATCACTCACTGGTGAGCAAATTTCGCCCCACTGGCCGGCCGCTTTTGCATTAAGACAAACACTGGTGTTTGATGAGTCGTTTATGCAGACCTTAACCATGAACAACTTATCTCAGCAAACCCTAGAATATACGGGTGCATTGCATAGTTATTTTTGTGTTGGTAATGCGCAGGAAACACAAATTCCAAGGTTAAATAATGTAGCATATGATGACAAGCTAAGCGGCAGCAATGGCCAACAATTAGCGTTAAAAAATTGTTTTGGCCCAATTGATCGTATTTATCACAGTAGCAATAGCATGGTTATTGTTGACCATAAATGGCAACGAGAGATTGAAGTGTCAAGCCAAGGTTGTCAGCAGTGGGTATTATGGAATCCGGGCAAAGATGCTAAAACCATGGCTGATTTACATGTTCACGGTGAAAATGAATTTGTTTGCTTAGAAGCCGCAAATACTCACTGGCAAGCAATAGCGAGTCAAAGTAGTGTCAGTATCAGCCAAACTATTAAAGTAAAGGCGATAGGATAACTTTTTCTCCCCTATCGTATCGCGTTGTGATGAACTCAAGCTGATGTCTCAATAGTGCCTTTTAAACCACTGTACTTGACTTTTTATCAGGTAAGTTATTGTTATTAAAGTTTATTTTTCCACAGTTTTAGTTGGTTTGTTAAAAATAACAGTTTTATTTCGCCCATTACTTTTAGCTTGGTATAACGCTTTATCAGCACTTTCAATATAATCTTCGATGGTTTTATTTTTCACGGGTAATTCACAAATACCGAAGCTAATTGTGCTGCTAAACTTACCGCCAGTAGTTGAGGTAGGAAAAGCAATAGCGGCGATATTTTTTCTAATACGCTCAACAATAATATGTGCCTGGTTGGCGGTCGTTTCAGGTAACAGCATAATAAATTCTTCGCCGCCCCAGCGGCCTACCACGTCAACTTTTCGTATGGTTTGGGATAATTGTTCAGCAATAATTCGCAAGACATCATCGCCAACTAAATGTCCGTAGGTGTCATTAATATTTTTGAAGTTGTCAATATCAGCTAACACTAGGCAAAGGTTTGTATTGGTTTTAACAATATGATTAAAGCGCCAATGAATATGGCGGCGGTTTGGCAGTTGGGTTAAATGGTCAGTTTCTGCTTGCTTAATTAATCGCGATTTTAAATAATTTATACTATATAAAAGCATCATATAAAAAATAATGGCGACAATGAAAAACAGTAAAAAGCGTCCAATAAATATTTCCCAATACTCACCTTGTTGTTTTGCAGGTGGTGAGACAATAAACATGCGCCAATTAAGCTCTTTTATCGGCATTTGAGAGATTAACAAACCCTCATTAGTGGTATAAATGAGTTCTGAACTTAGGTTGTTATCTGTGGCATTATTTTTAAGCAGCGACTGATGCCAAGGAAAATCACTCAATCGCGTCATAAACTCTTGGCGATGATGGCTTTTTGATTTCAATATTTTATTGGAAGATAAGGTGACAATATTATTGCTATCAACAAAGTATAATTCAAAACCAAAGCGATCGCTGTATTCTTGAAATTTATTGGAAAAATAATTTAGGTCAATAGCTACACCGGTAAAACCAATAAATTCACCGTCACGATTGCGAATTTTATTATCAAAGTATAAATGTGGATCTTGAGAATTTCCGATATCAGTAAATTGCTCACCTGGTAAATTTTTGAGACGACTGTACCACTCAGTTTCGTTACTATTTAACACCGACTCTCGACCATTAGAGTCGAGCATCAGATTATGTTTTTCCAGGGCAATAAACGAGACCATACTATATGATTGGGAAATTTTTTCTAGGTAAGAAATAATATAGCTTTTTTCTATTTTTTCTTGGCTGGCATAATCAATAATAAAATGATTGTTCGCCATAAAGTTTGCTACATTTAAGGGCCGAAGTATTTCACTAGTGACTAAAGAAAATAGTGGCGTTATAGCACTTTGCACTTGTTTATCGTGATTATTAATAACATCTTTTAAGGTGAAATAAGAGGTTACAATAGCCGTAGCGATTGTAACAAAAAAAATTACAGCGATGTAGCGATCAAATTTATTACCGAACTTTATTGGGGAGATAATATTACCAAGCATTAATGTTTTATTGTTTATAACGCGGTTAGTCAATTTTAGCTATGAATTTTACGATTTAACCAGTACTTCAATTGTTTTAGTGCTGAGCCTATGGTTAATGTATAATTAATTGAGAGCTAGTTAATACGTAAGTACTTATTTAATAGCGCCTGTGTAAAGCTAGTTTTTAAATAAAAACCACGAGGTAAGGTCATAAAGGGTTCACCAAGGCGATTAAATGCTTGGGTTTTCGCTTGGCTATTGGCAGCTTTTGGCCGTAATTGTAAAACTTGGCCATGCTTACCGTGAATATTTTCCACATCCCCGAGCACTATCATATCAGTGAGTTCTTGCCAGTCGAGCGCTAGCAGATGCTCTTCTTCTGGTGAAGGTGACCAAATAAAAGCGGTACCAACAATACGATCAGCGATTGCAATACTACGCTCAGAGATAACAGGTACCCATAACACCCGCGCGATTTTATTACGAATATGACTTGTTTGCCATTGGGCGCCGACTAAACCTGTTAATGGGGCAACGCAGACAAAGGTAGTTTCTAAAGGCTTGCCTTGGTAGTTAATGGGTAAAGATTTTAGTTCAATGCCTAAATGTGGAAAATCAGGCTCTGGCCTAGAACCGGCACTAGCGCCTAATACTTGCTCTAGCAATAAGCCAATCCAACCTTTATCACGCTTAAGGTCTGTAGGCACAACAACCTTAATAGATTTTGCAATTTCCCCTAGTGACATACCGGCAAGATTTTGTGCGCGTGTTAGTAACTCTGCTTCGTTTTTAGGGCTTTTTTTGCTATTCAATGCGAGCTCTGTAATCAAGGTTATTTGGTTTATTATCATTCAGCTTTGTGTCTTGGAGCAAGGCAAATATTTTTTGTTACCTTTTAAACATTTCAAAGGTTATACCCGATCCGTTTCAAAAAACAGGTTTTAGCAAGTCGAGAAAGGGTTAGGTACCAGGCATGGATTGAAGAGCATAGTTATTATCATGGTATTGCGCTTTGATATGATTTCTTAGCTTAACACTAAAACCGCACCTTGAAGTAGAATGGGTATATCAGCAAACAAGGGTTAATAGCGACATATTGTCGTGCTTTGTGTTAATAAGTGTTTGCCCAAAAGTACATAATGTGGAAGAATCAAAGCATTATTTAATGCTGTCAGGAGTTCCTTTGATAGATGCCGAAGGCTATCGAGCCAACGTCGGTATAGTAATAATCAATGACAGGGGACAAGTATTTTGGGCAAGGCGTTTTGGTCAGCATTCTTGGCAATATCCACAAGGTGGCGTTGATGAGGGTGAATCTGCAGAACAAACTATGTACCGGGAATTAAACGAAGAAGTCGGTTTAAAGCCTGAACATGTTAAAATTGTAGCGATCACTAAGAATTGGTTAAGATATAAATTACCAAAAAGGTTAATTAGGCACGAGAGTTTACCTGTATGTATTGGTCAAAAGCAGAAATGGTTTTTACTGCAATTGACGGCACCAGAATCAGCGGTTGATTTATTGCATTCAAATCATCCTGAGTTTGACGATTGGCGTTGGGTTTCTTACTGGTATCCAGTTAGGCAAGTTGTGTCATTTAAACGCGAGGTCTATCGCAAGGTGATGAAAGAATTTGCTTTAGCGGCAATGCCTAGTCATCGTCAAGAGCGTCGCCGACGTCGTGCTTGATTATGGTTCAACCTAGATTATTATTATGTCTTGTAAAATAGCTCACTTCGGTGAGCTATTTAGTTTAAAATTATTGAATTATTTATGAACATGGATGACATAACGGACTTCATTAATAGCGGCTGACTTAGCATAGGTCATTTTAATCATACGGATTTGTATGATCCGCAGCATTGAATAAACCAAAAAACAACTTATCTAAAGGGACGGTAATGCTTACTATTTTGCGACGAATTGTTCTAGAGTTTAGTCAGGCTTCAGAGCTTGATCAGGCGCTATTACGCTTAGTTAGCCAGGTTAAAAACGCACTTTCTACCCAGTGTTGCTCAGTATATTTAGCTGATCATGAAAAGCAGCATTTTATTTTAATGGCCTCTAATGGCTTAGCCGCCGATGCTTTTGGTCGAACTTGTATTGGTTTTACTGAAGGACTTGTTGGCTTAGTTGGGCAACGCGAAGAACCAATTAATATTGCTAATGCTCAGCAACACCCTGATTTTATTCATGCGCCAGAAGTCGAAGAAGAGCATTTTAAAGCTTTTTTAGGTACGCCGATTATTCATCAACGTAAAGTCTTGGGTATATTAACCGTGCAACAAGAACAGGCGCGTTTTTTTAACGAAAATGAAGAAGCATTTTTGGTCACGCTATCGGCACAGCTTGCCACCGCATTAGCCAGCGTTGAAGCGCAAGGCATGATTGAATTATCTCATAGTAACCAAAGTCTAGGTAAAAACCTTGCCGGTATCGGCGGCTCACCAGGAGTGGCTATTGGTGAAATGATTGTGGTGCATCCCAAAGCAGATTTATCGAAAATAGCGCTTAACAAAGTGAGTGATAGTGAGCAGCAGCTGATGATTTTTGATGATGCGGCAAGTCGCACCGTGGCTGAGTTTTCTCAAATGAGTGAAAAATTAAAAGCTATAATCTCAGATAATAGTCTCGATATTTTTGATGTTTATAAACAGTTACTCGAAAGTGATAATTTTAAAGCTGAAGTTATTGTTAAAATTAAATCGGCTTGGAATGCACAAAGTGCGTTGAAGTTGGTTGTTGATAGCTATGTTATGCAGTTTGAAAGCTTAGATGATGAGTATCTGCGAGAGCGTGCCTACGACATTAAAGATTTAGGTAATCGATTATTAAATAACATTCAAAACTTGGCGGAACACAATCAACAATTACCTGAGCAATTTATACTCGTTGCAGAAGATGTGAGTGCCGCTATGCTCGCTGAATACCAGCATCTTGGGCTGTTGGGCATTGTTTCAATAACTGGCTCAAATAACTCTCATACCGCTATTTTAGCGAAAGCTTTAAATATTCCAGCGATTATGGGCGTTGATTATCTTGCCATTCGTCAGCTGCATAAAAAACAGGCTATTTTAGATGGTTACGCTTGCCAGCTTTATGTTACTCCTGGTGATGCACTGATAAATGAATATCGGCATATTGTAGCGGCAGAAAATAAACTATACGCGCAAGTGAAAGAGGAAGAACATTTACCGGCGTCGACAAAAGATGGTCATAATGTCAGTTTGTTGATTAATGCCGGTTTATCAGCAGGATTTGAGTATTCACAAAATGTTGGTGCCGACGGCGTCGGTTTGTATCGTACTGAAATTCCCTTTATGAATCGTAGCTGTTTTCCGTCTGAATCAGAGCAAACCGTGTTATATCGGCAAGTTTTAGCGTCATTTGCAGACAAGCCTGTCACCATGCGAACTTTAGATGTCGGTGGTGATAAATCACTACCTTATTTCCCCATTATTGAAGCTAACCCTTTTTTAGGTTGGCGTGGTATTCGCATTACTTTAGATCACCCCGAAATATTTTTAGTGCAAGTGCGAGCCATGATGAAGGCAAATCATGGTCTTGGGAACTTAGCCATTATGTTGCCAATGATTTCTAGCATTACTGAAGTAGATGAAGCTAATAGGCTGATTAATCAAGCGTATTATGAGCTTACATCAGAATTATCTTGCGATGAAAATGATGTTTTAGACCGGCCACAAGTAGGCGTGATGATTGAAGTGCCGGGTATTATTTTTCAGTTGGAAGACTTAGCTGAGAAAGTCGACTTTTTCTCTGTTGGCAGTAATGATTTAACCCAATACTTATTAGCGGTTGATCGTAATAATAGCCGTGTAGCAAGTTTATATGATTTTTATCATCCTGCGGTTTTACGTGCGTTGGATTATATCGCGCAAAAAAGTCAACAGCGAGATGTACCATTAAGTATCTGTGGTGAATTAGCCAATCAACCGACTGGCGCACTGTTATTAATCGCGATGGGTTACAAAAATTTGAGCATGAGTGCTCATAGTCTTGCAAAAGTGAAATGGGTTATTCGCCATGTTAATTATCACCAGCTAAAACAAATTTTAGAGCGAGTATTGAGCTTCACCAATACCAGTGATGTCCATAGTTATATGCATGAGCAATTAGTTAGTTTAGGTTTAGGAGACTTTGTGCATGCGAGATTACAATAAGCATTTTTTAAGACTGTTATTTCGCCATTATAAAGTAAGTGATTTTGATGTTTATTAGTGTATTTTTAGCCTGTGCCTTACTGGGTGCTGTGGTGGGTTTTTTTGCGGGCTTACTCGGCATCGGTGGTGGGCTAATTATTGTGCCAGTATTGGTGTATTTATTACCATTATTGGGCATAAGCGCCGAACTTGCCTTTCCTATGGCACTTGCCACATCGCTGGCTTCGATTATATTTACCTCTACTTCTGCAGCTTTTGCTCATCATAAAAATGGCAATATTCCTTGGCCAATTGCGAAACGGTTGGTCATCTCGGTGGCCATTGGTGCCATGCTCGGCGCGGTTATTGCTGGCATGCTGTCGTTAAAAGCTTTAACGCTTATATTCGCCAGTGCGGTACTGGTTTTAGCTGCTTATATGTTTTTATCAATTAAAGTTGAGCGCAGTGTAGGGCTACCTAGCAATTGGTTATCACAACTTATTGGCTTGTTTACCGGTGTGTTAGCCAGTTTAATGGGTATTGCCGGTGGTGCAATATTAGTGCCCATTTTAATGTATTGCTCATTGTCTATGCGCCAAGCCATTGGTGTGGCAACAGCCAGCGGCATTATTGTCGCGTTATTTGGTGCTTTGGGCTATGTTATTATTGGCTTTGGGCAAAGTGATTTGCCGCCATGGAGTATCGGTTATATTTATTTACCCGCCTTATTAGGTATTGTATTAACCTCATCATTATTTGCGCCACTTGGCGTAAAGGCGGGGACTAAATTGTCTTTACCTTATTTGAAAAAAGGTTTTGCACTATTTTTGATGTTAGTCGCCATTAAAATGATGTGGTATTAACCGGCTAGCGTCGCTTATTTTTACCAATGATTGCACGCAACAAAAGCCAAATACTGATAAACTGACTATGCTGAAATCAATGGTTAAGTTTATCGCTTTAGCATTACGGTGTTTGGCATAAACGATTTGTTCTAATTAATAACGTTAAAGGAAAACCTAGTGAAAGCATATCTTGATTTAATGCGCCATGTTAGAGACGAAGGGGTTGAAAAATCTGATCGCACTGGTACGGGTACTAAAAGTATATTTGGTCATCAAATGCGTTTTGATCTTGCGAAAGGGTTTCCGTTAATAACCACGAAAAAATGTCATCTTAAGTCGATAATCCATGAATTATTGTGGTTTATCAAAGGTGAGTCGAATATCGCTTATTTACAGAGAAATGGGGTGAAAATTTGGGATGCTTGGGCCACTGATGAAGGTGAACTTGGTCCAGTATATGGCGTGCAATGGCGTAATTGGCCAGCACAGAATGGCGAAACTATTGATCAATTAGCGCAATTAATTGATGATTTAAAAAATAACCCTGATTCGCGTCGCCATATCATTACCGCTTGGAATCCTGCGTTATTACCTGATACCTCGATAAGTCCAGCTGCTAATGCCGCACAGGGTAAACAAGCTTTACCGCCATGTCATACGCTGTTTCAGTTTTATGTTTTAAATGGCAGATTGAGCTGTCAGCTATACCAAAGAAGTGCAGACATCTTCCTTGGTGTGCCATTTAATATTGCTAGTTACGCCTTGTTTACTATGATGATCGCGCAAGTTTGTGATTTAGAACTGGGTGACTTTGTCCATACTTTTGGTGACGCCCATTTATACCTAAATCATCTTGAGCAAGTCGACGAGCAATTATCGCGCGAACCTTTGCCATTACCCACGATGTCGATCAATCCTGAAGTAAAAAGTATTTTTGATTTTACTTTTGCAGATTTTGAACTACAAAACTACCAAGCTCACCCACATATTAAAGCCGCTATTTCGGTATAATACCAATCAAATTAATTAATGGTGCAAATTTTAATGAGGGTAAATTTTCAAGAACAAGGCGCTTGATTGAGCAATAGCTGGCTATTGGGATTGAAAGCAACGATGTTATTGGATATTTAGACCATTTAAAAAGATCACTTAGTTAGTTTGATTGGTATAATACCAAGTTGATTAATTACCTGCTCATTTTTAATGGTTAAAATGAATAACTACAGCGTTATAAAATTTATAAGGTGAATAACTACTGACTAAATTTTATGCCTTGTATTTATCCATTTTTTCTCATGAAAAAGGTGATCACTTAATTAATCAAATTGGTATAATTGAGCGAATGTTACAGCAAAAGTGTTATGCACTTTTGCTAAGGCTTATTTTCACTACTTTAATATTTAATATCTAATATCTAATATCTAATTGCTAATTTTAAGTGACAAAAAAGGCGCTGATTAGCGCCTTTTTAACAAGCTACTTTTAGCAGTAAACTATGCTTCTAAATAATCGCTAGCTTTAAGTGAAAACTCAGCTAACAAGTGATCTATAAAACGGTTTAATTCACCGGTCATTAAGGCAAAGTCGGCATCGAGTTTTGCGACGACGTCATCACCATCAATGTCATCGTTTTGCTCTTGAATAACGTCATAAAATTTAAGACGTTTGACGGCTAAATCGTCACATAATATAAATGACAACGATTCGTCCCACTCTAGTGCGACTTTGACGACATATTTATCAGCATCTAAGTGTGCTTTAATTTCTTCGCTGGTAAGGTCTTGATTTTTAACTCGTACCACTGCGCCGTCATCACCTAGGGCATTAAACTCTGCTTCCATACCTAACTGAAAGTTAGCGCCTAAGTTACTTTCGACTAACCATTCGGTCATGACTTCATCAGGGGCTTTTTCTGGTGACGGAGTTGTCACAGGTAATGTACCAAGTGATTTACGCAAAAGGGCTAAAAAGTCTTCGGCTTTACCACGACTACTGGTATCGATAACAATGATGTTATGCACCGCGTTAATATAAGCACGGGTGTCACTAAAACGAGAAAATGCTCTTGGCAGTAACTCAAAAATAATGTCTTCTTTGAACTGCTCTTTCTCTTTTTTAGTGGCACCGCGTGATTGCTCTACTTCTAGTTGCGCTACTTTTTGTTCGATCATGTCTTTAACAACAGGAGCGGGAAGAATTTTTTCTTCTTTACGTGCACACAATAAATAATTACCGTTTACTGCGTGAACTGGTGAGTCGCCATGCTTGCCTAATGCATTTACCCAACCAAAGTGCGATTGTTCAGTCGAAGCACAGGGCGTAAATAAATGCTCAGATAACTGTTTCTCTAAATCTTCTTCAGAACAATCAAAAGGACGGGTAAAGGCAAAAAAGTATAGGTTTTTAAACCACATTAAGATAATCCTAGGCCCAATAAAAATGGGCGAATAATTGAAAAACGATGGCTATATTACCGTACTTATTTGTCTCACGCACGCCTTAGATTAATATCACTAGATAAGGAGCGTTTAGTGCATATTGTCAAACTTGATATCATAACTTAGCCCTTGTTTAAGGGCTGAGGTTGCACTCACACTACC
Organism: Colwellia sp. C1TZA3; assembly: GCF_007954265.1. Classification (GTDB taxonomy): domain Bacteria; phylum Pseudomonadota; class Gammaproteobacteria; order Enterobacterales; family Alteromonadaceae; genus Cognaticolwellia. The sequence goes on along the minus strand of NZ_VOLS01000059.1, from coordinate 5,418 downwards.
ATTTAGGGTGTCGTTTACTAGGTTTTTAACGATATAAGTCCCCAAGCCTGTGCCGCCTCTATTGCCAGCGGTAGTATAAAATGGGTCAAAGAGGTGTGTTAATTGTTCGTCGGATAAACCGTGGCCATTATCTTTATATGTTATATGCACATGTTCACCGTTGAGTTGTACCAATATGGTAATTACACCGCGTTCTATATCCTTAAAACCATGCATGACTGAGTTGATAATAAGATTGGTAAATATTTGAGAAATAGCACCAGCATAGCAATAAACTTCAGCGTCTTGAGGGCAGTCTACCTCAATGGTGTGCTTGGTGTTTTTTAATTTAGGGTGCAATGAATGAATGATTTCATCAATATATTTGCCCAGATTGACTTGACGGATTTTTTCGCTTATTTGATCAACCGCTACTTGTTTATAACTGGTGACTAATTCTGAGGCACGTTGGAGGTTGTTTAATACTAAATTAAGACCTTGTTCTGAATTTTCGGTAAAGTTATTAAGTACTCGTTTCGAGAGTTTATTGTCTTTTATATCAGTTTTAAGCGCAGTGAGTAAATCTGCTAGATAAGATGTGGAGGTTATGCTAACGCCTATGGGCGTGTTAATTTCATGAGTCACTTCTGCTGACATACTACCGAGTACCGCCATTTTTTCAGCGTCAAGTAAGCGCTCTTGCGCTTTGTTTAACTGAATAATAGAACTTTTTAATTCGTGATTTGTTTCGAGCAAAGTTTTTTCTGTGGCGCTTCTGCGAGTATTTTCAGTTTGTAGTTTTTTTTGCTGCGTTAATAATTCACGTTGCTGCATTTCCATTTTTAACATTGAGGTACTCAATGATGATGTTTTACGGGCTACCTCCTGTTCAAGCATCATATTTTGTTCATCAAGTTTGTTGTTAGCGGATATAATGTTGCCTTGCGCTGAAGCGAGTTGCTCTTTATAGGTCACCAGTTCATCAATTAAATTATTATAGGCATTTTGCAGAATGTTTAACTCGTTGTTTTCGTAATTAATCACATGTAGTTTAGACGCTTCAGGGTCATCGATATCAAATTGATTAATTTGCTCTGTTAGCTCATTAAGTGGGTTGGTCAAAAGGCTTGAAAAAGCTAAGGTAAATAACAATACTAGTGCTGCGGTTTTAACCATCGCATTGCCAATAAGAAAATAAATTCCTACCTGTATTCGGTTAAAAATGACCTCGTTGCTGGAGAGTAAAGTCACTGAGCCCACTTTAGTGGTGCGACCCGAAAACTCAAAAATTAATGGAAAGCCATGACCGAATAACCCCTCTCTTTGTGAGCTAATATTAAAATACTCAAGATTATCAGGATTATCAGGATTATCGCTAACTGACTCAACATCAAAAGTTTCTTCGTCAGGCGTTAAACCCAACTGGGCGATAATGAGATTGTTTTCATCGGTAACCGTGATGCCTTTAATCATCGGGATAGCGACTAAGCCTTCGGCAATAGATATCGCTTGTTGGGTATTTAGCTCCCACACCGCTCGAGTTAAGCTGCCACTGAAGGTTTTCTCCAGGGTGACTAATTCATTGGCAATATGATTTTTGGTATTGATGTACTCGGCACCAATCTGCACGCAAGTGACAATAAATGTCAGGACAAAATATAACGATAATACGCGTGTAAGTAATTTTCGTGACAGGCTAGTTGATTTCATTAAAGTTTTCTTTTATTAAGTCTTTCGTGTTTTTAGCTGTTTTAAATTAGGGTGAAAGTTATTGTAAATTCAGCTATTTTTAATTAATAATTTGAGCCTTAGATAAGCACTATTACTTCGGCATAATTCATCTTCTATAAAGGGAATACCATTAATTCAGCTAAAAAGCACTATAAAAGACTGATGTTGTTGTTATTAACCATCAATAAAAATTGTATTCCTTGGTACAATAGCGAAAAATAATTTCCTTGATGTCACAAAACCGTCATAAAGATTTGGCAAAATAAGCTCAATTATTTTTAGCCATACTCATTTTTTAAAGGTATTAACATGAAACATACTTACAACAAAATCGCTGCTGTTTTATTGTCTTCTTTATCATTATCGGCATTCGCAGCTGATGTTGAGGTTTACGGCAAAGCGAACCTTTCACTGCAATCTTCTGATGAAGGCGAAGGGTCATTCACCGAAGTAAAAAGTAATGCTTCACGTATTGGGCTTAAAGGTAGCCATGATCTGGGTGATGGCTTAAGCGTTATCTATAAAGCAGAGTTTCAGGTTGACTTAGATGGTGATAGTGCAAAAGGTGATAGCATTACTGATCGTAATCAGTATGTTGGCTTAGCTGGTGGTTTTGGTGAAGTTTTACTCGGTAAAAATGACACTATGCTTAAGCAATCACAAGGTAAAGTTGATTTGTTTAGTGATTTAAATGGTGATATCAAAAGTTTATGGAAAGGTGAAAACCGCATGGCGGACACGCTTTCTTATAAATCACCTAAATTTAATAATTTTCAAGTCGGTGTTACTTATATCGCTGAAGATGCAGTTGACGCTGAAGATGGCGTTTCTGTTGCGGTATTTTATGGTGATGCAAAATTAAAAAAATCTACAATATTTGCTTCGTTCGCTGTTGATTCAGACGTTAAAGGTTATGACATTACTCGTGCGACTTTGCAGGGTAAAGTATCTGGTGTCGTGTTAGGCGCTATACTGCACACCCAAGAAAAAATTGACGGTAGCGCTGAGATGGACGGTTTCATGGTCTCGGCTAAATATAAAATCGATAAAATAACCTTTAAAGGTCAATACCAAGCTGCTGACTTTAAAGAGGGTGATGATAAATCTGGCATCACTGTGGGTGCGGATTATTCATTAGCTAAAAGTACTAAGCTATACACTTTTTACACAACTTTTGATATGGACAGTGGCGCAGACCAAGATTACTTGGCGGCGGGCATCGAATATAAGTTTTAATCGTTATAATTGAAACTATACTACTAATAATAAAGCCGCCTTATGCGGCTTTTTTCTTGCCTAATTGTTTGGCATCACTGATCATAACAATAATACTAACTAGATTGATTTTGTTAAGTGGTTAATAAATTAACCTGATTGTAATAATTCTATCGTTGTCATGAAACTGTCACAATAACTTATCACAATGTTCGTAATGCGGTTAGGCAATTAGGAAGGATACATGAGTAGACAGATTTTGGTTGTTGAAGACGAAACAGCAATAAGAGAAATGATCACTTTTGTTTTAGAGCAAAATGGTTTTAATGCCATCGAGGCTGAAACCATAGAGCAAGCACAAGCTAAAATTAAAGAGCCTTATCCTGACTTGATTCTACTGGATTGGATGCTACCTGGCGGCACGGGTGTAAAGTTAGCCAAGTCATTAAAACAAAATGAGTATACCCGTACCATTCCCATTATTATGTTAACCGCTAGAGCAGACGAAGATGATAAAGTGAAAGGCTTTGAAGCCGGCATTGATGACTATGTCACTAAACCTTTCTCACCGAAAGAATTAATTGCGCGCATTAAGGCGGTTATTCGACGGGTCGCGCCAACAGCGTTAGAAGAGACCATTGATTTTCACGGTATTACGTTAGATCCAGTAGCGCATCGAGTATCAATTAATAATAAAAATTTAGACCTTGGTCCAACAGAGTTTCGTTTGTTACATTTTTTCCTAACCCATACCGAACGGGTTTATAGCCGAGAACAATTACTAGACAATGTATGGGGCACAAACGTTTATGTTGAAGACAGAACGGTTGATGTTCATATTCGACGTTTACGTAAAGCTATTTCTGGTGATGGTCATGAAGACTTTATTCAGACGGTACGGGGTTCAGGTTACCGCTTTTCGGGCAAAATTCTACCCTCAGGTTAATTACTAATTTATGTTTTTTCGCATTTCAGCTAGAACGCTTTTCACGCGTATTGTTGGCGTAATTATCGCTAGTGGCTTTGTTGGCTATTTGTTTGGTCAAACATTTCTTGCTATTAGCATGGTCTCGTTATCCCTGCTTGCATGGCATTATAATCATTTATTTAAATTGATTAAGTGGTTGTGGCAAGGTAAATCAATAGCACCACCACAAGCTAATGGTATTTGGGGTAGAATTTACGATGGTCTTTATCGCCGCATTCGCAAACAGCGTTTAAAACAAAAGCAATTAAATGAACGTATTCGAAAGTTTCGTGATGGTGCTGAAGCTTTGCCAGATGCAGCATTGGTGCTATCAACTGAACTGATCATTTTATGGGGCAATAAAAAAGCGTCGAAGTTTTTAGGGGTGCGCTGGCCCGATGATATTGGCCTACGTATCGATAATTTGATTCGATTTCCAGAATTTTCTAAATACCTAGATGATGGCGATTACCATAGTCCTTGTTTAATTATTTCACCAATAAATAATGAGTTACAGCTTGAGTTACGGTTAATGGCTTACGGCAGTGATCAAATTTTATTATTAGCGCGTGATATCAGCAAAATACAACGGCTAGAGGAAATGCGCCGTGACTTTGTTGCTAATGTATCCCATGAGCTAAAAACACCGCTAACAGTAGTACGCGGTTATGTTGAAATGGTACAAGCCAGTGAAACGGCGCTGGACCCGCATTGGAAAAAAGCCTTTACTACGATAGAAACACAAGTATCACGAATGGATAGGCTAGTTGAACAACTTTTAGTGTTATCACGAGTCGAGAATAATGTTGACGCAGATAATCATCAACAAGTTAATTTGTCACATTTAGTCTTAACGATACTTGAAGAAGTGCAGTGGCTAAACCAAGATAAAAACCATAGTATTAACCATGATATTGCGCCAAATATGAGTATTAATGGTAATGAACATGAATTAAAAAGCGCCTGCTTGAATTTAATTTCTAATGCCATTGCCTATACACCGACTAATGGCATCATTGATATAATACTGCGTAATGACAGCAATAAAATCCGCTTTAGTGTTAAAGATAATGGCCCTGGTATTAAACCTGAGCATGTTAATCGTCTAACTGAACGCTTCTTCCGTGTTGATAAGTCTCGCTCACGTAATACCGGTGGCTCTGGACTTGGTTTAGCGATAGTTAAACATGTGTTGAACCATCACCATGGTGAGCTTTCAATTGAAAGTGAGTGGCATCAAGGTAGCGAATTTATTATTTATTTCAGCCCTGAAGTAGCATAAATAATGCGGTTGTTAATATGTCTACCCAGATGACTAATACCAATTACATTAAATTTGTGATCTAATGGTAGTTATGAAATATATTACTAAAAAACAATTATCTGAGAAATTGGAGCTTATTAATTTAAAGGCACTTATTGCTCAAGAAACCAATGGCAGAATGAGAATTCGCCTATTAGCTTTATTGCACATTAAGGATGGAGCTGACAGAACTCAAGCTGCCAAACATGTAAAAGTAAGCAGG
>NZ_VOLS01000058.1 GCF_007954265.1 Colwellia sp. C1TZA3 | reverse complement strand
ACTAGTTAAAATAGCTCAAGGCTGTGTTGCTCTCACTCCCAATAGCCAGCTATTGCTCAATCGAGCGCCTTACCTTGAATTATTTTTCCTGCGCACAACAAGATCACAAACTTAATGGAACTGGTATTACTTATACTTTTGCATAACCAGTGTGGCGTTAGTGCCACCAAAACCAAAGCTGTTTGACATCACTAAGTTCAGCTCCATGTCACGCTTTTCACTAACAATGTCTAAACCTTCAGCTTTTTCATCTAAGGTATTGATATTAATTGATGGCGCAACAAAACTATGTTCCATCATCAATAGTGAAAAAATCGCTTCATGAACACCAGCAGCGCCAAGTGCATGACCTGTCATGGCTTTTGTGGCACTAATAGCTGGCGAGTTGTCACCAAATACCGCTTGAATTGCGCCAAGTTCTTTAACATCGCCTACTGGTGTAGAAGTACCATGGGTATTTAAGTAATCAACTTTCGCGTCAACTCCTTGCATAGCTTGTTGCATACAACGAATAGCGCCTTCACCACTTGGCGCTACCATGTCATAGCCATCAGATGTAGCACCATAGCCAACAATCTCAGCGTAAATATGTGCGCCACGCGCTAAAGCGTGCTCAAGCTCTTCAACAACAACCATACCGCCGCCACCTGAAATAACGAAACCGTCTCGGTCTGCATCATAGGTGCGAGAAGCTAGCTCAGGTGTATCATTATATTTAGAAGATAACGCGCCCATACCGTCAAACATCATCGCTAATGACCAATGAACTTCTTCACCACCACCGGCAAATACCACATCTTGCTTACCTAATTGAATAAGCTCTGCTGCATGGCCAATACAATGCGCACTGGTAGCACAAGCGGAACTGATTGAATAGTTAACGCCTAAAATTTTAAACGGTGTTGCCAAACATGCAGAAATAGTACTCGACATAGTTTTTGGTACGGCGTAAGGCCCAACACGTTTAACGCCTTTTTCACGCAATATATCAGCTGAGTTAACGACGTTTTCTGAAGAAGCACCACCAGATCCAGCCACAATGCCTGTGCGGAAATTTGACACTTGCTCTGGTGCTAATTTTGAATCTTTAATCGCTTGATCCATGGCTATGTAAGCAAAAGCTGAGGCTTCACCCATAAAGCGTAAGGCTTTACGGTCAATGTGGTCTTTTACTGCGATGTCAGGTTTACCCCAAACTTGACTACGTAACCCCATTTCAGCAAAACTGTCAGAACGGGTAATACCTGAACGTCCTGCTTTTAACGACGCTAATACTTCTTCTGTATCATTACCAATACTTGATACAATACCTAATCCGGTGATAACTACACGTTTCATATTAATAACCATATTCAATTTAAAAATCTGGGCGTATCATACATACTTTTGCCCCCTATACTGGTCTGTCCAGCGTACACTTGTACACTGAATGTTTTAATTTTTATGACAGTACTTCGTAATAAGAGTTAAAATAACCTTTTTTCACCTCCAACGGAAGACGTTAATATAGTGATTGAGCAAACAAAGATTACCTTTCAGCCTGACGGTTCACCTTATTCAAGCCAGTTTGAAGATATCTATTTTGATACAAACCATGGCACTAGCCAAAGTGAAGGTATTTTTATTGACGGTAATAATCTTAAAGTAAGACTAGCCAAGTACCCAGAAAAATTTGTGATTGCTGAAACTGGTTTTGGTGCAGGCTTAAATTTTTTACTCACCCTAGCTGTATTTGATAAAATCAAATCAACCGCTCACTTACAAGATTTAGCGCCAACTAAAGTGAGTAACTTGCACTTTATTAGTATCGAAAAATATCCATTATCAAAAGCGCAACTGACACAATCATTAGAGGTTTTCCCGCAACTTAAGCAATATAGTAAAAAACTTATCGCTCAATATCCTGAGTATCTAGATAAAGATATTACCCTAAGCTTTCTTGAGGGTTCAGTCACACTGCAGTTAATATTTAGCGATGCCACACAAGGTTTAGCTCAGCTAGGAAATGAGAAAAAAGAGCGCGATGCCATACAGGTTGATGCTTGGTTTCTTGATGGTTTTTCACCTGCCAAAAATCCTGAAATGTGGCATCAAGCACTTTTCCAACAAATAACACGCTTATCAAGCGAGCAAGCAACATTAGCAACCTTTACGGTATCCGGACAAGTTAAACGGCACCTTATTTCAGCGGGCTTTCGGGTTGAGAAACGCCCCGCTATAGGGGGAAAAAATGAAATGCTTAGCGCAGTGTTTCAGCAAAACCCGCTTTCAGGCAAAGGCTATCAGCAACGTCCTATAGTTAATAAACCTCAACATGTCAGCATTATCGGTGGTGGCATAGCGTCAGCATGCGCCGCTTATGCCTTAACAAAAGCCGGAGTTAAAGTAACGGTATATTGCCAAGACTTCAGTGTTGCTCAAGGTGCGTCAAGTAATAATATTGCCGCACTATACCCACTGATTCATCAAAAAGCTGATGATATTAGCCTATTTTATCAACAAGCTTTTGAGCAAGCTGTCACCTATTATAAAAGTATCAGCGAGCAAGGATTTCACTTTGATCACGACTGGTGCGGCCTTTTAGAAATATCTTATAAGCCAGCTTTAACATTGCGCCAGCAACACATAGCAGACTCCAGTATTTGGCCGAAAGACTTAATCTATAGCGTTGATAAAAACCAAGCTAGCGTATTAGCAGATATACCCCTTAATCATGGTGGTTTATTTTTCCCCAAGGCTGGCTGGATAGCGCCTGCTCAACTGGTAAAGAAAATATTTAAGGCGGCTGAATTAAGTCATCGACTGCGCATTGAAACCGGTTGTAAAATTAATGAAATTAGCCAACAAGCTAACGGGAAATGGCTATTGCACAGTAATACAGAGAACTATCAAGCCAATGTTATTATCTATTGTGGCGGCGCCCAAGGCATACCCTTGAACCTGATTGAGCAATTGCCCTTAACTTCGGTCCGTGGCCAAGTCAGTAATATGACCAGCAATGAAAAAATTGCCAAACTAGCGACCGTTATTTGCCATAAAGGTTATTTAACCCCGGCAAATAAAAATCTGCACTGCATCGGGGCAACGTTTCAAAAGCACAGTTTTGATATCGACAATAAAGCCGAAGAAGACCAATTTAACCTTGCTATGCTAGATAAATGCTTACCGGGCTTAACGCAATGGCAAAGCACAGATATTTTCAGCAGTAAGGCGCGCTTACGTTGTATGACGCCAGATCACTTACCCATGGTAGGGGCTATGCCTGATATTGCAGGCCATAAGCAACAATTCCCACATTTAAGTAAAGATAAACGTTGGCGCTATAATCAACAAGCACCAGTGATTGAAAATCTATATATGTTAACTGGGTTAGGTGCGCGAGGGCTTTGTACTGCGCCCTTGCTGGCCGATATATTAACTGCTGATATTTGTGGTACACCCTACCCAGTAGATAATGAACAGTTATTTAATTTGGCGCCAAATCGTTTTGTTATTAGAGATATTATTCGTCGTAAGTTCGATTGAGTTTACCTGTCAATCTTTAAAGAAAAAAAACAAAAAAGCAGCTAATTTAACATCAATAGCTGCTTTTTAACATTGACAGCAATAAAGTTTACGCGGTAAAAGCCGTTTCTAATTGTTGCCAATAATCTTGCACAATTTGACGATCTTGTGGCGTAAGCTCAGTGCGAGCAACTTGTAACTTTTCGCTAATATTTAGTGCTAACACTTGTGTTAACACTTGTGACTCATCGCCATATTCACTGCTCGCTAAACTAATAAATCCTCTTAAATAACTACCAGCGAATAGTTCATCGCCACTAACATCTTGTGTAACTTGCTCATCTAAAAAGTGATACAGCGCGGTAAGGTTTTCAAATTGCATACTTAACTCCAGATTCATTTAGGCACGTTTTTCAACTTCGCCTGTTTTAATATATTTAACGTTTTTAGCGCTTTTTATTAGTTATACCAATTTGATTAATTAAGTGATCACCTTTTTCATGAGGAAAAATGGATAAATACAAGGCATAAAATTTAGTCAGTAGTTATTCACCTTATAAATTTTATAACGCTGTAGTGATTCATTTTAACCATTAAAAATGAGCAGGTAATTAATCAACTTGGTATTATTGGTTATTGCGGGCTTGCAACAGGATATAATACTTGATCATTATAACCGGTAATAACCGCCAAATAACCTGACAACACCATATCGAGTTCACTATCGCCGGTATCAGCAATGAGCGGCCTAGCTTGTAAGGCATTCAGTTTTGCTTTTGTAGCGATGATAATTATATTTTCTTTACCTATAGCGCAAATAACCCGTGGACTCAATTGTTGATTACCGCGGCCAAATATATGTCCTTGACCGCCAATTAAGGTAATCAGCAGCTTCACTTTACCTTGTGCATAAGGCTGAATTAGCTGCCAAAGCTGAGGCTCAGTCAAATCGCTGGCAATTAATGCTTGCTCACTTATCGCATCGACGCCCAGTAAGGTGTTTTCAAGCGCCAACTCTTCCATAACAAAAGCTGTAGTAGAACCTGAGCCAATAATAAATAGCTCATCATCCATTTTAGCGATAACATCCGCAGCAATATCTTGTAAAACCAACTCGTCAGACTCTACACCACCTGATTTAACCGCTTGAATATAGCGTAACTCTGATGGCACTTGCATTTCACCAAAGCGCTTTGCTTTTACGATGCCTTGGCGAAATAAACTTTCATCAATATCCATAACGTCAGCGTCGGTTAAGCTCACTAATTGATTTGTTATCATTAACTCAACCACTCGCCCAGCGGCTTTAGGCGTAATAGCATAAACACCTGAATGGATTTTACAACCGGCTGGAATACCTAATACGGGGAACTTGTCGGCAACAATATGGCAAACATTACGCGCAGTGCCATCACCGCCAGCAAATAACAGCAAATCAATATCTTTAGTGATTAATGCGGTAACTGCCTGTTCAGTATCAAGCTCTGTGGTTATATTATTTTCAACCACATGTACCACTTGCGTGTTAAAACCTAAGGCTTGCGCGGTATGCTCGCCCATATCGCCAGAAGCGGTGTAAATAATGATATTTTCTTTGTAATGTAGCAATATTTCTAACGCCAGTGATGCTCTGGCGTTAGACTTTGCCGTCGCCCCAAGCGCAATTGCTTGCTCCGCAATACCAGTGCCATCGCTACCCTTTAATGCCACACTGCCACCAATGCCAGCGATGGGATTAATGACTAGGCCTAATTTAAATTGTTTCATTAATTAATCTCATAAATTTTCCGTACATATATTTCAAGCGTATTTATTTCAAGCGTACTTATTTCAAGCGTACTTATTTTAAGAGCACCTTTTTTAAAGGTATTAGTTTTAAGGACATTAGTTGTAAAAAAATCAACTGCCTGAGAATTGAAAATGCTCAGAGACTAAAGGCCAAGGCGTTTGATAATATTTTGTTAAAGCGACAATAAATGTTGCTGCATCGTTAGGAAAACCATCTTTAATATAGGCAAGCACTTGTTGGTATACTTTAGCTTTAAAAGCCGTACGGTCAGTTTTGCCATTACCCAACAGGTTATCGCTAGAAACCTCAAATGCTTTTCCTGCAGCGACACATAACGCCCATTCAATGGCCTGCGGTTTAATCTCTACTTGCTCAAATGCTTGTTGTTGGCTTTGATCACGACCATCAGGAATATACCAATAACCAAAGTCTTCTAATAATCGCCGCGAAGCTCCTGCCAAGCACCAATGAGAAATCTCATGTAATGCACTAGCGTAGTAGCCATGAGCAAAGACTATCTGGTTGAAATCACATTGCTCATTATTCGGTAAATAAATAGGCTCGTCGCCACCTTTAACTAATCGCGTATTATACAAGTTATAGAAAGTGCTATCGAATAACTGGCTCAAATCTTGGTGGTGATGTGAAATTTTGTTCACAGTAATTACATCAGCGGACAGTATTGACATAGGCATAGACATGAAAAAAGACTTGTTTAGGTAAATGTACTGAAATGCCCAGCGTATTCTACCCGCTATTGCATTTTAAAATTGTTGTTATTCTAACTAAAAACGACGATTATTACATCGCCGTTTTAAAAAGAATGACTCAAGCCATTAGATGACGACCCTGATTAAGTCTATAACCTAATCTTTGGTGCTTCTCATATCTAAAATGGGCATATTACTGCTACCTAAAATGGTTGCAGGTAATTTACCATCCCAATTCTGTGCTTCAGTAAGTTTAACAATAAGCGGGTTATCACCCAATGCTTTCGCTTTAGCCGTAATAGCCTCAGCTTCTGCCAAACCTTTAATTCGAATGGACTCAGCTTCCGCTATTGCCACCAATTTAATACCGTCCGCTTTTGCTTTCGCCGTGTTTACATCACGCTGTGCTTCAAGGTTCTGTCTGGCTAACTTGTGCTTTTCTGCGTCTGCTAGATTTTTCTCAGTCTGCTTAGTTTCAATTGAAGTTAAATACTTCGCGGGCAGTTGAATGTTTTCAATTTGAATATTGTCGACAGTAACCGGAAATTCTTTCATTTCTTCAATGAAATTAGCTTCAATCGCTTGAATCGCACCCGCTCTGTCTTGAATAAGCTTTTCCGCGTCATATTGTGGAATAACATCTTTTGTGGCCGATCTAAAACGGGGATCTAAAATTCGGTTTTCAAATTGTGACAAACCACCATATTGTCTAAATAACTCCAATGCCGCTGCTTTATCTACTGTCCAGTTCACCGATACACTAATAGTTACCGGCATTTGCTCTTTGGTACTTGAGGCCATTTTTTCTTCATTTTTACGGGTACGCACTTCTATTTCTTCAACACTGTCAATAAAAGGTACTTTAAAATGTAGACCTGGATTTACCTGCTCTTTTGCTTCACTAAAGCGTTTGACAATGCCGATATGACCTTCATTTACGGTATAAACAGAGCCAATACCTGCAACGATCACAGCGGCAACAACAACAATTGATTTTACTGGGACATTAAATTGTTCTATTTTCATAACTAAACCTTTTATTTTGTAGAAAATTTATTATTATCTGCATTTATTATTTTACATCATCGTTGTCTTCAGTACTGTCAACACCACCTTTAATAATGAAGTAGCCAAAGACACCTGATATCAGTGAACCAATAACAATCCCTAACCGGTCTTGAAACATAAGATTAACGCCATTGCCTTGTTCGAAAGCTAAGGAGCCAATAAATAAGCTCATGGTAAAACCCACACCACATAATATTGCCGCGCCATAGAGCAAGCGCCAATTTACCTTAGCGGGCATTTTTGCCCAACCCAACTTTATTGCAATAAAACAAAAACCAAACACCCCAAGTTGTTTGCCAACAACTAAGCCAACAATAATGCCTAATGGTACAGGTGCCATAACTTGCTCAATACCAACGCCAGCAAAGCTTATCCCCGCATTGGCAAAAGCAAATACAGGTAAGATAATAAAGGCAACCAACGAATGCAAATTATGCTCTAAAGACTTAAGCGGTGAGGGCTCACCCTCTTGACCTTTAATGGGAATAAAAAATGCTAATACCACACCCGCTAATGTCGCATGTACGCCAGACTTAAGTACAGCTATCCAAAGTACAATACCTAAGAAAATATAAGGTGCGGTATTAGTTACACCACGTTTATTCATGGTAAATAATATAGTGATGATACTTGCGGCAAAAACTAAAGATAATAATGAAAGTTGATCGGTATAAAATAAAGCAATAACGATAATAGCGCCTAAATCGTCAAATATAGCTAACGAGGTTAAAAAAACCTTGAGTTGTAACGGTACCTTACGTCCAATAATAGACAAGATGCCTAACGCAAAAGCGATATCAGTTGCGGTTGGAATTGCCCAACCATTAATCGCATCGGGATCGTTATAATTAAAGGCGACGTAGCATAAGGCAGGTATCAACATCCCCCCTAGCGCCCCTATGGCTGGCAATGTTACTTGCCCTGGTTGTGATAAATCTCCTTCTAAAAATTCTCGTTTAAGCTCTAAACCAACAAGAAAGAAGAACAACGCCATTAGGCCGTCATTTATCCACAATAATAGTGGCTTAGCTATTTCAAAACTTCCAACAGCCACTTGAACTGGAATATTCAACAGCATGTCGTAGTAAACCATCAACGGCGAATTGGCGATAATCATCGCTGCAACTGCAGCAAACATTAATATAATGCCACTGGCAGCTTCAAGTTTTAAGAAATCATTAACACTTTTAATAATCATTTTTTCTCATCATTTGTTATCATCATTTCATTTACGATATGACATAATATGTCACATTAAGAATTTATACAAATTTGTTAACGTGTTAATTTATAAAAGTTTAATGTACAACAAGACCAAGATGACAATAATTCGGAAAGGTGTAAATAAATCGAAAATAATTCATCTTTATAGCCAGTTCGCTGGTAATATTGGATTTAATAAGTGTAATATGTAAATAGATAAAAGAAAACTAGGTAAACGTTCCTCAAAGGCTAATGTATTAATGAAAAAACTTGATGATATAGATTTACGTATTCTCACCTTGCTCTATAAAGATGCTGATATTACCAACAAAGAGCTAGCATCACAGATAGGCATAGCGCCATCAACCTGTTTAGAGCGTGTTAAACGCATGAAAAATAATGGCGTAATAAATAATGCTTTCATTGATATTAACTTCAAAAGTATTGGTGGCAACATTGAAGCGATAGCGGCAATTAAGTTACAACCGTATTCAGAGTTAATTGTAAATAACCTTAGAGATGATCTACTTAAGCTACCTGAGATTGTCAGCTTATATCACATGGGGGGTAGTTATGATTACTTTATTCATATGTCGGTAAAAGATAGTGAACACTTACGTCAATTCGTTTTTAATGCCATTACTTCTCGTGAAGAAGTCACCACAGTAGAAACTTCTCTTATTTTTGAGCATAGCCGTAGCGGTGTGTTGCCTATTTTTGACGAGGAGTAGTCTCAAATATTCAAAAAAAAAGAGCTGAATTACAGCTCTTTTTTTTGCTAGTTAGTCCGGTAATAGCACTAATACCAGTTCCATTAAGTTTGTGATCTTGTTGTGCGCAGGAAAAATAATTCAAGGTAAGGCGCTCGATTGAGCAATAGCTGGCTATTGGGATTGAGAGCAACACAGCCTTGAGCTATTTTAACTAGTACAAGTGAGCAATAACTTAATGGGATTAGTATAATACCAAGTTGATTAATTACCTGCTCATTTTTAATGGTTAAAATGAATAACTACAGTGTTATAAAATTTATAAGGTGAATAACTACTGACTAAATTTTATGCCTTGTATTTATCCATTTTTCCTTATGAAAAAGTAGATCACTTAATTAATTAAATTGGTGTAATTTACTTCAAAATTTTGAATTTCGTAATATAAGGGTTTCATTGTGCCGCAGTCGATACTCAATTTCGACATTAATGAAACCAACCTAAGATTGTTTCTTAAATCGACGTGATACTAGCCCCATCAAACCTAATGCAAAAATAGCTAGAGTTGATGGTTCTGGAACTTTGATATTCAAAGTGCCATTCTGAGTATCTACAAAACTAGGTAAATTTGGATTAGTATCTTGAATTAAATCAAACTGACCGTCTATAAACGACGCACTTCCCCCCATGAACATCGCATTCCCCATGATTCTGCTACTGAATAACACTGGACCTTCTGCGACAAAAAAACCTCGAATATCACCATTCGGAAAATGTTCGAATAATTCAAAACCACCATTGGAAACTCTAGTACCAGGAGGACCTGAACTCAATACATCGTCACCTATATTTAGAGCCCCAAAAGAGCCCTCTTGCGTTGTGCTAATACCATTGATTGTCGTAATAATTTCAGCAAGATAGTAAATCCCCCAATCAATATTGAATACCGGCTGAGACGATTCAATGGTCCATTCATAAGTAAGTGTTGAATCGGTACTGTTAAACTCAAAAAAGATTAAAGATGCATTAGTATAATTACTAACGGTTAATAGTAGGCTTAAAAAAGAGGCTTTAAATAATTTAGATTTCATGTTTATCCTTAACATAAAGTGATCAGATACGCGGGTGTGCGGTTGGTAAATTATGTAATAACATTCTTTACTACATAACTAGTTACAACTGAAAACTCATTGGCATTATCAAATTATACAGCAAAATAAACAGCAGGAAATTGCGAAAGATTTCAAGAAGAAAACCATGCATAAATCATGCTAAATATATTATTTTTATTATTTTCATATACATAGAAATATCAATTTTTTTAACAATACAAAATTGTAAAATAACCTGACAAAGTAGGTTTTTACCTAACCTCCTAAAGTCTGGGGTCAGAGTAAAGCTTAGCGTTAAATCTGTGGAAGTTATTCGGGTCTTTTCCTTTTTTTGGCAACATACGCCTGCCAGTTAGTGCTTCAATTTACTTTTAAAATGTTCATTGCCAGTAAACTTTTATTGGTCGTATCTGTTTTCCCTACTAATAATACCAATCTCACTAACTATTTGATCATTTTTACTGGTTAAAACAACCAACTACTGCGTTATTTATTTAATAATTATCGCTGCATGGATGCAGTTTATTAGACAATGCAGGAGATATTGTCCTGAAAAACTAGTTATTAAAATAAATGCCTTATATTTAACCATTTTTCCTGCGTATAAAGTAGACCACCTAATTAATGAAATTGGTATAAAGCCCCTTTAAGATAGGCATCAAATAACGCTGGCGAGTTACCTACCCTTAGCTGAATGCTCTATTGTAAAATAAATAGGACGTGGGTTGCACAACTGAAATACTTTTACCATGCTATTAATTTGATAACTTGACCATTTGTATGTCAAAAGAGGTGATAATCATCTTGGCTCTGACAGGATTTAATTCGATGTACCGCTTTAAGTGCAATCGATAGTTTTCGGCTTCAACTAGACAATAACTGCGAGGTCAGGTTTGTTAAAATGTCTGCAATGTGCCTTGAGTTCAAATGGTGAATATTGTGAAACATACTTCAATCTCATTTAATGTCCAATAATCTCACTAGTGATATCTATTCACAGAGAGTTCTGAACATACACGATCCTGTGCATCCGCACCCGTGATATTGCGTGTAGGCATGTAGGTACTTAATTTTTGTCTGAAACAAAAAAACTGACCGTTCGTCCTGAACATCGTCACTCTTTCACATCCATGTGATCGTGACATTGCCTACAGGGACGTAGGTACTTAGTTTTTGTCTGGAACAAAAAAACTGACCGTTCGTCCTGAACATAAAAATCCCGCAACAAAGTGCGGGATTTTAGTGTTGGTTTATTCTTGAATAATATTAGCTTTTAAGATCATCAAAGAATTTTTTCACACCATCAAAAAAACCGGTTTCTTTTGGGCTATGCTTGCTGGTACTTTTACCCATTTTCTCTTCTAACTGGCGCAGTAAGTCAGCTTGATCACCCGACAAACTCACCGGTGTTTCAATCACAACCTTACACATTAAATCACCAATGGAGTGGCTGCGTACTGACTTAACACCTTTACCACGCAAACGGAACATTTTGCCTGTTTGAGTTTCTTTTGGTATTTTAAGTTTAACTTTACCTTCCAGCGTCGGTACTTCAATGTCGCCACCTAAAGCAGCGGTTGTGAAACTGATCGGTACTTCACAAAATAAGTGATTTTCATCACGAACAAATATTTTATGGTCACGAACATTCGCTTGCACATATAAATCACCTGCTGGCGCGCCATGTTCACCAGCTTCGCCTTCACCTGATAAACGTATTCTATCGCCGGTATCAACACCGGGTGGAATTTTAACAGACAACGTTTTTTCTTTTTCAACACGGCCTTGACCACGACATGAAGTACAAGGGTCAGTAATAACTTTACCTTTACCAGAACAGGTTGGACAGGTTTGTTGTACTGCAAACAAGCCTTGACGCATTTGTACTTGACCATGGCCATGACACGTTGAACATGTTTTCGCACTGGTGCCTTTTTTAGCGCCACTACCGTCACAAGGGTCACAACTAACAAATGTAGGAACTTTAATTTCTAAAGTCTTACCTTTAACCGCTTCTTCAAGGCTAAGATCAAGGTTGTAGCGTAAATCTGAGCCACGACGTTGGCGAGATTGCCCACCACGACCGCGACCACCGCCACCAAAAATGTCACCAAAAATATCACCGAAGGCATCACCAAAATCTTGTCCGCCGCCAAAACCGCCACCGCCGCCGCCATGTCCGCCTTGTTCAAACGCTGCATGACCGTATTGATCATACGCTGCGCGTTTTTGATCATCGTTTAATATTTCATAAGCTTCTTTAACTTCTTTAAACTGTTCTTCTTTTGATTTATCACCTTGCGTTCTATCTGGGTGATATTTCATTGCTAAACGTTTGTAAGCTTTTTTGATATCGCGCTCAGCTGCATCATTTGACACCTCAAGCACTTCATAATAATCGCGTTTTGACATAGGTTTTATTTCTTTACTTCAAATTTATGGATACTAATTTGTTTAACTTCTTTCTTAGACGCGGTATGAATTGACTTTACACCTTAAAAATCTAAGCAAATTACTATCAGGTAATAATTAATTTTCGTTGTTACTTTACATAATAAAGCGCCGATAGTTATCGACGCTTTAATTTATGTTAACTAAACCACAAAGTTTAATTGTTTTTGTTGTCACCATATCCTTCTAGAGCAAAGTAAACAGGCCAAACATAAAATGTATGCAAGCATGTTCACGCTGCTATTGAGCGATACAGAGACAACCTAACAATTAACTACTTGTCGTCTTTAACTTCTTCAAACTCAGCGTCAACTACATCATCGCCGCCTGCTGCATCAGCTTCAGGAGCTTCACCTTCAGGTGCGCCACTTTGTGCTTGAGCTTTAGCTTGAGCAATTTCCATTAGCTTAGCTGAAGCTTCAATAACGGCTTGAGACTTAGCATCAATTTCTTCTTTGCTATCGCCTTTAATCGCAACGTTAAGTTCTTCTAATGCTGCTTCAATTTTCTCTTTGTCTTCACTAGGTAAATCGTCGCCTGCTTCTTCAATTTGCTTACGTGTTGCGTGTACCATGCCATCAGCTTGGTTACGAGCTTGTACAAGCTCTTCAAATCTCGCATCTTCATCAGCATTTGCTTCTGCGTCACTCACCATTTGTTCTACTTCTTCGTCTGATAAACCAGAAGACGCTTTAATAGTGATTTTTTGCTCTTTACCGGTATTTTTATCTTTCGCTGTTACGTGCAAGATACCATCAGCATCTAAATCGAAAGTTACTTCAATTTGTGGCGTACCACGTGGTGCTGCATCAATACCTTCAAGGTTAAATTGACCCAATGATTTGTTTGCTGAAGCTTGCTTACGCTCGCCTTGTACAACATGCACCGTTACTGCTGCTTGGTTATCATCTGCAGTAGAGAATGTTTGAGATTGCTTAGTTGGGATAGTGGTGTTTTTCTCGATAACTTTCGTCATCACGCCGCCCATGGTCTCAATACCTAATGATAATGGCGTAACATCTAATAGCAATACGTCAGTTACATCACCAGAAAGTACACCCGCTTGAATCGCAGCGCCTGCAGCTACCGCTTCATCAGGGTTAACATCTTTACGAGGTTCTTTACCAAAGAATTCAGTAACAACTTTTTGTACCATAGGCATACGTGTTTGACCACCAACCATAATAACGTCGTTAATATCATTAATTGAAAGGTCTGCATCTTTAAGGGCTTGTTTAAGCGGACCTAAAGTAGCTTTAACCATATCTTCAACTAAAGACTCTAATTTAGCGCGCGTAACTTTGATGTTCATATGCTTAGGGCCAGAGCCATCAGCGGTAATGTACGGCAAGTTAACATCTGTTTGTTGCGCTGAAGAAAGCTCACATTTTGCTTTTTCTGCTGCTTCTTTCAAACGTTGCATGGCTAACGGATCTTTCGTTAAGTCCATGCCTTGATCTTTCTTAAATTCAGCTACTAAGTAGTTGATTAGGCGGTTATCAAAATCTTCACCACCTAAGTGAGTGTCGCCATTTGTCGCCAATACTTCAAAAGTATGCTCGCCTTCAACTTCATCAATTTCGATGATAGAGATATCAAATGTACCACCACCTAAATCGTATACTGCAACAACTTTGTCGCCTTCTTGCTTGTCCATGCCGTAAGCAAGTGCAGCAGCTGTTGGCTCGTTGATGATACGTTTAACATCAAGACCGGCAATACGTCCCGCATCTTTAGTTGCTTGACGTTGTGAATCGTTAAAGTAAGCAGGAACAGTAATAACGGCTTCAGTTACTTTTTCGCCTAAATAGTCTTCTGCTGTTTTTTTCATTTTTGCTAAAACTTCAGCAGATACTTGTGGTGGAGCGATATTTTTATCACGCGCCGTTACCCAAGCATCACCGTTGTCAGCTTTAACAATGCCAAATGGCATAATTTTAATATCGCGTTGAACTTCTTCATCTTCAAAGCGACGACCAATTAAACGCTTAATAGCGAACAATGTATTTTTAGGGTTTGTTACCGACTGACGTTTAGCGGGTTGACCCACTAACGTTTCGCCTTCTTCTGTGTAAGCTATGATTGAAGGTGTTGTACGATCGCCTTCTGCATTTTCAATTACACGTGCTTTACCGCCATCTAGTACAGCAACACAAGAGTTTGTTGTCCCTAGGTCAATACCAATAATTTTGCCCATCTTGAGGATCTCCGAATACTTATTACGTTAAAAATAAAGATTAAATCTTTCGATGAACAGTAAGTGGGGACAAGAAAAAGTCTTTTCAACTATTTTTATTGAAATAAGTAAAAAATATTAGTTTTTATTTAGCCTGCTTTTTATTAACAACAATTAGGCATTTGCCCTTTATAGTATTGTATACAAGCATTGATAGTCTTGTGTGGCAGGAGATGTGCAGTCATTGCTCAGAAAAATAAGTCAACCCTAGTACCTTGATCAGGCAATAACGAGCTATTGTGATTGCAAGCAAGTTAGTTATGGGAAATGTTAAGCCACTGGCTGAAACTAATGATTCGCCATGCTGATGTTGAATAATAAATCAGCATGATCTTGGTTCTGCGCTATTTAGAAATACAAGTACTTATACCAATCGCACTAATTATCTGATCATTTCACCTGGTTAAAATAACCCACTACTGCGTTATTTATTTAATAATTAGCACAACAAGTTATTAAAATAAATGCCTTATATTGGGTCGTTTTTCCTGCATGTAAAGTAGACCACCTAATTAATGCAATTGATATTAGTTTTTGTCTGGAACAAAAAAACTGACCATTCGTCCTAAATATCGCCACTCTTTCACATCCATGTGATCGTGGCATACCGTTCGTCCTGAATATAAAAAAGCCAGACATTTGTCTGGCTTTTCTTATCGAGCAAAATTACCGAGTAAAAAATTATGCAGTAGTGTCCACACTAGGTTTAGCTTTTGACACCATCACCATAGCAGGACGAATTAAACGACCATTTAATTCATAACCTTTTTGCATAACCGCAATAACAGTATTAGGCGCAACACCTTCAACTTCTTGCATTGACATTGCTTGATGCAATTCAGGGTTGAATGGTTTATCTTGTGGATCAATCGCTTGAATCGAAAACTTCTCTAACGAAGCTAATAAACCTTGATAAGTTAACTCAATACCTTCAATGATCGCAGTGTTACTCTCGTCATCTTTATCGATATTTTGCAATGCACGTTCAAGGTTGTCTACTGTTGTTAACATTTCAGCAGCAAACTTCTCCAAAGCAAATTTACGCGCTTTTTCAACGTCTTGTGCCGCACGGCGACGAACATTGTCCACTTCTGCTTTCGCACGAATGACTGAATCTTTTTGATCGGCAACCGTCGATTTAGCCGTAGCTAATGCTAATTCAAGCTCGTTTATTTTTTCCTGCTCAGCACTGATATTTTCGGCTGCAGCGTCAAGTTCAACTTGCTCTTCTGCATCCTCAATAATTTCAGCGGCTAATGCGTCTGCTGAAATATCTTCAGCACTTTTATTCTCTGTTGACTCGTTGGCCATGAAAAACTCCAATGTAGGTCTTAAATTTCAAAATAGATAAACATAATAACGCTAATTATGGGGGTTTGTTTTGATGATTCAAGCACAAAAGTAAATGATTTAAAAAAAAGTCAACTTTACAAGCGAGCAAAATAGCGCGAAACTGCTAATAGACCTCAATTATATAACATATTTATAAGCACCGTATGAGTAATTTATACCGCACTATTGGCTTAATTGGTAAACCTAACCACGAAGGTGCCAGTTCGACCATAAAAGCTTTACATCAATATTTGTCGCAGCAAGGCTATCAAGTGCTGGTAGAGAACTCTGTGGCCCAAACAGTTAATATTGAGAATATTGCCATGGCGTCACTGATCGGTATTGGTGAGCATGCTGACTTGGCAATTGTTATTGGTGGTGACGGCTATATGTTAGGTGCGGCTCGAGTTTTAGCTTGTTATAATATTGGCGTTATTGGCGTTAACCGTGGCAATTTAGGTTTTCTTACCGACTTATCACCTGATGATTTAATCACCCCACTTGAAGCGATTTTAAAAGGTGAATCACGCGCTGAACAACGTTTTATTATCGAAGCTGAAGTCTATCGCCACGGCAAACTTAAAAGCTCAAACAGTGCGGTAAACGAAGCCGTGCTGCATGCGGGTAAAGTTGCCAGCATGATTGAGTTTGAAGTTTATATTGATGGCAGCTTTATGTTTAGCCAACGCTCTGATGGCCTTATTGTTTCAACACCTACTGGCTCAACAGCCTATTCTATGTCAGCTGGTGGCCCTATATTGACCCCAAATTTAAATGCCCTTTCCTTGGTACCGATGTTTCCTCATACGTTAACCAGCCGACCGATTGTGGTTGACGGTAACAGCGAAATCAAACTAAAACTAGCCAATGAAAACTATGAAAACTTACAAGTTAGCTGTGACGGCCATGTCATTTTAGCCGTAATGCCCGGTGATGAAGTGATCATCAAAAAAAGTGAATTTACCCTACGCTTAATACACCCACTTGATCATAACTACTTTAATGTACTGAGAAATAAGTTAGGTTGGGGTCATAAACTTTACTGATATTTCTCAAACCTGCAATCGGCAAAATGACGAAATATAAATAAAATTACAAACATAGCTTGAATAAAAACCAGATACTGTATAAATTAACAGTATCTGGTTTTTTGATTATTAACACGACACTTTATCTCAATATAACTTGGTGATAAAGATAGTGAGGCGACTATGTTATTGCAGCTCAACATTCAAAATTTTGCCATTGTGCGTTCACTCGACATTGATTGGCATCAAGGTATGACCACCATTACCGGCGAAACTGGTGCAGGTAAATCTATTGCTATTGACGCCTTAGGACTTTGCTTAGGCGACAGGGCCGTCACCAATGTTGTTAGACCTAATTGCACTAAAGCTGAATTAGCCGCCACCTTTGATACCAGCGATAACAAACAAGCAAAAAAATGGCTAAAAAATAATGACATGCTGCTCGACAACGAATGTATTCTACGCCGGGTTATTTCTGCTGAAGGTCGCTCAAAAGCCTATATTAATGGTAGCCAAGTGCCATTAACACAACTAAAAGAAATTGGCCAACTACTGATCAACATCCACAGTCAGCATAACCATCAACTACTCGTAAAACCCGCTGAACAACGCAATATTCTTGACGCTTATGCCAGCCACCAGCACTTATTAGATGAAGTTAAATATTATTATCATCAATGGCGTGAACTTAGCCGAGAAGCCAAGTTGCTGCAAGAAAGCAAACTACAACGTGAAGCCAAACAACAGTTGTTACAGTACCAAGTAAACGAATTAGATGAATTTTCATTACAACTTGATGAATTTGAAACCTTAGAAATTGATTATAACCGCCAAAGTAATGGTCAGCACATCCTAAATGAAACCTTAGTCGCTGTGCAGCAATTATCTGAAGATGAACAATTTAATGTCGTTGATAGCTTACGACATAGTACTGAGCAAATTACCACCTTAGGTAACTACGATCCGACGTTAAAAACTATTGCAGAGCAACTTAACGAAGCCTTAATTCAAGTTGAAGACGCTAGCCAAGAAATCAAGCATTATTACGAAAGCTTAGAGCTAGACCCACAAGCTTATACCTTAATAGAAGAGCGTTATTCAACCGCCGTATTGCTAGCGAAAAAGCATCAAGTACCGCCAAGCTCATTAGCAAATTTTCATCAACAACTATTACAAGAGTTACAATTATTTAGCTCTGATGAAACACGTTTAAACCAAATTAATGACGATATAGAAACCGCAAAACAAAAATATCAACACGCAGCTCAGATATTGTCTGACTCAAGAAAAAAAGCCGCCACTAAGTTAAGTAAAATGATCACCAAAAGTATGGCCGAACTTAACATGCCGTACGGCAAATTTTTCATCGATATCTGCCAAGATAAAAACGACCACTTATCTGTTAACGGTAACGACAGCGTTAGTTATCTAGCGAGTTTAAACCCAGGGCAAGCGCTAGAGGCCATGAACAAGGTCGCTTCAGGCGGTGAGCTTTCACGTATCAGCTTAGCGATGCAAGTTATTCTGGCTGATAAAATTATTACGCCCACCTTAATATTTGATGAAGTAGATGTAGGTATTAGTGGTCCAACCGCTGCCATGGTAGGTAGCAAGTTAAAACAACTAGCGAAAAATACCCAAGTTATTTGTGTTACGCACTTACCGCAAGTGGCGAGTAAGGGTCATCAACAATTATTTGTTGCTAAATTAACCGATGGTGAACACACAGAAACGACCGTAACGGAACTTTCTAGCAATGGTCGCGTCCAAGAAATTGCCCGTTTACTAGCTGGCGATAAAATTACCGAAAATAGCCTAGCTAACGCGCAAGAATTACTGGCCGGATAAAGCAAAGAGCAACAAGCGGGTAAAATAAACTAAAAATTATTTTGTATCTGTTAGCACGCTTCGCTATTATCCCCATTCAAACTATAAAGGATAATTATAATTAACATGTTTTTTCGAGTATTAGCTATTGTAATCGCCTTGTCTGTTTCTGCCTGTTCTAGCTGGGTTTATCGTATAGATATTCCACAAGGAAACTATTTAGAGCAAAAAGATATCGACAAACTTCAAATTGGTATGACAAAAGAACAAGTTAAGTTTGTATTAGGTAGCCCTGTTGTTGAAGGCGCATTTAATAAAGATATTTGGCATTATGTTTATCGTTTCAAATCAGGCCGAAGCGACGAATTTAACGCAGAAAAACAATTTACCATCACCTTTAATAACAACAAAATTGTTAATGCTGAAGGTGATTTTGAATTACCAGAAAGCTATCACGTACCTATGGTTAACTAGCGGTTAATTGTTTTTTGAAACATCGTCACTCTTTCACATCGACGTACAAGGATGTACTAATGCCGTGGAGACATGGATGGCTAGGAACGGCCATGTGATCTTGACATACCGTTCGTCCTGAACATCGTCACTCTTTCACATCCATGTGATCTTGACATACCGTTCGTCCTGAACATCGTCACTCTTTCACATCCATGTGATCTTGACACACCGTTCGTCCTGAACATAAAGCATGTCTGTTTTAAGACATGCTTTTTTATTGCTAAATTTTTAATAGATTATCTATTTAAGTCATCTATCAAAATAGTAAATTAAGTCTCACCAGTCTTACCTCTGCGTGGATCAACCCGACCACCCGTAATTTTATTAGCCCGGCCTTCTTCTTTCGCTTTTTCTGCTCGGCGTTTGCGCACTTCTTTAGGATCAGCAAGCAGTGGACGATAAATTTCAATGCGGTCTAAGTCTTTCACCTTATCGGTTAACTTAGCTACGCGATTCCAAATACCCACGTTATTAACCGCTAAATCTATTTCAGGAAACTCTTCAACTATGCCAGAGGCTAAAATTGCTTGTTCTAACGTAGTATTAGGCTCAACAGAACAGCTAATAATTTCCTGTCGTGTTGGTGTACCATAAACCACCTCAATAGAAAGCGGGGCTTGCACACTAATCTCTTCACTCATAACCTGTTCACTCATCTTAATGTAAACTCTTTTAATACGCAGCTCACCCCACTAACCGTAAACTTCTTTAGCTCGTTGGGTAAAAGCTTGCACCATGTTATTGGCTAAATTGTTAAATACTCGACCAAAGGCTAAATTAAACATTTTATTAGAAAATTCATAATCTAACGTTAATTCAATTTTACAGGCATCGTCAGATAAGGCTTTTAATTGCCACCCACCCACAAGGTGTTTAAAAGGCCCATCAACTAAACTCAACTTAACTTCTTGGTTACTAATGAGCACGTTCTGCGTGGTGAACCATTTTTTCAGGCCACCTTTAGAAACTAATATCGCGGCTGTCATATTATGTTCGTCTTGGGCAATTATTTTACTATCACTACAATTAGGTAAAAACTTCGGGTAGGCAATCACATCATTAATTAAATAATACATATCTTCTACACTGTACATCACTAATGCACTACGGCTTATGTTTGGCATTCACCCTCCAATTCTCAAGGGCGCTATCATAGCAAATGTCTTTTAAAAACGCATTAAAGTGAAAAATGATAAATAAGGCATTTAAATAACAGCAATACTCCGTATAATGTTGGAGATTGCTATTTTTGGTAGCAAACAAAATGGAAATATAATGGCAAAGAAAAAGAAATCAAGCAGCAATACTATTGCTCTAAATAAAAAAGCACGTCATAACTATACCCTAACCGATAAGTTTGAAGGCGGAATGAGCTTACAAGGCTGGGAAATTAAAAGTATACGCAGCGGTAAGGTAAATATATCTGACTGTTACGTGCACATAAAAGACGGTGAAGCCTATTTACTTGGCGCTGAAATAATGCCGCTTAATGCTGCTTCTAGCCACGTGGTTTGTGATGCCAATCGTGACCGGAAATTATTATTAAACCGTCGAGAACTAGAGAAAATTATTGCCGCTGTAGAGCGTGATGGTTATTCCTTAATTGCCACTGCCATGTACTGGAAAGCTTGTTGGGTTAAATTAGAATTTCATTTGGGCAAAGGTAAAAAAGATCACGACAAACGCGCTGACATTAAAGACCGAGAGTGGGCGGTTGATAAAGGCCGTTTAATGAAGAATAAAAACCTAGACAGATAACTGGTTAAAAAATACCACGTTGTCTATTTAAGCGAAGCGTTGTACAATGTGTTTTATAGACTTAGTTAGTCTAGAGTAAATAGTAAAAAAGAGTAAGCTTTGGGGCGGATCTAGGATTCGACGAGATTCATGAAACCCGAGGTGCATGCCCAGGGGCGGTTTGCCTGGTAAAAAGCCGCAAAACTATAATTGCTAACGACGAAACGTTCGCACTAGCCGCTTAGGCTAGCCATCGCCTCAAAAATTCTCCTATTGTTTAGAGGATCGATGGTCACCCCAAATAGGATAGCGAGGGAAGCACGCTTAAGGCTGAACCGCGAAATAGTATTAAGCTCACCATGACGAAGCCTGTCGGTTGGCGTCCAATTGGTTAAATAAATGATCGACTAAGCATGTAGTACCGAGGATGTAGGCTTTTCGGACGGGGGTTCGAATCCCCCCCGCTCCACCAAATAAAGACCGTTTTGATTAATCAGTTATACCTAGTAACTTTTAAATTTGGCCATAGACTGGCAACAGTTTATGATAAAGAACCGCTTAATTGCGGTTTTTTTATGTCTAAAATTTACAAAACAAGATGAATTAAAAATACCAATGACTCTGACCCCATTGATTACTTAGGTTAAAAGAGGTTATAAACATAGTTATGTCACTCATACTATATAATACAAGGTAGAATAGTGGCAAAACATTCTATTTAAAAGAAATAATGGCAAATTTTAAGACTCATTTCAATATAGCGGCTGCTTGTACAGGTATCACCTCTGCAGTGCTATTATCAGCAGGTCATACTGACGTAAATACAGCATTATGGTTATGGTTTTTGGGCACTATCGGGGGATTATTACCTGATATTGATTCTGACAACTCGACATCACTTGATATTATTTTCAATATATTTACCGCCGTCATTCTGCTGATGGTTTTACGCTACATTACCGGAGAGCACTTTAGAGAAATCCCTTTTATTGAGTTGCTGGTTATACCTTTAGCCGTCTATAGCATGATGAAATGGCTGATAAGACCGTTATTTGAAAAAGTTACGGTTCACCGAGGCAGCTGTCATTCTCTGTTATTCCTCGTTTTATGTGGCTTACTCACAACGCAGCTAACTTGGATATTCAATAACGAATATGCAACTAAATCGGCTATCATTGCTTTGCTTTCAGGTGGGTTTGTTTTTTTTGGTGGGCTTATTCATTTAATTTTAGATGAAGTATACAGTGTTGATTTAAGCAATATCCGAATTAAACGCTCTTTCGGTACAGCCCTAAAAATAGCCTATTTTAAAAGTAAAAGTGCAACATTTTTTATGTTTGTTGCCAGTATTGCATTAGGCTATATGCTTCCAGAAACTGATACAACAATTAATTTATTAACCGATTGGTCAACTTTTAATTTCTACTAAGAATAGCACCGGTACATTAATACTGATAACTTAATATAACTTAATCCTGACATTCACTGTTAGTTTTTACATTACCAAAAACACTGCTGTATCAATGGGGTCAGAGTTAATGATTTTTATCCATGACTCGAAAAAAGTATAAGTCTCAGTCCAACAAAACATACTGACAAACACACCCCAAGTCCTTAATAAATAGCCCTCAAACCTCACCACAACTAACAACTGAAAAAAGACGCTAAAAGCGTCTTTTTTTATCTCTAAAACTTTCAATTAGCATCTTCTACCACACTAACTTTTTAAACTATACGATGCAGGGCGCAAATTTTATTACCTGATGGATCACGTAAATAAGCCAGGTAAATATTACCAACCGGCGCACTTCTAACACCTGGTGCGTCTTCACAAGAAACACCACCATTTGCGACACCGGCCGCTTGCCATGCATCGGCTTGCTCTGGAGACGTAGCAGAAAAGCCAATAGTACTGCCATTACCATGACCAGCTTCTTCACCATTAATTGGCTTAGTTAGGGCAAAAATACCGTTATTAGTAAAATAAAAACAACGGCC
The DNA here is from genome assembly GCF_007954265.1 of Colwellia sp. C1TZA3. Classification (GTDB taxonomy): domain Bacteria; phylum Pseudomonadota; class Gammaproteobacteria; order Enterobacterales; family Alteromonadaceae; genus Cognaticolwellia. Next base: position 4,707 of record NZ_VOLS01000058.1, on the reverse strand, counting down.
TTTTTCATCCATTACACCTGGTTTATGGCCCAGCTCACCTAAAATGGCATCGTAAAATACTTTTGATGCTTTTACGTCGTTCGCACCGATCATGATATGACTAAACATTTATTTTTCCTTTTTAATTGAACAATAATACCAAGAGCATTACCTAAACGGTTGAGTAATTTTACTCGCTCTTCGGGATCTAAAAACTGTTCACTAGCATGCACGATAAGCAGTTAATAACACAATAAAATTTTTGCATAATTTATAACGTTTATAGAAACTAGATCGGCGATAAATAAGTTTGTCTTAATATCACTATTTTAGTACCTCTGACTGTATTTAATTTGAAATAGTCTGCTACTCACAAAAGCGGTTTAGTCACCATCAAAAACGCTGTATGTGTTGTTCAAATACGCCAGCCAAAAACTTTTTCTCTCGGCTTTATTAAAATAATCCAACACAACCATTGCAAATAGTAATCATTCTCATTAGTATTACGGCGAAATTAATGCTCGCTGCATTTTCCCCGAACATACTAGTTGATAATATGGAGATTAACATGAAGTACTCACCGCTGTTTTTGGCAATATCTATGGCCTTACCGTTTGCCGCCTATGCCAACAGCAATCCGATTGAAGTTATTGAAGTTACCGGCAGTTATTTTAATGATTACAAAGTCGACGAAGCTAAAGGTGCCATGCGCATCGATGTTTCACTGCTCGAAACTGCACAATCAGTTACGGTAATTCCAAGCACTATTATTGAAGAACAATTAGCAACAACCTTAGGCGAAGTACTCACCAATGACGCTAGCCTTTCCGCTGGATCTAGGCAACGTAACCGTGAAGTATTCAACCTCAGAGGCTTTGAATTAAGCTCGTCAAATGGCTACTTACGCGACGGCCATCAACATTGGTCGCATTATCAACAACCGATAGAAACATTAGAAAGTATCGAAGTCATTAAAGGCCCTTCGAGTATTTTATATGGTCAATCAGGCCCAGGTGGTTTAGTTAATATGGTGACTAAAAAACCCACTGCTACCAATATTTTTACGCTAGGTGCTGACACCGACCAAGAAGGCTCAACTCGCTTTACCTTAGATGCAGGCGGAGCGTTAAATGATGACGAGTCATTAAGGTATCGCAGTACATTAGTCAAGCAAGATGTGACCTACCAAAGAGAATATCAAAACGGTGACCAACGCGAGCGTGAACGTTTTTTAGGCGCATTAGTCGTTGATTATGATGTATCGGCAGACCTATCACTGCGCGTGCATTATGACTACACCAATGACAAAGCGGGTTTAGATACCGGTAGTTGGTTAAATGCTGACGGTGACTTAATTGGCGATCGTAAAACTATTCGTGATATGTCTTGGGCGTTTACAGATATTGATGTTGAAAACTACGGCGCTGACATTAACTACCTTATTAATAACAACTGGCAAGTTACTTTAGGCTACAACAAACAAACCTTTGAACGTCAACGCTTTGAGTCTGCGCCAAAAAAACCGGCTACTTTTAGTGAAGGCGAACAGTACACATCAAAGCCCTATGACCGTTTTGATGACTGGCAATTCACCACTAAATTTATCGACTTTACCGGTGACTTCGACCTTGCTGGTGTAAATCACCAACTATTAATTGGCGCTAACTCGTTAGATTATTACTACGGACAACTTAAAGTTAAAGATGCCTCAGTTGACTATGCTGCTGGGCAAAATGAGCCTGCAAAGCCTGACATTAGCTACAAAACTGATGACAGTTTATATAACAGCCAATATGACTACTATGGCATTTATCTACAAGATTTAATTACCCTGAACGCTAACTGGCAGGTGTCTTTAGGTGGGCGTTACGACAAACAAAATAAAGAAAATGCCGATAACGAATCATTTTTACCTAAGTTTGGTGTGCTTTACCACCCTTCTGAGCAAGGCACTATTTATTACAGTTACAGCGAAGGTTTTGAGCCACAAAGAAGTGAAACCTTAAATAAGGATACCGATATCAACCATGGTATAAAATTAGACGCCATGACCTCTAAACAAAGTGAAATTGGTGTTAAATGGCAACTGGTAAATGACAGGTTGTTACTGAGCGGGTCTGTTTTTGATATTAGCAAAACCGGCAAGTTAATAAGTGAAGATATCGATAACCTTGATTTTGAAACCCGCACAACTCAAGCTGGTGAACAGCGCCACAAAGGCTTTGAATTAGCGGCACAAGGCGCAATAACAGATAAGCTATTTGTGATGTCATCGCTTATCAATATTGATGCAGAATACCAACAAGATGAAAATTACCAAGGTAAAACCCCGATAGATGTACCCCAATGGTCTGCAGCTTTATGGTCACGTTACGAGTTGACAGAAAAATTAGCGCTTAACGCGGGCGCATTTTATGAAGATGAACGTTTTGCTGATAGTGACAATACCATCAAGAAAGCGGCTTATACACGCATCGACGTTGGCGCAACCTACGAAGTAGACCTTAATGAGCATGAGTTGCACCTGCGTTTTAACATCAATAACTTACTCGATAAAAGATACCTAATTGGTGGCGGCACCAGCAATGTCACTGCGGCTGACGGTATTAACTTTCGCTTAGCTGCTCAGTTAGCCTTTTAAGCTCGCATTAGCTGTATACATTGGCGAGCTTACTACCAAAGGTAATAAGCTCGCCATAATATTCAGTGAAAAATTGAGTTTCAACTCCATTTAAACTTACGTTTATCTGCTGAAATATCGAACTATTAATGCAAAATTTTATGATGACTAGCCCTAATGAAACCTTCTAAAAAAATATTAACCTTTGCTCGGCTGATTCACGTTTATGTCTCTATGGCATTACTAACGCTATTGCTGTTCTTTTCAGTCACTGGCATCACACTTAATCATCCTGAATGGTTTAGCGACCACCAAGCACAAGTTATGGAAAAAGAACTCACCATAGAAAGTATCGGTGCATTAGCCATAACGAATGACAACATTAGTAACGCACAGCAGAAAGTTATTATGAAGAAAATCGAAAAAGCCCTGTCAATTTCATTACTAAACGTTAAGCCAGAGCTAATGTCGGGTGAATTGTTCTACAGCATAAAACAAGCCGGAGAAAATGCCAGTATTGCTGTTGACCTTACAACCGGAGACGTTTATTACCAACAAACCCATTACGGTTGGTGGGCCATGCTTAATGATTTACATAAAGGCCGAAACACCAGCAACTTTTGGGGTTGGATCATTGACCTTTCCAGCCTACTTTTTATTATTTTCGCCATTACTGGCTTCATATTAGCTATGCCACAAAAACGCTTTCGCCGCACGCTGCTATTAAGTTTAACCAGCACTATGCTGGCCATTATAAGCATTATTTACTTTGCCTAAGGAATATTATGCCCCTCACTAACCAAGCCTTTTTACATCAAGCGACAAAAGCACTGCTAGTGGCTTTTATGAGCTTACTGTTTTTTATGCCACAACTATCGCTCGCCAGTAATCATCAGGTTGCCGAGCTCGCGATAAAGCTCGAGCTGAAACAACAATCAGGTGAATATCACCCGCCTTATGTGGCGGCATGGATAGAAAACGACCAAAAAAAATCCGTTAGAACCTTAGTACTTTGGCGTAAAAAACCCAAGTGGCTAAAAGACATTCGTCGCTGGTGGCGTAATGTTGGACGAAAAGATGCCGAACTGGTTGATGCAATAACCTCAGCAACCCATGCAGCTGGAACTTTTCCGCTGTCATTCTCTGCCGTTGACGATGCGAAAAAACCGATACCACTAGGCGATTACACACTTTATATCGAAGTGGTGCGCGAAAAAGGTGCCCGAGCGCTAATCAAAAAAGCCTTTAAACTGAACAAAAAAACACAGCAATTTACCCTAAAAGAAACCGCTGAAACTGGCGCTATTATTTTTACTATTAACCCCTAGGAGTTCAAATGACCTTTAAAAAAGTAACCTTATTTTTTGTAGCTATCGCAATAAGCAGCCAAGTTAGTGCACATTCTCGCTGGTTATTACCCAGCCACTACACACTTTCTTCAGAACAAGGAGCATGGATTGCATTAGATGCAAGCGCATCAAACGAAGTGTTTAATGTTGATAAAGCCTTGAGTATTGACCCACTCAGTATTTTAACGCCATCAGGTAAGAAAGAGCGCGCCTCATCAAGCTACAAAGCCCATAGAAAATCAGTGGCAGATTATTTTGTTAAAGAAAGTGGTACCTATAAAATTACCAACAACGCCAGCGCCAATTACTTTTCAAGTTACAAAGTAGCGGATAAACACCAACGTGCACGCGTGAACAAAGTGGAGCTGAAAGCACTTGTCCCTGATAATGCCACTGAACTACAAACCACTTATGGATTAACGCGCGTAGAAACTTACATTACCATGAACAATCCGACAGAAAACTATGGTGTTGAAGGTGAATTTTTAGAATTATTACCAAAAACTCACCCGTCAGGAATTGTCGAAAATGAACCAGCAACCTTTGCTTTTATACCAATTACATTAAATTTGTGATCTAATAGTGGCTATGAAATATATTACTAAAAAACAATTATCTGAGAAATTGGAGCCTATTAATTTAAAGGCACTTATTGCTCAAGAAACCAATGGCAGAATGAGAATTCGCCTATTAGCTTTATTGCACATTAAGGATGGAGCTGACAGAACTCAAGCTGCCAAACATGTAAAAGTAAGCAGG
>NZ_VOLS01000057.1 GCF_007954265.1 Colwellia sp. C1TZA3 | reverse complement strand
CGAGCGCCTTACCTTGAGTTATTTTTCCTGCGCACAACAAGATCACAAACTTAATGGAACTGGTATTATCACCCGTAGGTCCTATTTAGGTTGGTCTTTAGTCCATCAGGTTAAATGAAATATAACTGTTTTTCGCACAAATACTGGTAAAAAAACAATACCCGCTGCAGATGTTTGTTACTTAATCATATTAATCAACCACTTAACAGTTGACGGACTAAAGTCCGATCTACAAAAAAATTACCTATGCCTAAAATACAAAAATGCCAGTCAATTGACTGGCATTTATCAACAGTTTACTTGTTGAGTGCTTAGGTTAATTTACCATGGCACTGTTTATACTTTTTACCTGAGTTACATGGGCAAGGTTCATTTCGACCCACACGTGGCAAGGCGGCTTGTTCTGGCGCTGAAGCTGACTCATGCTTAAACTCTTTTGGCAATTCATCGGCTTTTCTGTGTTGCTCTTCAACAGCTTCAACATCAGATTCTGCTCTAATTTGCACTTTACTTAAAATACCAATAACATCGTATTTTAAGTTATCAAGCAACTCAGCAAACAATTCGAACGACTCACGTTTAAATTCTTGTTTTGGATTCTTTTGTGCGTAACCACGTAAATGAATACCTTGGCGTAAATGATCCATCGCTGCTAGGTGCTCTTTCCAATGAGAGTCTAAGCTTTGTAACATAACCGCTTTTTCAAATTGACGTAAAACCTCAGCACCTACCATTTCTTCTTTGGCTGCGTAGCTGGCATCAACGGTATCTAAGATTTTTTCACGTAAAGTATCTTCATGCAGATTACTGTCTTCTTCTAACCATTTTGCAATCGGTAGTTCAAGGGTCAGTTCGCCTTTAAAGCGTTCTTCTAAGCCAGTAATGTCCCACATTTCTTCTAACGATTGTGGCGGAATATGTTGAGTAATTAAACCCTTGACCACATCAGCACGAATCGCGGTAATAACGTCAGCAATATCAGCTTCATCCATTAATTCATTGCGTTGTTCGTAAATAACTTTACGTTGATCGTTTGAAACATCATCAAATTCAAGCAATTGCTTACGAATATCAAAGTTACGGCCTTCAACTTTACGCTGTGCGTTTTCAATACTCTTGGTAACCCAAGGGTGTTCAATCGCTTCGCCGTGCTCCATGCCAAGTTTACGCATCATGTTGCTGATACGCTCTGAGGCAAAAATTCGCATTAAACTATCTTCCATAGACAGATAAAAACGTGTTGAACCCGCATCACCTTGACGACCTGAACGACCACGTAATTGGTTATCAATACGACGAGACTCATGACGTTCTGTGGCAACAATGTGCAAACCACCGGCCGCTAACACTTTGTCATGCTCTATTTGCCAAGCCGCTTTCACTTCAGCAATTTTTTCTTCACTTGGGTTATTTAGCTTTTCAAGCGTCGTGGTTAAGTTACCACCCAGTACGATATCAGTACCACGACCCGCCATGTTAGTGGCGATGGTGACAGCGGAAATTTTACCGGCATCAGCAACAATTTCTGCTTCTTGTTGATGAAATTTAGCATTAAGTACTTTGTGCTTAATTTTTTCTTTCTTTAAAAATGACGACAAAAATTCTGAGGTTTCAATGCTGATGGTACCCACCAACACGGGCTGTCCGCGCTCAACACAATCTTTAATATCCTCTAAAATGGCTTCAAATTTTTCTTCACCGGTTAAGTAAATTAAATCAGGTAAGTCTTTACGCACCATTGGCTGGTTTGTTGGGATAACAACAGTTTCTAAAGCATAAATATGATTAAATTCAAATGCTTCAGTGTCGGCAGTACCTGTCATTCCTGACAGTTTATTATAGATGCGGAAAAAGTTTTGGAAGGTAATTGACGCCAGTGTTTGATTTTCATTTTGAATATCTACACCTTCTTTAGCTTCAACGGCTTGATGTAAACCTTCTGACCAACGACGACCTTCCATTGTACGACCGGTATGTTCGTCTACAATAACAATTTCGTCATCTTTTACGATGTAATCTACGTCTTTTTGAAATAGCTTATGGGCACGTAATGCCGCCATAACATGGTGTAATAAGGTAATATTAGCCGCAGAGAACAGTGAGTCTCCTTGCTGCATTAAGTCCCTTTCGATCATGATTTCTTCGATATGAATTTGACCAAGCTCGGTTAAATAAATTTGCTTAGCTTTTTCATCAATAGTGAAGTCGCCGGTGCTTTCTTCACCTTCTTTATCTTCTTCTTCCTGTTGTACCAGTGTCGGTACAACAAGGTTGATATTGCGATAAAGTGCTGAGCTATCTTCAGCTTGACCAGAAATAATCAACGGTGTACGCGCTTCATCAATCAATATCGAGTCAACTTCATCAATAACCGCAAAATTTAATGGTTTTTGTGCCCGCTCTTCTGGTGAAAAAGCCATGTTATCGCGCAAATAATCAAAGCCAAATTCGTTGTTGGTGCCGTAAGTAATATCAGAATTATAAGCAGCTTGCTTATCTTCTGGTGCCATACCTGCAACATTACAACCAACGGTCATGCCTAGAAATTCAAATAATGCCCGATTCCAATCGCCATCTCGCTTAGCCAGATAGTCATTGACCGTAATAACATGCACACCTTTACCGGTGAGTGCATTTAAATAAGACGGTAAAGTGGCGGTAAGTGTTTTACCCTCACCGGTACGCATTTCTGCTATTTTGCCAGAATTGAGCACCATACCGCCGATCATTTGCACGTCAAAATGACGCATGCCAAATACCCGCTTACTCGCTTCGCGTACTACCGCAAAGGCCTCAGGAAGCAGAGCATCAAGCGCTTCGCCTTTAGCAATACGTTCTTTGAACTCAGGTGTTTTTGCTTTTAGTTCTTCATCACTGAGTGCTTCAAAGACCGGTTCTAGGGCATTAATCTTACTTACTTCTTTCTGCATTTGTTTAAGCAATCGATCATTTCGACTACCAAACAGTTTTGTCATTAAATTTACAAACATCGTGTTAAACCATATTGAGAAGAATATCTTCAACTGAAAATAAAATGATCGGTATAGCCGATCACATAAACTTGCTTAGTATTGTAATGCCAGTTCTATTTTAAACAACTGAAATTAGAGCAAAAATTATTATTTTGCTTTATTTTGCTTTGCGATAAACATATTTTCTTGGATCTATTTGTCGGTTATTACGTAAAATTTCATAGTGTACGTGCGGCCCTGTCGAGCGTCCGGTACTGCCCATTTTCGCAATAACTTGACCTTTATTAACCACGTCACCAACCGATACGGCTATGATTTTATTATGACCGTAACGAGTTTTTAACCCATCGCCATGATTAATTTCAATTAAATTACCATAACCGTAGCGAGAACTCGCCCAACTTACCACACCTGATGCCGTAGCAATAATGTCATCATTTTCACTGCCCGCAAAATCAACACCTTTATGCATGGCAGGTTTACCATTAAAAGGGTCTTTACGTAGTCCGAAATTTGATGACAACCAACCGTTAGTAATTGGTCGACCAGATAAATACCGAGTGTTCTCTATATGGTGTCCAAAACTAACAGATTCAAGCATTTTTAATTGTTTTTCTTCATGTTCAAGTGTTGCTGCCAATGTAGCTATACCTTGGGTCAATTGCGCTAAACTTTTTTGCTTAACGCTTTGAACCTGATGCATTGGACCACCGCTAGGCGGCGCTTGCTGAAAATTAAACTCGTTGTCTGGAATACTCGCTGCTTCTGCTAAGCGATCGCCTAAAGCATTTAACCTTAGCACTTGGCTTTGTAATTCGGCCAATTTCATGGTTACTGCAGTGACTTGACTGTTAACTTTAGGGTGCTCAATATTGGGTAAGCTTGACAGGTAATAGGTCGGGTTTTGTGGCACATTATCTGCTGAAGCAATTAAATGTACAATAAAGCCAGAAAGCAAGGCAAAGGCAACGAGAGCAGATAACCAATGCAGCTTATTTAACTTCATTGAAAATCTAACGTTCTTTCCGCGGTATAGTAATGTTAAACTCATATTCCATTTATATCGTTTTTTCAGAGCTGACTTATGGCACGAAAATCTAGAATCCCCACAGACATGTCAGCGCTGTTTAATTCAACGTCAGGCACTTTGGCACAAATAGCCGCAAAAACCAACTCTTTAACGGTATTGTCGGACATTGTACGCCAAATTTGCCCCGACCTACCAGCCGATGTTTTCAAAATAGCTAATTTTAAGGCCAATGCCATTGTTATTGAGGTAAAATCTGCCGTTTGGAGCCAACGTTTACAGTTTGAAAGAATGAATATTTGCCGCGAACTGACCCAAGTCACCAACAATGAGTTCAATCAGATAGAAATAAAAATCACTCCTTTTCGCAATAAAGTACCAGAAAAAACAGTTATACCTAACGCGATTAATTCAACCATTTCAGCAACTACAGCAGCGCATTTATTAAAAATTGCCGAAACCGCGCCTGATAGTTTACGTAAAAAATTAGAAAAACTGGCTGCTCACGCTAAAAAATAGTTTAATTTTGCTAACTTATACCAATTTGATTAATTAAGTGATCTACTTTTTCATGAGGAAAAATGGACAAATACAAGGCATAAAATTTAGTAAGTAGTTATTCTACTTATAAATTTTATAACGCAGTAGTTATTCATTTTAACCATTAAAAATGAGCAGGTAATTAATCAACTTGGTATTACCTACCATTTCTAAGCAATTTTTTTGGCGCTTGGACTTCAATCCGTCAACCGATAAGCGTACACCTAGCCTAATCATCAACAAAAAAAGCAGTAAATTAGCAACTGACAGCTTAAAACTGATAACTGATAACTGATAACTAACAGCTTAAACCTATTTATCAGCCTTGTTTTACCATCAAATGAATAAAATTTAGCGATAAAAAAACCAGTGCAAGACTGGTTTAATTTATCGAAACTTACCACCAATTAAGATTAAAAAGCCGCAGCATTAATCTCTTGAAATTGAATGGGTGATTCAATGGTATCTTCGTAGGTAACCCATTCAAAACAATCAACCTGTTTAAATACTTCGCGTAACAAGATGTTATTGAGGGCATGGCCAGATTTAAAGGCATTGAATTCACCTAAAATACTCACACCACCCATATACAAGTCGCCAATGGCATCAAGAATTTTATGTTTTACAAATTCGTCATCATAGCGTAGGTCGTCTTTATTAAGCATACGGTATTCGTCTAACACAATGGCATTTTCTAAACTGCCACCTAAGGCGAGATTATGAGAGCGTAAAAACTCAATATCTTTCATAAAACCAAAAGTGCGAGCACGGCTAATTTCTTTAATAAATGAGCAACTTGAAAGGTCCATACTCATCGACTGACAAGTATTTACAATCACAGGATGATCAAATTCAATAGCAAAATTGACTCGAAAGCCTTCATAGGGCTTTAGTTCTGCCCATTTATCGCCTTCTTCAACACGTATCGCTTTTGTAATACGTAAAAAACGTTTGGCTACATTTAACGTTTCAATGCCAACTGATTGAATTAAATAAACAAACGGTAAAGCACTACCATCCATAATTGGAATCTCAGATGAGTCAACCTCAACAATAAGGTTGTCAATACCTAAGCCTGCAACAGCAGAAAGCAAGTGTTCGACGGTGGAAATCTGAACACCTTGCTCATTCACTAAACACGTACATAAGGTAGTTTCGCCCACAGCTTCCGGTGTCGCGGGGATATCGACAGCGGGATCTAAATCAACTCGGCGAAAAATAATACCGGTGTTAGCAGGTGCAGGACGGAGAGTTATCTGCACCTTTTCACCTTTATGTAGCCCTACACCAATAGCAGAGACACTTTCTTTTAACGTACGTTGTTTAATCATAAATAGCCTTCTTAAGCCTATATTTTTGTATCAATTAGCCGCCACTGGATAAGCGGAGACGTAATATATCAAAAAAGCCTAACAAAATCAAAATTCCAAATTTTTTAGCCGTATTCAATTAACTTGGCTAGCCAATATTAATCAGCTTGTTTGCGTAAAAATGCTGGAATATCTAAATAGTCATCAAGCTCTGTTGCCGTCACTCTTTGCGCCTGAGCGTTTGCTTCTGGCATAGCTACCTGGTTCGACGATAACTCTGGCTGAGCGCTTGGTGTATAGTCGCCACCAACCACTTGTGGCTCTGCCACTGGTGTTGGATTAACTAGCGTAATATCAGGCTTACGATCAGCACCAATACCGGTGGCAACAACGGTTACCCGTAGTTCATCTGTCATTTCAGGATCAATAACTGCACCAACAACAACCGTAGCGTTTTCAGAGGAAAAAGCTTTAACGGCATTACCAACGGTTTCAAACTCATCAATACTAATATCCATACCGGCAGTAATATTAACCAATATGCCACGAGCTCCGGCCAAATCAACGTCTTCAAGTAAAGGACTTGAAATGGCTGCTTCTGCTGCTTCTTCTGCACGATCCGGACCTGATGCCGTACCTGAGCCCATCATTGCCGTGCCCATTTCAGACATCACGGTTCTAACATCGGCGAAATCAACATTTATGAGTCCCGGACGGGTAATAAGTTCCGCAATACCTTGAACTGCACCTAATAAAACGTCATTGGCTGCTTTAAAAGCATCTAATAAGCTGGTACCTGGCCCTAATACTTTTAAAAGTTTCTCGTTGGGAATAGTGATCAATGAATCAACACTTTTTGATAAAAACTCAATGCCTTGATCGGCATAATTCATCCGTTTTTTACCTTCAAATGGAAATGGCTTAGTCACTACCGCAACCGTTAAAATGCCCATTTCTTTCGCTATTTCAGCGACCACAGGTGCGGCTCCTGTTCCGGTACCTCCGCCCATTCCTGCGGCGATAAACACCATGTCGGCACCTTTTAGTGCTTCTTTGATGGTTTCTCTGTCTTCTTCTGCACTAAGGCGACCAATTTCAGGGTTAGCGCCAGCGCCTAGCCCTTTGGTCACATTATGTCCTAGCTGTAAAGTAACATTAGCAGCCGAATTGCGTAGTGCTTGTGAATCAGTATTTGCGGTAATAAATTCAACACCTTCTATGGTTTGTAGCACCATATGTTCTACCGCATTTCCGCCACCGCCACCAACACCTATAACTTTGATGATGGCTTCTTCGTTATGATCTTCCATTAATTCAAACATATTATTATCTCCAATTTTTGTTACGTTTTGTTCCACCAAAACTCTTTTTTACTTACTAATACCAATACCATTAAGTTATTGGGACTGGTCTGATTAGCCGCCAAAGCAGCTAATTAAAATTCACCTTTAAACCAAGCCAGTATTTTCGATCCAATACTACTGACTGACTCACTTTTCTTTTGCTCTTTGTTCTGTTGCTGATGAGCCTGCATACCATAATGCAGTAAACCGACTACCGTTGAGTATGTTGGGTCGCTGACATACTCTTTCAATCCGCAGACATCAAAAGGCTGGGCGATGCGGGCTGGCATTTGAAACACTTCTTCTGCAAACTCAACCACGCCTTCCATTTTTGCTGTGCCACCCGTTAACACATAACCCGCAGCAATTTGATCTTCTAAACCACATTCACGTAGCTCTTCTTGAATCAGTTCAAATAACTCCTGATACCTAGGTTCAACAACCTCAGCTAGTGTATGACGTGACATAGACCGGGCAGGGCGTCCGCCAACACTAGGGACTTCAATATTTTCTTCCATACTGACCATTTGGCGTAATGCGCAAGCATACTGAACTTTAATATCTTCAGCATGGCTTAATGGCGTACGGAAAATTTTTGCAATGTCGCTAGTCACTTGGTTGCCGGCAACTGGAATGACTGCAGTGTGGCGTAAAGCTCCACCGGTAAACACAGCGATGTCCATGGTGCCAGCACCCATATCAACAATACAAATTCCTAGCTCTTTTTCATCGTCGGTTAATATCGCATAGCTAGAAGCGAGCGCTGAAAAAATTAATTGGTCCGCTTTTAAGTCGCAACGTTCAACACATTTAACAATATTTTTTGCCATGTCATTGGCACAAGTTACGATATGGACTTTCGCTTCCATTCGTACACCTGACATACCAATCGGGCTTTTAATGCCGTCTTGACAATCAATGCTGTATTCTTGTGGCAAGACATGTAACATCCGTCGTTCTGCAGAAATAGGCACTGAACGTGCAGTATGAATAACGTTATCAACGTCATCTTGCATCACTTCCTTGTCATTAATCGGCACCATACCGTTCTCATTTTGACAACTAATATGCTTACCAGAAATACCAAGATATACCGAGGTAATATGGCAATCAGCCATTAACTCTGCTTCATTAATAGCCCGCTGAATGGATTGAATAACTAGGTTTAAGTCATTGACTCCCCCTTTATCCATGCCACGTGCCGGTTGATTACCCACACCAACAATACTAAGTTGGTTGTCAGGCGTGATCTCACCAACGGCTACTGAAATTTTTGACGTTCCAATATCTAATCCAACCACTAAATTTCTATCAGTTATTTTTGACATTAAGGCTAAACTCTTTCTTTATTGTTCGCGGTTTTCCAACCAACGGCTAAACCAGTATCGTATCTCAGATCAACATAATCGACTTGTTGACCCTGCTTTTTATTCAATTTAATTTCTGGATAAATGTCCATAAAACGCTGTATGCGCTCAACACGATTATCACGCCCTAAATTAATAGTCACGCCATCATTTAAAATCAACTGCCAAGCAAAACGCTCAGTCAGCACTAATTCATCAATGGCTAATTCGCTAAAGTCTAATAGCTTATTTAAGTTTCTAAAATTCTCTAAAGCTATTTTTTCACTACCTTCTGGACCAAAAAATGCAGGTAACTGCTTGACTAAACGTTGCACGTCAGCTTGAAACGCCTTGCCATTAAGGTTAAGTAAAAAATCACCATTCCAATGAGCAATAGGTTTTTGGTCAACAACATAAATTTTCAATTCATCCGGCCATTTTTTCCGTACTGAAACAGAATAAACCCAGGGCAACTTAGCCACTTTTTGCTGGACATCATTAACATCTAAGTTGAAAAAATTGCCTAAGTTCACTTGTTCTATCGCACGTTCAATATCTACGCGCGTGGTGTAAGGCATTTCACCGGCAATCGCAATTGAGGTAACCGGCGCTGACTCTGCTGAACTTAAGCTTTTATTCAAAAAAATACCAAACGATAATATCGCGACAATCACAGCAACAAAAAACGCAACACCTAGCCAAAATGACCAGTGTAAGTTGGCAACTTCTTCCTTTAACGGCAGTTGTTTTTCCATTGCTGTAGCCATATTTTACAAAGCCTCTTGTGCACTTATAGCGACTATTTTTGTCACTAATTCACTAAAACTTAAGCCATAAACTTTAGCCGCTTTAGGTACTAATGACGTTTCTGTCATACCAGGTACGGTGTTAACTTCCAATATCTGCCATTGATTTTGGCCATTGCGCATAATATCTACGCGGCCCCAACCTTTTGCACCCGTGGCATTAAACGCTTTCAAGGCAATATTTTTCACCTCTGCCTCGTCATCTGCTGATAACGAACACGGACAATGATATTGCGTCGTGCTTGATTTATATTTCGCGTCGTAGTCATAAAAGTCGTGTGGTGTTTCCATATGAATAACTGGCAAGGGCGTTTGTCCCAAAATAGCAACAGTATACTCAGGACCTTGCACCCAAGCTTCTACTAATACTTGCTGGTCGTAGTTAAACGCGGCCATCAGTGCTTGATGTAATTCTTCGGTATTATTTGCCTTTGACATGCCAATACTCGAGCCTTCATTAGCTGGTTTAACCATCACAACATCACCTAGCTGCTGTAAAACCTTTGCCGCGTCACCCGCTTGGTAGTCAGTTTTACTGACAATGGCAAATGCCGGTGTAGGTAAGTTCATTGCTTGAAATACTTGCTTGCTACGGATTTTGTCCATTGATAGTGCAGAGCCAAGGACATCAGAGCCAGTGTAAGGTATATTCATATATTGCAGCGCACCCTGCACGCAACCGTCTTCACCGCCACGACCATGTAAGGCAATAAAAACACGGTCAATATCTAGTGTGGCTAAATCAGTTAAGCAATAGTCTTGGGTGTCAATTAATTGCACATTGAAGCCGGCTGCTGTCAAACCTTTTGCAATCGCTTTACCAGAATTTAGCGACACCGCTCTTTCTGCCGATGTGCCGCCGTATAACACGGCTAATTTTTGCTCTATTAAAGCTTTCATGACTGTGCCACTCTTAATTTTTTATCTGTTGCTAAATTACTAGCAATAGCACCAATATTGCCAGCGCCTTGAGTAATCACCATGTCGTTATCACGTAACTGTGCTGCCATTAATTCGGCTAATTTGTCACTGTCACTGACATAAGTCGGCTCAATTTGGCCACGTTGACGAATACTACGCGCTAAACTTTTACTGTCAGCGTTAGCAATAGCTGCTTCACCTGCGCCATAAACATCCAGTAAAAATAAGCAATCTACCTCTGACAATACTTCGACAAAGTCTTCATAAAGATCACGAGTGCGTGAATAGCGATGGGGTTGAAATACCATTACTAGTCGTTTTTCAGGCCAGCCATTGCGCATTGCCGCTATGGTGGCTTTAACTTCGGTTGGGTGATGACCATAATCATCTATCAACATCATTTCGCCTTGCTCAGTGCGCAAGCTCGGTAATTGTTCAAAGCGTCGACCGATACCAGCAAAATTTTGTAGCGCTTGCTGAATAGCGTTATCTGCAACACCTTCATCAATGGCAACGGCGACACCTGCTAAGGCATTTAAGACATTGTGCTCACCCGGTAAATTAACACTAATGGCTAATGGTACGTGGTCTTTACGCTCAACAACAAATGAGCTGATACCGGCTGATTGTTGATAGTGCGTGGCTCTTACATCAGCATCTTGACAGAAACCATAGGTAATAACTTGGCGACCGATGCGCGGTAATATTTCTCGCACCACTGGATTATCTAAACAAACCACGGCTAAGCCATAAAAAGGTAAATTGTGTAAAAACTCAATATAGGTATCTTTAAGCTTTTCAAAATCACCTTGATAAGTCTCCATATGGTCTTCGTCGATATTGGTGATCACTGAAACCATAGGTTGTAAATGTAAGAATGAGGCATCACTTTCATCAGCTTCTGCAATTAAATAACGGCTGCTGCCTAAGCGCGCATTGGTGCCCGCACTATTAAGTAAACCACCAATCACAAAAGTGGGATCTAAATTTGCCTGAGCAAAAATACTGGCAATTAAACTGGTAGTGGTCGTTTTGCCATGAGTGCCCGCAATGGCAATACCATGGCGAAAACGCATAAGCTCTGCCAACATTTCAGCACGGCGCACCACGGGAATGCGTTGTTGATGCGCGGCAAGCAGCTCTGGATTTTCGGCATTAATTGCGGTTGAAACTACAATAACACTTGCACCGTTTACATTATCTTGGTGATGGCCTAAAGTGATTTTTGCACCTAAAGATCTCAGGCGCTTAACCACTTGGTTTTCACCAATGTCAGAACCCGTAATTTGATAGCCTTCATTTAACAAGACTTCAGCAATACCGCCCATACCCGCGCCGCCAATACCCACAAAATGGATGGTTTTAACCCGGCGCATTTCTGGCACCCGGTTACTCGCACTGTTTAATGCTGTATGGCGTAATTTTGTCGGGCTTTTGCTGGCTGTTGTCATTACTTTACTCACTTTTTTACCACCTCAATACAGGCTGTTGCCACCAGGTTAGTCGCATCAGCATGGGCAGCATTGTGTGCAGCTTTAGACATCTGCTGCACTACTTTATCGGATATAAACAAACTATTAAGCATTTGCCCTAATGTGGTACCGTTAAATTCTTTTTGGACGATTAACTTTGCCGCGCCACAATTAACCAAATACATGGCGTTTTTAGTTTGGTGATCATCAACCGCGTGCGGCAAGGGCACAAATATAGCCGGCTTTGCTGCCATCGCTAGTTCAGAGACGGTTAGTGCGCCAGCTCGGCAAATAACTACGTCAGCCCATTTATAGGCGGCTGCCATATCATCAATAAACTCTGTCACCTTAACCTTTTCTTCTGGAAGGCCATAATCTTGATAACTTTTTAACACTAACTGCTCATTGCCGCCGCCTGTTTGGTGCCAAACATCAATACTTTGTACTTTGATTTGCTTCATCGCTTGTGGCACAACATCATTGAGTATTTTCGCGCCTAAACTACCGCCAACAACCAGTACTTTTTTACTGGTTGCCGGTTTTTCCGGCATCACGTTTTCAATGGCGATAATATCGCTACGTAATGGGTTGCCCACCACCTTTGAGGTTACTCGCTCGCTAAATGCGCCCGGAAACGCGCTTAACGTTGTAGTCGCTAGGTACGAAAGAAAACGATTACTCATACCAGCAACAGCATTTTGTTCATGTAATACCAGCGGAATGCCCAATAACCATGCAGCGACACCACCCGGTGCGCTGGCATAGCCGCCCATACCTAAAACCACATCTGGCTTAACCTTGCGCAGTATTTGCACTGACTGCAGTACAGATTGCAAAATTTTAAACGGTGTTTTCAACCACGTTTGCCAGTTTTTGTTACGCACGCCAGTCATATTAATAAATGAAATGGGAAAGCCATTTTTTGGTACCAACTCTGCTTCCATACGCTTAGCAGTGCCAAGCCAGTGTATGTTCCAGCCTTGTTTTACTAAGGCTTGTGCAACAGCAATACCTGGAAATATATGTCCTCCGGTGCCACCTGCCATCACTAGCAGTGTTGGGCGCTTTACTTCATGACTTGTTTTTTCAGTCATTTTCGCTCTCAATAAGTTTTGTTTTATGCACTTTACTTGGTTTCTTTTTAGTGTCTTTATGATGACCAGTCGTGCGACTAGTCGCTTGAATATTTTGTAAGCGAATTTCGTGGTCGATGCGGATCAAAATCACCACAGCAAGGGTCATAATAACCATGGAACTGCCACCATAGCTAATCAACGGCATCGTCAAGCCTTTAGTAGGCACTACGCCGGCACTCGCGCCGATATTAACCGCTGCTTGAAAGCAAAACCAAATACCAATGGCGTAAGCAAAAAAACCTTCAAAGTACTTTTCTTGATTAACCGCTTTTCTACCTAGCAATAAAGCTTTAAAAACCAGTGTCATACTCAACAGTAAAATAACACTAATACCGATAAAACCAAACTCTTCTGCTAGCACAGCCATAACAAAATCGGTATGTGCCTCAGGCAAGTATTCTAATTTTTGTACGCTGTTACCTAGCCCTTGACCAAAAGTTTCTCCACGGCCATAAGCCATTAGCGATTGTGTTAACTGATAACCACTACCAAAGGGGTTTTTCCATGGGTCAAGAAAGCCAGTTACCCGCGCCCAACGATAAGGCGAAAAATAAGCTAACATTGTCAATAAAGTGATACCGGCAGCTGAAATAGCAATAAATTGCCATAACTTTGCACCGGCTAAAAATAACAAACCAAACGTGGTAACAAACATCACAATAATGGTGCCTAAATCAGGCTGCATTAATAACAAAGCACTCAATAGGCTAAAAACCATTAACGGCTTGGCAAAGCCTTTAATACTTGCCATAACTTCATTATGTCGCCTAACTAAATAAGCAGACAAATAACAAAAGAAAAACAATTTAGCGGGCTCTGCGGCTTGTATCGTTATCGGTCCAAGGCTGAGCCAACGAGTGGCACCATTAACATTTCGACCAACGATTAAAACAGTCACCAATAGAGTAATAGCCACTAGCAGTAAGTTACTGCTGTATTGATGCCAACGATGCATCGGTATTTGCAAGGTAAAGGCGGCAATGACTAGGCTGAGTATGATATAAATCATATGGCGGATAATAAAATGAAACGGGTCGGCGAATAAGCGTTCAGCAATCGGCATTGATGAACTTGCTACCATGATTAAACCGATGATATACATACTAAACGCAAGCATTATATAACTACGGTCAAAGGTTGCCACCGGTCTTGTTTCAGCTTGCAACCATGTTGGTAAGGCCCACTCTGACAAATTAGCAAAAGATATCGACATTACCTTTGCTCCTGTTGCGTTAACACTGACTTAATAAAGACCACGCCACGTTCAACATAGTTAGCAAACATATCTAAACTGGCACAGGCGGGGGATAATAAAACCATATCGCCAGCCTTTGCTTGTGTTCTGGCCAGTGCTACGGCAGCGACTAGTGAATCAACGTGTGAGGTTTTATCCGCTTGATTTAATAATCGTAAGGCCGCAATAGCGCGCCCGTCTTTGCCTAGCGTGATCAAATAATCGACATGCTGGGTTAATGCTTGCGTCAGCGGAGAAAAATCAGCACCTTTGCCATCACCGCCGGCAATTAGAATCAGTTTATTAGCGTGCAAAGTGGGCGCTAATCCTTCAATGGCCGCCAATGTTGCGCCAACATTGGTGGCTTTTGAGTCATTGATCCAACGAATACCATCGTTTGTCTCAATCACTTCACAGCGATGTGCTAGCCCTTTAAAGGTCATTAAACTTGCCAACATTGCCTTTAAATCCCAACCTGCACATTTTCCTAACGCCAGCACAGCTAAATAATTTAAAGCATTATGAATGCCTTGTAATGGCAATTCAGCCAGAGTACATAATCGCTGTTCACCTAACATTAAGTGGCTTATACCTTGGTGCTCTGCGAGACCAAAGTTATTGTTTTGTGCGGGTTCGCTACCAAAACTCAACTGCTGACTGTTGGCATAACAATCATTAGGTCTTGTAGCCTTATCGTCACGATTATAAAGCGCATAACTACAGTTTTTATAGATGCTTTGTTTTATTGCGCCATAATGTTCAAGGGTTTTGTGACGATCTAAATGATCATCACTTAAGTTCAACACGGTTGCGGCCAGTGCCTGCATACTTTTTATGGTTTCAAGCTGAAAACTTGATAGCTCTAAAACAATAAAGTCAGCGGCTTCTTGCTCAATTTGATCCAATACCGGCAAACCAATATTGCCGCCCAACTGCACACGGTAACCTAAGCTGTTACCGACATAATTTAACATTGAAACCACGGTAGATTTACCATTGGAGCCAGTAACCGCTAATATGGGTGTATCACTTAATCGGCAAAACAGTTCGACATCACCAATAACATCGCAATTATCGGCAATGGCAGCATGAATAACGGACTCAGCCATATTAATGCCTGGGCTAACAATCAAAATTTCTGCCTGGGCTATTAATGTTTGATCCCAATGGCCAAGCACTAGAGTATTATCAGCAAATTGATGTTTAAAATCACCCGGAGAAATAGGCATTGCTCGGCTATCGTTGACGGCAAAAGAAATCTGATGACGATGTAAAAATCGCGCGCACGACAACCCCGTGATGCCAATACCTAAAATCACGATTCGCTTATTCGCTAATTGCGTCGCTACCGACTGTTGCAATTGTCTCTTCACGCGTCTATTTTTACCTTAATTTCAAGGTTGCTAATCCAACCAATACCAAGACTAAAGAAATTATCCAAAAGCGCACAATCACTCTTGGCTCGGGCCAACCTTTTAACTCGTAGTGATGATGAATTGGCGCCATACGAAAAATTCGTTGCCCGC
Organism: Colwellia sp. C1TZA3; assembly: GCF_007954265.1. Taxonomy (GTDB): domain Bacteria; phylum Pseudomonadota; class Gammaproteobacteria; order Enterobacterales; family Alteromonadaceae; genus Cognaticolwellia. Next base: position 12,451 of record NZ_VOLS01000057.1, on the reverse strand, counting down.
GCAACTTGTAAGAGCCAACCTGTAAAATAACTGACAGGGTTTCAATAACAAAAACGCCCCCCATAATAAATAACACCAACTCTTGCCTAACAAGCACAGCAATAACACCTAACGCAGCACCTAAAGCCAGTGAGCCAACATCGCCCATAAAAACTTGCGCAGGGTAAGTGTTAAACCATAAAAAGCCTAATCCGGCGCCAACAATAGCGGTACAAACCACCACAAGTTCACTCGCCAAGGCAATGTGTGGAATATGTAAATACTCAGAAAAATTGGCATTGCCGGTCATATAAGCAAATATCGCAAACGCACCCGCTACCATAATGGTTGGCACAATCGCTAGGCCATCAAGACCATCGGTTAAGTTAACGGCATTACTGGTGCCGACAATAACAAAATAGACTAAGCCGATATAGAGTAAACCTAACTGCGGTAACACATCTTTAACAAATGGAATTAATAGCGTGGTTTCTTCAGGGCTTTGGGCAAATTGATATAAAAATATTGCCGTTGCTAAGCCAATAACGGTTTGCCAAAAATACTTCCAACGGGCAATTAAACCATTAGAGTCTTTACGAATAACTTTTCGGTAATCGTCAACAAAACCGATTAAGCCAAAGCTGACTAAAACAAACAACACCACCCAAACATAGGTATTAGTTAAATCAGCCCACAATAAAACGCTGACCACAATTGACGCTAATATTAATAGCCCACCCATGGTGGGCGTACCCGATTTGACTAAATGACTTTCTGGACCATCGTCACGAATAGTTTGGCCAATCTGCATATTTTGCAGAGCGCGGATCAATTTAGGGCCAAAATATAACGAGATAATCAACGCGGTCAGCGTTGATATAATGGCTCTAAATGTTAAATAAGAAAAAACATTAAAGAATGAATAATACGGGGTGAGATACTCACCTAACCAAAGTAACATTATGCCTGCTCCTGCATAGTCTGACTGTTATGCCATTTAATAATACCAGCCACTACGTCTTCCATATGAGCACTGCGCGAACCTTTAACTAATAGTGTCACTTGCTGTTCTTCACCTTGAAGTAACTGCTGTAAACGTGACATGAGTTTTTCTTTACTACTAAAATGTTGAGCCTGATTATTGCGCCCTTGATAAAAGGCGTCAGAGGCATTTTGACTTAATACGCCCAAGGTCAACAAATCATCAATCCCTTTACTTTTTGCATGTTCGCCAACCTCTTGGTGGTAGCGACGTGCTTCACCACCTAATTCACCCATGTCACCAAGAATAAGCACCCTACGCCCTGGGTAGCTCGCCAATAAATCTGACGCGGCATTGATTGATTCAACATTGGCGTTATAGCTATCATCGATTAACTTAATTTTGCTACTCAATTGATGGAGATTCAAACGCCCTTTTACCTGGGCCATAGCGGCTAAACCCAAGCGAACATCATCTAAGCTAGCACCAAACTCTAACGCTACTGTTGCAGCCGCAACCGCATTGCAGACGTTATGATGGCCTGGCACAGTGAGTTCAATATAAGTATTGCCGATCGGCGTTATTAACTTGAAACTGGCACAGCCATTGTCATCTAAGGTTTCTTCATAGCTATAACAATCTGCGCTGCCTTGACAGGAAAAGCGCCGCACTTGTTTGTCAGTTAAGCGCCATTGCCATTTGTCAGCCCACGGGGTGTCTTGATTATAAATCGCAACACCACCGGCGTTTAAGCCAGAGAAAATTTCACCTTTGGCACGGGCAACACCACATAAATCGCCAAAGCCTTCTAAATGGGCCGCAGCGATATTATTAATCATCGCAACATCTGGCTTAACCAGCGCAGCAGTATAAGCAATTTCACCAATATGATTGGCGCCTAATTCCACCACGGCAAAGTCATGTTGTTGTTCTAGTCGTAATAACGTCAACGGCACACCAATGTCGTTATTAAAATTTCCTTTGGTGGCCAAGACATTACCTAAGCGATTTAAAATCGCCGCCACCATCTCTTTTACTGTGGTTTTGCCACTACTGCCAGTAATCGCAACAGTTTTTGGCGCCACTTCGGCTTTGACATAAGCCGCAATGTCGCCTAATGCTTGATGGGTATCTTTAACCACTATTTGCGCAATGTTAAGCGGGTCTTGAGCTTGCTGGACAATAACAGCGCTACAGCCAAGTTCACTGGCTTGGGTTAAAAATTTGTGACCATCAAAGTTTGGTCCTTGCAAGGCTAAGAAAACATCACCTGCTTTTAATGCTCGACTGTCAGTACTAATAGCACTTATAGTTAAGTTTTCACCTAATAGTTCGCCGTTAATAGCTTGTGCCAATTCGGTTAGGGTTAACGAGATCATACCGTTACTTCTTTTTCTGCTGAGTAAAATGCTTGTACTACTGCGCGTTCATCATAATGGCGTTTTTCATTACCAAAAATAATGTAGTCTTCGTGGCCTTTACCGGCACAAAGCACGACATCATTAGCACCGGCTTGTGTTAATGCCATTAAAACGGCCGTTTTTCTGTCTAATATTTTTTCAAAGCGAGCAGTTTTTCCTAGGCCAGCAATAATATCAGCGGCAATAGCATCAGGGTCTTCGCTGCGGGGATTATCGTTGGTAATGATGATGTGATCGGCTTTACTTTCTGCCACCTTCGCCATCAATGCCCGCTTACCGATATCACGATCACCACCACAGCCAAACACTAGCCATAACTTGCCATGACAATGTAAGCGACAAGCATCTAACGCGCTAGCCAATGCATCGGGGGTGTGAGCATAGTCGACAACAGTAGTCGGCTTACCAGCAGAGGAAAAGGCTTCCATACGGCCGATAATTGGCACCAGTTGGCTAATCGCGCTAGCAATAATTGTTAGGGCTATATCTTCGACCATCAACACAGCAATCGCCGCTAAAAGGTTTTCAACATTAAAGTCACCTAACAACTGACTACGAATTTCAGCTTGGCCTTGCTCAGTGCTGAGCGTAAAGCTCACACCGTTAGTGTGATGTTCAACATTAAGTGCTTGAGCAAAGCGCGTAAAATCAGCAATGTTTTTACCTCGACCATAAACCACCACCGGCTGTAATCTTGGCCACTGTGCTAACCAGCTTTGCGCTTGTCGGTCATCGCCATTAATAATCGCAATTTGCTTATCATCACCAGTAAATATTGCTCGCTTCGCCGCGGCATATTCGGTCATGGTTTGATGATAATCTAAATGATCACGGCTTAAATTAGTAAAAACTGCGGTATTAAATAAGCTTGCAGTAACGCGTTTTTGCGCTAAGGCGTGCGATGATACTTCCATTGCTACATCGGTAATTTTTTCTTCAGCAAATAACGCCAGCAGTTGATGCAACTCTGTCGCACCAGGCGTAGTGTTTTCAATCGCTTGCAAGTGCGCAAGTTTGCCCGCGCCATTGGTACCAATAACCGCACAATTTTTCTGACAAGTATCTAATAAGTTAGCAATAATTTGACTGGTGCTGGTTTTGCCATTAGTGCCAGTAATACCAATGACATTAAAATATTGCTGGGGCGCGTTATAAAACGCTTTGGCCAGCTCAAATAACTCATGATTAAGTTGAAAATAACTTAATACCGGTATCGCATTACCTGATGCCTGTTGACACCAAGTGAGTTGACCATGTTTTGATGACTCTGTAGTTTCTTGCACTACCATCACACAATTCGCGGCAAGCGCCTGAGCAATATATTCGCGACCATCGCGTAAGCTGCCAATAACTGCACAAAATACATCACCGGCAAGGAGTGCTCGTGTGTCGTTAACTAAATTAGCCTTAGTCGCACTAGCTTGCTGACTAAAGCGCGCTTTAAGTTGCGTTAAATCACGTGTTGTTAGCGACATTTCACCCAAACTTAATACTGCCTCGATAGCAGCAAAGTTTTGAGCAATAAAGTTTCTTGCTTGAGTAGCAACGTCTAAAGCGTGATCAGACATGGTCACGCTCCTTGGATGAACTTTTCACTTTTTGCTCTGTTTGCGCAGAAGATACTCGGCTGTTGTCATCAGGCGGCACGTTAAGTAGTCGTAACGTGCCCTTCATAATTCGGGAAAAGACTGGCGCAGCCACTTCGCCGCCATGATATAGATCACCACCTGGGTCATCAATCACCACGACCACGGCAATTTCGGGATCTGAAATCGGTGCTATACCGGCAAACAAGCCGACATAGTCATCACCATAACCACCAGCAAACGCTTTAATCGCCGTACCACTTTTACCGCCAACACGGTAACCATCTACTTTTGCGACGGTGTAATGTTGATTAACCACGTTTTCCAGTAACTCGACAACATTTTGACTATTCTCAGCAGAAAAAATACGTTCACGTTTTTGCTGCGCTAGTGATGCTGCGTCTTGTTTTAAAATCGTTAAGGGCATTTTAACGCCACCATTAGCTAGAGTGGTGTAAAAACGCGCCAATTGAATAGGCGTAATGGCTACGCCGTGACCCCAAGATAATGTCGCTAATTCAAATTTTGACCAACGTGGTCTATCGTGCATCATGCCTGAACTTTCACCAACCAAGCCAGTGCCTGTCTCTTCAGAGAATCCTGCATCAAAAAATTTATCAATAAGATAGTTTTTTGGTACGGATAACGCCAACTTGGTGGTCCCGACATTAGAGGAGTGTACTAATAGTTCTGATAGGGTAATTTTACCAAGATAACGTGCATCAGAAACACGACTGCCACCTAAACGCATCCAGCCAGGAGAAGTGTCAATAATACTGTCTTTTTTTATACTGCCAAATTCCAAAGCCGTTAATACCGTTAAAGGCTTCATAGTAGAGCCCGGCTCGTAAATATCGGTAATAGCACGGTTACGAAAACGATGAATCGCGACACCCGAGCGATTATTTGGGTTATATGACGGGCTGTTCACTAAGGCCAAGACTTCACCGGTATTGACATTGGTAACCACAGCTGAGCCTGAGGTCGCTTTAAACGCTTTAACTGCGCCCTTTAATTCACGATAAGCCAGTGCTTGAATACGTTGATCGATACTCAAGGTAATATTTTCTGGTGGCGTGGCTGCTTTAACCGACAATATTTCTATTTTTCGACCTTTGGCGTCTTTACGATATTTTTTCTCGCCATTTTCGCCAGTCAGCAGTTGATCATAAACGTGTTCAACCCCTTCAATGCCTTTATCATCAACATTAGTGAAACCAACAAGATGGGCGCTTATTTCACCTGCAGGATAAAAGCGTTTAGATTCTTTACGCAAATAAATACCAGGAATTTTCAATTCTTGAATATAACCGGCCATAGCGGGAGCAACTTTACGTTCAATATAAACAAAGCGTTTACTTGGGTTTTCAGTCACTCTCGCTTTTAATTCACTAACGTCTTGGCCCAGCACATCAGCCAAAGCCTGCCAATGTTTTGTCATCGATAGGGCATTAGAATCAAAAATAATTTTAGGATCAGCCCAAACCGTTTCTACTGGCACACTAATAGCTAATTCATGGCCATTACGGTCAACAATCGAGCCCCGTTGCACGGTTTTAGTATTGGTGCGCAATGAACGATTGTCACCCTGTTTTTTCAACATGTCAGGTTCAAACACTTGAATATAAGCTGTACGGGCCATCAAGCCGGCATAAATCAGCACAACAGCAGCTAGCACAACGTAAAAACGCCATGCTACTGTGTTTGGATTAAGTTGTGCTGGTTTTTTCATTGCCATACCCGTGGTAATAAATCATGGTAATATAATAATAATTTCCGAGCTTGCATCTGGCCTTGTCATATTAAGTTGCTTTGCTGCACTGCTTTCTATCGCGCTATGTTCGGCTAGGCTATTTTGTTCTAGTAATAGGTTGCGCCATTCAATTTCCAACGCGTCACGCTCAGTTAATAAAACTTCAATTTTACTGGTTGTTTGTCGATTTAAGTGGGTAAAATAAACAACTGAAAACGCTGATATTAATACCAACAGCAGCACGCCATAAATAGCTAAATGGCGTTGAATGTCATGCCAAATATCATGGATTAACACCACTTTTTTGGTTGCCATGCTAGCGCACCATGGTTAGCGCGCCAGTCTCTGTGCAACCCTTAGTACTGAGCTGCGAGAGCGAACATTTTCTTCCACTTCATCTTTGCTTGGCTTTAACCTGCGGCCAATTAGGCTCAAGTTTTTACCTTTATTCAATTCTTCTTCGCTGATGGGCAAACCCCGTGGTACTTTTTTACCTTGCGAATGTTTTTTCATAAACTGCTTCACTAACCGGTCTTCGAGTGAGTGAAAACTAATCACCACCAAACGACCATCGGTGGCCAATACTGACAAAGACGCGGACAACACTTTTTCGATTTGCTCTAATTCACTATTAATATAAATGCGAATCGCTTGAAAACTGCGTGTAGCAGGATGCTTTTTCATTTCTCTTTGTGGCGCGGTTTTCTTAATTAACTGCGCTAATTGCCCGGTACGTATCAGTGGCGTTTCTTCACGTTCGTCAACAATAGCATTAGCAATTCGCCAAGCATGTTTTTCTTCGCCAAAGGTTCGTAGCACCCAAGTAATATCTTCAACGTCGGCTACCGCTATCCACTCAGCGGCTGTTTGACCACGTGTGATATCCATTCGCATATCGAGTGGACCGTCTTTCATAAAGCTAAAACCACGTTCTGCTTCATCGAGTTGCGGCGATGACACGCCAAGATCAAGTAAAATCCCATCTATTTTTTCAGTTAATTGATGCTTTTCAACAATCATCTGTAAGTCAGCAAAACCGTGATGTTCGATAATAAAACGCTTATCGTCAGCATACTTTTCTGCTGCTGCTATCGCGGTTAGATCTCTGTCTATCGCGATCAGGCGCCCGTTGGGGCCCAAATTATCAAGAATTAAACCTGAATGCCCGCCACGACCGAAAGTACAGTCGATATAAGTACCCTCTGGTTTTATCGCCAATCCAGAGATTGACTCGGCCAGCAGAACTGAAATATGTGCATTATCATGTTGCATTATAAATTTATCAACGCCATCTAGTTATCATTATTTTCATCGAACGATTTATCATAAAGATAAATCAAGTAATCGGTCAGTGAGCTCTATTTCACCTGACTGAATTTGTGCAATGCCGTGCTGCATTTGGTGTTGCCAAGCGCTATCATTCCAGATTTCAAACTTTCTCAACTGACCTACCAACATCAAGTTTTTTTTCAAGCCTGCATGTTGGCGCAGTGGACCATGAATTAATAAACGGCCACTTTTATCGATTTCGCAATCTGAGGCATTACCTAATAACACTTGTTGTAATAAACGCTCTTGTGGATTCATACTCGACAATTCACAAAGCTTTAATTCTATTTCTTCCCATTCGGGTAGTGGATATAACAATAAACATGGATGTTGAATATCTACAGTACAGACCATTTTTCCTTGGCAATCAGCAAATAGCTCCTCACGGTACCGCGTCGGTATCGTGATCCTATTTTTGCTGTCGAGTGTTATTGCACTAGTGCCTCTGAACATAATCTACTTTGTTATCCACTTTATGTTTTGGGATATAATTTTGGCATCAACTGCGATCCACTTATTTCCACTTTTCACCACATTGTTACAGTTTAGTGAGTAAAGTAAACTTATGTCAAGCAAAGTTTTTCTAAATTGATCACGCTGAGTGCCTGTTAAATAAAGGCTTTGAGGGAAGTGAATGAAATTGGGGGCTTTTGTGGATCTGACACCCAATTTAGACAGAAAATTAATTTTTTGTCATTTAAAAAGTCATTTTAGTGTCAAAAATTAGCGACAGTGACAATAAATTCATCCTGTTTCGACTGGCAAAAATTTGCAGATTCAAGTCGAGCGAGTATATAAGTTAAAATGTTCACCCTTTAACTTTATCGCTAACTTATCACCTAAGGCGAACAGCTCTTGACTGTAAAAGCTCAGATGTGAAAAGGCTAATGCACTGTTTTGCTCAATACTACTGAGTAAATAGTGATAGCCTTGCTCAGTTACGCCGATATGTTCAACGAGGACATTACAAACCTGTTGCTGACATAAGTCGATATTATTAGGCTTAACCAATAATTGGTAATTAACTGTCGAGTCATGCTTGTTGTCTACTAAGACATTAGCGATAGCACTGGCCGCTAATTGGCCAATGGAGCTTGTCACTTGTGTGTGATTTACCCCCGCGACTAATGCCACCGGCAGCCAACTACCGAGTTGTAGGAAATCAGCTACTTGCCAACTATTAGGCTGCTGACACACATTGGCAGGAGAGCCAATTTGTAACACCTGACCTTGGTGCATAACGGCAATTTTATCCGCAAAGGTGAATACCTCATCTTTATTATGAGTAACAAAAATAGCGGTCATACCCAAACGTTTTAATAACTGTCTGATCTCAATCATTAACTCATTACGTAGTCTGGCATCAATATTTGAAAAAGGTTCATCTAGTAATAATAAACTAGGCTGTGGAGCTAACGCCCGAGCGATAGCAACTCGTTGCTGCTGCCCGCCAGATAATTGATGTGGGTAACGTTGCCCAAACTCAGTTAATTCAAGTAAGGTCAATAATTCTTCACAACGTTTTTTTTGCTCTGTTTTAGTTAGTTTTTTCAAACCAAAACAAATGTTTTCATTAACACTAAGGTGAGGGAACAAAGCATAATCTTGAAATATCATCCCGATATTACGTTGTTCTGCTGGCAACATATCGGCAGTACTGATTTTTATTTGCTGCTGGTTACTGGTGTTAATTTCGATGGTGCCTGCACTTTGTTCGACAAAGCCTGCTAAGGTATTTAGTAAGGTTGTTTTGCCGCAACCGCTAGGACCAACAAGTCCTAATATTTCACCTTTAGCTAACGATAAGTCAACTTGTGTTAAAATGACTTTTGCTTGTAATTCAACCGCTAAATTTTCAATATGGATAAGGGGCTTCACGGGTTGTCCTTCTGGCGGTTAAGAATAATAATCGGCAATAAACCAAACAAAACAATTAAAATAGCGCCTAACGCGCCCTGCTCTAAGCGTTCATCTGAAATAAGCTGATATATCTGCGTACTCAAGGTTTCAAAGTTAAACGGTCGCAATAATAGTACCGCCGGTAACTCTTTCATAGCTTCAACAAAAACTAACAACCAAGCAACCAGAATAGATGATTTTAATAACGGCAGATGGACACGAAAAATTGCCGGCAAGGTTTTTACGCCTAAACTGGCTGGTGCTAAATCAAGGGATTTCGGAATTTGGCTAATACCCGCGTTAATGGTGCCATTAGCGATGGCTGAAAACCTGACTATATAAGCAAAGACAATAGCAAAAACAGTGCCTGACAGTATTAAGCCCGGCGCGGTAAAACCTAAAGCCTTGGCGACATCGTTAATAACATGATCTAATGGACCAAAAGTCGCTAGCATGGCCATAGCAAGTACAGTACCTGGAATAGCATAACCAAAGCCAGAAATTTGCACTGGGATCATGCGGCTGCGACTTTGATGTAAACGTTGAAATAAAGCCAGTATTAAGGCAATTACTGTCGCAATGGTCGCGGTGTAAATTGCAATTTCAATACTGTTTTTTCCGGTAGCAATTAACGCAATAAATTGTGGGTAATCAGCATAATTTATTACCATCACCAGCAATAAAATAACCGGTAATAAAAAACCAGCAAAGACTAAAAACCAACAAAATATACTGCCAATGATTTGCTGAGCAATACTAAGCTGCTTGCGCTGATGTTGGGTATTTGGCCGGCTCGATTGATGTCGCTGCCCGGCTCTGGCTCGTTGCTCTGCGATGACAATAAATAAAATAAACAACATCAATACACTGGCTAAGGCGTTAGCGGCAGCAAAATCGCTGTAGCCGAGCCAAGTGTCATAAATAGCCGTGGTTAAAGTACTGACCGCAAAGTATTGTACGGTGGCAAAGTCGGCTAATGTTTCCATGGTGACTAGCGCTAATGACACGGCAATAGCCGGGCGAGCTAAAGGTAAGGTCATCTGATAAAAACTTTGCCGCTCGGTACAGCCCAATAACCGACTTGCTCTTAGCAGATTACGGTCTTGTTGCTCAAAAGCAGTACGTGTCAACATGTAAACATATGGAAACATCACCAAGGCAATAACCACCGCTGCACCGCCTATGGTTCTAATATCAAAAAAGTAATAATCATTGGGTGACTGCCAATCAAACCATGCGCGTAATAAACGTTGCACTGGGCCGGCATAATCAAATAAATCAGTATATAGATAAGCCACCAGATAGGCAGGCATAGCGAGAGGCAACATCAGCAACCATCTTAATTGCTTGCCCATAACAATATTAGTTTGGCTAATAAGAGCGGCGGCTGGCACACCAAAGCAGAATGAGAGCAAGGCCACCAATACGCCAAGCACGAGGGTATTACGGATATATTCAGGTAATACCGTCGCCCATAAGTGGCTAAAAAGATCGCTAGACGCATTGATGCTGCCCAATAACATCACCACAATGGGCGACATTAAGGCTAAGGCAAAAAACCAGCTGAAAAATTTCCAACTGGTATTTTTATTACCGGCGAGCATGAGACGAGAACTTAATGGTAAGCGCTATAGATCAAATTTTGCTTTATCCAACAAAATCAAAGCAGCTTTACGGTGTTTAGCGATAGTTTCTAACGATAAATCATCGGCTTTAAATTGCCCCCAAGCAGCAACTAATTTAGAAGGCTTTACCCCTGGGCGAACAGGATATTCCATGTTGGTTTCCGCATACATTTTTTGCGCCGGTGCTGAGACTAAAAAGTTCATTAATGCCAAGGCATTGACTTTATTAGGTGCGTATTTTGCCATCGCCATACCAGAGATATTGACATGAGCACCACGATTATTTTGATTCGGGAAGTTAATATAAACTGCGTCAGCCCAAAGCTTTTGCTTTTCATCTTTGAGCATATTGCCAAAATAATAACTATTACCTAACGAGATGTCACATAGGTTTTGGTGAATAGCTTGCACTTGTGCACGATCACTGCCTTGTGGTTTACGCGCTAAGTTAGCTTTCACTTTTTGCAACCAGGTTAGCGTATCTGCTTTACCGTGTTCTGCGATCATCGAAGCTACTAAAGCGACATTGTAAGGATGCTTACCACTGCGTGTACAAATTCTGCCTTGGTATTTTTCATCAGCAAGATCTTCATAATTGAAGTCAATTTTACCTAATCTTTTTGCTGAGTAAATATTTCGCACCCGTGTCGTTAACGCATACCAAGTATCATCCGCGGCTTTAAATTGCGCAGGGATTGCCACACTGAGTTCAGTAGATTGAGCCGGTTGTAATAAGCCTTTAGCCTTTAATTCAATTAAACGGCTAATATCTGTGGTTAATAAGATATCTGCCGGACTGTATTCACCTTCACGAGTTAAGCGCTCGGCCATACCTTTTTTGGCAAAAACTACATTAACTTTAATACCACTTGCTTTAGTGAATTCATTAAATAAAGGTTCAACCAGAAACGGTTGACGGTAAGAGTAAACATTAACCTCGTCAGTTGCTGCCACATTAAGACTTGCACCTAAAAGTGCAATTAATACCAAAGGAGAAAACCAGATTTTATTCAACGTGAAACCCGCCTAAATAATCAAAAAATTGATGAATTTATATTTTCCGTCAGACTAATGAAGATACTGAGCACTGTCAAGGTTTTTGAGAATTATTCTCATTCAGCTTTTATACGATTTTACTCAGTTTTGACTAAATTGTTATTAAACTAAAAAGGTCAAAAATGCTTAAAAAAACTAACAAGCATGACCTATAAGCTATCAGCTAATTTTAGCCTGCAAAAAAGCTTTAGCCGACTCATCAAGGCAACGGTTAGAAACATAGTGTCTAAATGAATGATGAGTGATCAGCCAACCATTATCTGTGGCTGTTATTCGTTCTATATCGCTAAACTTCATGCGATTATCGTTATAAAATGACGATATATGTACACTGTCTGCGTTGATTTGTAAGCTTACCTCAGCTTTCGCCACTTTACTTAACATCTGCCGTGCAACCCACCAGGCTTTTTTATAGCGACTGCTGACAATCTCTAATAAGCCTAAAGAGAAAATAAACCACGCGGGATACGGATTAAGTTCAGAAAACATCACTAACCCTGCGCCTATCACTAGCAAAAATGCGCCCTTACGATATAGCGCAGCAAACGTTGGCACGGCTACCGATTCATCATAGCATTCACTAAAGTGAGATTTGTCTAATATAAATGTTGTTTGGTAATTAAAGGCTTGAGTCATAGTGCCGTTATATTTGGTGAAGATATCTGCATTTTACCTATATTTCGGTATTATACCAGTTCCATTAAGTTTGTGATCTTGTTGTGCGCAGGAAAAATAACTCAAGGTAAGGCGCTCGATTGAGCAATAGCTGGCTATTGGGATTGAGAGCAACACAGCCTTGAGCTATTTTAACTAGTACAAGT
>NZ_VOLS01000056.1 GCF_007954265.1 Colwellia sp. C1TZA3 | reverse complement strand
TTGGAAGAGAATAAGTCTGATAATGTAGGCATAGCGCTTGTATTTGGTTTATTTGTTTTTTGTGGTGATTAACATATTACCAGATATCAAGCGCTTACTCGTTAAACTTGTGGGGATTCCTCAGACTAAAGTCCGACCTACAAAAAAAATCACCAAACTTGATGTTGCCACCCGTAGGCCCGATGTAGGTTGGACTTTAGTCCATCAAGTTAAATGAAATTTAACCGTTTTGGGCACAAATCCCGATAAACAAAACAATACTCACAGTAAATGTTTGTTAACCCATCACAGTAATCGCCCGCTTAACGCTGACGGACTAAAGTCCGACCTACAAAAAATTTCTCAACACTACATGGTCACTCGTAGGTCCGATCTAATTTAGACTTCAGTCCATCAGGTTAAATGAAACTTAGCTTTTTTAGCATAAATTTCATTGAACAAACTAATACACGCTGCTGATTTTTATTGGCCTACCTCGTTAATCACCCGCTTAATGGCTGACGGATTAAAGTCCGACCTACAAAAAATTAGTCTTTAACTCACTTCTTTAATAGCTCGACCAATACCGTCAACGGTTAGTGGAAACATTTTGTCGTCAACTAAGCGTTTAATAATTGAAATTGATTGATGATAATCCCATTGGTTTTCTGGCTGTGGGTTTAACCACGCCACCTTATTAAAATGCCCCAAAATTCGTTGCATATAATCAATGCCAGCTTTTTCATTCCAATGCTCAACACTACCACCCGGTGCAATTATTTCATAAGGCCCCATCGTAGCGTCACCAACAAAAAGCACCTTATAATCACTACCAAAGGTTCTTATTATCTCTTCTACATCAACGGTATTAGTACGACGACGGCTATTGTCTTTCCATAAACTTTCATAAACACAATTATGAAAATAGAAAAACTCAAGGTGTTTAAATTCAGTATGCGCCGCTGAGAACAACTCTTCACAGGTATGAATATATTCGTCCATAGAGCCACCAATATCAAAAAACATTAATACTTTGACTGAATTATGACGCTCAGGCTCCATATGCACATCGAGTAAGCCACCATTTTTTGCGGTCGAACGAATCGTAGTATTAATATCAAGCTTTTCACTAGCACCGGTGCGAGCAAATTTCCTCAGTTTTTTAAGCGCAAGTTTGATATTGCGAGTACCGAGTTCTCTGTCTTGGTCGAAGTTTCTAAACTCGCGTTTATCCCACACTTTTACCGCTCGTTTATTACGATTGCCGTCTTGACCGACACGAATACCTTCGGGGTGATAACCATACGCGCCAAACGGTGATTTACCGCCTGTACCAACCCATTTATTACCACCTTCGTGGCGTTTTTCTTGCTCCGCAAGGCGCTCTTTTAAGGTTTTCATTAATTCGTCAAGACCACCTAAAGCCTTTAACTTGTCTTTTTCTGCTTGGCTAAGCTCGTTTTCAAACTTTTTCCTGAGCCATTCTTCAGGAATAACGTTATCGAAAATATCGATCTTTTGCACACCGTCAAAATATTCAGCGAATGCACCATCAAACTTGTCGTAATGGATCTCGTCTTTAACCATCACAATTTTTGCTAAATGATAAAAGGCCTCAACGTCTGCAAAAACAACGCCTTTTTTTAATAGCGCAATAAGATCTAATAACTCTCGCAAACTTACCGGTACTTTGTGCTTTCTCAGGGTTAAAAATAAATCTATAAACACGTTTATTGCCTGTTTCTGCGACTAATAAAAGCAAGCTTTTCAAGTAATGATACATCTTGCTCATTTTTAAGTAAGGCACCAAATAAAGGAATGATGTCTGATTTTTTATTGATCAGTACATCTTGAGCAACATCATCGGCAACTAACAGTTTTAACCAATCAATTAACTCTGATGTTGACGGCTTTTTCTTAATACCTTGCACATCTCTAAGATCAAAAAACACTTCTAAGGTATGCGCTAACAAGTCTTGTTTTACATGTGGATGATGCACAGCAATAATTTGTTCCATCTCTACTTTGGTTGGGAATTTAATGTAATGGAAGAAGCAACGGCGTAAAAAGGCATCTGGGAGCTCTTTTTCATTATTCGAGGTGATAATAATAATCGGGCGTTGCTTTGCTTTAATCACTTGTTGAGTTTCATAGACAAAAAACTCCATCTTATCAATCTCTTGCAATAGATCGTTTGGAAACTCTATATCGGCTTTATCTATTTCATCAATTAATAATATTGGCCGTTGTTCTTCTTCAAACGCCTGCCAAAGCTTGCCTTTAATAATATAATTTGAAATATCATTAACCCGTTCATCACCTAATTGACTATCACGTAAGCGCGACACCGCGTCATATTCGTATAAGCCCTGTTGTGCTTTAGTAGTTGATTTAATATGCCATTGATATAATTTACAATTAAGTGACTTTGCTAACTCTTCTGCGAGCTGAGTTTTACCCGTACCCGGCTCGCCTTTGATCAATAGTGGTTTTTCTAAAGTAATTGCTGCGTTTACCGCTAAGCGAAGTTCGTCTGATGCAATATAATTTTCGGTACTTTTAAACATGATTTTACCTATAAAGAGGATGCCCAGTGATTTTAGACACCATTAAAAATTGATAGATTAAGATAACTACCAGACTAAATAATTTTACAGGCCTAAAAGGCCTAGTCTGTTTGCTCATTGCTTTGATATTAAAAAAGCTGCTAAGACTAATAATATCGTCTTAAGCTAAATAAGAGCAAACACTCAGTTAAATTATTTTTACCATACATTCGTGACCAGACAACTTTAACTGCCAGCGGCGTGCCACTAAGCGCTGTGTTGCCTGTTAATGTGTCGCCTTGACTTATACCAATCTCATTAATTATCTGATCATTTCACCTGGTTAAAACGACCCACTATTGTGTTATTTATTTAATAATTATCGCTGTATGGATGTATGCTTATTAGACAATGCAGGAGCATATTGTCCTGAACAACGAGTTATACCAATCCCATTAAGTTATTGCTCACTTGTACTAGTTAAAATAGCTCAAGGCTGTGTTGCTCTCAATCCCAATAGCCAGCTATTGCTCAATCGAGCGCCTTACCTTGAATTATTTTTCCTGCGTACAACAAGATCACAAACTTAATGGAACTGGTATTATTACAATAAATGCCTTATATTTGGTTGTTTTTCCTGCGTATAAAGTAGACCACCTAATTAATGAAATTGGTATTACATCCTTAGTTCTTTTAATATTTCATAGTCATTGCGTTGGTGAGCTTCTTTTTCACACCATAGCGCTGACTACTTTAGGTATCTCGCAGATATTTATAAGCGCAAGTTTTTCGCCAAACTAGTTAAAGTTTAACGATTAACTTACCTTTATTTTTGCCAGTGAAGAATAAGTTCAAGCCCGTGATCGCCGACTTAAGCCCTTCTAAAACGTGCGCACGATGTTTGATTTTTCCTTGCATAACATAAGGCGTGAGCTTTTCTAATAACGCAGGAATTTCACCAAAATGATCTGGCATGGTAAAACCTTGTATCGTTAAGCGTTTTTTGATGATCGGGATCCAATTTGGTGCTAAATCAGGGTGCTGTTTTGGATAATCAGCAATTAAACCACAAACCACAATACGACCATGCGCATTCATTCTTTCAAAGACATGGTGCTGGATTGGGCCACCGGTATTTTCAAAGTAAACATCTACCCCATTTGGGGTAAGTTCGGCTAATTTTTCCGCTAGATTATCTGTTTTATAATTAATAGCACCGTCAAAGCCTAATTCGTTAACAATCCAATCAGCTTTTTCATCACTACCAACCACACCAATAACGCTAAGGCCATCAGCTTTTGCCAACTGACCAACAATTGAGCCAACCGAGCCTGCCGCGCCAGAAACAACTAGTGTTTCACCACTTTTTGGCTTACCTATGCTGTACAAACCTTTTGTGGCCGTTAAGCCCGGTAAAGCAAAGACAGATAAAACCGCTTCATCTGGCAGTGGCGCAGCAACTTTGTTCAAGCCTGCACCGTCACTTAAATGATATTCTTTCCAGCCCATCATGCCCATAACGCGATCGCCAACTTGAAAGTCAGCATGTTGGCTTGCTACTACTTCGCCAATGCCTGAACTGCGCATCACATCGCCTAATGCGACAGGTGGAATATAACTTTCGGTGTCAGCACTCATCCAACCAAACATAGCAGGGTCAAGCGACATATGGTTTTGTTTTACTAAAAATTGCCCTTTACCAACAGTTGGCATTGCTACTTGCACCACTTCAAATAGTTCTGGACCAATGGGGCCTGCGCCTGGACGAGCGATTAAATTAATTGCAGTATAAGTAGTCATTATATTTCTCTCAGTTGTGTTAGTTATCTTCTTTACTGAATATATAGCGCTTGGTTAATAAAGCCTGATAAGCAGTGATTAATTTTTATTTAGCCAGTAGTGGCAAATAATGTCGATTTAACTGTTTAGGTGCGTAATTCTTTTCGCAGCACTTTGCCGACGTTGCTCTTGGGTAATTCATCCATAAATTCTATAAACTTAGGGCGTTTATAATTAGTCAGCATTTCATGACAGTGATCGAAAATTTCTTGTTCGGTTAAATTAGCCTCTTTTTTAACAATAAATACTTTTACCGCTTCGCCGGTAGTACCATGCTTAACACCAATAGCTGCCGCTTCAAGTATCCCTTCGTGCATTACGAGAACTTCTTCTATTTCATTAGGGAAAACGTTAAAACCAGAGACAATAATCATGTCTTTTTTACGATCTACAATCTTAAAAAAACCATTTTCGTCCATGGTGGCGATATCACCTGTTGCTAACCAACCGTCTTTTAAAACTTCATCTGTTGCAGCTTGACGATTAAAGTAACCTTTCATTACTTGTGGACCTTTTACCCACATTTCACCTGGCTGACCCAGCGCAACATCACCACCATCATCATCGACTAAACGAATATCTGTTGAAGAAACAGGAATGCCAATAGAGCCATTGTAGTTTTCTTGGTTATAAGGGCTCATAGTCACTAAGGGTGCGCACTCAGTTAAACCGTAACCTTCTAATAAACGTGTGCCTGTAACCTTTTCCCAAAGCTCTGCGACCGGACGTTGCACTGACATACCACCACCAAAACCAAGTTTTAGTGGGCTAAAGTCAAGTTTGTCAAAACCTGGGGTATGTAATAAGCCATTAAATAAGGTGTTTACACCGGTTATCACAGTAAAAGGATATTTTGCTAACTCTTTAACAAAATTTGGCATATCTCTAGGGTTGGTAATTAATAGATTTGTGCCACCAAAGGGAATAAAACACAGGCAGTTAGAGGTTAAGGCATAGACATGATAAAGCGGTAACGCGGTAACCATAATTTCTTTGCCAACCTCGTAAACATTTTTAGTGGCAGCATTAGATTGCTCAATATTTGCCACCATATTGCGGTGCGTTAACATCGCCCCTTTTGAAGGTCCCGTTGTGCCACCAGTATATTGTAAGAAAGCTAAATCAGTACCCACCACCTCAACGGGTGTAAAATTAAGCGCTGCGCCTTTTGCCATAGCCCGATTAAATTTTACTGCTTGAGGTAGATGGTACGCAGGTACTTGTTTCTTAACATACTTTAGTACGCCATTAACTATAGCGCCTTTAATTTTACTCAACCGGTCACCAACACCACTGACAATAACATGCTCTATGTCAGTTTTATCAATAACGGCTGCAAGTACATGAGCAAAGTTTTCAAGAATAAGAATGCCTTTTGCCTCGGAATCCTTTAATTGGTGTTGTAATTCACGCGCGGTATAAAGCGGATTAACATTGACTACGGTTAATCCTGCAATCAGTGCGCCAAATAATGCGATAGGGTATTGCAGGGTATTTGGGATCATAATGGCAAATTTATCGCCTTTGACTAACCCTAAGTCTTGTTGCAAGTAAGCGGCAAAGTCAGTGGCTTGTTGTGCGAGTTCTTGATAAGAAATACTGGCACCCATATTAATAAATGCCGTATTATTTTTATATTGTTGGGTGTGTTTTAAAAACAAATCCGCCAAAGAGCTATATTTGTCTGGGTCTATTTCAAATGCCAGACCCGCTGGGTAACTTTTTTCAAGCCAAATTCTTTCCATCGTATTCTCTCCCCTATTACTCATTTTTTAGATGACTTTTACTAAGTGGCATTTATTATTATTGATGCCGTTATACATTATTTTTTAATGCTTAAAGTACTTCAAATAATCCAGCAGCACCTTGGCCACCGCCAATACACATGCTGATCACTACATATTTTACACCGCGTCGTTTACCTTCAATTAGCGCATGCATAACCATACGCGTGCCGCTCATGCCGTATGGGTGACCAATTGAAATAGCACCACCATTTACATTTAGACGATCTTCTGGAATGCCCAGTTTTTCGGCACAATATAAAACTTGTACGGCAAACGCCTCGTTAATTTCCCATAAACCAATATCATCCATGGTTAAATTATTACGCGCTAGTAATTTTGGAATCGCATAAATGGGACCAATACCCATTTCATCCGGTTCACAACCGGCAACTGCCATGCCACGATAAGCGCCTAATGGCTTAAGTCCGCGCTGCTCTGCTAGTGCACGTTCCATTACCACAACAGCTGCCGCACCGTCAGATAACTGTGACGCATTACCGCCGGTAATTGAGCCATTGTCGTTTACCGTTTTTAATGCCGATAAGCCTTCAATATTGGTTGATGGCCGGTTACCCTCATCTTGCGTTAAGGTCACTGCTTCTTTACTGATATTACCTGTCGCTTTATCCATAACTAATTTTGTTGCCGTAACAGGCACAATTTCATCGTCAAATTTATTCGCTGCTTGCGCCGCTGCCGTGCGTTGCTGAGATTTAAGCGCATAGGCATCTTGTTCTGCTCTTGATATATCATAACGATTAGCAACCACTTCTGCAGTATCTAGCATAGGCATATATATCGCTGGGCGATAGGCTTTTACACTTGGGTCAACCAAGCGATGCATATTCATTTTATCGTTTTGCACTAAACTAATAGAGTCACAACCACCGGCAATCACCACTTGTGCGCCATCACAAACAATATGATTTGCGGCTGTTGCTATCGACATCAAGCCTGATGAACATTGTCTATCAATGGTCATACCCGCAACAGATACCGGTAACTCGGCCGCCATGGCCACTTGACGACCAAAGTTCATGCCTTGGTTACCTTGTGTTAACGCCGCGCCAAAAATACAGTCTTCAATTTCATTTACATCGATTCCTGCACGTTCTACCGCAGCTTTTACGGCCACAGCGGCCAGTGTTGGTGCTGATAAATCATTAAATGCGCCACGGTACGCCTTGCCTATTGGCGTACGAGCTACTGATACAATTACGGCTTCTCTCATGATTACTTTCCATTAAGTTATTGATAGTTAACTGATAATTACGTGATCATTTTGACGAATTGGTTACGCGTGACTATTTTGTTGTGATTTCATGAAAGCCATGGCTTTTAAAACAAATTTTTCACCTTGTTTTGTGCCTGACTCTAATGCTGCTTGGCCAGTTTGATCGGTTAACTCGGGCCATTGTTCACGCACGTTTTCAGGGTTTTGCTTATGCCCAGCAATAAAACAACCTTGGGTTTCAAAGATACTGGCACTTGAATAACCGCCTGCGCCAGCACATAAAATAAAGCGATTAGGGGCATCGTCATCACACAATGTTAGCAAGCCCGCCGTAACAGCTTCAGGAGCAAATGCTCGAACAATTTCTGCTGGCATTAAGTCTTCAGTCATACGCGTGCCAGCTGTTGGTGCAAGTGCATTAACGCGAATATTATTTTTGGCGCCTTCAAGCACTAGCGTATTCATCAAACCTAAAACCGCCATTTTTGCAGCACCGTAATTTGCTTGACCAAAATTACCGTACATGCCGCTGGACGATGTTGTCATCACAATACGGCCATAGTTTTGTTCACGCATGATTTCCCAAACCGCTTTTGTGCAATTAACAGAGCCCATAACATGAACATCCATCACCAGTTTAAAATCATCTAAGCTCATTTTTGAAAAAGATTTGTCACGTAAAATGCCAGCATTATTGATAAGAATATCAACACGGCCCCATTTTTTCATGGTTTGATTAACCATGTCTTGCACTTCATCAAAGTTGGCAACGTTAGCACCGTGACTGATAGCTTCACCGCCATTTTCTGCAATTAAACGCACCACTTCTTGTGAGGCTTGTGATGAGGCACCGCTACCATCGCGCGCACCACCTAAGTCATTAACCACCACTTTTGCGCCACGCGCTGCAAGTGCTAAGGCGTGTGAGCGACCTAAACCGTTACCTGCGCCAGTAACAATGGCGACCTTACCTTCAAAACTGATTGACATAGTACTTCCTTAACATGCTTTAATTCGTTGTTTTTTTAATATTAATAGTCCACATCTAGACGATATATGGCGCTATTTAACCATTTGTACTGAAAGCCACTCGGCTACTAATGCCGGCGTGTCACAACCTTCAATTTCAACTGTCACTTGTGTAGATAAACGATATTGCCCTGGTTTTTTCTCTTTAATGGCCAAGGTCTTAGCGTGTGCTCTAACGCGACTATTTACGCTAACCGGTTGTAGGAACCTGACTTTATCAAAACCTGCGTTTAAGCCCATGTAGAACCCCTCAATAATGACACTAAAGTCTTCCGCAAAATGAGAGAGCATTGATAAGGATAAAAAGCCGTGCGCGATGGTTGAGCCAAACGGTGTTGCTTTTGCCTTTTCTTCATCAACATGGATAAATTGATGATCTAAGGTACAATTGGCAAATTGATTAATTTGCGCTTGCGTTATTTGGTGCCAAGGGGTCGGCTTGGCTTCAAAGCCAATGTAGTTGGCTAATTGATCTTTTTTTATGATGGTGGGCATAGTAATTCTCCATTTAGCTACGATCTATTTTAGTTACCATCTAGCTTTTAATACCGGATCTTTCGTTACTTTAGGCGCATGTTTGAGCTTTAATGCTTGATCTTTAACAGTTAAGCTTTAAAACCAGTCTACTTTCATGTCATAGGTTGTGCTGTCACTGCTTCGTAAGATGCTTGACCATAATGATATTTTTGGTAACTCAAATCGATAAAAATACTGTAATGCTTGTAGCTTGCCGTTATAAAAATGCTCATCAGTTTGATGCGGCTGTTTACTCAGTGCTTGGCTAGCAACTATGCCTTGTTTTAACCATAGCCACGCGACAATAACGTGGCCAAATAATTCAAGGTATTTGACAGAATTAGCTAACGCCAAATCGATATTGCTAGTCGACATTGCGCCCAATATCATTTGGGTTGTTTGTTTTAAAGTCTCAACAGCGACACTGAGTTGTGTAGAAAATTCAGCTAAATTTTTATAGGGTTTTGCTTGTTCAATAGTTTTATAAATTTCAGCTATGGTGGCTGTGTAGCCGGCCATTTTATTCATCGGTACTTTGCGGGTTAATAAGTCTAACGATTGAATACCTGTGGTGCCTTCGTGAATGGCGTTTAAGCGATTGTCACGATAAAACAACTCAACAGGATGCTCGTTAATATAACCGTGTCCGCCCAATACTTGAATAGCTAGGTCGTTAGCTTTAGTACCATATTCTGACGGCCAGGTTTTTATAATGGGGGTTAAAAAGTCTAATAACACCTGCGCACCTTGTCGTGCTTCAACTGTTGGGGCAGTTTTTTCGTCGTCGCTCAGTTGTGAGCCATAAAGCACTAACGAAAGTGCGCCTTCTGCATAAGCTTTTTGCGCGAGTAACATACGGCGGACATCGGCGTGTTCAATAATATTAACCATAGGAGAAAGTGGATCTTTAGATGATGGCAAGCGCCCTTGGGGACGGTTTTTTGCGTAATCAACCGCATATTGATAACCGGCAACTGCTAGCGTTGCACCACTAGTCCCCACCATAATACGTGCCTCATTCATCATATGAAACATGTACTTAAGCCCTTGGTTTTCTTCACCAACTAAGTAAGCGACTGAGCCATTTTTTTCACCAAAACTTAATGATGTCGAGGTTTGAGCGCGACCGCCCATTTTGTGAAATAACCCCGCCAGCGCCACTTCATTGTCCTCACCCAAGGTGCCATCATCATTCACTAAAAACTTCGGCACTACAAACAATGAAATACCTTTAATACCTTTCACCGCCCCTTGTACTCGCGCAAGCACTAAATGGACAATATTTTCACTTAAATCATGATCGCCACCAGAAATATAAATTTTATTACCGCTAATGCGATAAGTATCATCTGCAGACTTAACCGCTTTGGTGATTAAATCGCCAAGCCCTGAGCCGCTGCCTGGCTCGGTCATCGCCATGGTGCCCATGAATCGTCCTGAGCGCATGGGCTTAACCCATTTTTCAATCAGGGCTTTGCTGCCATGAGCTTGCAGTAAATTTGCATTAGCGGTGGTCAACATGTTGTAACCTAAACCGACACCACCTGCGGCGGTTAAATAGGTGTTAGCCGCGCTTGCAATAATGGGCGGTAATTGCATGCCATTTGATGCGAAATCTGCAGTGGCTGATGAAATACCCGATGCTATTACCGCTTCAATGGCGGGTTTTAACTCAGGAATAAGGCTGACGTTTTTACCGTCAAAGGTAGGTTGATGGGTATCAAGTTTTTGTCGAATAGGTAAAAAGTGTTTCTCAGCTATGGTTTTAGCCGTATTAATGACTTCATTAAAAGTCTGGCGGTCGTGGTCTTGATAGCGTTCTCGTTTTATCAGTGATTCACTATCAAAAAGCTCATAGAGCATAAATTCAAGATCACGTTCATTCATTAATGTTGCAGACATAAAATTATCTTCTCATCTTTTTACTTAGCTAAGTAACAGCGAGTTATTAGCAAGTGATTAAAGTGTTATTAACTTATTGCGCTGATACACCGCCATCTATGGCGATACATTGCCCTGTCATGTAGGTATTGGCTGGAGATAACATCATCAGCATCATGGCAACAATTTCTTTCGGTTCGCCTAAACGATTCATCGGTGCGCCTCTAGCCATTTTCTTTTGTTGTTCTTGATCAGCAAAATTAGTCACCATAGGCGTTAAAGTAAAGAACGGACAAATGGCATTGATGCGAATATTATTGCGACCATATTCAACTGCACCAGATTTAGTTAAACCAATCACCGCATGTTTAGCCATCGCATAAGCACTACCTCTTGCGGCGCCACTTAAGCCAGCCATAGAGCTGACATTGAGAATAGCCCCTTCACCTTGTTGTAGCATTTGTTGTATTTGATGGCGCATACCAAATTGAACACCTTTCACATTGATGGCAAATTGACTGTCCATTATTGCTTCGTCTATCTCGTGTAATGGCATAAATTCGTGCGCCACACCCGCGTTGTTAACACCTATATCAACACGGCCAAAGTGTTTAATTGCGCTGTCGACCATAGCCTTACAGTCATCATCTTTTGAAACATCACAAGCCAGTGCAATAACCTCAGCGCCAGTTGATGTGATATCTTCAGCCACTTTTAACACAGCAGACTCGTTAATATCACTGATCACTAACTTGGCACCACGCTTGGCTAATTCTTGTGCTAACAACTGACCAAAGCCTTGTGCTGCACCCGTTATAACAGCTACTTTTCCTGTAAAATCTAATAGTGCATCCATGGTATTTCCTTTACATTACGAATATTGTTTAATCAATTTGTTCTAATAACGACTCGTTATCTATTAATTGACATTTATAGGGTTATTTTATGCAAAAATTATCTTTAACCTTATTTATCTGCTGATTTTTTTGAAGATAGCTTGGCTGTTTGTTCGCCTGTTTGTTCGATAATACTTAAAGCCATTTGCGCTAAAGGTTCAACAAATGCCCCAACTTTATTAGCATGTTCATTTGATGCGTTGCCCTCTGACGCGCGCTTTGCCACGCCCTGCACTATGGCTGCTAATCTAAAAAAGCTAAATGCCAGATAAAAGCTCCAATTGTCGATATGGTCAATGCCCATGCGTTGACAGTAACTTGCCACATATTCTGCTTCTGTGGGTATGCCTAAACTCACCCTATCAACACCTTGCAAGCCATCGATAGAGCCCATGCCTTGTGGCATACGCAGCTGCATACATTGATAAGCTAAATCAGAAAAAGGATGTCCTAACGTCGATAATTCCCAATCCAGTACAGCCATAACTTCAGGCTTGTCTTTGGCAAACATCATGTTGTCTAAACGAAAGTCACCGTGTACTAAGCAAACTCGGCCATCGTCTTCAGGCAAGTGCTTTTCGAGCCAAAATATAAGTTGGTCCATAGCCGCAATTTTCTGTAATTCTGTAGTACGATATTGCGAAGTCCAACGACCAAATTGTCGTTCAAAGTAGTTACCTGCTTTACCGTAATCAGCTAAACCCACTAGGTCAATATCAACGCTGTGCAGAGCGACTAATGTTTTATTCATCGCATCATATAGTTCGCTGCGATAAGCATTGGTTGAAATTTCGGCTAATGACGGACTCCAATAAACGCTACCATCGCAAAACTCCATCAAGTAAAACATAGCGCCAATAATGTCAGTGTCTCGACAAAGATGATAGACCTGAGCAACAGGTACATCAGTACCTTTAAGGGCATCAAGCACTTCAAACTCCCGATCAACAGCATGGGCAGATTTTAACAATTTGCCTGGTGGTTGGCTGCGTAATACATACAAACCCGATTCAGCCGTTACTTTAAAAGTAGGATTTGACTGCCCACCAGTAAACTTGCTTAACGTGATCGGGCCAATAAAGCCTGTTACCTGCGACTCAAGGTATTGAGTTAATTTTTCTACATCAAAAGCAACCGTTGCTGTCATCTGTTTATCTCTTCTATTGGGTTTAACCTGTTCAATTTTTACAGCGATTGATCTGAAGTGGTCTTTTTCACTAAGTCGCGGCCAAGTTGCATCATGTGCACTTGATCTGGGCCATCGGCTAAACGCAAAGTTCTCTGGCCAGCAAACGCATGGGCCAAAAAGGTATCTTGGCTAACACCAACGGCGCCATGGCATTGAATAGCACGGTCAAGTACATCAAGTGCCATACTTGGCGCAACAATTTTGATCATCGCGATAATATCTTTCGCGGCTTTATTACCGTCAGTATCCATTTTTTGCGCGGCTTTTAAGGTCATCAGGCGTGCTTGTTCAATCTGACAAGCAGAAATAGCAATGTCTTCACGCACTGATT
Source organism: Colwellia sp. C1TZA3 (assembly GCF_007954265.1). Taxonomy (GTDB): domain Bacteria; phylum Pseudomonadota; class Gammaproteobacteria; order Enterobacterales; family Alteromonadaceae; genus Cognaticolwellia. Next base: position 14,916 of record NZ_VOLS01000056.1, on the reverse strand, counting down.
GTTGTTTGATCATCGGGCGACCAAAAACAATACGCTCGTTAACTCGCTGACACATTAAATCAAGCGCTCGTTGTGCTACGCCAATAGAGCGCATGCAATGATGAATACGGCCTGGGCCTAAACGACCTTGGGCAATTTCAAAACCTTTGCCTTCACCAACAATAATGTTTTCAACCGGTACTCGGACGTTGTCAAAAGTGATTTCAGCATGCCCTTCGGGTGCATCGTTATAACCAAATACTTGCATTGGACGTACCATGGTTACGCCTGGTGTTTTCATCGGTACTAGCACTTGAGACTGTTGAATATAGCGGTTGCTATTATCGGGATCAGTTTTACCCATCACGATCATAATTTCACATTGTTTGCGACAGGCACCGCTAATATAAAACTTTCGACCGTTGATAACATATTCATCACCCTCACGTGCTATGCGCAGCTCAATATTAGTCGCATCACTTGAGGCGACTTCTGGCTCGGTCATAGCAAATGCTGAACGAATTTTTCCTTCAAGTAGCGGCTCTAACCATTGTTTTTTCTGCGCTTCATTACCGTATTTAGCTAATACTTCCATATTGCCAGTATCAGGTGCCGCGCAATTAAATACTTCTGGCGCCCACATCACTTTGCCCATAATTTCGGCAAGGGGGGCGTATTCTAAGTTAGTTAACCCAGCGCTATATTTACCGTAACTTACCGGTAAAAATAAATTCCATAAGCCCTGTGCTTTTGCCTTGGCTTTAAGCGCTGCCATTAAGGGCGGGGTTGACCATTGATTCTGTGCTACTTGCTCATGCATTTGTGCTTCAACAGGATAAACATGCGTGTCCATAAATGTGCTGACACGGGCCATTAATTCTTTAACTTTGTCGCTATATTCAAAATCCATAGGAGATCCTTATTATTTTTTAATATCTGGCTGTTATTTATGTCGTGTAAGCGCAATTAACCATGTGCAATTAACAAGTCAAAATTAACAATACGCAATCTTAAATTCACATTATCGCAAACGCTTCTGTGATGGCGATTAACTTAATTTCATCAGCGCGGCTTTATTAAATTGCGCTATTTCATCGGCTTTATTATGTTGAATTTTGTTAACCCACTCTGGATCAACTAATAATGCTCGGCCGATAGCGACTAGATCAAATTCATCATTATTTAAACGCGCCAACAAACCATCAATACCGGTTGGGTTTGATGTTCCCCCCAAATCGACACTACCTTCACCGGTAAAATCACTATCTAAACCGACACTACCGACAGTTATAACGGGTTTATTAGTGATTTTTTTTGTCCAACCGGCAAGATTGAGATCCGAACCTTCAAATTCAGCTAACCAAAATCGACGCGTACTGGCGTGAAAAATATCAACACCGGCGTTACTGAGTAATGATAGGAAGGTGGTTAATTCTTCAGGTGTTTGACAAAGCTTAGCGTTATAATCTTGTTGCTTCCATTGAGAGAATCTAAAAATTATCGGAAAGTCTGCACCAACAGCAAGGCGAATAGCTTGCACTATTTCAACAGCGAAACGTGCTCTATTTTCTAATGAGCCGCCATATTTATCACTGCGTTGATTGGTGCCCTGCCAAAAAAATTGGTCAACTAAATAACCATGCGCGCCATGCACTTCAATCGCGTCAAAACCAATAGCTTTAGCATCAGCAGCCGCTTGAGCAAATGCGGTAACAACTTCATCAATATCTGCTTGGCTCATGGCAATACCGTTGGGTGTGCCCGGCTTATACAAACCTGAGGGGCTATAAGCCGGTATGGTTTTATCTGGGCCTATGCCTTCTTTACGTACTGAGCCTACATGCCATAGCTGCGGGGCAATTTTTCCACCGGCGGCATGAACTTCATCAACAACATGTTTCCAACCGGCTAAGGCTTCTTCGCCAAAAATAGCCGGCACACGCTCATAACCATTGGCTGCTTTATGTGAGATAAAAGTGCCTTCGGTAATAATTAATCCAACGTTACCTTCGGCTCTACGACGATAATATTTAGCTACCTCGTCGGTTGGGATATAGTTTGGCGAAAATGTACGGGTCATCGGTGCCATAACCGTGCGATTTTTTAAGGTTAAACCACCGATAGAGAAGGGTTGAAAAAGTTTAGCTGCACTAGTTACTGTCTTGGCTATGGTTTTAGTTACTCCCTTATTTTCAGCGTTTTTTTCTGCATTAATGCTACTCATCTTATTCCCTACACTCTTTAATTTTTTATTTGCTCTGAGTAAATTAACTAAAGCGGCGACGATAAGTCTAAAAGCCTGAGTCACTATTAATTTACGCTTATATAGATTGAAAGGGCTATTGGCTAGCCAATTAAATAGCCACCATCAACATTAATCGCCGTACCTGTGGTATAGCTTGAAGCGTTGGAAACCAAGTACAATACAGTGCCCGCCATTTCTTCAGGCTGAGCCACTCGCTTCATCGGCACGTGATGCAACATTTCTGCTAATATTTTTGGGTTATTAACTAGGGTAGAGGCAAATTTAGTGTCTGTGCCACCGGGTAAGATGGCATTAACACGAATGTTAAATTGAGCACATTCTTTCGCGAAAGTTTTGGTTATCGAAATAACCGCGGCTTTAGTAATGGAATATATACCTTGATAATCACCCGGTGTAACACCATTAATAGAGGCCACATTAACAATCGCCCCACCGTTATTTGTTTTCATTAATTTAGCGCCCAGCGTTGACATAAAAAAGTAGCCACGAATATTAACGTCAACCGTTTTTTGAAAGGCCGCTAAATCAGTATCTAATACATGACCAAAGTATGGGTTTGTCGCAGCATTGTTAACTAATATATCTAGCTTACCGTGCTCTGCTGAAATTTGAGCAAATATTGCTTCTATCTGCTCCATTTCACCAATATGACAAGCAATGGCTTGGGCACTGCCACCCGCGGCAATAATTTGCTCAACAACCGCTTGGCAGCCGGCTATTTTACGACTCGAGACAATAACATGGGCGCCGTTTTCTGCCAGTAATTTAGCGATGTGCTCGCCAATACCTCTGCTTGCACCGGTAACTAAAGCAATTTTTCCTGTTAAATCAAACAAATTGGTACTCATATCTTTATTCCTTGTTATAGATTTTATCTTTATTTTTACTTGTCACTTAACGCTTATCTCACCTAAACGTTACCCAGTCAGCACCCGCTTGGGTTAAATGACTGTAGTTATTAAAATAATCAATGCTTAAGTTGTTTTTTGAAAAAAGTAATTTAGTCACGCTGGTATTACGTAACTGTTGAATTATTGCCAGTGTATTTTCATCTGATAAAGCTAATACATGTTGAACAAGTACAGAGATTGTACCGCCCGAAGTAAAAATACATATATCGTTTGATCGCTTGGCGTTATTTACAGACTTTTTAGCCATTAATTTTTGGTAAAGAATGTCTTGCAAAGCTGTAATACAACGTTTTTTAAATTGTGGCCAGCTCTCAATATAATCACTGTCGTATGCGCCACCAACCCAGCGTTTAATTGCCAGTGAAAACTCTTGTTGAAAAACTTGCTGTGCGTTAGGTAACTGATTTGTTTTTGCTACTTTATCGGCAAAGTTTTTCCACTGAGCATCGTAGCGTGTTAGCAGTTCTACATGGTTAAATTCATTAAAACCTGAATGTAAAATCCTCGCGGGTTTATTACCCTGATAACCTAATAAAAAGTTTTCAAGGGTTTGTTCATGGCGCAGTAAATCACCGGAAAACACCTGATCAGGTGCCGGCAACGACTGCCAACATTTGCCCAATAACTGAGCTTGCATCGCACCTTTTTCAGATAATTGATCATAATCAGCTTTACCAAATGAAGCTTGGCCATGACGAATCAGATAAATAGCCGCCATAAAACTAGGCTACTGCCATAACGTATTGGTTTTGCATTAGATTAAAAGTTACGCTTACTATCATTTTATTGCTTACCATTTTATTACTTGCCACTTTATTACTTATCACTTTATTACTTTATTACTTTATTACTTATCACTTTATTACTTTATTACTTTATTACTTTATTACTTTATTACTTTATTACTTTATTACTTATCATTGTAATGATTAAAATATCAGTTTAATGCAATTAATCTATGCTAAGTGCCCACAAAAAATTAAGCAAATGAATAGTTCTTATAACCTAGTATTCGAATTATGAATAGATAATAAGGAGGATTACTTGTAATACCAGTTCCATTAAGTTTGTGATCTTGTTGTGCGCAGGAAAAATAATTCAAGGCAAGGCGCTCGATTGAGCAATAGCTGGCTATTGGGAGTGAGAGCAACACAGCTTTGAGCTATTTTAACTAGTACAAGTGAGCAATAACTTAATGGGATTGGTATAATATATTAAAAGAATGACTTATCACCCTTGACTATATTTTAATTGGCTTGGTATTAATGATCTTGGTTTCACACATATTGCCCTACTTAACATAATAAATATGCACACGGTTGTTAGGTTATAAGTTTACTGCTTAGAGGCTTACAGGAAAAATAAGTAGCTTAGCCAAAATGGCTTTTACGGGTGATAATACAGCGGTGGGTGATTGTTTTGTAGTTCGGACTGAAGTCCGCCAACTATTAAACTAGTAATTAATCTGCTGGGTTAACAAAGGTTTGCAGCAAACTATTGTTTTGTTTATCGGGCTTGTGGACTGAAGTCCAACCTTGAATTAAGGGTTAAGCGGGCGATTAACGCCATAAGGCAAAAATTAATAGTTCTCACTAATAGCCAAAATGAACTGAGATTGAAATAATAACATTACCAATAGTGGTTTAATGGTTGTTAAATTAAATGGAGAAAGTATGAAAGTAGATTTAAATCTATTTGTGGTCTTTGAAGCAATTTACTGTGAAGGCAATATTACCAAAGCAGCTTCTGCCCTTAACTTGTCGCAACCTGCTGTGAGTCATTCACTGGGTAAACTTCGACATAATTTTGATGATGCTTTGTTTATTCGTCAAGGTAACCAGATGCGGCCAACGCCGGTTGCCAATAATGTTATTGCCGATGTGCGTGAAGCCTTACAACAATTAAAAGTTTGTTTGGCGCAGTCTAGACAATTTGAACCTTTAGTCTCGCGTAATAACTTTAATGTCTCGTTACATGGCGCTTTAGAAGCCTCATACTTACCACCTTTAATGCAACGCATTAGAAAAGAAGCGCCTTTAATTAATTTACAAAGTAGTCGCCGAGTTAATCGTCATGAATTGGAAAATAAACTTGCCAGTGGTGATATTGATTTAGCAATAGACACCTTATTGCCGGTTAGTGACAATATTTTGCACACCCAATTAGATCAAAGTAAATTAGTCGTGCTGGCACGAAAAAATCACCCTATTGTAAAGTCGACACTTGATTTAGCAACCTATCTCGCACAAGAGCACGTACTAGTTTCATCTCGCACAGTAGGGCCGAGTATTGAAGACTTTGAGTTAGGGCGATTAGGACTACAACGTAAGATTGGCTTGAGGTGTCAGCATGCATTCTCTGCCTGCCAAGTTATTGCCGATAACAACATGTTGCTAACGTTAACCGAAACAACAGCGAAGATGTACAGCCAACTGCTAGATTTGGTGGTATTTCCTTTACCAGTGAGTTTGCACGATATTGACGTGCATTTATATTGGCACAGCAATGTCGATTTTGACCCTGCAAATAAATGGTTAAGAAATCAAATTATTCAAACCACATCTACTAGCCCTTGAAATTAAGCCTCTTGAGTTAACAGGGCCAATAGAAATTAAAGTTTAAAAACACTTAACACCTAATCACTGCGGTTTTACATTTATTTATCCACATCGAAAAATCGGTATTAAAAATGTGATTTTACACTTAATTAAGTTGATGCCACTTATTAATTATTTTATCTAACTGGCCAGATTTTTTTAACTCACTAATCGCCTGATTAATCGCGGTAATAGCTCTGGGTTTAACAGATTTTTTACTAAGCATAATATGAATATCTGTTTGGTAAATATTTACTGGATGTGCTTCAAATTCTCCAGCCATTTTGTACTTGTTAGCGAAGGCTTTAATGGTGGCTGGATCAACCAGAAAACCATCAATATGCCCAGCTAATAGTAATGTTACATTCTCTTCAATATCAACAACTTCAATAATATGCTCTTGAAATTCAGCTGTTTTCATTAACGCTTGGTATTCATCACCGTAATAATATCCGCTTTCGATACCAATCGTGTAATTGCTGTTAGTTAGATCTGATAATGCACCTAACTTAATGCTATTAGCTTGGCCATTTCGAACAAATAGATTCACGGTCTCTTGTCTATAGGGCCTACTAAACATAGCGTAACGCAGCCTTTCTTCGCTGAATGACGCGCCCATGGCGACATCCATTTCACCAGTTTTTATATAATGTAAATGTCGCTTCCAGGGTAGTTCAGTATATTCTGTTGTATAACCAGCTTTAGTCAATATTGTGTTGAAAATTTCAAAATCTAAGCCCACAAGCTCTTGTTGACTATTGCGATATTGATAGGGGAACCATAGCTCCCATCCCACATAGAAATCTTTGGCATAACTAGTAAAATTTACCATTAAACAAACTAAGAGGAGAAATTTTTTCATAACAACCTGACTTATGGCTTTGGTTAAATTATGTTATATAATTTATTTCAAAGGCTTGAGCTTTAATACTAACGCGGGATCTAATCTCATATTAAACCAGTTTATTCGCCAGTCTAAGTGCGGGCCTGTAGCCCTGCCACTTGCACCAACAGCAGCGACAAGTTGTCCTTTACTGACTTTGTCACCAACACTGACATATGAAGCACTTAAATGCAAAAATGTTGAGCTAACGCCATGGCCATGATCTATGATCATTGTGCCACCTGAATAAAACATATCAGGCACAAACATAAGTACAGTGCCGTCTGCCGGCGCTTTAACTGCATCGCCTGTATTACCAGCATAATCTAAACCATAATGTGGCCATTTAGGCACACCGTTATAATAACGTTGACTACCGTAAACACCAGTAATGATACCTTCAATGGGCGCAATAAAGCCTTGAGAAAACGCAATTAAGTTACTGTCAATTTTGCGAGCAGCTTTAATCTTTTTATTATCTTCTCTAACACGGACATTAGCCTTTTTGTTAGGATTCATAATGCTTTTAGCAATACCTTCAACCCGTTGAATGTTGTATTCACGTTTTAGTGGTTTTAATATCTGCTTTTCAATTACGCCGCTTGGGCTAATGATGGTGAGTTCACTATTATTTTTTTCATCTCGACTAAAGCCTAAAGCATAGTCGCCGTTTTCAGAGACTTTGATCGCTTTACCATTGAGCCTGACTTTATTTTCTGGCGCTGTTTTACCGACAATTAACGCCCCTTGAAAAAATTGCTCGCTCAATTGTGTTTGAGCTGGTGTCTTTGCTAACACCCCTTGTGAGCTCAGTAAGCTCGCTATAAAGATGAGCGTTAATAATAATGAAGCTTGTTTAACCATTAGCAATGGCTCCTTTAGCAACACCTTCAAAGGCAACCACTTTAAATTCATCGTTCGGTGCTTGCTTTTTAAGTTGGCGAACAATAAAGTCGGCCAGTAACTCAACTGTTGAATCACAATCAACCACATCTAAAATATGACTTGGCACAGCAATATCAAATCGGCCTTGTGGCGCAAAATAAGAAAATAATTGGTGATCGGCAGTCAAATTAGCCATTGCAGTAGCCGACAATTCTATCTCGCTTAACGCCATGCGATCAGCTTCACTGGCGAGATATATATCTTGCCAACGTGAACTCCAAGCCGCTTCAAGCGCTGCTGAGCGTTGACCATTTTCATAGATATGAATTTTTGAACGATGGCCATGAGCAATACGCTGACAATTACCGTCGTGCAGTTTCAAACCGTGAGTATAGTGATAATAAGCACCATCAATATTTTCTGGCCGTAAATTTAGCGTTAAACCTTGGACATTTTTTGGTAAATGACTCAAAATTATATCGGTTAAATAGCCGGTCACCGCAGCAATATCTATTTGCTTGGCATCTATCTTGGCAAATGCACAACTCGGTGATTGTAAGTAGTAGCTACCCTGCTTAGCACTAAAATTGACAAATTCATGATCTGCTCGATAAGAAGAGACCTCAGCACTAACGGTGTTATTTTGCATGGGCAATAATAACTTATGGTCAACCGCGTCATCAATAATGGCCTTAATTTGCTTTTTAACCACAGCAAAATCAAGCACCATACTCATTTCATTTAAACTACCCTCAAGCAAAACATCAACAATCCAACTTTCGCCCACAATGCCACGTTCAGCACAACAGTACGAAAAATCGATAACGGTTAAATCATTTACAAATAACTGCATTTAATAACTCCTCTACAACTTAACTTGCCAAGCAATGGTTTCATTGGCGCGAATAGGCACCACTTCGTCGCTACCAAAAGCCATAGTGGCCGGTACAGTCCATGCGGCTTTAACTAGGGTTATTTTGTCGGTGTTTACCGGTAAATTATAAAATTTAGGACCATGTAAACTAGCAAAACCTTCAAGCTTATCAAGCGCACCTGCTTGTTCAAATGCTTCAGCATATAACTCGATAGCAGCATGGGCGGTGTAAGCACCGGCACAACCACAGGCATTTTCTTTTGCATCTTGTGAATGCGGCGCAGAATCTGTACCTAGAAAAAATTTATCACTGCCACTGGTGGCTGCTTCCACTAATGCGTGTTGGTGAATATTACGTTTTAGTATCGGTAAACAATAAAAGTGTGGACGAATACCGCCAACTAACATGTGGTTACGATTAAATAATAAATGATGAACGGTAATGGTTGCGGCTACGTTGTCCCCCGCAGCTTTGACAAAATCAACCGCATTTTTGGTAGTGATATGCTCTAACACTATTTTTAATGTCGGATGCTTTGCCACCAATGGACGCAATATAGTATCGATAAATACCGCTTCACGGTCAAAAATATCAATATCGTGACTGGTGACTTCGCCATGCACCAATAACGGCATGTTCTCTGCTTCCATCGCCGCAAATACTGGCGCAAGGTTATCGATATTAGTTACGCCAGATGAAGAATTGGTTGTTGCTCCTGCGGGATAAAGCTTGGCCGCATAAACAATACCTGACGCTTTTGCCGCTTTAATATCTTCTGCGCTGGTTTGATCAGTTAAATACAACACCATTAATGGTTGGAACTGTGCACTCGGTTTTGCGGCCATAATGCGCTGATGATATTGACGTGCTAACTCTGCATTGGTTACCGGTGGTACTAGGTTTGGCATAATAATAGCGCGACCAAAGTAGCGGCTAATATCAGCAACGGTGCTATGTAAACTTTCGCCATCGCGCAAATGAACATGCCAGTCGTCTGGTCGAGTAATCGTTAATGTGGTCATTATTTTTCCTAATGTAATCTATTCATCTGCTATTGCCGTTAATGGGCAAGATTTTTTGTCACTTGTTAGCTTAGCTTGAGCTAGCGCTTAGTATTCGTTTTCTGAGCTCTCTGAACTTTCTGAGCTTTCTGAGCTTTCTGAGCTTTCTGAGTTATGCTCTGTGGCCAGGCTTTGGCTAGCACTCTGATTAGTATTAGTTGCTAATAGCGCTAATAGTTGCTCTTTTAAGTTTGGCGGTATTTTATAGATAGTAATGCTTTCATCAGCGGGATTATAAACTACATCTTGACCAAAGTGACTACGCTCAAAACTTAAACTGATACCGTTACCATAACCCGCATACTTAGTGACTTTGTTCACTACCGCTTGATCATGAGGAAACGACTCTTCAATCGGGTATGATTGCTCCTGGCAAAACTTGTAAAAGTCTTGGCCGCTCTCTTCCGTTTTAATAACCTCGCCTATTTCTTGTAATGAAACATCTTGCGCCGACTCTTTTTGCTCTTTGCAGTAACTTAATAACTCTTTACGACTGTGTTGTTTTTCATTGGCGTCAAATTGATTAACTGCCACATAATCTTCAACCGCTTGCACTAAGGTTTGCGTTTGTTCTTTTGAGTTTAAACCTTCTTCACAGCTTAAAAAATCTAAGAAAAAGTCAGATACTTTTCTGCCTGCGCGACCTTTGATAAAAGAGATATAACGATTACCTTGGGCATTATTTTGATAGTCAAATAAATCGATACGAGCGGCTAACTGGAGTTTATTAGTATCAAGGTGTTGATCGGCCCAAATGTGCAAGTCACCGTCAACTGAATAGTGTTCAGAAATAGGAATGATCGCTGCGAGTAAGTAACGTCCACCCATATACTCGTAATGACAAACAACTAAATAACCGGTTTCAGCCAGGTTATATTTTTCTAATTCATTTTTAAGTAAATTTCCGGCTTGGCTACTAAATTGATGAAAGCTTTGCGCATCACCTAAATAGCTTTCCATAATATCAACAAATCGGGCTTTGTCACCCTGGGCTGGCATCGCAGAGAAATGTCCGTAGGCCTTACTGCCTTTGCTGTTATAAATTTTATGCAGTGCATCAACAAAACTTTCTATTTTGCTGCTAGCTGCAACATTCTCAGGACCTAACCTGAGTACAACTTCACCAGTTTCTTCTTTTTTTGTTAAAAAATGCAGTGCAATGTTTGAAATTATTAAGCTCATAGATAAAGGTCAGTATTATATTGTTCGGGCATTTGATAAACTTATGTCTGTTTATTAAATTACCATTAAGTGTGTAAGATGCCTATTGTATCCAAGTATTCCAACGAACGTGTAGAAAAAATTATTACAAATTTGCTTGATGTACTCGTCAACGAGTCTGCAACCCCTGATCTAGCGCTAATGTGCCTAGGAAATACCCTGACAGAAATTATTACAAACAATGTGCCGAAAAAGGAACGAGAGGCAATAGTAGACAATTTTACCAACGCATTAAAACAATCTATACAAAATTCTAAATAAAACGTAGTAATAATAAGCGACATTCATTAACAATAATAAGAGAATTAAACGACGCAATGGTTTCATTTGAATCAAAACCCTATAGCAAGCGCCTATTACAGTTAATTAGCTGGAGCCACTGGTTCACTTTTTTTAATATTATTGCGGCGATCTTATTATCGTCAATTTATGTCTTTAGTGAAGCAATGCCTGACACTTTGTTAGGTCAAACTTATTTAGTCACCACTTGGTTAAGCCATATAGCTTTTTTAACCTTTATGAGCTTTGTACTCATTTTGTTTCCAATCACCCTGTTGTTTCCTCGAACCCGATTTATTCGGGTGGTCGCTTCTATTATTTTTAGCGTCCAGTTATTGCTCTTGCTGCTTGACGCCTTTATCTATAGCCGCTTAGGCTATCATTTAAATATTTCATCAAGTGCGCCGATACTTGACCTTATTAATAACGAAATACAACAAAATAGCCGAGTGTTCTGGTTTGTTAGCTTAGTATTGACCATGGTTATATTATCGTTTGAACTGATAACGTCAAATTATGCTTGGAAACACCTGAAAGAATTACAAAAAACTATTTTTGCGCGCTTTATCGTTATTGCGCTCGTAATTTTCTTCTTTTTTAGTCATATTATTCATATTTGGGCCGATGCCAATCTTGAGTATGACGTATTGCGCCAAGACACAGTATTGCCACTGTCTTATCCATCAACGGCCAAAACCTTATTAACCAAATATGGCATGTTCGATCAGGTTGATTATATTGCCCGTCGCACCAGCCCGCTCGCTTTTACTGATGCTGTACCTCAGTACCCACTTTATCAAGGTCAATGTCCCAATGACAGCGCGTTAAAAAAATCTGTTTTCATGGTGATTACAGACCAAATATTGCAAACTCAACAACTGGATAAAATAAAGCAAAGAGCCAAGCAAGGTGTGCTCTCGCTAGATAATCACGTTGATAACGCGTCACCAAAAGAAGCTTGGTTTAACTTGTTTTATAGCTTGCCAAGTATTTATAAAAAAGCCTTGTTCGAACAGCAAGCACAACCGCTATTATTTCAAATTATGGCTCAGAAAAACTTAGCCAAATCACTTACTATTGTCGGTGCAGACCACAATGAAGCCTCAGTAATTAATACCCATGGTTTGTTAAGTCTAACCAACAGACTATTCCCAGCAGCAACAAAACTAGCCGATATATCAAGTTTGATATTTGCTGATAAACTCAACAGTTATGCCCCAGGTTTACACGTATTTTATTTTAAGGGTAATAATAGCTATCAGTTTGAACTGTTTTTAGATGCCTTGATGTCGGCGCAAAACAATAAACAAGGCGATAAGCAAGACAAAGATATCCTTTGGATCAGTTCTATTGGTAACAGCACAACAGAAACAAGTTTATCGATTAAACCTGCGCTACTGGTTTTACCGGCAAGTAAAAATAGATCAATTAATAAACTCACTAGTCATATGGATATGCAACCTACGCTGATTAAAAACTGGCTAAATTGTGATATTGAAGCCAAAAGCTATAGCAACGGCGCTAATATCAAAAACCTAAATAATGACCGTATTATTGCCAATACCATGGACAACGGCATCGTGGTTTTTAATAAAGATAAATCCATGTTTGTTGACCAAAATGGTAACTTTCAAAGTTATTCTATCCAACTGGCGGCACCTATTACGGCAAAACCTGATTTTCCATTAATGATTGATGGTGTTCACTTTATTAAACAATTTAGTAAACAATTCAGTAAACAAGTAGATAACGTACAATAATTAGGCGCTTAGCTCAGTTGATGGTGTTTTTTAATTGCATTCGAGCGATAAATCATTAAGATAGCACGCATAAGCTTTTATCCCCATTAAGCTTATTATTCGGGGTATAGCGCAGCTTGGTAGCGCGCGCGTCTGGGGGACGTGAGGTCGCAAGTTCGAATCTTGCTACTCCGACCACATTTAGTATTATAAATAAGCCACTTAGTAATAGTTGATATAACTGTTTAAGTGGCTTTTTTATGTCTGGATAACCTGTAGGTAACCACAGAAATAAACTTAGAATAAATATACTTATACTATTTTTGTAAATAGCTCTGGTTCAACGGGAAATGTAGCTTTACTTAAACCTTTTTCAATAGTGTCTTTTCTATTCATAACTTAGTTCTAAAATAGTTTTATTTTTCCATAAAGATATATTAAATTAAAAAAATGCGTCAAGTATTAATCATGCCATAATCGATCAATATAATATGACCACAATGACATCTACTCCCTTCACTCTTCAAGCCTAATGTAACGCTTTTACCTCGAATATGGCATAGCTGAACCTCTAACTTTATGGTTAGGCTTTTAGGGTTAATACAACTATTATCTAAAGCTGTAAAACCCTTAAATAATACAATGCTTCACTTAAAAATTCAAACCGTTTAAATCATCTAAAATCGCACCTTTTCAATCATTTTCTCAAAACGATATCTAGCCTATGTGCTATGAGGTAGCATAGGAAAGTTGATCTGCAACGGATTGACTGCTCAACCACATTACGCTAAAAACTTCCTGATATCGGACGTTCTCCATCGATAAAAACGAGTGTGTTTGATGTTCATAACCACTCGACTTCAAGTTCATTAACTGGCTCCTGAGCCACTACAACAGTCAATCGTCAGGAGTAGTTATCCATATGCAATAGCATAGGATACTTAATCCTATCGTCGTGGTTTACTGATAAAGCAACCTAAATTACCAATCATCAGATACAAAAAAACACCAATCATTACAATTGATGTTTTCTAGAGTCTAATATTAAAAACTATATTAAGATTGCTTCTTAAATCGACGTGATGCTAAACCAATCATTCCTAATGCAAAAATTGCTAATGTAGATGGCTCTGGAACTAATACATTATCAACATTATTGAATGCGGCTTCACCAATCGCACACGCAAAGCTTGCCTGTGTACAGTTAGACATATCAAAACGGATATACCTAGTACTTACAGTTGAAAAAGAAAACACTTCAGCTAGATAATCATCAGCATTTAGGTTGTAAGTAGGCATGAGGCCTAAACTTAAAGCATTGAAACTAATGTTGTCAGCAGACATGTACAGGTTTAAAGTACCAATTCCTTCAGTCTCTTCATTCGAATTTAACTAGGACATCCATTGTTAAATTATCTCAAATAAAGCATGACCACAAGCTCTCTATGCCTTCAAAAATCGATAGACAAAAAAATGCACAGATAAAAAAGCATTAATGCAGGCAAAAATAGGGGAAAACCAAGCAGTGAGTATAAGTTGAATATAGGAAGGCCTTCAATGGTATTGAAGCTTGTTGGATCGATGTTTTAACCATGTGCTCTTAGGCTAATAGTTTTTCACAGCAACTCAAGTTCTGTCGTCGCTTTAGCCCCTGATGGTGGCAATAGTCTGTCAGTACATCGCTATGACCTATCGCGCCATGAAAGAGTTTTCTAAAATCTTTACTTAACGTGAGTCAATTGTCAGGGCTAATATTAAGCCGCATTAATAATGCGGGTTGCTGTGCGTCAATGTAACCCACCTTGTCCTCTCTAATACAACGCCCTGTCAGCTCAATTAATTCAAGATAGTCTACTAATTCAAACGGTAAACCTTTTGGCATATCTTGTCGTGGGTTGCCAATGAAAGGCAATAGGCTTTGGGGCTGCTTTGCTTTTTTAGCCTGAGTAACTCGCTGTTTTACACTGGTATAATCTGAGCTTTCTGGCGTTTTTGCAATTTTAGCTCTTACTGGGTTTAAATCAACATAAGCCATGCAAGCAGCAAGTGCGGCTTCATCAAGTAGCGCTTGTGATTTAAAGCGCCCTTCCCAGGTGCGACACGATGTCGCTGGATGAGTTGTTCTACTCAGCAAGGATGCTGCAAGAACCACCTGTGCCATCAGGTGAATCTACGGGCATGAATAAAGAGCTGCCCAGACAATGTAACGAAGGTGGTGTT
>NZ_VOLS01000055.1 GCF_007954265.1 Colwellia sp. C1TZA3 | reverse complement strand
ACTAGTTAAAATAGCTCAAGGCTGTGTTGCTCTCACTCCCAATAGCCAGCTATTGCTCAATCGAGCGCCTTACCTTGAGTTATTTTTCCTGCGCACAACAAGATCACAAACTTAATGGAACTGGTATAAGACACCTGTCATACCAAGTTGATTAATTACCTGCTCATTTTTAATGGTTAAAATGAATAACTACAGCGTTATAAAATTTATAAGGAGAATAACTACTGACTAAATTTTATGTCTTGTATTTCTTCATTTTTCCTCATGAAAAAGGTGGTCACTTAATTAATCAACTTGGTATTAGAGTTTTTTTGTTCATTGTTAACTCTGCTGTTGTGCTCGTTAAGAAGCCATTTTTTAAACATTTTTTGCTACGTTGTTCAGTCCTATAATGATTAATATAGCCAATATTTTAGCTAAGTATCGGTGATCGAAAACATATTTAGGCAAAAAAAATAGCCGATCTAAAAATGGCTCTTATAGATAGTACGGTAACGCACAGAGCCAACAACTCTAGTACCTTATAATAGATTATTGGCTGTAGATTTACACACCAAAAACAGTTGTTATTTATTGCGTCGGCTGTTGCTGCACTGCTAATAAACGACACAACACCATAAACTCCATTTAACAGGAGAAAATATTATGCAAAGTGAAAAGCATATAGAAAGAGATATATCACATATTCCAAAATTAATTGAGACAGGTGATATTGCGATGCTAGTTTCTCAGTCTGCTCACGGAGTATTAAAAAGCCGACCGATGGAAGCTGTTGAAGTTAACTCCGAAGGGGAGATCTTCTTTTTTACAACATTATCTTCAGCATTAATCCATGAGTTAACTGAAAACGACCATGTTAATCTCAGTTTTATCAAAGAAGATCATAACTTCATCTCAGTATCTGGGGTGACACAGGTCATTCAAAGCAAAGATGTGATAGTTAAATTTTGGCAATCACGTTATGAAACGTGGATTCATGAGGGGCTAGATAACCCAAGTATTGTTTTACTGAAAGTTAATTCAGTCAGTGCAGAGCACTGGAGTCACAACACAATGTTAAGCAGCATAAGGCAATTATTTACCTCGGGTTCTTCTGATTCCGATAATGTTCATGAATCAATTGAGCCTTAATTTAAATAATTAACCAGTAATCAATGTAATTCATTCAATTTAGAGCCCAATCAACGTTGTGTTTAATTAAGTGTGTATCGACAAGTTTTTTAGATTGAGAGGCGTATTTATAGCCACAATAAAAATGAAAAATTGTCGATCACATTATGTCAAACACATTATATAGATACGCTTTATTATCACTAAATGTCATCACCAGGAAGTGAAATAGTTAAGACAACAGGGTGAAAATGAAAGCGCAGTTTTTAGCATGGCCAGTAGGCAAGCTTGCGAAAAAATGAGGTTTTTTTGTGATACTAGTTCTTTGTGGTGCTGGCATGGTGACTGCCTGGTTTGCACGACATTTACCCGTTACCGAACAACAACTATTTCCTCTTTTGGGCAACCTAGCCACGATGGCATTTCGCACGGCTGACGCGATGGGCACACAATTAAAATAGTCTACTCGGTAAGTATTATTAATGACGGTGGTTTTAGTACGTTAATGCAAGAATTTATTACGGCAGTTAATCGCAAGTTAGCTATAAAGGTTATTGTTTTTAACCATGCCAAACTCGGGCTCATTCAGCTAGAGAGGGGTGGAGTGTCGAACACCCCAAGCAGCGAGTAAAAGCACTGGGATAAGCCTTTGTTAGCAAACTGCCTGTGTGATCGATGTCTATGTCGATCCGAATTAATTATACCAATTTGATTAATTAAGTGATCTACTTTTTCATGAGGAAAAATGGATAAATACAAGGCATAAAATTTAGTCAGTAGTTATTCACCTTATAAATTTTATAACGCTGTAGTTATTCATTTTAACCATTAAAAATGAGCAGGTAATTAATCAACTTGGTATTAGTCATACCGCTAAAACTCGAACTGTCTCAAGCAGTAAACTATTTGATTGCTACAGCCAAAGATTTTTCAAATTCAAAGACTAAGACTTTGTTAGGTATTTTGTAAGCTATAACTGAAATAGCACCAAACTTTAAATGCCAAGGAAGCAAGAAAAAAAATTCAATTGTAATTAATGTAAGTAATTGCAAAACATTCTTTTTAATAATTTTTGAGGGCAAATACATGCTTTTTAATCATTCGTTCAGCACAGACTGTCCTATTCGTCAGAAAATTCGTCAGTTCTACCGTATCGATGAAAGTGTCGCGGTAGAGCACCTTTTACCGTTGGCAGAGGTTAACGACAATGCTGTAAGCAGGGCGTGGGGGAAAGCCCGTAAAATATCCCTAAAAATACGTAGAGACGAATCGGGAAACGGTGCTGTCGATGCTTTACTGGCAGAATACACACTATCGAGTGAAGAAGGTGTGGTGTTGATGTGTTTGGCCGAAGCCTTATTGCGGGTACCAGATAAGCATACTCAAGATGCGCTAATTAGTGACAAAATATCTCAAGGACAGTGGAACAGTCATATAGGCAGCAGTGATTCACTGTTCGTTAATGCCTCATCGTGGGGATTATTAGTGACCGGCACTATGGTTGATTATGCTGATGAACGCGAAAAAGATAGCTTTGGTTTATTGAAGAAGGTTATTGGTCGTTTAGGTGAGCCTGTCATTCGCAAAGCAATGAACTATGCCATGAAAATTATGGGTGAGCAGTTTGTTATGGGCGAAACTATTCAAGATGCCACTGATCATGCGGCCAAGAAAGAGCGGCAAGGCTTCGTATATTCTTACGACATGCTCGGTGAAGGTGCGCGCACCATGCATGATGCTGATAAGTATTTTAAAGCTTATCAAGTGGCCATAGATGCCATTGGCGCAGTTGCTCTTGCGTCGGGTAAGAACGACCCTCGTAAAGTGCCTGGTATTTCAGTTAAACTTTCTGCTATCCATCCTCGTTATGAATTTGCGCAAAAAGATCGGGTAATGACTGAAGCTGCTGCCAAACTTAAAACACTTTGTTTGCAAGCCAAAAGCTACAATATTGGTTTAACTGTCGATGCGGAAGAATCTGAGCGATTAGATATATCTCTTGATGTTATTGAGGCGGTTTTTAGTGATGATGAATTAGCAGGTTGGAATGGCTTTTCGATGGCGCTGCAAGCTTATCAAAAACGCGCCATTTTTATCGTTGACTGGTTACGTGAACTAACTTTGCGTGTTGACCGAAAAATGATGGTGCGCTTAGTCAAAGGTGCTTATTGGGATACTCAGATCAAAAACAGCCAAAAAGGCGGTTATCAACATTTTCCCGTGTTCACCCGTAAGGCTTCTACTGATGTATCTTACCTTGCCTGTGCGAAAAAATTATTAGCATATAGAGATACCATTTTTCCGCAGTTTGCTACACATAATGCTTATACAGTTGCGACTATTCTTGAACTGGCGGGCGACGACAAAACAAGTTTTGAATTTCAATGTTTATATGGCATGGGGGGGTCGTTATATGATCAAGTTGTTACCAATGAAAATGTTCAATGTCGCGTCTACGCACCAGTGGGTCCACATAAAGATCTACTCGCCTATTTAGTTCGTCGTTTATTAGAAAATGGCGCTAACTCTTCTTTTGTCAATGCCATTATTGATGAGTCACAACCGGTTGAATCTTTACTTGTCGATCCCGTTGAAAAAATACATCGCTTAAAAGACAAATATAATGGCCAAATAATAAAACCCATTGCGTTATACCATGATGAAAAAGGTCTCGGTCGCGATAATTCCAAGGGCCTGGATTTAACAGATATCAATACAGTAACCCCGTTAAAAACATCACTAGATAAGTGGGTTTTAGATAACTTGTACTCTGAAAATGATGTGCCAGAAGGGTCTGTCGCTATTAGAAACCCAGCAAAGCATAGTGAAATCATAGGTTTTGTGCAACGTCACAGCAAGGATGAAATGCTGGCGATGGTCGATACCGCTCAAACCGCATTTGCTGCATGGTCACAAACGCCTGTATCCGAACGCGCGGCATTATTATGCCGTATTGCTGATGTTCTTGAACATCATATCGACGAGCTAATTGCTTTGTGCATTAAGGAAGCGGGGAAAACGGCTCAAGATGGTATTGATGAAGTCAGAGAGGCGGTTGATTTTTGTCGTTATTATGCTCAACAAGCGATTGAACTTGCAGAAGATAATCGTTTAGAAGCTCGTGGTGTGGTGTTATGTATCAGCCCTTGGAACTTCCCGTTAGCTATATTTATAGGTCAAGTGACTGCTGCGATTGCTACGGGTAATACGGTGTTGGCTAAACCAGCCGAACAAACAAGTTTAATTGCGTTGCGCGCTATTGAACTAATGACGTCTGTCGGATTACCTGATGGCGTTGTACAAGCGGTTATTGCTAAGGGTAGTGAAGTGGGTAGTGTTATTATTCCTAATGCACATATTCAAACAGTTGTTTTTACGGGCTCTATTAAAACAGCGACTATGATTTCGCAAACTTTGGCTGATAGAGGCGGTGATCAAGTGCCATTTATTGCTGAAACAGGCGGTCAAAACTGTATGATAGTTGACTCTACCGCACTACCCGAACAAGTCGTTGATGATGTTATCTCTTCAGGGTTTCAATCTGCAGGTCAGCGCTGCTCTGCGCTTCGGGTGTTATTTTTACAAGAAGATATTGCTGATGATGTGATCACTATGCTCAAAGGTGCATTAGCAGAGTTACATGTCGGTAATCCAGAAAACTTAAGCACTGACGTAGGTCCAGTTATTGATCAAAAAGCGCTAGATGCACTCAATGCCCACAGTGACTATATGAAAACTCACGGTCAACTACTTTACCAATGTGCTATGGCTAACGAGATAACAGATAAAGTAGATCAACACGAACATTGTTTTTTTGCGCCGCGACTTTATGAAATTAAAGATATTAGTGTGCTTGAAAAGGAAGTATTTGGTCCTTGTGTGCATGTTATTCGCTTTAAAGGTACTGAAATAGAAAATGTTGTTGAAAAAATCAATGGTACAGGTTTTGGTTTAACCATGGGTATTCATACCCGTATTGAACAACGAGGCCTTAATTTAGCTAAGCTATCACGTGCAGGGAATGTTTATATCAATCGTAATATGATCGGCGCTATTGTCGGTGTGCAACCTTTCGGTGGTCGTAATCTTTCAGGTACAGGGCCAAAAGCAGGCGGCCCAAATTATTTAGCGCGTTTAGTTAAAGAAAAAGCCACCCCTAATGCCGAACAATTTAACTTGCTACCTTGGCAAGTAGAAGCTTTAGTTGGCGATGAGCAATCAGAAAATGAAGCTGCATTGTTTATGGATAGGGCTAGTGTGGCAGAAAAAATCTGGCGACTGACCGAGTTAGATAGCCGTATATCTTGTATTATTAAGTTGTTAGAAAAAATTGCTCATAGCAATATTGTTGATGATTTAGCTGACGATTTAACTCTCACTTTAACGGCGGCACGTTCACAATTAATTGATATTGAAAAACACTTGAAGGCGCCAAGAATTTTACCGGGTCCAACCGGCGAATCTAATATGCTTTATTTGGAAAATCGTGGCAACATTATCTGTTTTGCTGATGAAAATGTTACTTTTCACTTTTGGCTACTTGCTGTTGTAACGGCTTTGGCAACGGGTAATGCGGTTATTACGGTTGTTTCTGACTTGTTTTATGATGAAGCAATAGCTTTTAGAGATGAATTCATTGCCACTGGCGAAGATGAGAATGTTTTTCAAGTGGCCAAGTTATGTCATTTAACAACCTTGCTAGCACAACCTGCATTATCAGGTGTCGTTGTTGAGAGCCATTGCGAGCGTAAACATTATATCAGTGAGAAATTAGCCGAACGTCAAGGTGCAATTTTACCCGTGATTAGTTCAGAGTATTTTGATAATTTAACCCAGCGTTTATTAACAGAAAAAACAATTAGCATTAATACTACCGCTACTGGTGGCAATACATCACTTATGACCTTAGAGGAAGAAAATTAGTTATTGCTTAAATGTTAAGTCTTAAAAAAAGTCAAAATATTTCCAGTAATTAATACGAAAGACTAGCAGGGTAAATCGCTAGTCTTTCACTTTTTAACGTTATAAAACAGCACTTAAAACAGTTAGTAACGGTCTCAGGTATGGGGCCCTTTAATGCTGCATTGACTATCTTGCTTACATTTATAATTTAGTCGACCAATCTTTATTTCCGCTAGCCAACCTTTATCCAACACAACCATTACTTAATAGTCATTCGAACAGACGTCATCGTTTGTTCGATATCGCACAGAGCCTAAGCTCATAGCACTTTACAATGTATCACTTGTCGCAGTGGGAAATGCCTCTTAGCACTCGGCTTATTTTAGAAGAATAAATGGCACTCGGGTATTAGAACAACTGACATGAATAGTTTTAGTACGGATTCTTAATACAGAATATAAACATTAATAAACTAAAAAGGAAAAATTACTATGACTAACATCGATATTGGTATTGACGAAAAAGGCAGAAACGAAATCGCTGAAGGATTAAAGAAGTTATTAGCAGATTCTTATACACTTTATTTACAGACCCACAACTTTCACTGGAATGTCACGGGGTTGAGATTTAGAGAGTTACACCTGATGTTTGAAGAGCAATATATGGAATTGGCCATTGCGGTAGATGACATTGCTGAACGTATTCGCACTCTCGATGTTGCGGCGCCAGGCACTTATAAAGAATTTTCCAGATTAAGCTCAATCCACGAGGTGGATGGTGTTCCAAATGAGGCCCAAATGATTGAAGTATTAACCGTTGGTCACGAAACCATTATAAAGACCGCGCGTGATGTTTTGAAGGTGGCTAACGAATCAGCCGATGAATCAACCATATCTCTTGTTTCAGATCGCATGCGAGTTCATGAAAAAACATCGTGGATGTTGAGAGCTTCAAATAAATAGATTAAGCGTTTCACCCCCTATTTTCTCAAATAAAATCAGCTATGTATACTCGCTCCACTTCAAGATGTAGGTTTTAGTAAGTCGAGAAAGGGTTAGGTACCAGGCATGGATTGAAGACGACACCATGGATGGTGAAGGTAGGGCGAAGCAGAATGCCAGAGCCGAGAATAGTTGTTCTCGGCAACTGCATCCTGCGCTGCTCTAATAACCATTATCTTCGTATCGCGCCTTGATCTGATTTCCTAGCTTAGCTCTGAAACTGCACTTTAAAGTGGAATGGTTATATAGGCTGATTTTTAACATTATACCAATTTGATTAATTACCTGCTCATTTTTCATGAGGAAAAATGGATAAATACAAGGCATAAAATTTAGTCAGTAGTTATTCTACTTATAAATTTTATAACGCTGTAGTTATTCATTTTAACCATTAAAAATGAGCAGGTAATTAATCAACTTGGTATTATTTACTCATATCAACTAGAAAGGATGCCAGCTTAATGGGCACGTTCTCACGCTTCGTAATTGCTATTGTTCTGCTGCTTGTCGTTATCGGCGGTATTTTTGGCTACAAGCTCTATCAAATTGATCAAATGCAGGCTAAGTTCTCACAGCCACGCCCAGCCACCGTCGTTGATGTGACTAAGGTCTCTACCGTCTCCTGGCAACCAAGCATTCAATCAATCGGCGGCATCAGAGCTATTAATGGTGTCAGAATTGCGAATGAATTGCCTGGTGTGGTGACGGAGGTATTGTTCGAATCGGGTCAACGCGTACAAAAAGGTGACGCCTTAATTCGCCTGAACAGCGATATCGAACAAGCCGCGCTTACAACACGTCAGGCTGAGGTACAGTTTGCCTTGAAGGAATTTCAGCATAACGCCGACCTGATTTCCAAGCAGGCGGTGTCACAAATCGCCTTTGATAAAACCAAGGCTGCGAAGGATACCGCTATAGCACGGATGCAAGAAGCTGAGGCTAGGCTTGGCAAAAAAGTACTCAGAGCCCCTTTTGACGGTGTACTCGGACTCCGTCTGGCGGATATTGGTGAATACCTATTTGTAGGTACGCCGATTGTTGAAATCAATATGCTTAATCCGATTCTGGTGCAATACACACTGTCTGAAAAAGAGCTTGCTAGTGTCAATATTGGTGATCCCGTTGAAGTTACTGTGGTAGCAACAGGTTCACCGGTATTTAAAGGCAAGGTTAGCGCTATTAATAGCTCGATCACGTCTGAAACCCGTACAGTTCAGCTGCGCGCGCAACTTCTCAATCCGCAGCAAGACCTCAAGCCTGGCATGTTCGCTACTATCAGCACCTTGGCAGAGGGTGTGCGGCAGGTGGTTGCGATTCCAAACACGGCACTGTCGTTTAACACCTACGGCAACTTCGCCTATGTCTTAACTGAAAATGAAGACGGCCAACTGGTGACTGAGCGGCGGACATTAGAAACCGGTGCTACACGGGAGGGCATGACGGAAGTTAAAAAAGGGTTACAACCCGGAGAACGTATTATTGCGTCTGGCCTGCTGCGCCTTAGGGCTGGACAATCAGTGCACATTAAGCAGAGAGACACGCCCACTGGCGGTGTTGGAGTAGAATAACCATGCGTTTTACAGACATATTTATACGACGACCTGTGCTGTCTACGGTTGTAAGCCTGTTAATACTACTGCTTGGTGTACGCTCCATAATGGAAATGGAAATCCGTGAATACCCGGTACTGAAAAGCACTAAAGTCACGGTGACTACTGTATATCCAGGTGCCAGCAGTGAACTGATTCAGGGTTTTATCACTCAGCCTTTGCAACAGGCGATTGCCGAAGCTAAAGGTATCGACTTTTTGAGCTCGTCTAGTACGCAGGGCTTTTCAACCATTGAAGCACAGATGGAACTCAACTACGATGCCAATGACGCGTTGGCAGAGATCCAATCTAAGGTTGCCAGTCAGCGTAACGTGCTTCCTGCTAAGGCTCAGGATCCCGTTATCAACTCAACGACAGGAGAAGGGCGCGCGCTGATGTACATCGCCTTCTTCAGCGACACTATGCAAGTTCCACAGATCACCGATTATCTTGCCCGGGAAGTCCAGCCAAAACTACAGGCCATTTCGGGTGTCGGTAAAGCCGAACTGCTAGGACGGCGCTTTGCGCTGAGAGTTTGGCTCGATCCTCAACGACTCGCTGCGGTTAATCTCACCTCGACCGATATTGCTCAAACTCTGCGTGAGAACAACTACATTTCTGCGGTCGGGCAAACCAAAGATGAATTCATCAAAATCAATCTCACTAGCAATACTGACGTCGCAAACACTGAACAGTTTGAGAATCTGGTGATCAAATCGACCGAAGATACCATCGTTCGTCTCAAAGATATTGCTAGGGTAGAGCTCGGCTCGCAGACCTACGAGAACATTGCACTTTACAAAGGCAAGCCCTCGACCTACGTCGCCATCAACATTTCTCCGGGTTCTAATCCACTGTCTGTGGCAGAACGAGTTAAGGAACTCCTGCCGGGCATTGAGTCGCAGCTGCCATCTAATCTGCAGGTTGAGCTGCCCTATGATGCCTCCGAATTTATCGACGATTCAATCAATGAAGTCATCAAAACGCTACTCGAGGCGGTGATTATCGTTCTTATCATTGTATTTTTATGTCTCGGATCGCTGCGGGCAGCTATTATTCCTTCAATAGTGGTACCGCTCTCGCTCATTGGTGGTGCCTTCATTATGCTTGTGCTGGGTTTTTCGCTTAATTTACTGACGCTGCTCTCTCTCGTGCTGGCGATCGGCTTGGTCGTCGACGATGCCATCATCATCGTTGAGAATATACACCGTCATATCGTCGATGGTAAATCAAATAAGGATGCGGCGTTGATCGGTGCCCGAGAAATGGCCAATCCCGTCATCGCTATGACAGTTACACTGGTTGCGGTGTACGCACCGATTGGCTTTATGGGTGGCTTGGTTGGCTCGTTGTTTACCGAGTTTGCCTTCACGCTTGCTGGCGCGGTGGTCATTTCAGGGATCGTCGCCTTGACGTTGTCGCCGATGCTGGCCAGTAAGGTACTTAAGCCGCATGGCAAGTCGTCCCGCTTTGAAAGTGCGGTTGAACGTTTGTTCAACCGGCTCGCCAGCGTTTATCAGCGCTCTCTGGCTATTGTCGTCAAAGCGGTATCACCGGTGATCATGTTTGCGCTAGCCGTACTTGTATCGATATTTTTTATGATGATGTTAAGCCAAAATGAACTGGCACCCGCTGAAGATCGCGGCATCGTTCTGTTTCAAGGCAAAGGACCGCAGACGGCTACGCTCGAATACCTACAGAAGTATAGCGCCGAAATGCAGACGGCTTTTGAGGAAGTGCCAGGCTACGACGAGACGTTCATGCTGGTTGGCATGGGGAGCTCAAATGCGGTGTTTGGTGGCTTCAAAATGAAGCCTTGGAGCGAACGGGATATATCACAGTTTGACATCATGCCTGAGCTGCAAGCCTCTGTGGCAGAGATAACGGGTTTAAAAACAGCGTTATTCCCGATCCCATCCTTGCCAGGTTCGAGTGGCGGTCTACCCTTTCAATTTGTGCTGACCTCGGGTAGTGATTTTTCGCAGCTCGATCAGATAGCAGATGAACTCGTTGGGGTTGCGATGCAGAGTGGCAAGTTCACGTTCGTACAGAAGTCGATCAACATCGACAAGCCTATCACCCGAGTAAAGGTTGACCGCGAGCGCGTCGCTGATCTTGGTTTGTCGATGCAGGACATAGGTCAGGAACTTGGCGGTATGCTGGGCGGTGGGTTTATTAGTCGTTTTAACATGGAGGGGCGTTCGTATAAGGTTATTCCTCAGGTTGAGCGATCCGCGCGACAAATAGAAACCGCGCTCAACGATTACTTCATCCGCGCTGACTCTGGCGAATTGGTTCCACTGGGCTCAGTCATCAGCTTCGAGCATGATGTTGAACCTTCATCGAGGACACAATTCAATCAGCTTAATTCAATCACAATCGAAGGCATTCCAGCGCCATCAGTGCCGATGGGACAGGCTATCGGTTTCATGAAAGCGCAGGCAGGCGATATTCTGCCACGGGGCTTTAGCTACGATTTTAAGGGTGAGTCAAGGCAGTTTGAAAATTCTGGCAGTGCGCTAATCGTGACTTTCTTTTTATCGCTACTGGTTATCTATCTGGTGCTGGCTGCGCAATTTGAAAGCTGGCGTGATCCACTTATCATCTTGGTGTCGGTGCCTATGTCGATTGCCGGGGCAATGGCTTTTATCATGCTTGGTTTTGCGACGATGAACATCTACACCCAGGTCGGTCTGATCACATTGATTGGTGTGGCCGCGAAGAACGGTATTCTTATCGTGGAGTTCGCCAATACACTGCAAGAGAGAGGACGCAATAAGCGCGACGCGGTCATTGAAGCCGCGGCGATCCGGCTGCGCCCCATTATCATGACTTCGCTGGCGCTTATCGTCGCCATGATCCCGCTGTTGATTGCGGCCGGCCCGGGAGCAGAGTCGCGTTTCGCGATTGGCATTACTATTGCCACTGGGCTTGGTATCGGGACTTTCTTAACAATGTATGTGTTGCCTGCCTTCTATATTGTGCTGGCGAAGAAGATTGAGACTTCAAAGCCTGAGAAGTAAGGTATTGTTGGTGATTAAAGACCAACTAAGGCGACGATCGTGTGATCGTCGTACAGACTGTGTTTGGTTTTATGGCTATTGTTTTTACTGTGTGGTGGAGACAGCACACAACCCATAACTTTAGTTAGAGTCAACAGCTTTCTAAAGCTTGTCAAAAGACTGATTGTTCATTTTAAAAAGGGAAAACTATGACAGATACCGACCAAATTAAACCTGATATGCCTGTTTTCTGCTCTGAAGATAGTCAATTTGCTACTGTCGATCATATGGAGGGGACGGATACTCTAAAATTGAAGAAAAACACGGACGGCGAACACCATTACATTCCCTTAAGCTGGCTAACCTTAACAAATAGCTTATATTTAAATACCAAGCAGGAAAAAAATTCATGTTAAGTAACATATTATGAGTGACGAGAAATTATTCGGCCGCAGGATATTTTTACGCGGGGCATTGGGTGTAGCGTCGGCTGTAGCACTTACGAGAGTCGCCCCTGCTTGGGCGACACCGCAAGGCCGGGTTTACAAAGACCAAATAGTGAGCGGAGAGACCCTCAACCTGGCGATTTCACAACAAAAGATGAATATAGGTGGGGCAAAAGGTAATCCCATTACTATCAATGGGCAGATGCCAGGACCGTTAATTCGTCTTAAAGAAGGGCAAGTGGCGAAAATAAACGTCACTAACCACCTGAAAACAGATACCTCTATTCACTGGCATGGCATTATTTTGCCAGAGCGGATGGATGGCGTACCGGGTGTTTCATTCGCTGGGATTCGACCCAATGAAACCTATAACTATGTTTTTGATGTGCAGCAAAACGGAACATACTGGTATCACAGTCATTCAGGTTTACAAGAGCAATTGGGCCATTTAGGTCCCATCATTATCGAGCCCTCGGACGGCGATATCGGTGCAGATCGGGAACACACAATTGTGCTCAGTGACTGGACCTTCGAAGATCCCCACGATGTGATGCGTAATCTTAAGGTAGCTGAAGGTTATTACAATTATCAAAAAAGGACTATCTTCGAGACGCTTGACGATGTTGAAAAGCAAGGCTTAGCGAAAACCTGGCAGCAACGCGCTATGTGGGGCCAAATGAGAATGAGTCCGAGAGATATCGCTGATATCACTGCGAGTACTTACACCTATTTGATGAACGGTCGAACCCCAGACGATAATTGGTCGGCGCTATTTAAAGCAGGAGAAAAGATTCGTCTTAGAATTATCAACGGTTCTGCTATGACCTATTTTGATTTTCGTATTCCAGGCTTAGAAATGACAGTGGTAGCGGCAGATGGTCAGCCGGTTAAGCCGGTGAAGGTAGATGAATTTCGAATTGCGGTTGCAGAAACCTTTGATGTCATTGTCGAGCCTAAAGAAAATCAGGCATATACGTTTTTCGCTGAAAGCTTAGATAGAAGCGGCTATGCAAGAGGAACACTGACGCCTGAATTAGGACGGGTCGCGTCTATTCCTACTCGTCGTATTATTACCGAGCGCGGGATGGCTGCGATGGGTATGGGCGACATGTCCGATATGAGTGAAATGTCTGACAAAAAAAAAATGGTCAACATGGAAGAACACGACAGCATGCCGATGAGGCAAATGTCAGGCCATGCTATGCAGCATAAGAAAGCGCCTCTACCTGTAGAAAGCATTAATATAACGCACTCTAAAGATGAACATGGTGCTGGCGCGGCCATGATTGCAAAGAATCCTCAATCTCGTTTAGATGAACCCGGTATTGGACTGGAAAACAGCAGTCGTAAGGTGCTTGTTTACGCTGATTTGCAAGGCGCTCATACTTGGCCGGATGAGCGCGAACCCAGTCGCATGCTTGAACTTCATCTCACTGGGAACATGGAGCGCTACATGTGGTCATTTGACGGCAAAAAATATTCTGAAGTCGATGGCCCTATCCCGTTTCAGTATGGCGAACGTTTACGTCTAGTGCTGGTTAACGACACCATGATGGATCATCCAATTCATCTTCATGGGATGTGGATGGAACTGGAAAATGGTAATTTTCCGAGGCCAAGAAAGCATACTATCAGCCTTAAACCGAGTGAAAAAGTGTCGTTATTAATCACCGCGGATGCATTAGGGAGCTGGGCGTTTCACTGTCATTTACTCTATCACATGGACGCCGGTATGTTCAGGGTTGTGCATGTTTCCAAGGAGGCCAAAGTATGAAAGCTATTTTGGTTAGTATTTTGATTAGCATATTACTGAGTGTAACGGGGTTCCAGATTCAGGCAGATGAGCATAATAGTGATTGGCCCAAGCCTGTTATCGATATCAAAACTGGAAAGGTTTTGTTCGATCGGTTGGAACTTGCACGAAGCAACGAGCAAGAAAATCGAGCGGTTTGGGACATGCTCGCTTGGTACGGAGGTGATTATCATCGGCTTGTATTTAAGAGTGAGGGTGAGAATACCCAGAATGATGGGGAGCCAACTGACCTAGAAAGTGCAGAACTGCTCTACGGCTATCTAATCTCGCCTTTCTGGTCTTTTCAAACCGGTATAGGAACGCGTGGCGAGCTTTCATCAGGTACCCAAATGGAACATTACGCTGTTATAGGTTTCATGGGTTTAGCACCTTATTGGTTTGAAATGGATAACTCACTGTTAATAAACGAAAAAGGTGATTTACAGTTCATCAGTGAAATGGAATATGATTGGCAATTGACGCAGACATCTTACTTGCAACCACGATTAGAGTTGACTGCTAACCTGAGCGATTCAGAAAAATACGATCGGCAGAGTGGTTTTAGTCATTTAAGAATGGGTCTGCGCTATCGGCACGAAATCACGCGTGAATTTGCGCCCTATGTCGGCGTCTATTGGGATAAAGCGCTTGGTAATAGCGCGGATGCGCTTCAGGCACAAGGCGCGGCTACGAGTGAAACGGGGTTTGTGCTTGGCGCACGGGTCTGGTTCTAAAGGAAAATTCGAAATAAAAGAACAGTTCAAAAATTATTTCGATGAAAAGTCACATGCCCATCACCATTGATCATTGTTATCTATGATTCAAAAGTACGATTTAAAAAAGAGGAGAATATTATGATGGACGAGAACATGTTTGGTAATGCTATGTGGGCTGGGCACTGGCTGTGGATGCTAGTGATTGCGATCTTAGTCGTCGTGCCGGTCTGGCGAATATGCCAGCGTGCGGGACATCCAGGCTGGCTGGCACTCCTGATGCTGGTTCCGATGATAAATCTGGCTCTGTTGTATTTTCTCGCCTTTGCCGAGTGGCCCGCGACTAAAGCAGGAGCAAAGATAGCATGAGCGAACATAAACACCAACATGATCATCATGAACATGAAAGTCACGGGGAGCATTCGGCAAAAGACCCTGTGTGCGGGATGTCGGTAGACCCCAAAACTGCAAAGTATCAAAGTAAGCATGCACAAGAGACCTGGTATTTCTGTTCTTCAGGTTGCAAGTCAAAGTTCAACGACGACCCTGACAAGTACCTCAGTGGTAAGAATGAAAAGTCGCAGCCGGTCGCCCCCGGCACCATGTTCACCTGCCCGATGCATCCAGAAATTCGTCAGCAAGGCTCGGGTGACTGTCCGATCTGTGGCATGGCCCTGGAGCCGGAAGAAGTAAGTCTCGATGACGGACCCTCCGAAGAACTCACTGACATGACTCGTCGATTCTGGATCGGTCTGGCCCTGGCGCTTCCGGTATTTGTGCTTGAAATGGGGGGGCACTTTTTTGGGATTGAGCAGATTATGTCAGCACAAATATCCAACTGGATTCAGTTGGTTCTGGCGACGCCTGTGGTTGTTTGGTGTGGCGCACCCTTCTTTGTTCGTGGCTGGAAATCAGTCCTCAGCCGCAATCTGAATATGTTTACACTGATTGCCATCGGTACGGGTGTCTCTCTAATCTACAGCCTGGTAGCGACCCTTGCACCGCAAATATTCCCCGAGGCCTTTCACCAAGAGGATGGCTCAGTCGCCGTGTATTTTGAAGCGGCCGCGGTCATTGTGGTGCTGGTATTGCTGGGTCAGGTGCTTGAGCTGCGGGCCCGGGAGAAAACCTCTGGCGCCATTAAAGCCTTGTTGAACCTTGCCCCGACGACGGCAAGAAAACTCGATGATGACGGCAGCGAGTCGGACGTGTCGCTCGATCAGGTAAAGGTCGGCGACCGATTGCGGGTTCGCCCAGGCGACAAAGTGCCGCTGGATGGCGAGGTGCTCGAAGGCAGTTCCAACGTCGATGAATCTATGGTCACTGGTGAACCTCTGGCTATTAGTAAAAAGACCGGAGACCAGGTCATTGGCGGCAGTATCAACCAGCAAGGCAGTTTTATTCTTAGGGCCGACAAAGTAGGGCGTGACACCATGCTGTCTCAGATTGTCCAGATGGTTGCCAGCGCACAGCGTAGCCGTGCGCCCATCCAGGGGCTGGCTGACAAAGTGGCTGGCTGGTTCGTTCCGGCGGTTATTCTGGTTGCCGCCATTGCATTCGTGGTCTGGTCGATCGTCGGGCCAACGCCACCTATGGCCTTTGGTTTGATCGCCGCCGTGAGTGTTTTAATTATTGCCTGTCCCTGCGCCTTGGGTCTGGCGACCCCGATGTCGATCATGGTCGGTATTGGGCGAGGCGCTCAGATCGGTGTTTTGATCAGAGATGCGGAAGCCTTGGAGCGCATGGAGAAAGTCGACACAGTAGTGGTAGATAAAACCGGCACTCTGACCGAGGGCAAGCCTCAGGTGACCAAGTTGGTTCCGGCAAACGGTTTCAGCGATGAGGACTTGATGCGCTTCGCCGGTGGTCTGGAAAAGGGTAGTGAGCATCCTCTGGCGCATGCGATTCTGGATAAAGCCAAAACCATGAAATGACATTGCCAGACGCCGAGGATTTCGATTCCCCGAACGGCAAAGGGGTGACTGGCAAGATTGATGGAAAAAAGGTTCTGCTTGGCAATCGATTATTAATGGCGTTGGAAAGTGTCGACACCTCAGACTTTGAGGCAGACGCAGACCAGCTTCGTGAGGACGGCGCCACCGTGATCTTTGCTGCCGTAGAGGGCAAGGTCTGTGGTTTGCTGGCGATTGCAGACCCAGTCAAGGAGACCACTGAAGCAGCTATTTCCGCTCTTCAAAAGGAAGGGATTCGGGTAGTGATGCTGACCGGAGACAACCGAACCTCCGCCGAAGCCGTGGCTCGCAAACTGCATATTGATGAAGTGGAAGCGGAAGTATTGCCAGAAGACAAGGGTAAGGTCATTCAGCGATTGAAGGATGAAGGACGTATTGTTGTCATGGCAGGGGATGGTGTGAACGATGCGCCAGCCCTAGCAACCGCAGACGTCGGCATTGCCATGGGAACAGGGACAGACGTAGCCATCGAAAGTGCGGGTATTACCCTGTTACGCGGCGATCTGATGGGGATTGTCGAAGCACGGAAATTGTCGCGGGCAACTATGCGCAATATCCGGCAGAATCTGTTCTTTGCCTTCATTTACAACACCGCGGGCGTGCCGATTGCGGCAGGGGTCTTGTATCCATTTACCGGTATCCTGCTGTCGCCCATCATTGCGGCTGCGGCAATGTCGCTGTCTTCGGTAAGCGTCATTACCAATGCCCTACGATTGAGGGTGGTGAAACTGTCAAACGATTAAATTGATGGGGGGACTTCCCCCGGAAAAAAAGGAGATATGTATGTCTTATACAATAGATCGTGTTTTTGAGAATGCCGAGTTCGCTGAAGTGGATGAGCGAACCCGTAAAGCCCTAGCTGATCGGGGTTTTGGGGTTTTGACAGAAATAGACGTCAAGGCGACCATGAAAAAGAAACTGGATAAGGATATGCTCGCTTATCGGATCCTTGGAGCCTGTAATCCAAACATGGCCTGGGAATCGATTGGCCTGGAACCCCGGGTAGGTGCAATGTTGCCGTGCAATGTCATTATTCGCGAAACATCTCAGGGTGTGGAAGTCAGCGCAGTTGATCCCGTGTCATCCATGAGCGCAATCGACAATGAGCAACTCAAACAGGTCGCGGGCGAGGTAAGAGATATGTTGTCTGAGGCTATCAAGGCGATTTGACTCGTCGCTTCACTAGGCAGAAGTGATGACGGGGAAGCTTAAACCATTATCTTACACAGCATGCTCATTGCTAGAACAGGTAGACAAACTATTCGTTCTATCCGTTGGTTTATGAGTACGCTGTGCATTATAGAAAGAGGAGTTTAACGAATACCATTACACATTTTTACGCATCAGCCCGGTGGACAACAGTTTGTCTTTACTATGGCTTATTAGTTATCTGTTGTGCGTGGGCTCACCTTACGCCGGCGTGAAGGTGATGCTTCACACCCCAGTAATAAATCACTAGGCCAATAACACCAATCCCATTAAGTTATTGCTCACTTGTACTAGTTAAAATAGCTCAAGGCTGTGTTGATCTCAATCCCAATAGCCAGCTATTGCTCAATCGAGCGCCTTACCTTGAGTTATTTTTCCTGCGCACAACAAGATCACAAACTTAATGGAACTGGTATAACACCCATAAGCGCCATGATTATTCCCGATTGTTTTGCGACAACGGTATTAAATTTCATACCCGCTAAATAGAAGCCCGTGCCAACAACCCTTAACCCCAAAGAAATAACGCCCAACATAATCAGCCCTTTTCTCTTCTCATGTTTAATAATTTGATTTGGGTTTTCCATCTTATATCTCCTGATTTTTTATAAAAAATGAAACGATAAAAAAATTAAATTTATCTAATAGATAAACTAAAAGTTAGGCGAACCGTTACACGATTCGCTATAAACCTAAATCGCAAAATACATCAGAGTATGAAGATATCTGTTCGCTGTCGTACAGACTGTGTTTGGTTTTATGGCTATTGTTTTTACTGTGTGGTGGAGACAGCACACAACCCATAACTTTAGTTAGAGTCAACAGCTTTCTAAAGCTTGTCAAAAGACTGATTGTTCATTTTAAAAAGGGAAAACTATGACAGATACCGACCAAATTAAACCTGATATGCCTGTTTTCTGCTCTGAAGATAGTCAATTTGCTACTGTCGATCATATGGAGGGGACGGATACTCTAAAATTGAAGAAAAACACGGACGGCGAACACCATTACATTCCCTTAAGCTGGCTAACCTTAACAGAAGGCGACAAGGTTAAAGTCGATCGTCCAGGGGGCCAGGCAATGCAGGAGTGGTCACAAACTTCGCCAACAGGGTCAAGACACTAAAACCTTAGTGTCTTGGCTAACATAGACGTTATCCTCACCCATCGCGACGACCGATTCTCAGTGATAGGTCATTAGATTTGGCGTCACACCATAAAGCTATAGCATAGATTGTGCGTTGTGTTATTAGTAAGAGAACTATTAAAAAAGGATGAAAAAAATGAGATTTAATACCTGCGCATTTATGCTGATTGGCATCATGGGCATGACACCCGTTGTTTATGCGAAAACACCCACGGATATGACCTCAATAGAGGAAGTGAAACAAGAAACGCAGAGCTTGATTCACACGCTCAAAGCCTATACTGCTAATCAAAGGGACGAAGCAAGTAAGAAGGCGGAGGCAGCTTTGGATAATTTGGATAACCGCATCGATGAACTGGAAACAAGCATTGATGATAACTGGGATAAAATGAATAAGGCTGCCCGTAACAACGCCCGCACCAGTCTGAAATCATTGCGCAGTCAAAGGATAGAAGTGGCAGAGTGGTATGGGCGATTAAAAAGCAGCTCTAACGATGCGTGGGGGCAAATGAAGACGGGTTTCTCCAATGCCTATGGCGCAGTCAATAGTGCATGGGGAAAAGCCAAAAAAGAATTTGAGTCTGAGGATAGAACTGGGCAATAGCGCTGAGTAATAGACAGTCATTACCACTAGCCAGCCTGATGAAAAAAATGAAGTCGTTAGCAAAGAATCCAATTGGCAATAATCGGAGCGCAACTAATGGCAGCGAACAACACAGACCAACATAACCTGGTGTCGTGATGGTATCGCGAACTTTGCGGCCTTGAAAACAGCCATAGCAAATGGTGAAGAGCTGCTGGTGAAAAAATTATTGGCAGACTTAACGATGCAAGAGATTGAAAAAAGCTATCTCATTGACTTAGCGAAACTAAACAATAATCTCTTTATTATAAAGTTACTTAAAGATATTCCCATAATGAATAAGAATAAATAGCAGCTGCTATTTATTCGACTTGTTGAACAATCTTGGACTAAGGTTATAAGTGTGCATTTTCCAAGATCTGCCAATGGGATTTGTTAGATTAAAAATAAATTAAGACAGATTAAGATAACGAGGACTTTAATTATGAATAGATATGTGCTGATGGTTTTATTGGTATGGGTGATATCTCTGGCAAGTAATGTTGGAGCAAAAGAGCTAAAACTTGCCCCAGGGGAAGTATACCGTACAGGTGACCTTACCGTCACATGTGGCCAAACGTCAACTGATAAACCTTTGGCCCTCAACGACTGCCAGTATTGGGATGATTTTAATAATAAATGTTTGTTTGAGAAAACCACTTATACGCATAAAAACCTCGAATGTGTTGAACAATGTCAGCGCTGGGATAAGTTTAAAAGCACTTGCTATTACCAGTCAAAATGCACCTTCTACCCGTCCGAACAGACATTTGTGCAAACCACATGCGAAAAATTTGATGACTTTAACAATACCTGTTTGAAAATGAAGGATAAGAAAGTTGAGCAATAATAGAAAAAAGTCTGTGTGTCACCACGGCGTGTCGAAATACGAAATGAGGGCTCGGTTTGTCGCCTTGTTTACAACGCTAGTATTGGTCGTTTTTCCTGCCATCACTTTTGCCCAACCACCGTGCCCAGGCATTCACGTGAAAATTCTGGACATCAAAAACAGCACTGGAGTGATAGCTTGCGGGCTTTTTAAAAGGTCAGAGGGCTTTCCTACTGAGTTTTTGCACTCAGCAACTAACATCTCAATGACAAAGGTTCAGGATACGCAAGCACGTTGTGATTTTATAAATATACCGACGGGCACTTATGCACTTGCCGTTATTCATGATGAAAATATGGATGGCAAGCTTGACACCAACTTGTTGGGAGTTCCCACAGAAGGCTATGGTTTTTCAAATACCACCATTGACGAATTTGGCGCTCCTGCCTTTTCAGCCGCCAGATTCCATTACGACGAGCAGAAACTTAATCTGACGATTAAATTGAAATACTGATGAGAATTATGCTTATAGTCAAGCGGTTCTCTGGTCGCAGCGCTATGGTTTATGAATGTTACAGACTAAACCGTCAATCCAACTAACTGGGTTCTCCGACTTAGGTAGCGGCAGCGTACTCATATGCAGATGACCCTGAAAAAGCGCTATTACACCAATCCCATTAAGTCGCCGTTCTTCAAGTTCGACTCAGCTGACTTTCAGGCGCTCGTCAGGCAGGAATGCTGGGGTACTCGGTGACGATGTATGGCTACAGCCCGCACATTTCGTTCTTGGATACGTTTTCGAATGCGATTTCGAACGATGCACACCAGCGCTGCATCGCGGCGCCTGCCAATCACTCTGCAGCGAATGATCCCCAGTGAAACGCTCGCTGGAGCTGGATTTGACGCCAAGCCATTGAGCTTTATTAGCAGAAAGCAAAGCCTTGAGGACAAAGGAAAAGTCCAAATAGGCAATGTGAAACATGAGCGTCTTACGTTTACTTGTCCTTGTGGTTCACCAGTAAATTTTTCGCCTGATTTATTTTTGCTGCCAAGTAATTACTGCCACCCCGATCTGGATGGAGCTTTAGCATTAGTTTGCGGTGCGCTGCGATGACTTCTTCCTCCGTTGCGTTTTGATCAAGGCCCAGCACAGCATAAGCTTCACTTGCAATCATCTCACTGTTATCACTTGTGCTAGAGCTTTGTCCACTCTCTTTAGAATAGCCTCCGGCATTAGCAGCTTCGCGCCAGTCAGCACCATGTTCGCGATCAAGATAGGCAGTTAAAACTTCAATCGAATCCGGATATTGCTTATCTGCTAGGTCATAGAGAGAAATTAATTCTGACAGACTTAATTCAGACAGGTATTTGCCCTTGCTATCAGTCGCCAGTAATTCACCATCCAAATTGCCATTTTCGTGCTCTAGGGTCATTTTGAGCAAGCTAGTTTCAACCGTAGAATACTGCGATGAACTCGAGCTCTGTGTCGCTTTGGCCTTCAGGGCATCAATATATCGCACTGCGATATAGCCGATGATGATAACCGCTACTAAAACGGCAAGTCTGAACATAGAGTCTCACTTATTTGAGGTATCAGTTAAGTCACAAAGCCTACCACCTTTTATTTTACGGTGTTGGCATTTTCGAGGGAGCGATTGAATTTTTTACAGCCTTCTAATCACGACTACTTTATTTGCTGTAATAGTCGTTGCACGCTTGCATCCTTACTCAACAAATTACTTTTCAAAGCAGATTTACCGCCAGCTGCATATACCGCAACCGCGGCTAACAACTGACCTAACTGTCTGGCACTGCCTTGATCAAACTGGCAATGTGCGCCTCCGCTCAATGTCGCCAGCTGTGAGAAGATACGGCCAACTTTTGGATTTTTTCCTTCCTGAAAAACAAATAAAGGTAGGTTTAGTATACCTAACTGGCCTGCCAAGGCGCCCAGTGAATCCGGGTTTTCTTCAACACAATCACCGATAAACACCAGTGCGTTTACTTTACTTGTGCGAGTTTCACTCAATGCGTGCGCTAACACTTTGGCAATTTGGGTTTTGCCGGCCAGGCACTGTACTGAAAGTAAGGCTTGTTTGATTTCGTCGGCGCCGCGTGTCCAAGGAAGTGCTTTAAACTCTCCAAAACCTCGGTAATAACAAAGCTGCACACTGATAGCACTGACCTTATCTGCTTCGGCAAACATAGCCGCATGCTGATGACTTGCCATATCCCAGCAGTGCTCACGACTTGCTGTGGCATCCATGGCAAATATCAATCTGCCCTTATCGCTAGTGACCAGCGGAGCCTTGTTGACTTTGCCAATGAATGCCTGAACATCTTGGGCGGTCGACTTTTTATCAGGGAGTTTTGAGGCCATGTTATGTTCCCGTTTCTGCTAAACGTAAAGTAAAAAAATAAAGATAAAAATAGAGTAGCATAAATAAAGTAATCTAAATAAAGTAACAAAACAAAAAAACCAGCACAGCGATGCTAACGGCTGCCGTTACGTTAAGAACATGTGGCAATCGTAGCGCAAAGAGTACGTCGTTAAGAAAAGCACAAGCCTTTAGCAGTAAAGGCTTGTGCTATTCTCAACGACATCCGGCTCGTAAATATCAGCAGCACGACGTAAGCTTGCAACAGCTCCTTCGATACGCCATATGGCGGCTTCAGTGTTGCCCCGTCCGCGTCATCTGCGATTACCAATACGCAGCGGCATTCGCCCATGCATAGTGTTTATTCGAGCGAGAATTAGCAGACCAAATCTTGAGTACCTCCAAAGCCAATGTGATTTTTTTCACCAGATAGACTCTAAATACTTTGTGCTTTTCGACCAGATCCGACATGACTAAACCTGCCTCAAAATTTTTGGGCACTATTGCGTAATCCATCGGCCGCGCTGAGACCGGCGATGCTGGCACTCAATATCGCGACGTGCTTAGACAGCCTATTCGGGGGAGGCAACGGTAATTCGAAACAGTCGTTATTTGTCGGTTCGATATCGCACAGAACCAGCGTTAATAGCACCGTATGATTGGTCGCTAGGTGTTAGCGACGTAAGCTAGTCTGGCGCACGAGCCATCGCGCACTCTTTTTGCCCGTTAACGGCTCAAGCTTTAAGGGAAGTTACATGAATAAATTAGCGTTAGAATTGACGGAAAAATTAAAAAAACCGCGTCAAATAATTTTAGGCATTGTCGTTGCTTTGGTTTTTTATATCGGGTTTAGCAGTTATTATACTGTCTCTGCTGAATCTGTCGGCGTCTTGCAGCGTTTCGGCAGCTATCAATACGTGGTTGCCCCCGGTTTGCATTTTAAGATCCCTTTTGGCGTTGATACGGTGACACAAGTCCCGATTAAGCGACAATTAAAAGAAGAGTTTGGTTTCGGCACCGCAGGTGCGACAAACCCCCAGCAAATATCACCACCCAGTGAGTGGAAGTTAGAAACGACGATAGTAACGGGGGATCTAAACACCGCATTGGTGGAATGGGTTATTCAATATCGCATTGAAGACGCCTATGATTTTCTTTTCAAAGTTAGAGATCCCGGTGATGCCCTTCGCGACATTTCAGAATCTGTTATGCGAGAGGTTGTTGGCGATAGGACTGTCGATGAAGTGCTCACCTTCGGTAGGCAAGACATCGAAACCAGCGCACAAGTGAAAATGCAGGAAGTTGTTAATCTCTACCAAATGGGACTGCGTATCGATCAGGTGCAGCTCAAAAACGTTAACCCTCCCAAGCCGGTACAAGCATCTTTTGATGAAGTAAACGAAGCTAAGCAGGAGCGGGAGCGAATGATCAATGTGGCTCGCGGGCAATATAATAAGGCGGTGCCTCGAGCGAGAGGAAAGGCGGAACAGTCTATTCAGGTAGCAGAGGGGTATGCCATTTTGCGAGTCAACCAGGCAGAAGGAGATACCGCTAAATTCAGTGCCTTGCTAACCGAATACATCAAGGCGCGAGC
Organism: Colwellia sp. C1TZA3; assembly: GCF_007954265.1. GTDB lineage: Bacteria > Pseudomonadota > Gammaproteobacteria > Enterobacterales > Alteromonadaceae > Cognaticolwellia. Next base: position 4,175 of record NZ_VOLS01000055.1, on the reverse strand, counting down.
CATCACTAAGCAACGGATCTATCTTGAGAACATGGCAGAAGTCTTGCCAAGAATAAACAACAAAATCATTTTAGATAATAAAGCCTCTTCGATATTGCCGCTATTACAACTCAATAAAACTCAGGGAGACGCCAAATGAAACCTATTGGATATATTCTGTTAGCGATTTTTTTGCCGCTATTAGTCGTGTGTTATCAATCATTTTACAAAGTTGATGAGACTGAGCAAGTCATTGTTACCCAGTTTGGCAAGCCTGTTGGCGGCACCATCAATGAAGCAGGACTAAAGTTCAAGATCCCATTTATACAAACAGTTAACCGAATAGAAAAACGTATTTTGTTATGGGATGGTTCGGCCAATGATATGCCGACCAAGGATAAACTTTACATTACAGTGGATACGTTTGGGCGATGGAAAATTAAGGATCCGCTTCAGTACTTTCTGCGCTTACGCAACGAAAGAAGTGCACAATCGAGATTGGATGATATTCTTGGTAGTGAAACACGTAATGCTGTTGCCAACCATCAGCTGATAGAAATTGTTAGAACAACAAAAGATAGAAAGCCCATCATAGACCCACTATTGGCCAAAGCCGGTATAGGTAACCTATTACCCATTAAGGAAGGCAGGCGTCAAATCGAAGAAGACATTTTTGCTGCCGCAGCCGTGAAATTGTCCGAATTTGGTATCGAACTACTTGATATTCGCTTTAAGCGAATTAATTATAACGAAAGTGTTCGCCAGAAAATTTATGCTAGGATGATCAGTGAGCGCCAGCAAATTGCGGAACGATTCCGCTCTGAGGGTGCTGGGGAGGCTGCGAAGATTATTGGCAAGAAAGACAAAGATTTACAGCGAATTGAATCTGAAGCCTATAAAGAGATACAAAAAATCAAAGGTATTGCCGACGCGAAGGCAGCAGACATCTACTCAACAATATATGATAGGTCAAAAGATTCACGCGCGCTTTATGGTTTTGTAAAAACCTTGGAAACCTATCAAAAGGTGATTGATCCCAGCACTACACTGGTAATAACTACCGACAGTGAACTTTACCAGTTGCTCAATGGTGTAGGCGATTAATATTGATTAAAGTATTGATAAATTAACTGATTACTCTACAAGGTAAACCGATAATTCTTTTAACACGCTGAGCAGTTTAATACCGACCGCCTTTAGCGGGTAGTTGCTAGCGATGCACCACTGTGATGTGGTGCATCGCCGCTATCACCTCTTGTACTAATACGTGAAATCTAACCGTGATAATGGCGTTGATTCTAATCGCCCGCAACCTTTTAGCTAAAGGGTTGCAGCGCAACCTTGAGTTAAGTCCTCGTTGGCCCTTGCGCTAGGGCAGTGACAGAATATCTACAATAGGCTAAGTTGCAGTAATCCACTGATAATATTTTTTAATTGAGTTGGCCATGGTTACACTACCTGCATTGTTAATGCTGGGCCACTGCCATAAGTGGTAGAAAATATCGTAGCGAATGATTTAATCACAAGTGCAGCTTTTATACCAATCCCATTAAGTTATTGCTCACCTGTACTCGTTAAAATAGCTCAATGCTGTGTTGCTCTCACTCCCAATAGCCAGCTATTGCTCAATCGAGCGCCTGACCTTGAATTATTTTTCCTGCGCACAACAAGATCACAAACTTAATGGCACTGGTATTACACGTTCGCTCAGACATTTGTACAAACTACATGTGAAAATTTTGACGACTTCAATAATACCTGTTTAAAAATGAAGGACAAGCAAGTTGGGCAATAATAGAAAAAGTCTGTGTGTAATCTTAGCGTGTCAACATACAAAATGAGTGCTCGGTTTGTAGCGTTTTTTTAAATGCTAGTATTGGTTGTTTTTTCTGCCATCACTCTTGCCCAATTACCGAGCTCAAAAATCTATGTTAAAATTCTGGGCATTAAAAACTGTATCCATAACGCTGAGGATCACCCGTTATCAGCTTGCCCGTAGGGAGTTAAGCTAGAAAAACAGTCCAGTGTTGCATACATAGATATATGTACTTAGGTTTTGTCTGGAACAAAAAACCTGTGCATTACTTGATAAGGTTTTTAAATGGATGTAGAACATTAAAGTAACGCGGGAGCAGTTACCGAGAATTACCATTATATGTGTGGCGCGCCTTGGTCTGATTTCCTAGCTTAACTCTGAAACTGAAACTGAAACTGAAACTGAAACTGAAACTGAAACTGAAACTGAACCTTGAAGTGGAACGGGTATATCGCATGGTTCGGTCATAACATACTCATAAGTTGTGTATGTAAGCGCTTATTGAGTCTTTAAAAAAGCATTACCCGCGATAATACCTGCACGATAATCATGTTGTAAATCTATATCGGTACTACCTAATATTTTACTTTGAAGATTGTCTTCAGCAAATATTTGAATGATCTCGACGCCTTCAGGAGGGTTAGCAATAAAGGCGAGTTCTTTTTGGTAAGCTTGCTCATGCTGAACCAAATAATCAATCATTTTTGGGCAATACCCAGACACATAAATCCATGATTTTAGTTTATGTACCCAAGCAGCCTGAGTATGAAGTTCATTATTCACCGTTCTAATAACCACAATTTTTGTAGCGCCACGACGATAGGATTCACGAACCGGCAACGGCGCAGCAAGTCCACCGTCAAGATAAATGTCATCTTTAGGGTCATCAGTAACTGCCTGTGCCTGATCTGTTGAACTAACGGACAATTTAGGCGCGATCTTAACCCCTTGTTTATATAAAAAAGGTAGTGCGCTCGAGGCTTGAAGTAATCGTCGCCATTGATTTTTTTCACCATTTGGGCTTAAGAAATAACCTTGCCTATCACGTGAATTCGTTGCGGTGATTAATAACTCTCGTTGTCCTAATGATTTCGTTGCTGCTGCAAAGTCTATGGCAAAAACACCTTGAATGGTTTTATCAAAGTACCAATCCAAATCGACAACATTGCCCCCCACCAATCCACGGCCTAATTGATAAAAACGCTTACTACTTGATAATTCACTAATAAAGTACTTAGCATAGCCTTTTTGACGAGATAAAAAACTGGTGATATTTTGTGAACCAGCAGATGTGCCTATAAATATATCAAAGGGATCAAAGTTATCCTCTAACCAGGCATCTAGTACACCTGCGGTGAATATTCCTCGTTGACCACCACCTTCAGCAATAAGCGCTATTTTAGTGTTTGATTCTGCGCAATTATTAACAGGAGGAGTTGATGTTAGGACTTTCATGCTTAGGCCTTCTAATAATATTTATTGTATAAGACAAGTCTAAAGCACTTGTTCTCGGATTGCTGTCGGGAGGAATAATTTTCACCTGGTTTAAGCACTGCAATACTGGACTCATCATCCAAATTTGGCAGACACAGAGACTATAAAATTGTGATCCCAAGCATGATAGCTGTCTAATGTTTTCTGATAGTTGAGCATGCGTGATCGATTTAGGTTCAGCGCCTCCTCACCGGACAGCTATTGATGCCTAGGAGTGAGTACAGAGGGCACAGGCCAATTGCACCGGTCAGCAGCGGCACAACCCCGATATAACCCCAAACACCTATTGTGTTGTTGGCGGCTAGTCCTATAAAAATTAGACCTGCTATAATGCGCACCGAGCGATCCAATTTACCTTCATTCGTCTTCATAGTGTTTCTCCTTTATCGAAGCACTAGGCTATCTTCATAAGCCACAGATAAGAACTAACTTAGTTCGAGTCCTGCGGGAATTTATTTTTACTTCTTCGTCGAGGTAGCGATGTCGTTCTGTTGGTGAACTTGATCTCGTCAATAATACGTAGGATCTGGTCGAAGTTACGACCCACGTTCCTCGGATAGATCATCATCAAGCAGATCTTTTTGTGTGAATCGAATATATGGTTCCCAGAGTATGCTGCAAGTGACATCCACGTCTGTTCGACAGCGAACATTCGACAATATTAAGGGATGATCAACTCATGAGATATGTCACAATAGGAGCCTAGGCTCAGAGCGACATAGCTAACGGTCACTTTTGGCTGATTATAAATTAGAACGACTTATACCAATTTGATTAATTAAGTGATCACCTTTTTCATGAGGAAAAATGGATAAATACAAGGCATAAAATTTAGTCAGTAGTTATTCACCTTATAAATTTTATAACGCTGTAGTTATTCATTTTA
>NZ_VOLS01000054.1 GCF_007954265.1 Colwellia sp. C1TZA3 | reverse complement strand
TCGTCAGCAGATAGCAAGCTATCTCTGTTACCGCTCGACTTGCATGTGTTAAGCCTGCCGCCAGCGTTCAATCTGAGCCATGATCAAACTCTTCAATTAAAAATCGTTTGTGATGCTCACCTTAATTAACCCAAAGACTTTTTAAGAAAAGACATCTGCTCAATGAATTCTGTCGTGTTTCTATCTATCGTTCCCTAATAAAAGAGTAAGAAGATAAAAACTACATAAAACGTATTATTTAAATCCGAAGACTTAAATGATACTTATTCTTTGTGTGACATCATATTAAGCTGTTTTTTTGTTATCCGAGGATAACTATGTAAAATCAACGTTAATGTGAGTGTCCACACAAATTGCATGATAACTAATTGTTAAAGAAAGCTAGTTTATCTCTGAGGAGAAAACTAACCGAAACAAAATCTCATTCGCTTTGTTTCGTTGCTGCAGGCCTTGCCTGAAGCGAGATGCGCATCATACGCACCTGAGTTTTAATGTCAACGTTTATTTCTAATTAAAAAGTATTTTTTTAACTTTCTTTTCAGAAGATTTAAATTTACTCTTAAAACGTTAAGTTAACTTAGTTAGTTTACACCACGTTAAGTAACTCATTAAAACCGTTCGTTTGGGTTACCCCTTGGAACTGGAGCGCATTCTAGCGATTTCTGACTGCACGTCAACACCTAATTGTCATTAAATGTTGATTAGATGTTTGCTTGCCTTTTAATTAAGCGATACGTTGTTTTTTCGTTCATATAAGATATAAACAGCGCTTAATAGTGCCGCTTTTATCTCGTATGACACGCTTGTTACTCTTAGAAGTAATAAAACTACTGAGTAATAAATTAGTAGGCTATGATTTATATAAAGTAGCTAGCTTATTTTGACACATCTTTTTTTGATCTAGTTTCTTCTTCCGCTACTTTCTCGGCGTCAGTGGTTTTATTTTCACTGTAACGATGAAAATCTGCGTCTTGATCGTCGCCCACTACATGCTCCAGTTTCAACTTTTTTACTGAACGGATAGTGGTAAATGGTCCTGAGCAGGCATATAAAGCAAATATAATAAGCAGAATATTTTCAGGACTCGATGCAATAACCACAAAGGCGAGCACTATTAATAAAACAACAACAAAATTTACCTTACCTTTCCAGTCAACTTCTTTAAAGCTGTTGTATCTAAAATTACTCACCATTAATAAGCCAAGTATGATGGTAATAATACCGACAATATAACCATAGTCTTGGCCGTTAACTTTATATTCGCTACCAACCCAAATAAGGCTAGCAATAACGCCTGCTGCTGCAGGGCTTGCCAATCCTTGAAAATAACGCTTGTCGGCAATGCCAACTTGGGTATTAAAGCGTGAAAGGCGCAACGCTGCGCAAGCAACATAAACAAATGCGGCTAACCAACCAAACTTACCAAAACTTGAGAGCGCCCAATTATAAACTACTATTCCTGGTGCTATGCCAAATGACAACATATCAGCCATGCTGTCATATTCTGCGCCGAACTCACTTTGAGTATTAGTCATTCGAGCAACCCGACCATCTAAGCCATCAAAAATCATAGCAATAAATATAGCAACCGCAGCACTAATGAAATGTCCATTCATTGATGATATAACAGCATAAAACCCAGAAAATAAACCTGCAGTGGTTAGCAAATTAGGTAAAAGATAAATACCACGAGTTTGCAGCGAATCGTCATTATGTTTGTCTGGCATAAGTAAAACCGAAATACGTTAATATGAATAAGAGAACACTAATCTAGCATAAGTTTAATTATTAACGGTAGCTGTAGTACAAATGAATGGTTAATAAAAGTAGTAAAAATTTGTAAACTGACCTTTGTGTTGTTATAAATCACTATAGTAATTACATGATAGTTATCAGTGACTATTCAGTGACTATTACTTTAGTTTATTATGCTAATAGTAGAGTAATTAAGGTTTAACTTATGGATAGGTATCATTATGAACATTAAGACATTGTCATTATGTTTAGTCACATTAGTGTATTTCGATGTGTCTGCGGCTGAAAAAATGACAGTTTATCGTTGGAGCGATGAACACAATGTCGTTCATTTTAGCCAACATCAGCCCGATCGCGATGACTATATCGAAATTAGTATGTCAAATAATAAAAAGTCTTCGGTGATTGTTGATAAAGCGGCTAAGACTGAATCATCTAGATTACAAAATATCGCTCTTGATGACAGTAGTGAAGAAAATGATGTTAATAATAACCTTAGTAATGAGAAGTGCTTAACTGCTCATAAAAATATCAAAACATTAAATAATTTTGATAAAATTCAATATAAAAATGAAAAAGGTAATGTAAAGGTATTAACTGCATTACAAAAGCAGCGACAATTAGCGATGAACACAAAACAGGCTGATATTTATTGTACTGATTAAGTCAATAAATATCAGCCTACATTTTCGTGAGTTAGCTTACAACAACGCGATTAATCTTTATGATCTTTGACAATAAAATTCAAATTATTATTACCAAGCTCGACAAATATATGATCACCGGCAGAGAATTCGTTAGCCAATAACTTATGTGCTAAAGGGTTTTCAATTTCTTGCTGAATAGAGCGTTTTAAAGGTCTAGCACCGAAAATTGGGTCAAAACCTGCTGCGGCAATAAAAGATAAAGCCTCTTCTGATAATGTCATGGTTATATCGCGCTCTTCTAGCCGCTTGGTTAAAGCTGATATTTGAATACTAGCGATACTTTTAATTTGCTCGGCAAGTAAAGGATGAAAGACCACTGTTTCATCGACCCTATTAATAAACTCTGGCTTAAAGTGATGACCAAGTTCGGCTATTACCCGCGCTTTCATTTGTGGATATTGGCTATCATCAACATATGCCTGAATAATATCTGAGCCAATATTTGAGGTCATAATAATAACAGTGTTTTTAAAGTCAACCGTCCGTCCTTGCCCGTCTGTTAAACGTCCATCGTCTAACACCTGTAATAAAATATTAAAGACATCAGGGTGCGCTTTTTCAATTTCATCAAGTAAAATAACAGAATATGGCTTACGTCTTACCGCTTCAGTTAAGTAACCACCTTCCTCATAACCGACATAACCTGGAGGCGCTCCCACTAAACGCGCAACAGAGTGTTTCTCCATAAACTCTGACATATCGACTCGCACTAACGAGTCTTCACTATCAAAAAGAAAGTGAGCTAAAGCTTTAGTTAATTCTGTTTTACCAACACCGGTAGGGCCTAGAAATAGAAATGACCCTATAGGTTGATCAGGATCTGCCAAACCGGCTCTTGAGCGACGAATAGCATTTGATACTGAAACGACCGCTTCTGACTGCCCAATAACCCGTTTATGAAGATTATCTTCCATTTGCAGTAATTTATCACATTCACCTTCTAGCATTTTTGCAACCGGAATTCCTGTAGCTCGACTTAACACGTCAGCTATTTCTACATCAGTTACTTTGTTACGTAGTAAGGTCATTTCTTGCATTTCTGCTTGGCTAGCAAGATCAAGCTGTTTTTCAAGATCTGGAATACGACTATATTGTAATTCAGCCATGGTATTAAGATCGCCCACGCGACGAGCCGCTTCAAGTTCAATACGAGCGTGCTCTAGATCAGTTTTAATCGCTTGTGTACCATGTAATGCTGCTTTTTCGGTTTTCCATACTTCATCTAATTCGTCATAACTGACTTGGCAAGTGGCAATATCATCTGAGATTAGCTCCAAACGTTTTTTAGAGGCGGGATCAGAATCTTTTGATAAGGCCCGTTGCTCTAGTTTTAGTTGGATTAAGCGCCGCTCTAATCTATCTAAATTTTCTGGTTTAGAATCCATTTGCATACGGATACTAGAAGCCGCTTCATCAATAAGATCAATGGCTTTATCAGGTAATTGGCGGTCACTAACATAGCGATGTGATAACGTTGCCGCAGCAACAATAGCGGGGTCTGTTATTTCAACATTATGGTGGAGTTCGTAGCGTTCTTTAAGGCCACGCAGTATAGCAATGGTGTCTTCAACACTAGGTTCATCTACCAAGATTTTCTGGAAACGTCGCTCCAATGCGGCATCTTTTTCAATATATTGGCGGTATTCATCTAATGTTGTAGCGCCGACACAGTGCAAGTCTCCGCGAGCTAGCGCTGGTTTTAACATATTACCGGCATCCATCGCACCATCACTTTTACCGGCACCAACCATAGTATGTAATTCATCAATAAAGAGGATGACTTGCCCTTCTAATTGACTTAATTCACTGAGGACCGCTTTAAGACGTTCTTCAAATTCTCCACGATATTTAGCACCGGCAACAAGTGCGCCCATATCCAGTGACAATACGCGTTTATTACGAATACCTTCTGGTACTTCATGATCAACAATGCGTTGGGCTAAACCTTCAACAATCGCGGTTTTACCCACACCAGGCTGGCCAATTAATACCGGATTATTTTTGGTACGGCGCTGTAACACCTGAATGGTGCGCCTGATTTCATCATCACGGCCAATAACCGGATCTAACTTTCCCTGCTCTGCTAGTTCGGTTAAATCAATGGTATATTTATCTAGTGCTTGGCGTACTTCTTCGGCGTTAGCGTCATCAACGTTTTTACCACCACGAATATGTACTATCGCGTCTTGTATGCGTTGTTCACTCGCCCCTAAGCCTTTAAGAATTTGACCTAACTTACCTTTATCTTGTAACGCCGCCAGCATAAATATTTCTGAGGAGATGAATTTGTCGCCATGCTTTTGCGCAAATTTATCACAAAGGTTTAAGATATTACCCATGGCAGAAGACAACTGCACTTCGCCACCCGTACCAGAGACTTGTGCTAATTCTTGAAGAGCCGTTTCAACTTGCGCTCTTAAGGTTCGTACATTAATACCAGCACTTTTTAATAAGGGAATTATACTGCTCGCATCTTGATTTAATAACGCAAGCATTAAATGTATTGGCTCGATAAATTGATGATCTTTACCTAATGCGATGGACTGTGCATCAGATATTGCTACTTGAAAAGTCTGGGTAAATTTTTCTAAACGCATTATCTTTCTCCTAGTGCCATGTTATACCAATCCCATTAAGTTATTGCTCACTTGTACTAGTTAAAATAGCTCAAGGCTGTGTTGCTCTCAATCCCAATAGCCAGCTATTGCTCAATCGAGCGCCTTACCTTGAGTTATTTTCCTGCGCACAGCAAGATCACAAAATTAATGGAACTGGTATTACTGGACTTACAGTTTAATTACTTATGTTATAAGGACACCGCGGTGAGTTTTCAAGAAAAGAGTCGCTAAAACTTTGACCTAAGTCAAAAGAACACTTTTAAATAATAATCTTATTGTAAGGGATAATTTTTATCTAGAATGTATCTATACATATTACGCTAGCCATACGCCCAGTTTTTCCGTCTCTGCGATAAGAATAATATTTATCACTATTATAATAGGTGCACTCTGTCGTTTTAGCGATATTTTTAACTCCTAATGCTAAGAGTTGTAACTCAGCGATTAACTGCAAATTAGCCAGAAACTTTATCTCTGCTTTGGTATTATTTAAAAGTGCCACAGGTTGGAAAGCAGACTCAAATTTTACTGACATTTGACAAAAAGCCTGTTTTACCTCTTGACCAACTTCAAAAGCCTGTCGACCAATACAAGGCCCCATCCATGCGAAAATTTCATCTGCAGTGCTATGCATTTTTGCAATTGTTCGTTCGATTATGTTTGCAGCCAAAGGCTTCCAACCGGCATGAATTGCAGCGATTTCACTACCATCCTTGTTTGATAATAAAATAGGCAAACAGTCGGCAGTCATTATGGCTAAAGCGATGTGCTGACTACGTGTTATCGCGGCATCAGCCACAATAGGTGTATTTTGATATTCATCAACAACCACCACCTTATTGCCGTGAACTTGCTCTAACCATTGAACTTTTGTCAGAACAGGAAGATATTCAAGTAGCAGGATTCTGTTTTGAGCAACAGCATTGGCACAATCACCAACGTGGTCACCTAGATTAAAAGCATCAAATTCTGTCTGAAGGTTTTCTCTTTTGATGGTGTTTGATAATAAATCTGGTGAATTTTTAGATGATTGATGTTTGCTAGGAAGTAAGCGGGTAGTAGTAAAGGCCAACACGCGTTCTGTTGGCCAATTAATACATAGTAAGTTATCCGATGAGTTAGTAATCACTATCAATGAGGTGAATTTTGGTATCTGTACGTAGCATATCAGCTAACGCAACCATATCTTCGGGTACATCGGCGTGCCAAGTCATTTGCTCACCTGTTATCGGATGATATAAAGATAACATTGCCGCATGTAAAGCTTGGCGCTTAAATTGGCGTAACATTTCTCGTAACTCTTCCGAGGCATTTTTTGGAGGACGCGGACGGCCGCCATAAACTGGATCACCCGCCAGAGGATGAGTAATATGAGCCATGTGAACACGGATTTGATGGGTTCGACCAGTTTCTAAACGTAAACGTAAACGAGTATGTAACCTGAACTTTTCCATTACACGGTAATGCGTTACCGAAGGGCGACCTGAAAAAGTAACTGCCATATGTGTACGTTTTGTAGCGTGGCGACCGATAGGCTGATCAACCAAGCCACCAGCGGTCATAATACCACTGGCGATAGCTTCGTATTCGCGGGTAATTTCACGCGCCTGTAGTGATTCAACTAGGTTTGTTTGAGCAGCAATCGTTTTTGCCACTACCATTAACCCCGTAGTATCTTTGTCTAAACGGTGAACAATACCAGCGCGCGGCACAACATCTAACTGCGGGCAGTGATGTAGTAAGGCATTTAAAACCGTACCGTCAGGGTTACCTGCACCAGGGTGTACGACAAAGCCTGCGGGCTTATTAATGACTAAAATATCATCGTCTTCGTACACTATATCTAAAGGTAAGTCTTGTGCCTGAAAGCGCACTTCGCTCTCAACTTCGGTATCAATGGCAATTTCTTCACCACCAAATATTTTTTCTCGTGGTTTATCGACCACTAGCCCGTCAATCGTAACGTGACCGGCTAAAATCCATTCTTTTAATCGTGAACGTGAATAATCAGGGAACATTTCGGCCAAAGTCTGGTCGAAACGTTTACCTAAGCATGATTCGGGAACCGTGTCCCGGTGTTGAATTATCTCAGCCATCAAACTCTCTATTAATTAGCACTGTGCAAGGCAGGATTGCTAGGTTAGAATGCTATGGCTTATTTTACCTCTTTGCTCAAGCAATTACATTAAGTAATTATAGTGAGGAAGATATTTATTTTAACTAAAACAAAGTAGTGATATTGAAGTCTATGGAAAAAGTGACAATAAAAATAATTTGCCTTGCGCTAGTGTTAGCATTAACAGGCTGTTCGGGGACAAGCGATAAAGATATTCAAAAAGTGCCAGACAAGTCAGCTCAAGCATTATTTTCTGATGCTAGAGCCTCGCTTGATAATGGCTTATATCAAAAAGCAATCCAAATTTTATCTGCGATAGACTCTCGATATCCTTACGGGCCAATCTCTCATCAAGTACAATTGGATTTAATTTATGCTTATTACAAAAGCGGTGATGCAGCACAAGGATTAGCACTTACTGATAGATTTTTAAGGCTAAACCCTGCACATTCAAATTTAGACTACGTCTACTATATGCGTGCCTTAATCAATGTTGCTACCCAAGAAAATTTATTTCAGAACTTAGCAGGAATAGATCGTTCAGACCGTGATCCAACGGCGGCACGTGATGCTTTCAATGATTTAAAAATAGTATTAGAGAAGTATCCTGACAGTAAATATGCTGCAGACTCTCGCCAACGCATGATTGCTATTAAATCACGCTTAGCAAAATATGAGTTGTCGGTTGCACGTTATTACTTAAAACGCGAAGCCTATGTTTCTTCTGCTAACCGAGGAAAATATATTGTTGAATATTTCTCCCCTAGCCCAGAAACAGAAGAAGCATTAGAAATTATGATTGTCTGTTATGGGAAGTTAGGCTTAAATGATTTACAGATTAATGCCAGACAAGTTTTAGCAGCAAATTATCCTAATAACCCGAGAGTTGCTAAATAAACGCTTTATTTTTTATGAACATCGTCGTTCCTTCACATCCATGTGATCTCGACATTGCCAACATGGATGTTGGTACTTAGTTTTTGTCTGGAACAAAAAAACTGACCGTTCATCCTGAACATCGTTGTTCCTTCACATCCATGTGATCTCGACATACCGTTCATCCTGAACATCGTCGTTCCTTCACATCCATGTGATCTCGACATACCGTTCATCCTGAACATAAAATACCAGCTTGGTGCTGGTATTTTTTTAACAGGTTAAAACTAGATAGCTTCTTCGTCTTCTTCTCCCGTACGAATTCGTATCACCCTTTCAACATCTGTTATAAAGATCTTACCGTCACCAATTTTCCCCGTTTGTGCGGTTTCTAAAATGGTGTTTACGCAGCGTTCAACATTTTCTTTCTTCACTACTATTTCTAACTTTACTTTTGGCAAAAAATCTACCATATATTCTGCGCCACGATAAAGCTCTGTATGCCCTTTTTGACGTCCAAAGCCTTTGACTTCTGATACTGTCATTCCCGTCACACCAATTTCGCCTAGTGCTTCACGTACATCATCCATTTTAAATGGTTTAATTATCGCTTCTATCTTTTTCATTTTACAGCCTATAGGTTGATTTACGCGTCAGCATTTTACTGATAATTATTATTATCTACATCACAACTAAATATCAAGTAATTGTACACAGAATTAGCTTATACCCATAGTGCAAAAATTCTAATTGAAGATAGACTTTGTTACACTAGACGTACCTGCTGTAATAAATCAGCTTAAAAGTAACATGCTACATACTCCAGAAGGAAATATCATGGGCGCCCAGGCAATAATCAATGAAATGAAAGTATTACCTGAAATTGATGCTGCGTTTGAAATTGAACGTCGAGTTAATTTTATCAAAAAAAAATTAATACAATCGGGGCTTAAATCTCTTATTTTAGGCATAAGTGGTGGCGTTGATTCCTCTACTTGCGGGCGCTTAGCACAACTCGCTATTGACGCTTTAAATAACGAAAGCATTGAAAACCAACCGGTATATAAGTTTATTGCTATAAGACTTCCCTTTGATATACAAGCAGATGAAGATGACGCACAACTTGCCCTTGAGTTTATAAAACCTAGCCATAGTTTAACCACTAATATCTTTGCAGGCACAGAAGGCATTCATACTGAAACCATTAGCGCATTGCAAGCTGCTAACCTTTTAACCGCTAATGCCGCACAAGTAGATTTTTCTAAAGGTAATGTCAAAGCTCGCACTCGCATGGCAATGCAATACCATGTTGCCGGCATATTAGGCGCTTTAGTACTAGGCACAGATCACTCAGCAGAAAATATAACTGGCTTTTTTACTAAATGGGGTGACGGGGCCTGTGATTTAGCACCTTTATTTGGCTTATCTAAACGACAAGTAAAGCAGCTTGCTAGCAGTTTAGGTGCTCCAGCTCAATTAATTGATAAAGCGCCAACTGCTGATTTAGAAGAATTGACGCCAAATAAAAAAGATGAAGATGCACTAGGCATGAGTTATGACCAATTAGATGATTTTTTAGAAGGTAAAAACACCGATAAATTAATTGAAGAAAAAATAATTTCTATCTATGTGAAAACGCAGCATAAACGTTTGGGAATCCCGACAATATATGAAGGTTAACTAATTTATTTTGGAAAATTTCAATATTTTTGACTATACCTAGTACTGAATGTTTACTCAACTAAGGAATGGTTGTGGTGTCAAAGTATAATGGATTTACGATTATCGAATCGATGGTTGCGCTAGCTATAATGCTAACTTTGCTTTCGATTGGTGTTCCTAGCCTAAATAATTTCATTGTTTACACTCGCGTAAACAATGAAATATTCACCCTACATCGTCTCATTTTAATCACTCGAAATAGCGCATTAAGCAATAATACTAGCGTAACTTTATGCCCATTAAATAGCCAAGGTAAATGCAAAAACTTATGGCACCAAGAGCTGAGTGTATTTACTGACATTAACAATAATAAAGTCTATGAACCGGCACTGAATGAGCAACTTGTCGCTCAAAAAAATGCCATAAAAGTGGGAGATAAACTGCAATATGGCAAAACACGTATCGGTTTAACCTATGCTCCAACCGGACATTTATTGGGCTGGGGACAAAATGCTACCTTTAGCTATTGCCCTGAGTATCATAATGATAAAAACCGAGGTATTGTTGTAAGAAATTCAGGTAGAGCCTATGTTAGCGCAGCCAATAAAACTAACGGCAAGCATGTCAGGCGCACAGGGACTAAAATAAAATGTTTTTAATTGATTAATTTTCGTCTGCTTTCTGTTGAGAGCTATTATTTTAATCTTCATTGCTGACACACAGCTAAGTTATATTTGATAGACATATATACCTTCTCCACTTAATAACAGGCAACATTTATGACATAGTGATTAGCTGCTTACAGACTAAAATAACAAGGCAGTGCGGCACTCATTTTGAAAAGTGAGTGAAATAAATTAATATCCCTAATATCAAGACTGTAATTAGCACCTATGATCTAAACAAAATCTCTAGCTGCGCTTAAGCAACAATGTTATAAGTAAAACATTAATCTTCACTAAAGCTGTCGTTGTGTCTAAGTTATATATCCAAAAATCTCAAAATAAAAAATTAATCACAGGCTTTACTATTGTTGAGTTACTTATTGGCATTGCTATTATTGGTATATTAACAGCCATTGCTGGCCCTAGTTTAAGTCAATTTATAGTGCAATCAAGAGTTGACAATGAAATAAGCGAAATTCATCGCTTAGTATTAACAGCAAGAAACAGTGCGATCAATAGTGGTAAAAATGTCACCCTTTGCCCATTAAATGGGACAACTTGCAGTAGCAACTGGCAAAGTGAATTAAGTGTCTTTATTAATAGTGACAGTACCTTCGCTAACAATAATACTTATGACAGTGCAAACGAAGAGATGGTTAAAGTTAAAGGCAAAATAGCCAACGATGACACCTTAGAATTCAGCCAAAACCTTATTGTTTTTGCACCAACGGGGCGCTTAGTTTCTGGTGGCAATAGTAATTTCAGTTATTGCCCTAAAGGTCATAATGATTTATCTCGTGGCGTTGAAGTTTCTCTGTCAGGTCGAGTATATGCTACTGCTGATACCGATAATGACAATAAAGATGAAAATAGAAATGGTACTGAGGTTTCTTGTAGTTAATATGCCCAATAACAGCTATTGGGCATAATCATAGAATAGAATAACTTTAGCTAAGCAAGGCTATTTATGCGAACAGCATATTAACGAGGTTGTTCGTCAAATAGCTGATTCGCTTTAACCGAGTTAAATTTAGCTTTTAACAGTACACACTCAAATGCCCGATACACTTGCTGTCTATCTTTAGAAAAAGGTGTTGGGACTTTGCGATTAGCTAGAGTATCCACAAGTTTATTGACTCGACTTTCTTTCACGCTAGCAAAGTAAATCAACGGCTTACCGCCAACTAATTCAATATGACATTTAACATCAACCTTGTACTTTTTTACAACTATATTAGCGGCAGCCACATTGCAATTTACATTAATCAATAGTAGTAAAGTAACCACAAATATTATATTTTTCATTTTATTGCTCCCAACAGGCGTTAACCGGTAATTTTTTTCCAGTATTGCTAACAGATAACGTCGGACAGTTACTGTCATTTGATTTTTGTGGTTTAAGTGCTGTCGCCGTTAAGACAAAACCTTCATTGGCAAGTATTGCATCAATACTGTAGTAAGAATTTTCAGTAATAAAGGGATCATTATCTAGTCCTAACGCTGTCATATCATCAGTGTATGCTCTTGTATCAACATAAAGCTGCTCTTGTATATTAGCTATTCTTAGTAATTCTCGTTGAGCCTCTGTGCGATTTGAGCGCGCAACAAAGTCAGTATATGAAGGAAGCGCTACAGCCGCTAGAATCGAAACAATGGCAACCGCTATTAACAGCTCGACTAAGGTAAAGCCATTAAGTGCTTTAATTTTTAACATTATGGTCCCTCTTTAATGTATAAATATGTTCGCATTGTCTGCAACTTGAAAGGTGTAATGACTACCTCTCTGCCAACAATGATATTGCCAATCGTGTCGCCGTTAGCGTCAGGTACAACAATTAAGGTTGGCGCACCTAAAAACTGCTCACTTACTTTCACACTTCTGACGGCATCGTCGGGTGGTACATCATCAGTTGGCACATCATCATTTTTCTGCCAGTTATAAACCGCAGTGCCTAGTGCAAGGTCGACTGCATATAATAGTCCGGTACCATTTGGTTGTTCACAATAGACAACGTTGGGATCTAAATTAGGAGGGATAAAGGTTGTAAAAAAAACCACACCATTGATAACAATAGCTTCAGCCGTACTTTTTTCACCTGAGCCTTTAAGGTTTATAAACCAACCCGATTTTTTGCTAACATCTCTTGCTAATTCGTTACGCTCTATAGTTGTCAGTGTTTGTGCAAAAGGGTTATTGGTATAATCATATAAATTAGCTCTCAAAAGTGCTGTCGGGGCTTTTGGCTCTATAGCACTATAAAACGACTTAGTTTTAATCTCTTGATCTTTAATCATAAAGAATGTGTCATCAGTATCTGTACCTAATGGGTTTGATCTGTCACCACTACCAATAAGTACCGCGTCGTAAGGTTTTTCTTGATGGCTTGTAATTGTTACATCGTTATCGTCTTCGTCTTTTTCTATGGTTTGAATTGTTTCACTAATAAAGGTACGAACGATAGATGGCTCATTAAAAAAGCGTAAATCAGTGCTATTTGTTATTCCGCCTAACTCCGCTAACTTAAAGACCGTCCATGGGTCATCACTGTCAGCGGGATCTGCACTAGGCATATCAACACGCCAAACATTGCCTCCCGTGTCACCTGTGTATAATCGATCAATTAAGCCATCGCCATCACTGTCTAATATGGCAATACTTGAGGGAATACTGTCTTTGCCAGCAAACACGGTATCACCACCACTACCAGCAGGAGCCATACTCCATTTTAACTCGCCAGTTTTAGCATCAGTCATATAAACAGCGTTGCCCTGAACATCAGCATCTGTTGGTGTCTTAGAATCGTTTACCACATCATAACCACCACCGAAAAACAGTACTGGCGCCGCAACCGCACTATTACCAGAGCCTAAAATATTTAGCTTAGAATAACCAAGTTTGGGTTGAGACCATGATTGCCCTAAACGGCCAAATCCTGTGGTTGAGGCATCAATGTGCCACAGTTTACTTGGGGAATTTGGATCACTAATGTCTAGTGCATAATATGAGGTTCCACCACGTCGTAAACCAAAAAATATCCACACTTTATCGGTACCATTTATGACACCGTCACCATTCTCATCTTTTACGTATGAGGTTATATTGCCATCGACACCATAAACTTTCCCTGCTGTTGAATAGTTTTCTCTTAATGGTTTAATATTTTTAAAAAATTCTTTTGGCATAAAGGCCCAACTTTCATCAACAGAATCGCCTTTATCCTCAAACATATGAAGTGCACCGGCATTAGTGCCAATAATAATTCGAATGCTATCGCCATAATTAACCACTAACGGCTTAGAGTGCAATGGATCACCAAAAATATCTGGGCGCATTGTGGGTATGGAGTCATCCGCTAATTTAATATTATCGACATTCTCTCCCCTTGCCCAACGTAAATAAGTGCCAACCTCATCCTCATTAACATCTAATGCTGTTGCAAGTTCAGCACTGCCACCAAATGATGTTTCAGCTTGAGTCTGTGTTAACAAGGCTAAAGCATCACCGCTGCCAATATCACTATAAACTGATCGGTTAGTTTTATTGCGTAACATTTCAGCTACGCCACCTTTTGTTACAACAGCACCATCTTTGGCGTTATCTGCTGACCAAAAGCTTGTAACATCCTTAGAGAATTGACCGCTATTAAGATCCAGTGCTGAATTGCCGTGTTTACCGACTTGATTGCTACTAACGACTTTATACTTTTTAAGGTTACCTTGCCAACGCGGCCCATTTTCAGGTTGAAACATCGCATAATATACAGAATTTAATGTTTCAGTTCTGTCAAAGTTATTAGCAGCAACAGATGCTGACGTTAAACTGTCATTGCTAGGTTCTAAATCTTCCAAGGCACCAACCAAAGCAGCAGTTAACTGGGCACTATCTGTTGCACGAAAATATTTTCCACCACCAAGATCTGCAGTTTCTTTTAGTAATGGTGCCGCATCATCCGCACCCGCACTAAAACCAATAGTGTAAATATCTGCTGTCTGCTTACCAGTTAACTCGGTATTAAGGTCTCTATTACTCATCCATTCGGCTAAACCAGCAAGATAATTGCCTTCAAATTTACTACCGGTGAAATTAAACGTTGTGCCATCCTCAACCGCAGACAAAGCTTCAACACGACTATCAGCGTGATGATCAAATTGCGGTTGACCATCAGTAATTAAAATAACGTAAATTTTATCGCTACAGCTTGAAAAAGGCGAAATATATTGACTTGATGATTCAATTGAAAGGTCTCTAGGAGGGGTGTTTTTTGTGTAATTATAACTATCAACATTAATGTCATCATCACCATAGTAAACCTCAGCACCAGAAAAATAGCGTGATGCTTCATATAAAGTTTCACATAATGGTGTACTACCATTTGCAACAATTTCGTTGTTAACCATATTTAACAGCTTATTTCTATTATTATCAGTCAGTTCTTTAATACCCGCTACGATACGACCGCCGTTGCCACTATTTGAGTTATCACCATAATTAAAGTTAAAAACTTGCAGACCAAAATCAATCGACGGTGCAGAGGTAATGACATCATTGATACTTTCTTTTGCCATCTCCATTCTGCTTCGCTGTTCTTCTTGAGTATTATTACCGTAATACCAACGTAAATAATTTTCAGTATACAACGTCACTAATTTACCGCTCCAAACGACATCTGAGCTGTCTATATCATCGGTAAAATACTCGGGATTATTTTTATCACCTAGAGAGTTGGCGGGGAAACCTGGTTCAAAACCATCGGCATTATTTGTATTACTATTTAAGACATCATCTTCACAATCTAATACGCTTATATTAGAACCGTTATTATCTGAAAGGTTTTCCCATTGACCAGTATTATCTGTAAATTGATATTGTCGAATATGAGTGGTATAAAAACCGTTGTTCGCTAATGAAGATTTAGCACTACTACAACCATTTAAAGACGCTAAAAAACGCCTCTTTTCAGAGGAAGTATCAGGCTTAGGTATCTCATCACCCTTGTTATAATATAAATGTTCGCTTGAAAACTTTTCCCTCTCGGGGATTGCAGGATAGTCCTCGGCTGGATTATATCTAATTTTAACAGTTTCTTCTGTATTCATACTACCAGAATCATCAAGAATAATAAGCACTTGTGTTTTTGAGGCCGCGACTTTAACCGTTTCGTTAACGTACAACTCAATATCTTCACTATATGATAGGGTTGATGTTAATACTAATAGGCTTATGGCAAAAAATCTTTTCACGTTGTTAACTCCTGTATTTAACTTAAACACCTATAAATTCATCGTAAAAGCTGCTGAACAACCCCGGTATTTACTTCAACTTCATTGGTGTTTTTTCGTCCATATTTTCGCACCACTTGCACGCGTAATACATTACAAGTAAATATTTGCACTGAAGAAGCCGATTTTGAGTGGGGGCAATCAGCTTCTAGCTCAAGATCATTATTGGCAACATTAACCTTGGCTGTGGTATCACTACTGGTATTGGTAATATTTAAACTACCTGTAACGTTACGAAAACTCTCGTCTTGAAATCGTACGATAGCAGAAGCAAATTTATTGTTTCCTGAGTTAGCATTAACTTGTCGAAAAATGACCTCGTCACTAGCACTGATTGCTTCTTGTGTAGCAACCACTTTTTCTTCGCTAGCACCTGACATTTTCATATCTGAGGTGGAATTTTGCATCAAGGCCCCAGCAACGGCGGTTAAGGCAATAAGAAATACCAAAGCCACGATCAATACCACACCTTTTTGACCACTCAATGAACGAGTATTAACTGTCAGATGGTGAGGGTAAATTTTTTCGCTTACCATGAGTCGACTCCGGCATTGTATAAAGTTACTGTAGAGTTAAATAATAATCGACGATAATTATCATCAAAAGTCACAGGAAAATCGCCTAAATTATAGGTATTAGTATTAGTATATTTGTTATCGGGAAGAATGCTGCGCGCCAGCACATAAATACGTACGGCCAAAATTCTATTATTACTACCATTATCCCATTGGGTTGAGGTCATGTTATCTGCCGCAAGAGCGGTACGTTCATCTGCGGATAGAAAGGTATCAACAATGCCGTATCCTGCACTACCTGGAGCGTCAGTGTCGATGCCATACATAAAACGGATCATTTCAATACCATCAATGATAGGGTCAAAAGCCATGTTGGTTGTTAAGCGCCCTTGCATTAAGCTGGGCACAGTATTATTGCCTTGGGCTTCTTCCCTAATGTAATAAATATGATGCTGGTACTCCCAAACTTGGCTATTTGAGACCGTTGGTATATTGCTACCAGTAAATATTTTTGCTTCACTTGCGTTTGAAATAATATAGTAATTATTGCTAGTGCTTGCTGCCAAAGGTTGAGAAATAGCCCGTTTTATTTGAATAATGTCAGACGTTATTTTTGCATCATCAATACAGCCCATAAGGGAACTATTTGTTACTGTTTTCCCCCAAAGCGTTCTAAAATGCCCGGCCGTATTTGGAAAAGTGCCATTATTTAAACCTTCGCCCACACATTCGTTGCCTGGTGCGGCACCTGGTGATGCAGTTAACATTGAACGGTCTAACGTGCCACTGTAATCACCCCAAAAATTTTGTCTGAGTAAATCATCACTAAGAACACTTAGGGCAAAACGGCCATTTTCTTGTAACTCACCATAAGTTGCTGTTTCTTGTGTCGTCGTTTTCATGCCAACAAAAACACTGAGTACGCCGGCAAAAAGTGCTAAGCCAACAGCTAAGGAGATAAATATTTCTATTAAGGTATAACCACGTTGATTATTCATATTAATTTATAAATGCCTTAACAATAACTTGTCGCCTTTTGGCGCCAGCTTTACCACAACTGTCTTTTTTGGCGTCAGCTATGTCTGTACGCCCTTCCCAGCTAACGACTACAGTTACGGCATTCAATGCTTGACTTATACATCCTCTAACGCCCGTTAGGCCCGCTCGATTATTACCGTCATTAACAACATCAGCGCCCATAAGCGACATTTCCCATTCGTATTGATCATTAATCACCATTTCTGCTGGTGTACAGAGGCTAGCAAGCTTATAACAACGATTAGCTGGCAATGAATTAAGTGTTTCGCCGTAATTGGTAGCAGCATATTCAGCTAATATAGTGGCATTATTACTGCGCATACGCTCGACAATATCTTGCGCTAATGCGGACGCAACCGAGCGTTGCATAGCATCAAAGCTACCTTTTTTAGCCGAAGCTTGCATGGCTACTGCACCTAAAATACCTGTCACTAAAATAAAAACAGCGACTAACACTTCAATAAATGTCATGCCGTTACTTAAAGAAAGCTTTTGATGTGAGAAACGAGAAAATGAATTACTCAATATTTAATCTCCCTTTAAATAAGAATAAGCAAACAACAGATGTCTTTACTATGGTTGAAAAACTTAACCGACTGAAATAGATGGTTTTACACGAAGAAATGCGCAAATAGAGATCGGGGAAATCACTACTAATTAAACCATCATATGTGTTAAAAATCACACTGGTGAACTGCATTAACCCATGCCTTAAATTATGTTACGAGTATTTTTCCTTGTTTTTAAACACTGCACGGCTCATAAATGCAAACTTAACATCATAAATGATCATTGGAATTAAAAAAGTCAGTAAAATGTAGGTGAAATTTAAGCAAAAACAAGTAAAAATCTCTACACGTTACCACTGCAAATAATATACTTTAAGATTAACGCAATTCTATCGGTACCGCAAATACAGTATTCTCTGCTCTGCCTGGGTATTCAATAACCTCTTTACCACCAAGAGATTTAAGCGCCTCTATAACTTGCTTAACTAAGATTGCTGGCGCTGAAGCTCCTGCTGTAACCCCCACTTTTTCAATACCATCTAACCATGAAACATCAATATCAGCGGCTGTATCAATTAAATATGATGTGGTCCCTATTTTCTCCGCTAACTCTCGCAAGCGATTAGAGTTAGAGCTGTTTTTAGCGCCAACCACCAGCATTAGTTGTACGTGTTCTGCGATAGAACGTACCGCGTCTTGACGATTTTGTGTCGCATAACAAATGTCATCTTTACGTGGCCCTTGAATCAAAGGAAACTTAATTCTTAAGGCGTCAATAACGTCACTGGTATCATCAACAGATAATGTCGTTTGGCTGCAATAATAAAGTTTTTCTGGATTTTTTATTTCAAGTGTTGCCACATCTTCAGTCGATTCAACTAAATAGATACCACCTTGAGTGCTTTCATATTGCCCCATAGTGCCTTCAACTTCTGGGTGACCCGCATGGCCGATAAGAATACATTCAATATCTTTTCGACTCGTACGTGATACTTCCATGTGGACTTTAGTAACTAAAGGACAGGTGGCGTCGAATACTGTTAATCCGCGATTTTTCGCTTCATTGCGCACGGCTTTTGACACACCATGAGCGCTAAAAATCACGGTACTGTCGTCAGGTACTTCGTTGAGCTCATCAACAAATACCGCACCACGTTCTTTTAAGCCATTAACCACAAACTTGTTATGCACCACTTCATGACGCACGTAAATAGGTGCTTCAAATAAATCAAGCGCCCTATCTACGATACTAATAGCCCGGTCAACGCCGGCACAAAAACCTCGAGGGTTAGCTAAAATAATTTCCATAACATTCTCATTATTGCTTAACTGACTGAACTTATTTACTTACTTACTTATTTACTTATTTACTTACTTAGGTAACTTCAACAACGTCGATAACAAAAGTGACTGTTTGTCCCGCTAGCGGATGATTGAAATCGATAGTGACTGAACTGCCTGAAACATCTTTTATCATGCCGGGTAGCTCACCACCTGGTTGACTAAAAGTAATGATATTACCTACTTTTGCGGGTGCGTCTGCACTAAACTTACTAATATCCATATAATGAATATTTTCAGGTAAGGGCTCACCAAATGCATCAACAGCGGCTAAAGTAAATTCTTTACTCTCGCCAGCTGACATGCCAGTAAGTTGCGCCTCAAATGCCGGTGAAATACTGGTATCACCCATAATGATTTTTGCTGGCTTTTTATTAACCTTAGTGCTATCTGCCGCAGAGCCGTCAGATAACTTCATAGTGATATGCGCGATAATTTGTGAAGAAGCTGTTATTAAATTTGTCATATAAATATCTCTTTAAGTATTAATATCTTGTGTTTTTTTACTCGATTCATCATTTTTAAATGAATCAAAAATCATCAGCGCAGCACCAATAAAGATCATGGAGTCGGCGATGTTGAAGGCCGGAAAATGATAGCCAAAGCCATAAAAGTCGAGAAAGTCGATAACATAACCAAATAGCACACGGTCAATCAGGTTGCCAACAGCGCCACTTAGCATTAAAGCAAACGCCACTGATAATAACGCTTGTTGCTTGGGTGTTTTTGCCAACCAAACAATAAAAACAATACTGGCAATGGCAGCGATCGCCGTGAAAAACCAACGTTGCCAGCCACCTTGATCGGCAAGAAAACTAAATGCCGCACCAAGGTTATGGACATAAGTTAAGTTAAAAAAAGACAAAATATCGATTGATTGATATAAATCCATATTACTGACGACTAGTTGTTTTGTCACTTGATCAGCCACTAAAAAAATCAAGGTTAACCATAACCAACGTAGCCCTGTTTCGGTAAATAACTTTTTCATAGCACAATAAACTCTCTTATATTGCTCGCGTTTGAGGCGCGATTCTTGACTATATTAATAACGAGAAAACGTGCAGACTTTACTCAAGTACTACACGTTTTAGTTTCAATATCATTCGCCTATTTTTTGCTTAAGCAAATTGACGAACTTCACCGTCACCTTCTACATTGCTGATGCAACGCCCACAAAGTTCTGGGTGCTGCTCGTCTTGACCAATGTCTTGTGTAACATGCCAACAGCGCTCACATTTAACACCTTGTGCTGGGGCAACGGTTAGCCATAAACCTTCAACTTCAGTGGCTAAAGTATCTGCTGGTGCACTCTCAACAATTTCAACCACGGCTTTAGAGGTAATTAATACAAAACGTAATTCTTCGCCTAATTGCTGTAACTTTTCTGCCAGCACACTGGTAGCATATAATGTCACAGCGGCTTCAAGCGCCTTACCTACTTGCTTTTCTTTACGGGCATTTTCTAGCGCTTTATTCACTTCTGTGCGCATTAATAACAACTCGTTCCAGTAATCATTATTTAAAACGCTGGCCGTTGAAACTTTTGGTAAACCGTCAAACCAAACACCGGTAAAAACGAACTCTTCACGAGATTCACCTGATGCTGTTGGCAGCGCTTGCCAAATTTCTTGTGCCGTAAAAGATAAAATGGGTGCCATCCATCTTGTCATCGCTTCAGCGATTAAATACATCGCTGTTTGACAAGAACGACGAGCTACACTGTCTTCTTTAGCGGTGTATTGGCGGTCTTTAATAATATCTAAGTAAAAACCACCCAATTCTGTTGTACAAAAGTTCATTAACTTGTGCACGACCAAATGAAATTCATATTCGTCATAAGCCGCAATAATATCTGCTTGTAACTGTGCCGCTTTATCCACCGCCCAACGATCAAGTGCGACCATATCATCAAAAGCAATTAAATCTGTTTTTGGGTCAAAGCCATTTAAGTTTGATAATAAAAAGCGCGAGGTATTGCGAATACGACGATAAGCATCAGCTTGGCGTTTAAATATCTCATCGCCGGCAGTGATCTCTTGGGTGTAGTTTACCGACGCTGTCCATAAGCGTAAAATATCGGCACCTAGTGTATTGGTGATTTCTTTTGGCGTGATAACATTGCCTAAAGATTTAGACATTTTATGACCTTTAGCATCAACGACAAAGCCATGAGTGAGCACTTGCTTATAGGGTGCTTTACCATTCATCGCGACAGAAGAGATCATTGAAGACATAAACCAACCACGATGTTGATCCGAGCCTTCTAAGTACAAGTCAGCAATACCGTCAAATTCTTCACGAGCATTAATAACAGAGTAATGGGTTGTACCAGAGTCAAACCAAACATCGAGGGTATCAGGTACTTTAACGTATACTTGAGCATCATCGCCAATAAGCGCTGATGGCTCTAAATCAAACCATGCTTGAATGCCTTTCTCTTCAACAAGTTTTGCTACGCTTTCAATTAATTCAATCGTGCGAGGGTGCAAGGCACCAGTATCTTGATGAATAAACAATGCCATTGGCACGCCCCACGTACGTTGACGTGATATACACCAATCAGGGCGACCTTCAACCATAGATTCAATACGACGTTGGCCCCAATCAGGGATCCACCGTGTTTTTTCAATTTCTTTTAATGAATCTTGACGTAAACCTTTATTGTCCATGCTAATAAACCACTGCGGCGTCGCACGAAAAATTAAAGGTGTTTTGTGACGCCAGCAATGGGGATAAGAATGCTCTATCGCATGGTAATGCACTAATGTGCCATGTTCTCTTAGCGTTTCCACAACATTAGCATTGGCTTTAAAAACATGCTGACCTGCAAAAAGTGGGGTCTCTGCTAAATAAACACCGTTGGCACCAACAGGATTTGCCACTTCTAAATCATATATCTTACCGACAACAAAATCTTCTACACCATGGCCTGGTGCCGTATGCACTAAACCTGTGCCTGAATCGGTAGTCACGTGTTCGCCTAAAATTAATGGCACAGTGAAATCATAAAACGGGTGTTTAAGTTCAACAAGCTCTAAGTCGCTACCTTGACAAAAGCCTAAGGCTTGGTATTTATCAATACCAAAACGCTCCATACACGCAGTCACTAAATCAGAGGCTAAGATGAAACGTTCTTTGCCTTGCTCTGTTGCACATTGTACCAAGGTATATTCTACCTCAGCATTGACAGCAACAGCACGGTTAGCAGGTAATGTCCAAGGTGTAGTGGTCCAAATCACCACTGAAACTGAGCCTTCACCGACATGATCTTCACGAGGACCTTCTGGATGAATGAACTTATCAGCAATACTTTGATCAACCAGAGTAAATTTCACATCAATAGCGGGAGATTGCTTATCTTGATATTCCACCTCAGCTTCAGCTAAAGATGAACCACAATCTGTACACCAATGCACAGGTTTGAAGCCTTGGTGTAAATGGCCATTTTCAGCAATTTTACCCAATGAGCGAATAATATTAGCTTCGGTATCAAAATCCATCGTACGATAAGGCTTATCCCAGTCAGCAAACACACCTAAACGTTTGAAATCTTCACGTTGGGCATTAATTTGCTTGCCGGCATACTCACGACACTTTTCACGAAAAACACTAGCAGAAACCTTATGGCCTGGTTTGCCAATTTTTTTCTCTACCATTAATTCAATCGGTAAACCATGACAATCCCAACCTGGCACGTATGGCGCATTGAAATCTGATAAGGTTTTTGATTTAACAATAATGTCTTTCAAAATTTTATTAACAGAGTGACCTAAATGAATATCACCATTGGCATACGGGGGGCCGTCATGCAAAATAAATGATTTTTTGCCTTGTTTAGCGGCACGAATTTGACCGTATAAATCTTTTTCTGCCCATTCTTTCAGCATATTCGGTTCACGATTTGCCATATTGCCTTTCATGGCAAAAGAAGTTGCGGGCAAATTTAGGGTTTGCTTATAATCACTCATTAAAATAAATATCCGTTGTCGTAGTCACTAGGCTTTGCTTAGTATGATGTTATATTTTATTTTCTTAATGTATCGCTAATTTGTTACTCATTTACCAATGATTTATAGTTACGATGTCGTTAAGTAATAGCTAAATTTTGCACAAAAGTGCGGGCCTGTTCAGTATCGGTAGCAATTTGTTCAGTGAGCTCAACTAATGAGCTAAACTTATGTTCACCTCGTAGTTTTTTCAGCATAACTACCTCAATAATTGCACCGTATAGATCGTTATCAAAATCAAATATATGTACTTCTAATTGTTGCCTAATACCCGCAACTGTCGGCCTAGAACCTATATTTGCAACACCATAATGGTGACCAAATGGGCTTTTAACCTGTACCGCGTAAACCCCTGAAACAGGAGAAACCCGGCGTTTTAATCTTATATTAGCGGTAGGGAAACCTATTTCACGGCCGCGTTTATCACCATGAAAAACTTTGCCGATAATTGAATAGGGCCGCCCTAACATGGTTTTCGCGCCGTCTAAATCATCGATTTCTAGTAGCTGTCTGATTGCTGTGCTGCTTACCCGACAACCGGCTAATTTATGGCTTGCAGTATCGGTTACTGAGAAGTCAAACTGCTTGCCAGCGGCCTTGAGCATGGAAAAATTACCTTGACGGTTTTTACCAAAATGAAAATCATCACCAACAATCAAGTGTTTTATCGCTAAGCGTTTAACTAATAACTCTTTGATAAATGTCTCGGCAGTTAGACTAGCAAATTTCCTATTAAAATTGATACAAATTAATCTATCTATACCTAAGTTTTTTAATAAGACATATTTGTCACGTAATCGACACAATCGTGCGGGGGCTGTTTCAGGTGAAAATAACTCTTGAGGCTGGGGTTCAAAGACCAATACGGCAGCTTCGCAGTTCAGCTTTCTGGCTTTTTCAACCAAAGCGAGAATCACTTGCTTATGCCCTAAGTGAACGCCGTCAAAATTGCCAATAGTTAACACGCAACCTTGACGATTGTTATCAACGTTAATGTGCATGTTATGAATGCCACGTGTTAATTGCATGTAATTAAAAAACCTTACTGCCAATAGTGCTTTACTACTGGCTAAATCATTAAAGAATAAAAGCCGATGAATTATATAGTAGTCAGCAATAAGAATCAGCCCTTAGGCAGAGTTATTTTAGGGTAAATATCAGGTTAACTCAGCCTTTGTTGTCTAATCTTGATATCTGAAAGTCGAATGCCTAATAAAAGCAAGCAAATTAAATAGCTCACTATACCACTGGTAATGCAGATCAAAAGCTGGGTCACTTGTTTGCTAAAGCCATAGGCAAGCCAGACATCAAATTCAGGGGATACTTGATAAACAACTAAAGCCATTATCCCTGCAGAGCTAACAAGACGGGTAATAAACCACCATGTTTTACCCGACAACTGAAAAACGTTAGCCGCTTTTAACCCCTGATAAAGCATCAGTGCATTTAACGTTGCAGATAAAGTCGTTGCGATGGCTAAACCAACATAACCAAAATATGGTGCTAGCATCATATTAAACACCATATTAGCCACCATCGCTTTAATGGCAATTTTCACTGGTGTTTTAGTGTCTTGGCGGGCGTAAAAACCCGGTGCTAAGACTTTAATGAACATAAAACTTAATAAGCCTGAAAGGTAAGCAAATAACGCATAAGAGACTTGCAAAACTTCGTATTGGGTAAATTCACCTCGCATAAACAGTACCATAATAATAGGCTGTGCTAGCACCATCAACCCAGCTAGAGCCGGCAAACCAAATAGTGAAACAACTCTAATGCCCCAGTCTAAAGTATCACTAAATTCTTTAGTGTCTTTCTTAGTATGTAATTTAGCCAAGCTAGGTAATATCACCGTGGCAATACCTATACCGAATAAGCCCAGCGGAAACTCCAATAGTCGGTCAGCGTAATATAACCAACTAATCGAGCCGGTGATTAACATACTGGCGATAATAGTATCGAGCAGTAAATTTATTTGTGTTACTGACACACCAAACAGTGCTGGAATAATCAATTTCCGTATTTTGGTTACGCCAGGAGAATGCCATGACCATGTTGGCTTAACCAGCGCACCCGCCCGATATAAAAAGGGCAACTGAAAAGCAAATTGAATAAAACCACCTAAAAACACGCCCCAAGCAAGTGCAAATGCAGGGTTATCCATCACAGGTGCTAAGTAAATAGCGCAAGCAATTATGCCAACATTTAATAACACAGGAGTAAAGGCTGAGACAGCAAAACGACCATAGGTATTTAATATCGCGCCTGATAGTGCCGTAAAGCTGACAAACCACAAATAAGGAAAGGTAATTTTTAATAATGTGCTCGCCAGATCAAATTTTTCACTCGCTGGGCCATCATTTAACCAATCTAAAAACCAACCGAAGCCAAACAACGCTACAATTAATGGCGACGCTATCATGCCAAATAAGGTGACTAAGGTAATAATAACACCCAGTGTGCCTGAAACTTGGCCAATTAATTTACGGGTTTCGTTAGTGGCATGCTCTTCATCAAGGGTATGATATTCACTTAACACCGGCACAAAGGCCTGCGCAAAAGCGCCTTCAGCAAACAGCCGACGCAAAAAGTTAGGTATTTTATTAGCAAAGAAGAATACGTCAGCTGACGCGCCTGCCCCCATAATACTAGCAATAACAACGTCTCGCACTAAGCCAAGCACACGTGAAATTAATGTCATAGCACTGACAATAAGTCCCGACTTAATTAATTTTTTACTCAACCGGTCAACCTCAATTCCATACTTATTTAATCAATATTTTTCAACACATTCATGGCCATTTTATCCACTGATATTATGAGCGGATGTAAACCTTGGGTAATCATTAAAACAGAAAAAATTTTCGCATGATAAACAACATTTACCTATTATGCGGCTTTTATAATTTGATAGACAAGACTTTAATCCCCTAACGCTAATGTTTTGTTAGCAATCACTCAGCAACCAGATAATGCACTAGTGTTAAATCTAAAAGTGAGGTTTTTTGTTGAAAAAGTAATATAAATAGCAAATATATCGCAAATTAGTTAAATCATAGGAGAACAGCACTTCCAACTTTTAACTAAAAACTTTAGAATACGCCATTGGTTTTATTTATACAAACGGGTAATTATCCGAACGGTCAAATTAAAGCACTAAAGTATTTGACAAACCAGTTAAAAACAGGCATATTTCGTCGCCTTAAATTTAGGCAATATTTATTCAATTTTAGGAGTTCACCTTGGCTAACTCAAAGTCTGCTAAGAAGCGCGCATTACAATCTGAAACGCGCCGCCAACACAATGCAAGCCGTCGCTCAATGATGCGTACATTACTTAAAAAAGTAATGTCTGCTATCCAAGCCGGTGACAAAGAAAAAGCATCTACAGAATTTGCTGCTGCTGCACCGATTTTAGATCGTTATGCAAGCAAAGGTCTTATTCATAAAAATAAAGCCGCTCGTAGTAAGAGCCGTTTAAACGCTGCTATTAAAGCGCTTTAATTTTTTGTAAAGAATTAAAAAACCGGCTTTGGCCGGTTTTTTTATGCCCACAATTCCATCAAATCAAGCGTTTGTTATTGTTTGAGCTTGCGCTTAGCAGTGATTTTGGTAGTCTCTAGGCGGTATTTACCAAGAGAAACCTTACATGAAACTTTCAAAACTCGCTTCACTGCTGATCATTGCTGGCACATTAACCGCTTGTGGTGACAACAAAACAATAACACCGCCTGCAAATGTTAGCTTGTTACCTGAATATCAAGACCGCTTAAATATTTATAAAACAGTGACATTAAGTGCCGACTTATCGCACCTATCCACAAACCAGAAAAAAATGTTATCGCTACTTATCGAGGCCTCAGACATAATCGATGATTTATTTTGGCAACAAGCTTTTGGCCAAGATAAAACTAGTTTTTTAGCTGCAATAAATGACGATAAAGTGAGAGAGTTTGCCCGTATTAATTATGGTCCTTGGGATCGATTAAATGGTGACAAAGCTTTTTTAACTGATACCGCAGCAAAAAGCCCTGGCGCTCAGTTCTATCCCGCCGACATGAGCAAAGCAGAATTTGAAAAAGCCAGCTTTGATGACAAAAATGGTTTGTACTCGCTAGTAATGAGAAACGAAAATGGTGAACTAAGCACTATTGCCTTTTCAGAAGCCTACAGTGAGGAAATTAATCGCATTGCCGTTGTTTTAGAAAAAGCCGCGACCTTTGCCGATGATAAAGAATTCTCTAACTACCTTAACATGCGCGCTACAGCGTTACGTAATGATGACTTTCAAGCATCTGATCTTGCTTGGATGGACATGAAAAACAACCCTATTGATATTGTAATAGGTCCGATTGAAACCTATGAAGATCAACTTTTTGGTTATCGTGCCGCCTTTGAATCTTACGTACTGATCAAAGATATGTCATGGAGTGAAAAGCTTTCAAAATACGCCAATTTTTTACCTGAATTACAACAAGACCTGCCCGTTAGCAAAGAATATAAAGCCGAGGTTCCTGGCTCTGATGCCGACTTAAACGCTTATGATGTTATTTATTATGCTGGCCATTCAAATGCTGGCGGTAAAACGATTGCAATTAACTTGCCCAATGACGAACAAGTACAACTGGAAAAAGGTACACGTCGTTTGCAGTTAAAAAACGCCATGCGGGCAAAGTTTGACGCTATTATGTCCCCTATTGCTGAAACATTAATTGTGCCAGAGCAGCGAAAAAATGTCACCTTTACCGCCTTTTTCGCCAACACTATGTTTCATGAAGTGGCGCACGGATTAGGTATTAAAAACACCATTAATGACAAAGGCAGTGTCCGCCAGTCATTAAAAGAACATGCCTCAGCTTTAGAAGAAGGCAAAGCCGATGTACTAGGCCTTTATATGATACGTCAACTACTGGCTAAAAATGTTATTAGCGAGGGTACGCTAGAAGACTACTACACGACATTCTTAACGGGTATATTTCGCTCGGTGCGCTTTGGTGCAAGTTCAGCCCACGGTAAAGCCAATATGGTACGCTTTAACTACTTTGCTGAACATGATGCCTTCTCTCGTGACGAACAAGGCTTATATAGCGTTAATGTTGAAAAAATGACGGCCGCTATTGATTCACTATCTGAGCTTATTTTAATGCTACAAGGCAATGGTGATTACGAAGGCGTTGATAAATTAGTCGCAAAAAGTGGTGTTATTAAGCCTAATTTAGCAAAAGATTTAGCCAGTTTAGAAGCGGCAAAAATCCCTGTCGATATTACCTTTAAACAAGGTAAAAAAGTGCTTGGATTAAAGTAAAATCGACTACGGCTGAGGTCATATACTCAGCTACTTTTCATTAGGGCTAAACACCTGTCTAGCCCTGATTTTTCTACAACATTTCAAGCGCCCACAAAAGCAAGCAGGTTGAGTTCTAGATTCATACCAATTTAATTAATTAAGTGATCACCTTTTTCATGAGGAAAAATGGCTAAATACAAGGCATAAAATTTAGTCAGTAGTTATTCACCTTATAAATTTTATAACACCGTAGTTATTTATTTTAACCGTTAAAAATGAGTAGGTCATTAATCAACTTGGTATTATACCAGTTCCATTAAGTTTGTGATCTTGTTGTGCGCAGGAAAAATAATTCAAGGTAAGGCGCTCGATTGAGCAATAGCTGGCTATTGGGAGTGAGAGCAACACAGCCTTGAGCTATTTTAACTAGT